>NZ_JAPFBM010000007.1:0-151658 GCF_026153195.1 Aurantimonas litoralis | reverse complement strand
ACGAGGGCACGCATGACGTCCATGCGCTGATCCTCGGCAAGGCCCAGACCGGCCTCCAGGCCTTCTTCTGAGCCGCGACAGCAACCGCCGGAGACAAACGATGCAGACCATCTTCGTCCAGTTCAAATGCCGGCCGGGCGCAGCCTATGCGGTCGCCAACGATCTCCAGGAATCGGTCGAGGAAATGTCGGAGGTCTATTCGACCTCCGGCCATTACGACCTGATCGCCAAGTTCTATCTCGACGATGGCCGCGATCTCGGCCACTTCGTCACGGAAAAGCTGCAGGTGCTCGATGGTGTTGCCGACACCTTCACCACCGTAGCCTTCAAGGCGTTCGGCTCGGCCGGATAGGCGTTTTCGCGCCCGCCGGCGAAGCTCTCCCCTGCAATCCAGGGATGCTACCATGGCGGTGCTTGCCAAGCCCAGTCCCATTTGCTTCCCTCTGCTCATTGCAACGGTGGGAGGCCGTTGCCGGGAGACACACGCTGCCTCGGCCAGCGTCGCGACGCGGCGGCCGGGTGACGCGATCCGGCCGAAATCCCACCCGACTTGCGACAATGGATGCGTGCCGCCCCGGCGGTCGCATCGCTCGTTACACTCGGGTCCGATCTGGACCACACCGGAGTTTCCACGATGAAGAATCTGCTTCTGGGCGCCGTCTCCTCCCTCGCTCTCGGCCTGACGGCCTCTGCCGCCATGGCGCAGTCGGCAGGCTGCGACGATGGCGAAATGGTCATCAAGTTCGCGCATGTCGTTGCCGCGACCGGTCACCCCAAGGGTGACGCCGCCACCATGCTGGCCAACCGCGTCAACGAGGAGATGAACGGCACCGCCTGCATGGAAGTCTTCCCGAACTCCACCCTGTTCGACGACGACAAGGTGCTGGAAGCGCTGCTGCTCGGCGACGTCCAGCTTGCCGCGCCGTCGCTGTCGAAATTCGAGGCCTACACCAAGAAGTACCGCCTCTACGATCTGCCCTTCCTGTTCTCCGACCTGTCGGCCGTCCAGACCTTCAACAACTCCGACACCGGCAAGGAACTGCTGACCGTCATGGAAGACGTCGGCTATACCGGCCTCGGCTACTGGCTGTCGGGCATGAAGCAGTTCTCGGCCAACAAGCCGCTGGAAGTGCCGAGCGACGCCGACGGCCTGAAGTTCCGCATCCAGACCTCCGACGTCGCCGAGGCGATGATCAGCGCCATGGGCGCCTCGGCCCAGAAGCTGGCCTTCTCGGAAGTCTATCAGGCGCTGCAGACCGGCGTCGTGGACGGGCAGGAGAATTCCTGGTCGAACATCTACACCCAGAAGTTCTTCGAGGTGCAGGACGGCATCACCGAGACCAACCACGCCGCCCTCGCCTATCTGCTCGTCACCTCCACCGAATGGCTGGACGGCCTGGAGCCGGAGGTTCGCGACCAGTTCCTGACCATCGTCAACGAGACGACCAAGGCCGCCAACGACGCCGTCGCCGATACCGAGGCGAAGAACCGTCAGAACATCCTCGACAGCGGCTCCACCATCCGCGAGCTCTCGGACGAGCAGCGCGAGCAGTGGGTCTCCACGATGAAGCCGGTCTGGGATCGCTTCCGCGACGACGTCGGCCAGGACGTGATCGACGCCGCGCAGGCGTCGAACCCGGCCAACTGATCGCCTGACGAACGGCCGGGCGCCCATCGGCGTCCGGTCGTCCCGCAGGCCCGGCTGACGCCCCGGATTTTCAGGCGATCCACGCAATAATGCACGGTATCGACGGCGGGTCTCTTCCCCTTTGCGGTCCGATATAGTAGCCGCCACCGTCGACTGGACAGCATAGCCGCCATCGGCCGTTTCGGGAGGAGATTCATGAGCGCGTACTGGCCGTTTCTCGCCATTCTGGCGCTCATCGTCCTCCTGTTCTTCGTCGAACGGCGCTGGCCCGAGCGGGTCACCCGCATCGAGGAGAACATTCTCGCCACCATCCTCGCGGCGATCACTCTCGTTTCCTTCTCGCAGGTCGTCGCCCGCTACGGCTTCAACAGCGGCTGGACCGGCGCGCTGGAACTGACCCGCATCCTGTTTGCCTGGATGATCCTGTTCGGCATGAGCTACGGCCTGAAGCAGGGCATCCATCTCGGCGTCGACGCGCTGATCCGCACCTTCCCCAAGCCGCTGTTCCGCGCCGTGGCCCTGTTCGGCGCCTTCTGCACCGCGCTCTATGCGATCATGCTGCTGGCGGCCGACTGGCTGTCGGTCTTCGGCGCCAATTCCTCCGGCGGCGCGATCTTCTACTGGAAGCGCTTCTTCGACATCGGGCTGGGCCTCGACGATCTGCGCTATCCGGTCTTCATCCAGGAAGCCTTCGGCATGCAGGAGCGGGTGCAGCGCTGGATCGCCTATCTGATCCTGCCGATCGGCCTGGCCCTTCTGGCCTTCCGCGCCCTGCAGGGCCTGGTGATGATCTGGAACGGTGAGCGTGAACTGATCATCGCCGGACACGAGGCGGAAGACCTCGTGGCGGAAAACAAAGACCTCCTGAAGGACTGACGACGGATGGAAACCACCCTTCTCTTCATCCTCGTCCTGAGCCTGCTGTTCCTCGGCGTGCCGGTGGCGATCTCGCTCGGCCTGTCGTCGGTGATCCTGATCGCCTTCTTCTCGACCGACTCCATGTCTTCGGTCGCGCTGCAGCTGTTCACCGCGTCGCAGAACTACACCCTCCTGGCGATCCCGTTCTTCATCCTGGCCTCGGCCTTCATGTCGACCGGCGGCGTCGCCCGGCGCCTGATCAACTTTGCCATCGCGACGGTGGGCCATTTTCGCGGCGGCCTTGCCATGGCCTCGGTGCTGGCCTGCATGCTGTTTGCGGCGCTGTCGGGCTCGTCCCCGGCCACCGTGGTGGCGATCGGCACCATCGCCATCGCCGGCATGCAGAAGGTCGGCTACAGCAAGGACTTTGCCGCCGGCATCATCGCCAATGCCGGCACGCTCGGCATCCTGATCCCGCCCTCGATCGTCATGGTGGTCTATTCCGCCGCCACCGACGTCTCGGTCGGCCGCATGTTCCTCGCCGGCGTCATTCCCGGCGCCGTCGCCGGCCTGATGCTGATGATCGCCATCTATGTCATGGCGCGGATCAAGAACCTGCCGGCGGAGCCCTGGCACGGCTTCGGCAACATCATCCATCACGGCAAGGATGCCGGCTGGGGCCTGTTCCTGATCGTCATCATCCTGGGCGGCATCTATGGCGGCGTCTTCACGCCGACCGAGGCCGCCGCCGTCGCCGCCGTCTACGCCTTCTTCGTCGCCATCTTCGTCTATCGCGACATGGGCCCGATGAAGGGCATTCCCTGGGTGCTGCCGACCGACAGCCGCAAGGCCCGCGTCGGCTTCTCGGGACTGGTCTATGGCGTCGCCTTCTTCTTCGTCTGGATGATCCTGTCCTTCTTCGCCACCGACGCGCCTGGTGGCGCCTCGATGAGCTTTGCCGAGCGCGCCACAGTCGGCGGCATCATCTCGCTGATCCTCGTCATCGCCTACACGCTGTGGCGAGGCGAGCGGACCGGCGTGACGGGCGTCCTCGGCCATCTGGGCGCCGGCCTGCCGGTCTGGGGGCGCAACCTCGCGCTCTCGTTCCGCAATATCGGCCGCGCCTTCTTCAACGAGGACACGCGCAAGGTCATGGTGGAGGCGTCGCGCACCACGGTGATGCTCATGTTCATCATCGTCAACGCGCTGCTCTTCGCCCATGTCCTGACCGCCGAGCGCATTCCGCAGGCGATCACCGACATGATGCTGGGCGCCGGCTTCGACTGGTTCACCTTCCTGATCGCCGTGAACATCCTGCTCTTGATCGGCGGGCAGTTCATGGAGCCCTCGGGCCTCCTGCTGATCGTCGCACCGGTCGTGTTCCCGATCGCCATGGAGCTCGGCGTCGATCCGGTCCATCTCGGCATCATCATGGTGGTGAACATGGAGATCGGCATGATCACGCCACCGATCGGGCTCAACCTGTTCGTAACATCCGGCATCACCGGCATGAGCCTCGTCCAGGTGGTCAAGGCCGCACTGCCCTTCGTGGGCGTGCTGTTCCTCTTCCTGATCCTGGTGACCTATGTGCCGGCGCTCTCGACCTTCCTGCCCTACAGCCTGATGGGCCCGGAGATCGTCACGCGCTGACGACGGAGCATCGGAGCCGACACGTCTACTCGGCGACGACCGGAACGAAAAAGGGCGACCCCGGTGGTCGCCCTTTTTCGTTGGTGAATCGTTGCAACCGCACGATCGAACGGAGGTCTGCTACCGCGGCGTGACTACGGCCGGGGTGTCGCGATCTCGCCGAATTCGAGCACCGGACCGGCGTCGATGCGCTCGGCGTTCAGAAGCCCCGCAATGCGCTCGAGGCTGGCGACCACCATCGCCTGCTCCCAGTCCTTCATGCGGTCGAACTCGCTCTGGAAGCTGACCTGAAGATCGGGCGGCATGCTGGCGAGCATGGCGTGGCCTTCTTCCGTCAGGTCGATCCAGATATGCCGCCGGTCGCTCTCGCCACGGCGGCGCTGCACCAGCTTGCGCTCAACCAGCCGGTCGATCAGCGTGGTCACCGTGGCCTGCGTCAGGCCGATCTGCGCGGCGATGGCGCTGGGCGTCATCTCGCCCTGGCTGAGGATCCGCAGTACCGTCAATTGCGAACTCGTCAGGCCGGTTTCCTTGGCCAGCCGCCGCGCACTGAATTCCATGGCGCGAATGATCCGCCTGAGCGCGATCAACGCCTGCCGTCCCCGATCCTCCATGTTCCGCTTTACCCCGATGAGATCGTCCGCGAGGCCCTTTGCCTCCGCCGCATCCTGGCGGCGGCGCCATATAAGCGAGGGATCCTTCGACGATCAAACCGATTCTTTGGGGTTGGGGCAGAAATCATTTGACCAGCAAATGACCTCCGGCCGCCCATTCCGTCATCAATATTTTTTCCGAGCCCTGTCGGAAGGTGCTCAAACCACTGATATAACGCGATGAACCCTTGATGAGGCGGGTGCCGAATCCCCGCGCAGATCGCCCGCGAGCGCGCCGCGGCGGTTGACTATCGCTTCGACCGTATAAATATTCCGCCTCAACGAAATAACGCACGAGGCGCGTCCATGCAGAAGTCCGATAAAGGTCACCGTCCCCAATTGGCCAGCGTTTCTAGCCCTTTGACGTTCCGCCATCCCGTCCGTGAGGATGGGCAGGCGGTGCACGACCTGATCGACTCCTGCGAGGCGCTGGACGACAATTCGCTGTACTGCAACTTCCTGCAGTGCACCCACTTCGCCAGCACCTGCATGCTGGCCGAGCTGGATGGCGAGATCGTCGGCTGGGTGTCCGCCTACCGTCCGCCGGAAGAGCCGGAAGCCCTGTTCGTCTGGCAGGTTGCCGTGGCCGAAGCGGCCCGTGGCCGCCGTCTGGCGCGCCGCCTGATCGCGAACCTGCTGACCAGCGAATCCTGCGAGGGTGTCGAGCGCCTGAAGACCACGATCACGCCGGACAACAAGTCCTCCTGGCGCATGTTCGAGGGCGTCGCCGACGAGTTCGATGCTAAGATCACCGACAAGGTCTGGCTGTGCGGCGACGAGCACTTCTCGGGCGATCACGACAGCGAGCACATGCTGACGATCGCGCCGATCGATGCAAGCGCCGCCGAGACCGACGACATGCCGGAACAGACGGCACAGGCTGCCTGACAGCCAGCCCCCGCAGCAGACTGCGGGCGCGACCGGAACCTGGACAGAACGTTGATGCCCGCCGTGCCGCGGGCTCCGTTCGTAACAACACGGATTGACACATGCTGAACCACACCGAAACGCCCGCCACGACGGGCGCCGCCACCTTTGCACGCCTCGAATCCGAGGTTCGCAGCTATTGCCGCAGCTTCCCGACGGTCTTCAAGAAGGCGCAGAACGCCACGCTGACCGACATCGAGGGCCGCGAATATATCGACTTCCTCGCCGGCTGCGCGTCGCTGAACTACGGCCACAACGACCCGGACATGAAATCGGCGCTGGTCGACTACATCATGTCGGACGGCGTGACCCACGGCCTCGACATGTTTACCGAAGCCAAGGAAGCCTTCCTGATCTCGTTCAGCGAGCGCATCCTGAAGCCGCGTGGCATGGACCATCGCATGATGTTCCAGGGCCCGACCGGCGCCAACGCCGTCGAGGCGGCCCTGAAGCTCGCCCGCAAGGCCACCGGCCGCGAGAACGTCATCGCCTTCACCAACGGCTATCACGGCGTCACCACCGGTGCGCTCGCCGCAACGGGCAACGGCTCGCAGCGGGCCGGCTCGCGCAGCCAGCTCACCGGCGTCACCCGCATGGCCTATGACGGCTTCCATGGCGAAGGCGTCGACAGCGCCCAGATGCTCGACGACATGCTCGGCGATACGTCGAGCGGCATCGACGCCCCCGCGGCGATCCTCCTGGAGTGCATCCAGGGCGAAGGCGGCCTCAACGTTGCGTCGAAGGAGTTCCTGCAGCGCCTCAGCGCGATTGCCAAGAAGCACGGCGCACTGCTGATCATCGACGACATCCAGGCCGGTTGCGGCCGCAGCGGCGACTTCTTCGCCTTCGAGTTCGCCGGCATCCAGCCGGACATCATCACCATGGCGAAGTCGCTGTCGGGCTTCGGCCTGCCAATGTCGATGGTTCTGGTGAAGCCGGAATATGACGTCTTCACCCCGGCCGAGCACAACGGCACGTTCCGCGGCAACAACCATGCCTTCGTGACGGCCCGCGCCGCCCTGGAGAAGTTCTGGGCCGACGATGCCTTCGCCAAGGATATTCGCCGCAAGGCCGACTATCTGAACCAGCGCCTCGGCGCCATCGCCGAGAGCTACGGCTTCCGGGTCAAGGGTCGCGGCATGATGCGCGGCATCGACACCGGGTCCGGCGACAAGGCCGCCGAGATCTGTGCCGCCGCCTTCGAGCGTGGCCTCGTCATCGAGACCGCCGGTTCGTCCGACGAGATCGTCAAGGTGCTGGCACCGCTGACGATTTCCGATGAGACCTTCGCCCGGGGCCTCGATATCGTCGCCGAGGCCTTCGAGACCGTTCTTCGTGCGCCGGCGCGTGTCGCAGCCGAATAGGCTGCAGACACCACCACCCCGCACATTTCACCGAATTGGAGTATCCACATGATCGTCAGAGATCTCGCAGAAGCCCGCAAGACCGAACGCCTCGTCAAGTCGGAAGGGTGGGATTCCACCCGCCTTCTCCTGAAGTCCGACAATGTCGGCTTCTCGTTCCACATCACCACGCTCTACGCCGGTGGTGAGAACCACTTCCATTACAAGAACCACTATGAGTCGGTTTACGTGGTGTCCGGCGAAGGCACGATCGAGGACAAGGCGACCGGCGAGGTTCACGACCTGCGTCCGGGCGTGATGTACGTCCTCGACAAGCACGACCGGCACATCGTCCGGCCGAAGACCGAGATGTCGGTCGCCTGCGTGTTCAATCCGCCGCTGAACGGCAAGGAAGTCCACGACGAGACCGGCGCCTACGCTCTCGAAGGCGAGGCGATCTAAGACCCTGCGATCCGGGCGGCCTTGCGCCGCCCGATCCGTTCAGAGCCCTGCGCGCTGGCTGCCAGCCGGCGCGGGGCCACAAGCCGAACCGCGATGCGGCCAAAGGCCCGTCCCACCCGGCACACGCATCCCAGGCATTGCCCGGAGAGAGACCCATGACCAACCATACAGTCGAGAAAATCGGCGGAACATCCATGCTCCGGCATGAGGAATTGCTGGAGAACGTCCTGATCGGCAGCCGCAAGGGTGACGATCTCTACAACCGGATCTTCGTCGTCTCCGCCTATGGCGGCATTACCGACAAGCTGCTCGAGCACAAGAAGACTGGCGAGCCGGGCGTGCACGCGCTGTTCGCCAGCACCGATTCCGAATGGGCCTGGGGCGACGCCCTCACCGCCGTCGGCCGCGACATGCAGGCGATCAACGCCAAGGTCCTCGACGACACCGGCGACCGCCGGGCCGCGGACGATTTCGTGCGCGAGCGGATCGAGGGGGTCCGCAGCTGCCTGATCGACCTGAGCCGTCTCTGCTCCTTCGGCCAGTTCCGTCTCGAAGAACACCTGATGACCGTCCGCGAGATGGTCTCGGCGCTCGGCGAGGCCCATTCGGCGATGGTCACAGCGCTCCTCCTGCGCAATCGCGGCGTCAATGCCCGCTTCGTCGACCTGACGGGCTGGCGCGATGACAGCCAGCCGTCGCTCGACGAACGCATCTGCACGGCGCTCGAAGATGTCGATTTCGCCACCGAGATGCCGATCCTGCCGGGCTATGCCCAGTGCAAGGAGTCGCTGGTGAAGAGCCACGACCGCGGCTACACCGAGGTGACCTTCGCCCGCGTGGCGGCGCTGACCGAGGCGCGCGAGGCGGTGATCCACAAGGAGTTCCACCTCTGCAGTGCCGATCCGAAGACGGTCGGCCTCGACAAGGTCCGCGTCATCGGCCGCACCAATTACGATGTCGCCGACCAGCTCTCCAACATGGGCATGGAGGCGATCCATCCCCGTGCAGCCAAGGGCCTGCGCCAGGCCGGCATCCCGCTGCGCGTTCGCAATGCCTTCCGGCCGCAGGATTCGGGCACGCTGATCCTCGACGAGCGCGGCGCGCCGAAGCCGCGGGTCGACATGATCGCCGGCCTGCGTGGTGTCTTCGCCCTGCAGTTCTTCGAGCAGGACATGGTCGGCGTGAAGGGCTACGACGCGGCGATCCTGGAGGTGCTGACGCGCCACAAGATGCGGATCGTCACCAAGACCTGCAACGCCAACACGATCACTCATTTCATCGATGGTTCGATGAAGTCGCTGAAGCGCGTCGAGCGCGATCTGGCCGAGCGCTTCCCGGCCTCGGAGATCGAGATCGAGCGCGTCGCCATCGTCTCGGTGATCGGCCGCAACCTGACGGCGCCGGGTCTGACCCTGCGCGCTCTGCAGGCCCTGTCGGAGGCGGGCATCGCGCCGCTCGGCATGCAGGATCTGACGCGCCGCGTTGATTTGCAGTTCGTCATCGACGACAAGGACTATGACGGCACGCTGCGCACGCTGCACGCCGCCCTGGTGGAGAGCGACATCGAGGCGATGGGGCAGGATGCCCCCGGCTCCGAGACCGCCCTGCGGGACGCCGCCTGAGCGATCTGTCCGGCCGACGCGTCGGCCGATGACATCATCAGACATGAAACGGGCCGCTTCCTACGGAGGCGGCCCGTTTCGCGTCTGGCAGTCAGTTCTGCATAGGCGGGACGAGGCACGCCGGCGCCCCGTCCCGTGTGCCGACTGGCTCAGCCGCCCTCGCCGGCGGTCAGCCGCAGGATCGAGCTGGAGCCGCCACGGCGGGTCTCGGTGACCGCGTAGACGGCACCATCCGGTCCCACCTTCACGTCACGGATACGGGCGTCGAGCGGAACCCGCGCCTCGGTCGCCACCCGGCCTTCCTCGATCTGCAGCACGACGAGGCCCTGGCTCACCAGACCGCCGATCAGGAGAGCGCCCTGCCATTCGGGGAATTCGTCGCCCTGATACTGCGCCATGCCGGATGGGCCGATCACCGGGTCCCAGTAATAGACCGGCTGCTCCATGCCATCCTGCGCGGTGATGCCCTCGCCGATCGGGGCGCCGCTGTAGTCGATGCCGTAGGTGATGACCGGCCAGCCGTAATTGAGTCCCTGCTCCGGCCGGTTCAGTTCGTCGCCGCCCTTCGGACCGTGTTCCACCGTCCAGAGCTGGCCCGCATCGTCGACCACCGCCGATTGCAGATTGCGGTGGCCATAGGACCAGATCTCCGGCAGCGCGTCGGCCGCATCGACGAACGGGCTGCCGTCGGCGGGCGAGCCGTCCGGGCGGATGCGGAAGATCTTGCCGAGACCTGAGGTGACATCCTGCGCCTGATCGCGGATCGGCGTGTCGGAGCGCTCGCCGACGGTGACGAAGAGGTCGCCATTCGGGGCGAAGGCGAGGCGCGAACCGAAATGCTTGGTACCGGCATAGCCCGGCGTTTGCCGGAAGATCACCCGGACATTCTCGAGCGTGCCCGAATTCGCGTCGTCGGTGCGCAGTTCGGCCGCCGCCACGCTGGTGCCGTTCACCCCGCCATCGCGTGGTTCGGAGAAGGAGAAGAAGATCGTCCGGCTTTCGGCGAAGTCGGGCGCCAGTGCGATATCGAGGAGGCCGCCCTGCCCGCGCGCATCGACATCCGGCACGCCGGCCAGTGCCTCGCCGACCGTACCGTCGGTGCTGACGATATGCATCGCGCCGTCCTTGGCCGCGACGAGCATCCGGCCATCGGCCAGGAATTCCATCGACCACAGCTTCGGCAGATCGTCGGCGACGACTTCCGTCGTCACCGCGACGTCGGTTGCCGGCTGGGGCGCCCGGGTCTGACCCTCGAAGGCCGGCGACTGGTCAGCGCCATGCGGCGCCCCGGTCGCCACCGGTGGGCGCGTGGCGGCATCGCCGCTGGCGGACGAGTCGCTGCTTTGCGCCAGCGCCTGCCCCCCGGAGAGCATGGTGGTGGCGGCGAGAACGATTGCGAAATGGCGCATGAAAACCTCCGATACTGACAGGAGGCCGCGCTGCCGCGGCCCGTTGCCGGAGGAACTGGACCTCTCGGCAAGGCCTGCAACCATCGCGATCGGCGAATGATATGAACGTGATGACGTTAGATCCGGCGCGCCGGGACGCGGGCGTCGCTGTCAGCGCGCCTGGTCGAGCTCGGGTGCGCAGAAGACGCGGTACATCGCCTCCATGATCGCGCGGGTCTCGTCATTCGCCAACGAATAGAAGATCGTCTGGGCTTCCCGCCGCGTGGTGACGAGCCCGCCCGTGCGCAGCCGGGCCAGATGCTGCGACAGCGCCGACTGGCTCAGCCCGGCCTCCTGCCCGAGCGCCCCGACCGAGGCTTCGCCTTCCGCCAGGCGGCACAGGATGCGCAGCCGATGCGGGTTCGCCATCAGCGACAGCATGGCGGCGACGTCCGCGGCCTTCTCGTCGAGCGCCCGCGCCATCGGCGAACGCCCGTCCGGAATCTCAATATTAGGCTTGTCTAATTTAGGCATGGCGCATATATACACCGGCAACGGCGAAACCCAAAGCGATTTGCCTCATTTCAATACGGTCGGGCACGGCCCGTACGGCCATCGCCCCGTGCCACGGCCCAACCACAAGACGCTAGAGGAGACGTCCGCATGTTGACCCGACACAGCCCATCTCGCGGCGCAGGCTCCCCGGACATCTGGGGATTCTACGAAGAAGACACGGGCTCCGTTCAGTATGTCTGTGCCGATCCGGCGACGCGCAAGGCCGCCCTGATCGATGTCGTGCTGAACTTCAATCCTGCCGAGGCCCGCACGTCGACCGAGAGCGCCGACGAGATCCTCGCCCATGTCGCGCGGGAGGGCCTCGAGATCGAGTGGATTCTCGACACCCATCCCCACGCCGACCACATGATGGCTTCCGCCTATCTGAAGGAAAAGCTCGGCGCGCCGACCGCCATCGGCAGCAAGGTCATCGAGATCGCCGAGTTGTGGCGCGGCCTCTACAATCTGCCGGAGGCCTTCGACCCCGCCCGCGACTTCGACCGGCTTTGGAATGACGGCGATACCTTTACCATCGGCAACATCGACGTCCGCGTGATGCTGTCCCCCGGCCATACGCTGGGCTCGATCACCTATGTCGTCGGCGACGCAGCTTTCGTCCACGACACGCTGATGTATCCCGACATGGGATCGAGCCGCGCCGACTTCCCCGGCGGATCGTCCCGCACGCTGTGGGCCAGCATCCGCGAGATCCTGTCGCTGCCCGGCGACACGCGCCTCTTTGTCGGCCACGACTATGGCACCGACTCCCGCGACGAGATCCAGTGGGAAGCGACGGTGGACGAGCACCGCCGCGACAACGCCCATGTCAGTGATGGCACGAGCGAAGCCGAATTTGTCGAGACACGCGACACGCGCGATGCCACGCTCGATCTGCCCGACCGGATGCTGCACGCCCTGCAGGTCAATCTGCGCGGCGGACGCCTGCCGCCGGCCGAGAGCGACGGCAACCATTATTTCAAGATTCCGGCCAACCGTTTCTGAGGAGCCCCGTGATGCACAAGACCATGCAGGACTATGTCGCCGACGCGAAGGCCGCCACCGGAACGATCGCGCCGACCGAGGCCCATGCCTCTGGCGGGGTGATCCTCGACGTGCGTGAGGCCCACGAACTGGCCGAGAGCGGTGAGATCGCCGACGCTGTTCATATCCCGCGCGGCTTTCTGGAAGCCAAGGCCGATCCGACGGCGCAGAGCGCCCATCCGCCGCTGACCAGGGCCCATGGTGGCGAGACGCCGGTCTACGTGCTCTGCGCGTCCGGCGCCCGCGCCGCGCTTGCCGCCAAGACGCTGACCGAGATGGGCTACGAGGCCAAGCCGATCGAGGGTGGGCTGAAGTCCTGGTGCGATTGCGGCCTGCCGCTCAAGGACTGAGCGAACGCCGGCCAGGTCCGCCGGACGGATGAACGTCCGGCGGGCCCATCATCACCGCCCGCCAGCGCCTGCGCGGCCCCCGCGCCCATCGAGTCCTTCGAAATGACCCTCACCCTCGTCCAGTATCTCCTCGGCGCCTTCTCCGGCTCGTTGGTCGGGCTGTCGCTCGGGCTGTTCGGCGGTGGCGGGTCGATCCTCGCGGTCCCCCTGATGGTCTATCTCGTCGGCGTGCCCGGCGCCCATATGGCGATCGGAACCAGCGCCTTCGCCGTCGCGGCGAACGCTGCCGGCAATCTCGTCACCCATGCCCGGCTCGGCCATGTGAAATGGCGCTGCGCCTTCGTCTACAGCGCGGCTGGCGTCGTCGGGGCGCTCGCCGGATCGACCCTCGGCAAGCTGATCGATGGCGAGCAGCTGCTCTTCGCCTTCGCCCTTCTGATGATCGGGGTCGGCGTCATGATGTTCCGCCACCGCGGCCATGGCGGCGACCACGACATCGAGTGCAACCGGCAGAACGCACCCAAGGTTGTCGGCTATGGCGCTGGAACGGGAGCGTTTTCCGGCTTCTTCGGGATCGGCGGCGGCTTCCTGATCGTGCCCAGCCTCGTCGCCGCGACGGGCATGACGATGCTGAACGCCATCGGCACGTCGCTTGTCGCGATCACCGCCTTCGGACTGACGACGGCGCTGAATTACGCCCTGTCCGGCTATGTCGACTGGCCGCTGGCGCTGGTCTTCATTGCGGGAGGCCTCGCCGGCGGCGTCGCCGGCGCCTACATCGCGCGCTGGCTATCCGGCCGCAAAGGGGCGCTCGATATCGCCTTCGCCGGCCTCATCATGCTGGTCGCCATCTACATGCTGGTGAAGAGCGGGCTGGCCTTTCTCGGCTGACCGCCCGCCAGCCCCCACACCACCCAACCTGAGGAGCCGATCCGTGCCGCTCGAGACCATCACCCCCTATACGCCCTTCGCGTCGCTTGCCGGCGGCGTCCTGATCGGCCTGTCCGCCGTGATGGTCATGGCGCTGTTCGGACGCATCGCCGGCATTGCCGGGATCACCGCAGGGGCGCTTCCCGGTCGCCGGGAGGACTGGATCTGGCGGCTGGCCTTCATTCTCGGCCTCGTCGCCGCCCCCCTGCTCGTCTTCGTGGTCAGCGGGGAAGCCGTCGCCCAGACCGTGCCGTCGAGCCTCGTCGCCATGGGCATTGCCGGCCTCCTGGTCGGCTACGGCACCGTCACCGGTTCGGGCTGCACCAGCGGCCACGGCGTCTGCGGGCTGGCCCGCCTGTCGGGCCGCTCGCTGGTCGCCGTCGCCACCTTCATGGCCTTCGCTGCCGGGACGGTCTTCGTCCTGCGTCACCTCGTTTGAGGAGGATCATCATGCGCCCTCTCTTCGGCTTTCTCGCAGGCCTGCTCTTCGGCGTCGGCCTCATCGTCGCCGGCATGTCCGACCCGGCCAAGGTCCTGAACTTCCTCGATGTCGCGGGCACCTGGGATCCGAGCCTCGCCTTCGTCATGGGCGGCGCCGCGCTGACGACTTTCATCGGCTACCGGATCGTCCTGCCGCGCGGCCACCCGTATCTCCTTTCGGAGTTCCAGCTTCCGACACGAAGCGACATCGATCGCAATCTCGTCGTCGGAGCGGCGATCTTCGGCATCGGCTGGGGCATCGGCGGTTTCTGTCCGGGTCCGGCCTGGACCGCATTGTTCCTCGGCGCGCCGGGGACGCTGGTCTTCCTGCCGATGATGCTGGCCGGCATGGTCATCGCGACGCTCGTCGCGAACCGGCGGAACGCCCGGCACTGAGGAGGGAACCATAGTCGGCTACAAAAAGGCGGGCCCGGCGAAGGATCGGAATCGGTTCACGTGCATTGGTCAGATATCGGCGGCACGTTCTCCCTCCCAAATCTTCCCGCGCCGCTGATTGCAGTAAGGCAGTTGGAAGGGGTCCTCCCCCCTTTCCAACTGCCTTTTTCTTTGCAGCAACGAGACCTGCCGCATCCCAGCGGCCGTCGTGAAGAGTGTACCCATGGCAACGATCGAGCGGGCCCGCGCCATTGCCGAGAGTGCCCATGCCGGGCAGGTCGACAAGGCCGGCGCCGATTACATCACCCATCCACTCCGGGTCTGTGACGCGGTCATTGGCGAGGACGCCAAGATCGTCGCTGTCCTCCACGACGTCGTGGAGGACAGCGACTGGACTCTGGAGGGGCTGCGCGAGGAAGGGTTTTCGGACGCCGTCGTGGATGCCGTCGACGCCCTCACCCATCGCGCAGATGAGGATTATTTCGACGCCGTCCGGCGCGCCCGGGACAATGATCTGGCGCGCATCGTCAAGCTGGCAGATCTGGCTGACAATTCCGACCGGACCCGGCTGGGCGCGGTGACCGAAGACGACGAACGCCGCCTCAGGAAATATGCCAAGGCCCGCGCCATCATTCTCGGCGACGCAGCCTGATGTCGCGAGCCCTTCCGCCGGCCTGAACCGACCGGCGGAAAGGCACTGCGCCCGTCACATCGTCAGGATGGTCGCGCCGGTGGTCTTGCGCGCTTCCAGATCGCGATGCGCCTGGGCGGCTTCGGCGACCGGATAGGTCTGGCCGACGGTGATCTTCACCGCACCCGATCCCACCACGTCGAACAGCGCCTTGGCCGAGGCGTCGAGCTCGTCGCGGCTGGTGTTGTAGCCGAACAGGCTCGGGCGCGTGGCGAAGAGCGAGCCTTTCTGGTTCAGGATCCCGATGTCGAACGGCGGCACGTTGCCCGAGGACTGGCCGAAGCTCACCCACAGGCCGCGCGCCTTCAGGCAGTCGAGGCTGGCGGGGAACGTGTCCTTGCCGACGGAATCATAGACCACGTCGCATTTGCGGCCGTCGGTGATCTCGCGGACCTTCGCGACGAAATCGGCGTCGCGGTAGTTGATGACGTGATCGTAGCCGTTCTGCAGCGCCAGTTCGCATTTCTCCGGCGACCCGGCCGTGCCGATCACCGTCGCGCCCAGATGCTTGGCCCACTGGCCGGCGATCAGGCCCACCCCGCCTGCGGCGGCATGGAACAGCAGCACCGTGTCCGGTCCGACCTTGAACGTCCGGCGCAGGAGATATTCCGCCGTCATGCCCTTCAGCATGATCGCCGCGGCGGTGTGGTCGTCGATCGTGTCGGGGATCTTCACGGCCTTGTCCGCGGCGACCACCACCTCTTCGGCATAGCTGCCGGCAACGCCGTTATAGGCGATGCGGTCGCCGACCTTGAACCGGTCCGTGCCGGCCCCGACGGCGGTGACGACGCCGGCGCCTTCCTTGCCGAGAGCGAAGGGCATCTGCGGCGCCTTGTAGACGCCGGTCCGGAAATAGACGTCGATGAAGTTGACGCCCGCGGCCGTCTGCCGGACCCGGACCTCGCCTTCACCCGGCTGGCCGGGATCGTGCTCCTCCCACTTCATCACGTCCGGTCCGCCCACCTCGTGGACCATGATCGCCTTGCTCATCCCTGTCTCCCTGATGCGTTCGCTCAGCGGCGTCTGCGATCCAGAAGCTGGACGACGCCGCCGATGGCGAACAGATAGAGGCCGCTGAGCACAAGTCCCCAGCGCACCCAGTCCGGACTGTCGAAATTGTTGAACAGGGCGATCAGGCCCAGCACCGACCAGACCGCGAAGATCGACAGATTGACGAGACGCAGCCGCACGACCCGCACCGGATGCAGGAACTGGATGGGCAGGAATGTCGCCACGGTACACAGGACGACGAAGCCGAAGGCGACCGCCTGGCTCGGCTGCACCGCGAAGAAGGTGAAGACCACCATGTTCCACGCGACGGGGAAGCCGCGGAAATAATTGGCCTTCGTCTTCATGCGCGTGTCGGCGTAGTAGATCGCGCTGGAGATCACGATCAGCGCGGCTGCGACGCCCGACCACGGCTCGCCGATCAGCCCGGACAGATAGAGCCCGACGGCGGGGATCATCACGAAGGTCGCATAGTCGATGACCGCGTCCAGCACGTCGCCGGACCAGTTCGGCAGGATCCGCTTGATCTCGATCTTGCGCGCCATTGGCCCGTCGATGCCGTCGACGAACAGCGCCAGGCCCAGCCAGCCGAACATGGCCACCCAGCGCCCTTCCCCGGCGGCGATCAGCGACATGAACGCCAGGAAGGCGCCGCTGGCGGTCAGGAGATGCACGCCGAAAGCGCGCCACTTGTCGATATTTCTGACTGCGTCTGCCATCAAATGTCCGGATCGATTCGTCGCATGGCGGCGTGCCGCAGCACGCGGCCATTGTCATCCGCTGTAACGGGCGTATGTGCGAATTCCAAGCGAAACGAACGACAACGGCCTCGATCGGCGGTTTTTGGCCGCATCTGGCACCGGATCTGGACCGCAGGCATGGAACGTAGAGAAATAGCCGTCATCGGCGGCGGACTGGCCGGCACCGCCACCGCGCTCGCGCTGGCAAAAGCCGGCTTCGACACGGTGCTGGTCGCGCCGGATGCGCCGGCGGACCGGCGCAGCACGGCGCTGATCGGCCGCTCGGTCGCCTTCCTGTCCGATCTCGGAATCTTCGAGGCGCTGGGCAGCAAGGCCGAGCCGCTCGCCGTGATGCGCCTGATCGACGACACCCGCAGGCTGCTGCGGGCGCCGACCGTGGAGTTCCGCGCCAGCGAGATTGGTCTGTCGGCCTTCGGCTACAACGTGCTCAACAGCGATCTCTTGGCCGCGTTGCAGGCACAGGCGGCCGACGCGCCGCAACTCGAGCGCCGCGACACGGCCGCGCGCAGCTACCGCATCGAGGGCGAGCGCGCCGTCGTCGAACTGGCCGACGGCGGCAGCCTGGCCGTCGATCTCGTCGTTGCCGCCGATGGCCGTCGCTCGCCGATGCGCGAGGCTGCCGGCATCGGCCTGCGCGAATGGTCCTACCCGCAGAGCGCCATCGTCCTGAATTTCGGCCACCGGATCGACCATCGGTCGATCTCGACGGAGTTCCATACCCGCTCCGGCCCGTTCACCCAGGTGCCGCTGCCGGGCCGGCACTCGTCGCTCGTCTGGGTGGAAGAGCCGAAGCTCGCCGAGCTCTACGCCGAACTTGCGCCCGACAAGCTCTCGCGGATGATCGAGGACCGGATGCAGTCGATCCTCGGCGAGGTCACGGTGGAGGAGCCGATCCAGCGCTTTCCGCTCTCAGGCGCCTCGGTGGACCGCTTCACCGGCGACCGGCTGGCCCTGGTCGGCGAAGCCGCCCATGTGTTTCCGCCGATCGGCGCGCAGGGGCTCAATCTCGGGCTGCGCGATTGCGAGGACATCGTGCGCCTCGCCTGCGAGAGCCGCGACGATCCCGGCGCACGGGTCACGCTTCTGCGCTACGACGCATCGCGGCGCTCGGACGTGCGCTCGCGCACCATCGGCGTCGATCTTCTCAACCGCTCGCTGCTGGCCGATTTCCTGCCCAGCCAGATGGCGCGCTCGGTCGGGCTCGGCGCCATGCGCGCCCTGCCGCTCCTGCGCCAGTTCGCCATGCGCGAGGGTCTCAGCCCCGGCGCCGGCCTGACCGGCATCCCCCGCTCACTGCGGGAACGGATCGGTCGGCACGAGACCTGAGGACAGCAGGAACAGCAGCAGCGTTACCGTCCCGACCGACAGGACGGTGGTGACGAGCACCGTGGCCGAGGCGCGCTCGACCCAGACCCCGTATTGCTGCGCCATGACGAAGACGTTGGTGGCGGTCGGCAGGCAGGCGAGAAGGATCGCGGTCTGCACCCAGATCGGGTCGAAATCTCCGAAGACGCCCAACAGGAGCCAGGCGACCACCGGCTGCACCAGGAGCTTCATCGGCACGATCGTGCTCAGTTCCATGGGAACGCGCTTCAGCGGACGCAGCGCCAAGGTGACGCCCATGGCGAACAGCGCGCAGGGCGCGGCGGCATTGGCCAGAAGCTCCAGCAGCCGCTCGATCGGCTCGGGCGGGCGAAACTGCACGATGGCCGCCGCAACGCCGACGATCGTCGCCAGGATGAACGGGTGGGTGAAGATCTTCACGAGCACCTCCCGCGCCACGACACTGGTCGGCCGGCTGCGGTCGCCGCCGACCGCCATCATCAGCGGCGCCATGACGAAATGCAGGATGTTGTCGAAGCAGAAGATCAGCGCCACCGGCACGGCGGCGGCGGGACCGAAGGCGGCCATCGCAATTCCCGGCCCCATATAGCCGATATTGCCATAGGCGCCCGCCAGCCCCTGGATGGTGGCGACCGGGATGTCGGCGCGGGACCGCACCAGCGCCAGGACGAAGCCGACGACGAAGATGACGAAGGTCGCGAGGGTCGTCGCAGCGATGAAGCCGACGCTGGCCAGTTTCTCGACAGGCGTCCGTGCGAGAAGCTGGAAGAACAGCGCCGGCAGCGCAATGTAGATGACGAAGACGTTCAGCCAGGCGAGGCCTTCGAGCGGCCTGTCGACGATTCGTCCCGCCCCGAAGCCGAGGCCGATCAGGACGAAGAATGGCGAGATGAGCCCGATGATCTCGATCACGGTCTCGGCCTGGCAGTGAAACTGGAAAACATGCGGGGACGTTCGTCTCGACCGGACCTGCGCGCTTGCGCTGCACCGGTCAGATTGGCTATTTCCCGTGCCTTAAGGGAGACTTCACGTCTATGCAAACTGCTCGCTTCTTTATCGGACAGGTCGTCAAGCACCGCGTATTTCCGTTTCGCGGCGTGATCTTCGACGTCGATCCGGAATTCGACAACAGCGACGAGTGGTATGAATCCATTCCCGCCGACGTGCGCCCGCGCAAGGACCAGCCCTTCTATCATCTGTTCGCGGAGAACGCCGAGAGCGAATATATCGCCTATGTCTCGGAGCAGAACCTGCTGCCCGACGAGAGCGGCACCCCGGTGCGGCATCCGCAGATCAGCGAATTGTTCGACGGCCCTGTCGACGGCGCCTATCAGCTGAAGGGCGCCCACCGGAACTGACGCCCGCCGGGCCGGCTGTCCGGACCATCCGGCAGCGGCGCCGACACTGAGATCAAACGCAAGACGGCGGCCCGAGGGCCGCCGTCTGCATGTCTGGCGAAGTCGCGAGAGCCTTACTGGGCGGCGGCGCCGCTCTTGGCGGCGTTCTGCGCTTCCTCGAACTTCTTGCGGCGCTCCTCGGCCTGCTTCTGCAGGGCCTCGTTGAGCTCCTGCTGGCGCTGGGCCAGTTCCGGCTGGGCCTTCGGCGCGCCGTCATAGGCGTCCGTGAAGCCCGACAGCGTGATCGGAACCGGATTGGCCTGACGCTGGAAGTTGATCGAGGTGACGTTCATCTGCTTGCCGGCCTTCATCGAGGCGACCATCGCATCGGTCAGCTCGGCCTCGGCGATGCAGCGGTCCTGGAAGCAGACCGAATAGTTCAGCGTCTGCGGCGCCTTGTCGTCGACCTTCACCTGCACGCCGGCGGGGATCACCCGGCCGGTCGGGACCACGGCCTGGAGAACTTTCTGGTTCACCTTGCCCTTGACGTTGATCAGGTTGACGGCAGTGATCAGCTGCCGCGTGTCGGCGATCAGCGTGTACTGAGTGTTGCAGATCTCGTTCTCGCCCTGGGTCGAGCAGACCTTGAACCATTCGGCGGGTACGGCTTGCGGACGCTGCCCGGCAGCGGGGGCGGCCCCCGAAGGAGCAGCGGTTTGGGCGATCGCGCCGGATACGCCGGCGCCGAGCGTCGCAAATCCGAGCAGCCCGGCGGCGAGCATCCCGGTGGTGGCGTTCATCAGACGGTGCGTCACAGGCCTCAATTCCTTTCGGCATGAATGGTGCGGAAACATGCGTTCCTTAACGAGGCCCGACCTCTTTCGCAAATACGGCAGTTTGAAGACTCCCGGCCGAATGAGCCGCGCGTCCCGCCGGTAGGCAAGCTGATGGTTTCCCGCTAGAATCGCGGCCCTACAGAACTTCAGGAGTCGATCGAACCGTATGCGGATCATTTCTGCCGCCACAGGCCTCAGCGCGCTTCTCGCCCCGTTCTGCATCGCGGTCGCGCTCGGCGCCGCGTCACCGGCCGTTGCCGAACCGGCCCATGCCATCGCCATGCAGGGTGATCCGGCCTTGCCGGCGGATTTCGAGCATCTGCCCTACGCCAATCCGGACGCGCCGCAGGGCGGGACCATGCGCTACGGCGTCTTCGGCACCTTCGACAATCTGAACCCCGTCATCGTGCGCGGCGCGCTGACCACGGCCCGCGGCCTCTGGTTCGACAAGCAGTTCGGCAATCTCGTCTTCGAGCCGCTGATGCAGCGCTCGATGGACGAGCCCTTCACCATGTACGGCCTTCTGGCCGAGACCGTCGAAACCGACGATGCGCGCAGCTTCGTCGAGTTCCAGCTCAATCCCGAAGCGACCTTCTCGGACGGCAAACCCGTGCGCCCGGAAGACGTTCTCTTCACCGTGGAGATGCTGCGTGAGCACGGCCGCCCGATGTACGCCAACTGGCTGCGCCCGGCGGTCGAGATCGAGAAGATCGGTGAAAACGGCGTCCGCTTCACCTTCGACGACACGGCCGACCGCGAGACGCCGATGCTGATCTCGGGCCTGCCGGTCCTGCCCGAACACGCCTTCGACCGCGACACCTTCGAGCAGACGACGCTGGAACCGGTGATCGGCTCCGGCCCCTATGTGATCGACACGGTCGAGCCGGGCCAGCGTATCGTCTATCGCAAGAACCCCGACTATTGGGGCAAGGACCTGCCGGTGAAGCAGGGCTTCGACAATTACGAGACCATCGCGATCGAGTATTTCCGCGACGCCAACGCCCAGTTCGAGGCCTTCAAGAAGGGCCTGTCCCACGTCTATATCGAGGGCGACCCGAACCATTGGCGCACCGCCTATGACTTCCCGGCGGTGACGAGGGGCGACGTGGTGCTGGAGAGCTTCACCTCCGGCGCCCCCTCCAACATGCTCGGCTTCGTCTTCAACACCCGCCGCGACGTCTTTGCCGACCGCGCGGTCCGCAAGGGCTTGTCGATGCTGTTCGATTTCGAATGGGCAAACCACAACCTCTTCTACGACGCCTATGCGCGCACCGGCAGCTTCTTCCAGAATTCGGAACTGTCCAGCTTCGGCAGGCCTGCCTCCGACGAGGAGCGGACGCTTCTCGGGGACCATGTCGACGCGGTCGATCCGGAGGTCCTGGACGGCAGCTACGCGCCGATGCAGACCGATGGCAGCGGCAGCGACCGGAAGGCCCTGCAGGCGGCTGTGTCGGCCCTGCGCGATGCCGGCTACCAGTTCGAGGGGCGCTCGCTGATCGGCCCTGACGGCAAGCCCCTCGCCTTCGAGATCCTCGTCCAGTCGTCGGAACAGGAGCGCATCGCCCTGGCCTACAAGCGGTCTCTCGACCGGGTCGGCATCCAGGCCACCATCCGGCAGGTGGACGATGCCCAGTATCAGGCGCGCAAGAACGCCTATGACTACGACATGATCCTCGCCACCTATTCGGCGTCGCTCTCGCCCGGTGCCGAACAGGTCTATCGCTGGGGGTCGGTGTCGCGCGATCTTCCCGGCACGTTCAACTATGCCGGCGCCGCCGATCCGGCGCTCGACACCATGATCGGCGAGATCGTCGCGGCGCGCTCGCGCGAGGATTTCGTAACGGCGGTGCGGGCCTACGACCGGCTGCTGATCTCGGGCTATTACGTCCTGCCGCTCTTCCACCTGCCGGAGCAATGGCTGGCGCGCTGGAAGTTCATCCAGCATCCCGAGACGACACCGCTCTACGGCTATCAGCTGCCGGCCTTCTGGCGCGATCCGGCCAGCGTCGAATAGCGACACCGGCTGTCGATCGAGGCAGCCGGCAGAGCGTCAAGCGATCAGCGGGGCGCCGTCTCGGTCGCCTTGTCGTCCGTCGCGGCCTCTGCGTTGCCGGCCTCCGCAGCCGGCGGCTGGTCGGGACCCTCCGGCAGCGCCGGCGGGGTATCCAGCTCCGCCAGCGGGTCCGCGGCGACCGGCGCTGTCGTGGCCGCAGCCGCCGGCCGCGTCGGGCCGAAGGGCGCCACGACCTCGCTGACCGGCACCGCGAGGTTCATCGGAAGCAGCCGGCCGACCTTGGCCGACAGCCCCATCATCGTCTTCGACAGGAACCGGCCGATCCGCCCCTCCGGCGTGCAGACGAGGGTCTCCAGGCTGCCGTCCCCGGCCCGTTCGCCGGTACAGGCGACCGCATCCGCCAGCCGCACGTCCTTCGGCTCGAGCCCGATGAATTCCAGGACGGCACCGTTGCTGCCCGGCTGACAGCCCATCTCGAAATCGAGCCGCACCTCGGTCGGCGTCGAGGCAAACCGCGTCACGGCGTGGCGGCTCTGGTTCCAGCGCAGATTGGTGTCGATGGGGATGAAGCTGGGGATCGGAAAGCCGACGAGCGCCGAAACGACCCTCAGATCGAATGCCAGCGACGTACAGATGCCGGCCTCGTTGAGGCGGCCCTCGATGGTCCGCAGCGTCACCGCGTCGGCGTCGACCATTTCCGCCCGCACCGGCAGGGCGCCGGAGACGGCGACCACCATGACGGCGGATGCCAGAAGGCGGATCGGCCGCAGCCGGGGTGATGAGGCGGGGAAGCGAGACATGGCCCGCTTGAAGGACAGTCTCGCGGCAAAATTGTGAGTGGCTTCTCCAGCGGCGAGACAGCCGCTGGAGATGTGCAGGACCCTGGGAAGACCGCCCTCAGGCGGCCTGCTTCTGCCCCTCTTCGGCAAAACGCGCGAGCTGGGTGGCGATGGTCGCCGCCCCGTTCAGCCGCTTCTCCGGTGTCGGCCAGTCGCGGATCAGCACCACCGACTGGTCGGCGCGGATCTTGGCCGAGGCGCCCTGCTCCGAAATGTAGCGCACCAGCGCGCCCGGATTGGGGAAGCTCTTGTCGCGGAAGGTGACCACCAGGCCCTTCGGCCCGGAATCGAGCTTCTCGATATTCGCCTTGCGGCACAGCGACTTGATGAAGACCACCTTCAGCAGATGCTCCACCTCGGTCGGCATCGGCCCGAAGCGGTCGATCATCTCGGCGCCGAAGGCGTCGATCTCGCGGGCGTCCGAGAGATCGGCGATGCGCCGGTACAGCGTCATGCGAAGCTGCAGGTCCGGGACGTAGCTCTCGGGGATCATCACCGATGTGCCCAGGGCGATCTGCGGCGACCACTGGCCATCGCCGGCGCTCTCCTCCCCCTTCATCTCGGCCACCGCCTCTTCCAGCATCTGCTGGTATAACTCGAAGCCGACCTCCTTGACGTGGCCGGACTGCTCGTCGCCGAGGATGTTACCGGCGCCGCGCTGGTCGAGGTCGTGGGACGCGAGCTGGAAGCCCGCCCCGAGCGTGTCGAGCGACTGCAGCACCTTCAGACGACGGTCGGCGCCCTTGGTCGGCGTCTTGTTCGCCGGGATCGTCAGGAGCGCATAGGCGCGGACCTTGGACCGGCCGACGCGGCCGCGCAGCTGATAGAGCTGCGACAGGCCGAACATGTCGGCGCGGTGGACGATCATCGTGTTGGCCGACGGGATGTCGAGGCCCGATTCGACGATCGTCGTCGACAGCAGCACGTCGTACTGGCCCTCGTAGAAGGCGTTCATGATGTCGTCGAGTTCGGTCGCCGCCATCTGGCCGTGCGCCACGGCCACCTTCAGCTCCGGCACTTCGGCATCGAGGAATGCCTTCACGTCGGCAAGGTCGGACACCCGTGGGCAGACATAGAAGCTCTGGCCACCGCGATAGCGCTCGCGCAGCAGGGTTTCGCGCACCACCAGCGGATCGAAGGGCGACACGAAGGTACGAACCGCCATGCGGTCGACCGGCGCCGTGGTGATCAGCGACAATTCCCGCACGCCGGTCAGCGCCAGCTGCAGGGTGCGCGGGATCGGCGTTGCCGACAGGGTCAGGACGTGGACGTCCGACTTCAGCTCCTTCAGCCGCTCCTTGTGCTTGACGCCGAAATGCTGCTCCTCGTCGATGATCAGCAGGCCGAGATTCTTGAAGTCCACCGCCTTGCCAAGCAGCGCATGGGTGCCGACGACGATGTCGACGGTTCCGTCGGTCAGCCCCTTCTTGGTCTGCGAGAGCTCTTTCGACGAGACCAGCCGCGAGGCCTGCGCGACGTTCAGCGGCAGGCCGCGGAAGCGCTCGGAGAAGGTCTTGTAGTGCTGGCGCGCCAGCAGCGTCGTCGGCACCACCACGGCCACCTGCAGGCCGTTCATCGCGCCGATGAAGGCCGAGCGCAGCGCCACCTCGGTCTTGCCGAAGCCGACATCGCCGCAGATCAGCCGGTCCATCGGCCGGCCCGCTGCCAGATCGTCGGCGACCGCGTCGATGGCGTTGAGCTGGTCCTCGGTCTCCTCATAGGGGAAACGCGCGGCAAACTCGTCCCAGAGCCCTTCCGGCGGCAGCAACCGCGGGGCCCCGCGCATCTGGCGGGCCGCCGCGATGCGGATCAGGCCGTCGGCCATCTCCAGAAGCTGCTTCTTCAGCTTGGCCTTGCGGGCCTGCCAGGCGCCGCCGCCCAACTTGTCCAGCATTGCCTCGGAGCCTTCGCCGCCATAGCGCGACAGAAGCTCGATATTCTCGACCGGCAGGAACAGGCGGTCGTCGCCCTGGTAGCGCAGCTCCAGGCAATCGTGTGGCGCGCCGGCCGCCTCGATCGTCTTCAGCCCGACGAAGCGGCCGATGCCGTGATCGACATGAACGACGATATCCCCCTCGTCGAGGCCCGAGGCCTCGGCGATGAAATTGGCGGCGCGCTTCTTGCGGCCACGGCGCACCAGGCGGTCGCCCAGGATGTCCTGCTCGCCGACAATGGCGAGATCGGGCGTCTCGAACCCGGCCTCGACGCCCAGCACCGCCGTCATGACGAGATTCTTCGGCGCCTCGTTGACCTTCTTCAGGCTGTCGGCGGCCTTGATGTTCTCCAGCCCGTGCTCTTCGACGACCTGGGTCAGGCGCTCGCGCGACCCTTCGGTCCACGCCGCCAGCACGACACGCTTGCCGCCGGCGCGCAGCCGTCCGATGTGGTCGACCGCCGCCTGGAAGACGTTGACGTCGCCGCTGGCGCGCTCGGCTGCGAAGCTGCGGCCACGGGTGATGTCGATGTTGAACACGGCGTGGTTCGCCGCATCGCTCGCCGCATAGGCCGACAGGCGGATCGGGTCGCTGCTGGCGATGCCGCCCGCCAGCTCGTCCTGCGACAGATAGAGATCGTCCGGCTCGACCGGATTGTAGGGCACGGCTTCGGCGCTGGATTCGCCGGCACCGCGCTTGCGGGCGTCGTAATGGTCCTCGATCGTCGTGCGTCGTTCGGCCACCGATTCCAGCGTCAGATGGTCGAGGACCATCGGGAACCCGGCGCAATAGTCGAACAGCGTGTCGAGTTTCTCGTAGAACAGCGGCAGCCAGTGCTCCATGCCGGAGAAGCGCTTGCCCTCGCTGATCGAGGAGTACAGCGCATCCGAGCGCAGCGGCGCACCGAAGCGCTTGACGTAATTGCCGCGAAACCGGCTGATCGTCTCCTCGCGCAGCGTGACCTCGGAGACCGGCGCCAGCTCGAAGCTCTTGAGCTGCCGGATGGTGCGCTGGCTGGCCGGATCGAAGGCGCGGATCGTCTCCAGCGTGTCGCCGAAGAAGTCGAGCCGCACCGGCTCTTCCTCGCCGGGCGCGAACAGGTCGAGGATACCGCCGCGCACGGCAAATTCGCCGCGTTCACGCACGGTCGCCACCCGCTCGAAGCCGCCCCGCTGCAGGGCGCGGACAATGTCCTCCATGGCAATACCATGGCCGGCCTTGGCGGCGATCATTTCCTCGGCCAGCACATCCGCCGGCGGCATCTTCTGCAGCAGCGCGTTGGCCGTCGTCAGGATCAGCGCCCGGTGCGGCGCCAGGCGCAGCGCATTGATCGCCGTCATCGCCGACAGGCGCCGCGCGGCCGCGTCGCCCGACGGGCCCACGCGGTCATAGGGCAGGCAGTCCCAGGCCGGCAGGGTCAGGACCGGCAGGTCCGGCGCAACGAAGCGCAGCGCGTCTTCCAGTGCGGCGACGCGGTTGCCGTCACGCATGACGAAGACGACAGGCGTCTTGCCGCCGCGCAGGCGCACGATGTCAGCGAGGAGGAACGCCTCGTAGCCGTCGATGACGTTGCCGATCTCGACACCGGCACCCTTCTCGATCGCCTTCTTCAGCGACGGAGGCAGGCTCATGGCCGATCCTCCCAGCCGGTGCTGTAGAAGTCGCGGATGCGGCGGAACACCGGCGTGTCATGATTCGGCGGCGTCGGCGCTTCGCCGGTCAGCCACTGGAACAGGTCGCGATCCGGCGCTTCCATCAGCTGCTCGTACTCGGTGAGCTCGTCATCGGTGAGCTTGTCGATCTCGGCATCCGCGAACCGGCCGAGCACAAGGTCCATCTCGCGGATGCCCCGATGCCACGAGCGGAACAACGCCTTGCGGCGGCGGACATCGAGATCGCTCGAGGAGCGCTGCATACCAGTCATGGCAAACCCGTTTTGTGAATTCGGCCTCTATATAGGGAGCGTTCGGGCCTGTCAGCCTTGCCATCGGCATCCATGCGGCTAAACCTGCCGCCCGATGCGCCCTTCGATCCTCGATCCGCTGTTTGCCGCCGTCACCACGCTGGAAGGCGTGGGACCGAAAGTCGCGGCCCAGTTGCAGACCCTGCTCGTCGGCAATGGCGCCGAGGTGCGGGTGCGCGATCTCCTGTTCCATCTGCCGAGCGGGCTGATCGACCGACGCAAGCGCGCCGAGATCGCCACCGCCCCCGAGGGCGGCATCGTCACCCTGACGGTCCGCATCGACCGACACCAGGCACCGGGCCGCGGGCAGAAATCGGTGCCCTACCGCGTCTTTGCCCAGGACGAGACCGGCGAGATCGCCCTCACCTATTTCCGCGGCCAGTCGGCGTGGCTGGAAAAGCTGCTGCCGGTCGGCGAGACGATGATCGTCTCCGGCCGGGTCGAGTGGTTCAACGGCCGCCCGTCCATGGTCCACCCCGATTTCGTCGCCAGCCTCGAGGAAGCCGAGACCCTGTCGCTGGTCGAGCCGGTCTATCCGATGACTGCCGGGCTCTCGCCTAAGCTGCTGCGCAAGGCGATCGCCCAGACGCTGGACAAGCTGCCGGCGCTCGAGGAATGGATCGATCCGGCGGTCGTCGCCCGCGAGGCCTATCCGGACATCGGCAGCGCGCTCCGGCGCCTGCACGATCCGGATGACGAGACCGACATCGCCCAGGCGGGACCGGCCTGGTCGCGCCTTGCCTATGACGAATATCTCGCCAGCCAGCTGGCCCTCGCCTTGTCGCGCCAGCGCATGAAGAAGGCCCGCGGACGGCCGCTCGTCGGGACCGGGCGGATGGCCGGCCTTCTGCGCGCGGCCCTGCCCTTCACGCTCACGGAGGGGCAGGAAGCGGCGATCGCCGAGATCCACACCGACATGGCCGCGCCGGACCGCATGCTGCGGCTGCTGCAGGGCGATGTCGGTTCCGGCAAGACCGTCGTCGCGCTGATGGCGATGGCCGCCGCGGCCGAAGCCGGCGCCCAGTCGGCCCTGCTCGCCCCGACGGAGATCCTTGCCCGCCAGCATCACGACGGCCTGTCGAAGCTCTGCGAGGCGGCCGGGCTGTCGATCGTGCTCCTGACCGGCCGCGACACCGGCCGGGCCCGTGCCGCCAAGCTCGCGGCCATCGCCGCCGGCGAGGTGCAAATCGTCGTCGGCACCCATGCGCTCTTCCAGGAAGGCGTCGACTATGCCGATCTCGGTCTCGTGGTCGTCGACGAGCAGCACCGCTTCGGCGTCCACCAGCGCCTCAGCCTCACCGCCAAGGGACGCGGCGCCGACCTCCTGGTGATGACCGCCACGCCGATCCCGCGCACCCTCGTTCTCGCGGCCTTCGGCGACATGGATGTCTCGCGGCTCAGCGGCAAGCCAGCGGGCCGCAAGCCGATCACCACCGTCGCCGTGCCGATGGAGCGCCTTTCCGACATCGTCGGCCGGGCCGGCAGCGCCATGGATGCGGGTGAACGGCTCTACTGGGTCTGTCCGCTGGTGGAGGAATCGGAAAAGAGCGACCTGATGGCGGCGGAGGAGCGCTTCCGCCAGCTCCAGGCGCATTTCGGTGACCGGATCGGCCTCGTCCATGGCCGCATGAGCGGCGAGGAGAAGGACGCCGCCATGGCCGACTTCAAGGCCGGGCGCACCCAACTCGTCGTCGCGACCACGGTCATCGAGGTCGGGGTGGATGTGCCGGACGCCACCATCATCGTCATCGAGCATGCCGAACGCTTCGGCCTTTCGCAGCTCCACCAGCTGCGCGGCCGCGTCGGGCGCGGGTCGAAGGCCTCGTCCTGCGTGCTTCTCTACCGGGCCCCGCTCGGTGAGACCGCCAGCGCCCGGATCAAGGTCATGCGCGAGACCGAAGACGGCTTCCGCATCGCCGAGGAGGATCTGAAGCTGCGCGGCGAAGGCGACCTGCTTGGCACCCAGCAATCCGGCATGCCGTATTTCCGCATCGCCTCGATGGAACACCATTCCCGGCTGATGGAGGTCGCTCGCGACGATGCGCGGATGATCCTCACCCGCGACCCGGAGCTGACCTCGCCGCGCGGCGAGGCGCTGCGGTCGCTGCTTTATCTGTTCGGCAAGGACGAGGCGATCCGGCTGCTGCGCTCCGGCTGAGGCCGAAAGCGATCCGCGTCCGCGTCAGTCGACGGGTTCGGCCTGGCGGTCGACCGGGGCCGGCTCGGCCCGCACCAGCCGCGACGCCTCGGCCACCGTCATCGGCTTGCCGCGCACCGCGCCGCCCTCTTCGGGCGAGACGAGGCCCGCCGACACGACCAGTTTCAGCGCCGCCTCGATGCTCATGTTGAGAATGCGGACGTCGGCCCTGGGCACGTAGAGCAGGAAGCCCGAGGTCGGGTTGGGCGTCGGTGGCAGGAAGATGGCCAGCATCTCCTCGCCCTGATCGGACAGAACGGTCTTGATCTCGCCGGTCGCCGTCGTTGCCACGAAGACGATCGCCCACATGCCCTTGCGCGGATATTCGACCAGCCCGGCAGTCTTGAAGGACGAGGACCGGTCGGCCAGCACCGTCTCGAAAATCTGCTTCAGGGCGGTGTAGACCGTGCGCACCAGCGGCATCCGGCCGAGCAGATGCTCGCTCCAGTTCACCAGGGTCCGGCCGATGATGTTGGCGGTCAGAAACCCGATCGCGGTGATCAGGAACAGCGCCACCAGAAGCCCGAAGCCGGGGATGGCGAAGGGCAGATAGGCGTCAGGCGTATATTGCGTCGGGATATAGGGTTTCACCCAGCCATCCACCCAGCCCATGAAGGACCAAGTGATCCAGGCGGTGATCGCAAGCGGCGCGCAGACGATGAAGCCGGTCAGGAAATAGGTTCGAAGCCGCGTCATGGCCGTTGTCTGCTCCAGCGCCGCTGCGGCGCACCATCAAAGGCCTGCGCCTCGCTCAATCGAGACTCACTTGCCCCCATCGCGAATGCAAGGCAACTCTTTTCGCAGGTGCGAAGAGTGCCGAACCGTCACTCCACGGTGACCGACTTCGCCAGGTTGCGCGGCTGGTCGACATCCGTGCCCATCTGGATCGCCGTGTGATAGGCGAGCAGCTGCAGCGGGATGGCGTAGACGATCGGCGTCAGGATCTCCGGCATGTCTGGCAGGACGATCATCTGAGCACCCTCCACAGCGCCGCTCGCCGCGCCGGACGCATCGGTGATCAGGATGATCTCGCCGCCGCGGGCCGCCACTTCCTGCACGTTGGAGATGGTCTTCTCGAAGCTGCGGTCGTGCGGCGCCACGACGACGACCGGCATGGTCTCGTCGATCAGCGCGATCGGACCGTGCTTCAGTTCGCCTGCTGCATAACCTTCCGCGTGGATGTAACTGATTTCCTTGAGCTTCAACGCGCCTTCCAGCGCGAGCGGATAGGAGAAGCCGCGGCCGAGGAACAACGCATGCGACTTGGTCGCCATGTCCCGCGCCAGCCGCTCGATCGTCTCCTCCAGACGGATCGCCTCGTTGGCGAGCCGCGGCGCCTCGGTCAGCGTGCGGGTCAGCTCCAGCTCGCGCTCGGGGGTGATCACGCCGCGATCGACGCCGGCCCGAATTGCCAGCGCGGCCAGTGCCATAAGCTGGCATGTGAAGGCTTTGGTCGAAGCCACGCCGATCTCCGGCCCGGCCAGCGTCGGCAACACAAAGTCCGATTCGCGCGCGATGGTCGATTCCTGGACGTTGACGATCGCGGCGGTCTTCAGCCCCTGCGACTTGGCGTAGCGCAGCGAGGCCAGCGTGTCGGCGGTCTCGCCGGACTGCGAGACGAACAGGGCCAGATCGACATCGCCCAGCGGGCTTTCGCGGTAGCGGAACTCGGACGCCACATCGAGATCGCAGGGAATGCCGGCGAAGCGCTCGAAATAATAGCGGCCGACGAGCGCGGCGTAGAATCCCGTGCCGCAGGCCGACAGCGCGATGCGGCGGATCTTCGAGAAGTCGAGATCCTGGCCGTCGGGGATCCGTGTGCGCCCGCTCGACATGTCCACGAAGGCACCGAGCGTGTGCGACAGCACCTCCGGCTGCTCGTAGATTTCCTTCTGCATGAAATGCCGGTGGTTGCCCTTGTCGACATAGAAGGCCTTGCCGACCGACTTGCGGATCGGCCGCGTCACCGGGCGCCCGTCCTCGTCGAAGATCGAGACGCTGTCATGGGTCAGGACGGCGAAGTCGCCCTCTTCCAGATAGCGAATGTCGTCGGTGAAGGGCGACAGCGCGATGGCATCGGAGCCGAGATACATCTCGCCCTTGCCCTCGCCGATCGCCAGCGGGCTGCCGCGCCGGGCGCAGATCAGAAGGTCCTCGTTACCGTTGAACAGGAAGCCCAGCGAGAAGGCGCCTTCCAGGCGCTGCAGCACGGTGTGGACGGCGTCCTTGGGCGACTGGCCGCGCTCCAGCTCGCGCGTCACCAGATGGGCGACCGTCTCCGTGTCGGTCTGGCTTTCGAAGACGATGCCCTCGGCTTCCAGCTCGGTGCGCAGCTCGCGGTAGTTCTCGATGATGCCGTTGTGGACGATCGCCAGCCGCGGCGTCGCATGCGGATGGGCATTGGCCTCTGTCGCCGCGCCATGGGTCGCCCAACGGGTGTGGCCGATGCCGATCGTGCCCTTCAGCGGATGGTCGGCGAGCCGTGCCGCGAGGTTGACCAGCTTGCCCTCGGCGCGCAGCCGCGTCAGCGCCCCGTCTTCCAGTGTGGCGACGCCGGCGGAGTCATAGCCGCGATATTCGAGCCGCTTCAGCGCGTCGACGAGACGGTCGGCCACCTGTTCGCGGCTGATGATGCCGATGATTCCGCACATGGACTGGTTCCCGGATTGGCTGGATGAGGCGGTGGAAATGGGAGCCCGGAGGGCGGGCTACGCAGCGCAACCTAGACGAAATGTGGCGCTGCGGTGATTCACGAATGGTATCGCGAGATTACGAAGCTATCAGACCTTGCCGGCGGCCTTTGCCGCCTTTGCCGCCTTTGCTGCCTTGTTGCGCTCGGTGATCTCGCGGCCGCGGCCGAGCTTGGTCACCTGGCGTTCGCGGGCGATGGCCAGGGCCCCGTCCGGCACGTCGTCGGTGACGACGCTGCCGGTGCCCACATAGGCGCCCTCGCCGATGCGCACCGGTGCGACTAGCGCCGAGTTCGACCCGATGAAGGAGCCGGCGCCGATCTCGGTCCGGTGCTTCAGTGCGCCGTCGTAATTGCAGGTGATGGTGCCGGCGCCGATATTGGCCGCCGCGCCGACGCTGGTGTCGCCGATATAGCTGAGGTGGTTGACCTTGGCGCCCACGCCGATCTCGGCGTTCTTGACCTCGCAGAAATTGCCGACCTTGGCGTCCTGCGCCAGGTCCGCACCCGGCCGCAGCCGGGTGAAGGGCCCGACCGAGGCATCGGGGCCGACATGACACCCTTCCAGATGGCTGAAGGCATGGATGGTCGCGCCGGCCTCGACCCGGACGCCCGGACCGAAAACCACCTGCGGCTCGACGAAGACGTCGGGTTCCAGCTCCGTGTCGTGGCTGAAGAAAACGCTTCCCGGGTCCTGGAGGGTCACGCCGGAGAGCATCACCTGCCGCCGCCGCGCGCCCTGCCACAGGGCCTCGACCTGCGCCAGCTCCTCGCGGGTGTTGACGCCGAGCACCTCGCTGGCGTCGGCCTCGATGGCGCGGACACGGCGCCCCGCCGTGCGGGCGATCGCGACGAGATCGGTCAGGTAATATTCGCCCTTGGCATTGGCGTTGCCGATCGCGTCGAGCATGGCCAGCGCATTGTCGCCGCGAAACGCCATGGCGCCGGCGTTGCAGAAGCCGACCCGACGCTCCTCGGCATCGGCGTCCTTCTCCTCGCGAATGGCGACCAGTTCGCCCTCCGCCTCGATCAGTCTTCCGTAGCCGGTGGGGTCGGCCGGACGGAAGCCGACGACGCAGATATCGGCCCCGTCGGCCAGCGTCGCGCGGGCTAGCGCCAGCGTGTCGGCGCCGATCAGCGGCGTGTCGCCGAAAAGAACGAGGATGTCATCGAAACCCTTTTCCAGTGCCTCGCGGGCCGCCAGGACGGCATGGCCGGTGCCCAGCCGCTCGGTCTGCTCATGGGCGGCGACGCTCGCAATCTCGCGGCGCGCCGCATCGGCGACGCTCGTCCCGTCCCGCCCGACGACCAGCGCGACATCGTCGGAACCGGCCGCGCGGGCGGCGCGCACCACGTGACGGATCATCTCCAGGCCCGCCACCTTGTGCAGAACCTTGGATTTCGACGACCGCATCCGCGTGCCTTCACCGGCGGCCAGAATAATCGACAGGCAGCGTCTCGCCATCTTGCACTCGCGTTCTTCGCGTGAATCTCGCAGCACGCCTTAGCACGGGGACCGCCGCGCGTTCAGGGGGAACGTTGCGGCAAGGTAAAGCGCGGCACGAGGATGCCTACCGGCGACGCATCGCGACGCAGCGGAGGCGATCGAGCGCTAAGCCGCTAGCCGATGGTCTGCAGCGCCGGGAAGGTTTCCAGCAGCCAGAACGACATGGTCTGCATGCCGCCGGTCAGGAACAGGAGGCCGGTGACGACGAGCAGGCCGCCCATCGCCTTCTCCACGGTCGCCAGATGCGCCCGAAACCCGTGCATCCAGCGGAAGAAGGCGCCGGAAAAGGCGGCGGCCAGGATGAACGGGATGCCGAGGCCAGCCGAATAGAAGCCCAGCATCAGGGCGCCCTCGCCCACCGTGTTCTTGGCGCCCGCCAGTCCGAGAATCGCGCCGAGCACCGGACCGATGCAGGGCGTCCAGCCGAAGGCGAAGGCGAGGCCCATCAGATAGGCGCCGAGAATGCTGCGCGGCTTGTCGGGTGCGCTGATCCGCGCCTCGCGCGACAGGAAGGACAGCCGGAAAACACCGAGGAAGTTCAGTCCCATGACGATGATCGCCACGCCGGCGACCATGCCGAGCCAGTCGAGATTCTGCCGCAGCAACTGGCCGATCGTGCTGGCGCCGGCCCCGAGCATGATGAAGACGGTCGAGAAGCCGAGGACGAAGGTCACCGAGGTCGCAATCAGCCGGCCATAGCTGGTCGTTCCCATCTGACGGCCGGCCCGCAGCTCGTCGGCCGAGACGCCGGCCATGTAGCAGAGATAGGGCGGCACCAGCGGCAGGACGCAGGGCGACAGGAAGGACAGCGCGCCGGCGAAGACCGCGGTCGGATAGGAAAGTTCGGCGAACAAGGGACCTGCCTTCATTGCGGGAGACGTTCGGCGAGGGCGGCCAGTGCGCCCATATGCTCGGCGCGCAGGCTGCAACTTGGTGGCGCCGCCCTGTCCCTTCGGGCGGACGACAACGCCGCCGCCTTCTAGGCGTCCCGCCCGCCTGCGGCAAATCGCAAAACCGTCAGTGACAGGTCAGAAAGACGGTTGACCGTGAGGGGGCGCCTTTCTATGGTCCGCGCGCTGCTCCCGGGACGCCAACGCCCCGGGGGTCGGAGCGCGTAGCTCAGTTGGTAGAGCAACGGACTTTTAATCTGTAGGTCCAGGGTTCGAGTCCCTGCGCGCTCACCACAATCCTTGCACCACAATTACTGATGCATCGGACGCAGATTTCGCGCGCCGGTCCTTCGGTTTCCTGAGCCGAAAACATGTTTCTGCTGGTCGTCAGTACACGAGTACGGCAGCCTTTCGCTGTAACAACCCCTGACTGACTCTCGGATAGCTCCGCCACAGTGTCGCCTCGTTCAGAATCGGAGATACATGTGAAGCGAGTTTTATGCGGCGAGTTAGGGATCGAGATGTCGGCGCCGCCCCAAAGCGGCGCTGATTATGCCCTTACATGTCGAGGGCCTCTGCGAGCACCGGTTCCCGGTAGAATTTGTCACTCGCCTCGTTCGGAACCGGCAATCGACCGAGTTCTTTCGCGACCGGCCCAAGCACCGGTCGCATGCCGGGGCGAACAGGCGTAATCGGTACGGTCGAAGGTGATCACCACCGAGGGAACGACCATGTCCGCCAGCAAGCTCTTTATCGTGCAGCAATTCGTCAAGCAGGGCCGCCGCCTCGGCAATGGCCAGACGATGCAGTTCAAGACCGCCGAGGAAGCCCGCCAGCGGGCCGATCGCGACGGAACGCGTCTTGGCCATGTCGTTGGCGTCGTGGCCGTCGAGCAGACCGTCGACGTGGAAACCGGCGAGGTTCTGGAAGAGCCGGTCGTGCTGACTCGCCATGGCGAGGTGCCGGCGGAAGTCGCCGGCGAGTAGCTCGACAGGTTTCGCGATATCCCATCGGGCGCGGCAACGACGGTCTCCATTGCGCGGGCGGCCGGTCCCAGCACCGTTATTGCAATCCTTTGGACCCGAAGCGTCGGCCCGCACGTTGCTGCGCGAGAACCGGGGCAACCTGTTCGACGAATTCGTCGGCAGCGCATGGCCCGACATCGTTCGCCAAGGGGGAGCCGACATGGACAATCGCGACGAAAGCCCGCGCGAGCGCAGCCGCAACCACGCCGCGATCGGGTGGCTGGCCGTGATCGTCACCCTGGCCGCGATCGGCGCCTTCGTCCTCGCCGAAGGCAGCGGCGATCCGTCCGACGGCCTGCAGCCGGGGGCCGCGGCCCCCGCCCCGACCGAACAGGCGCAGTGACCAGAGCCGCCGGGGGCGCGAAAAATTCGTCCTGTCTCAGTCCACCCAGACGGACGGGAACAGCAGGATCAGCACGGTCACCAGTTCGAGCCGGCCGAGCAGCATGTTGATGGAGAGAATCCACAGCGCCGGATCGGGCAGACTGCCGAAATTGCCGGCCGGCCCGATGATCTGGCCGAAGGCCGGGCCGACATTGGCGACGGTGGCCAGCGACCCGGTGAAGGCGGTGGTCAGGTCCAGCCCGCACATCGACAGGGCCACCGTGCCGGTAAGCAGCGTGCCGAAGAACAGGAAGAAGAAGATCGTCACCGTCTGCAGGACGTCGGTCGAGATCACCTGATTGCCGTAGCGCAGCCGTTGCACCGCATGCGGGCGCACCAGCCGGTGCAGGCTGGCGCGCACCAAGAGATAGAGGATCACCAGCCGATTGGCCTTCACGCCGCCCGAGGTCGAGCCTGCGCAGCCGCCGATGAACATCGCCGTGAAGAAGATGCCGATCGCCGCGTTCGACCACAGCGTATAATCCTCCGACGCGTAGCCGGTGGTGGTGATCACCGAGACCAGGTTGAATGTGGACGAGATCAGCGCCTCGCCGAACGGCGTGTCATTGATCGTCCGCCGGCTGGCCGCCAGCGTCAGGCTGAGCACCGCGCAGATGACCAGGAATACCGGGATCTGCGGATCGCGCCAGCGCTGGAACCGCCGCGGCAGGAAGGCGCGGATATAGATGACGAAGGGCAGCGCCCCGAGAATCATGAAGACCGTCGCCGCGATCAGGATGGCGTCGCTCTCGAAATAGCCCATCGAGGCGTCATGGGTGGAGAAGCCGCCGGTCGCCACCGTCGTCATGGCATGGTTGATCGCGTCGAACGCGCCCATGCCGAGCATCACATAGGTTGCCATGCAGGCGATGGTCAGCGCCACATAGGCGCCGAGCAGGCCGGCGGCGAGCTGGTTCACCCGCGGCAGGACCTTGTCCGAACGGTCGGAGTTTTCCATCTGGAACAGCGACAGGCCGCCGGCGCCGAGCGACGGCAGGATCAGGATCGCCATGCCGATGATCCCGATACCGCCCATCCACTGCATCAGCGAGCGCCACATCAACAGCCCGCGCGGCAGAACGTCGAGACCGGAAATCGCCGTGCCGCCGGTGGTGGTGAGGCCGGACATCGCCTCGAAGAAGGCGCCGGCATAGGAGAGTTCCAGCGACGAGAAATACAGCGGCAGCGACGCCACCGTCGGCGCGAAGACCCAGATGGTGGTGACCAGCAGGAACCCATATCGCTGGCTCAGCCGGGCCTGGCTTTTCCTCCGCGTCGCCGTCGCCACGAGGGTGCAGAACGCCCCGATCAGGAAGGCCGAGCCGATGAACACCTGCCAGTCGTCGTTCTCGTCGCCGAGATCGACCAGGGCCGGCACGAGCATGGCGGCCGCCACAGCCAGCCCGAAGATCGCCGCGACATGAAAAATGGACTGAAGAATGCCGGCTCCCCCAAGCAGCTTGCGGCATCCGATCCGGCTGCCGAGCGATAGGATTGTCTAGCCAAGCCTGCGCGGATGAGCAATCTGCCCTGCGTTCGCCAGCCAGCCCTCCTGACAGCCAGCGCCCGTTCACGTCGGTGGCTCCCCTTTGCGCCGGCAGACTCCGCCCGGCGCCGCGGCATGGCGCCCCCTTGCTTTGGCGGCCGCAAAGGCCGACACCGTGCATATTCCCAAGAAGGACGAATTCCATGGCGTTGCCACGCATGACCCCCGAGAGCCGCGCGCTGCTCGTTCAGCTCAAGCGCGAGCCGGTCGATCTTCCCGCGACGGGCCTCATTCCCGACCTCAAGCAGCTCGGCTTCATCGAGCACCGCGATTCCAAATGGCGCCCGACCCGCACGGGCAAGGATTATCTCAAGACCCAGCGCTGAAGTCTTCCGGCGGGCGCCGACGCCCGCCGACCCTGGTCCCGCCGGCTGATCCGGCGGGGACCCGGCATCTGCATCGGAAGGGCCGCTCCTTGTCTTGATGCGCGTCTGCGCTCAATTACGAGAGATGACCCTCGCACCCCAAAGCCCAGAGCATCGGCACATTCTCGACCGGATCCAGACCGGCGCGGATGCGCTGAACCGTGCCCTCGAAGACGCCGCAGCCGCCGGATTGCGGATCGATCTGCGCCTGACCGATGCGCCGGTCCGGGTCGTGGCGGCACTGGCCACCCATGAGGAAGGCCGCCGTCCCTGCGACCTCAACTCGGCCAATGACGGCTGAGAGGTCGTCCGACGCAATGTAGTGGCGGGCCTCACGGTAAGTTGCGTGGCGGCCGCTTCCCCCTTGCGGCGTTCGCGCCGATCCTTTCGGTCCGACGAAAGGAGTGCGGGATGCGACGACGGGTGATTTCGGCCGCAGCAGCGGCATTGATCTGGACTGCCGTATTTGCCGGGCCGGCAGTGGCCGGCGACACCGAGGACATTCGCGCCGCGATCGGCGCCCAGCTCGACGCCTTCCGCGCCGGCAATGGTGCCGAAGCCTATTCCCATGCAGCCCCGAACGTCCGGGCCCTCTTCCCCTCGCCGCAATCCTTCATGGCGATGGTGAAGCAGGGCTACGACCCGGTCTATCGTTCCGAGAGCGCCGTCTTCGGCGCACTGAAGCCCGAGGGCTCCGGCTTCCGCCAGGAGGTGAACCTCACCGATTCGCGCGGGCGAAGCTGGGTGGCGAGCTATACGCTGGAGCGCCAGCCGGACGGCACGATGAAGATCACCGGCTGCACGATCCGCAAGGGCGACGATCTGGCCGTCTGACGTGGTGCCGACGGGCTGCCGCCTGCTTGTGCCGGCTCAGCCGAATGGCGGCAGGTCGCCGCGCGTCCAGCCGGCCTTGGTGGCGGCGGCAAAGTCCTCGAAGCCGCCCGCCTCGATCGCCGCGCGCATGCCGGCCATCAGCGACTGGTAATAGGCCAGATTGTTCCAGGTCAGCAGCATCGAGGCCAGCGCCTCGTTGGAGCGCACCAGATGGTGCAGATAAGCGCGCGAATAATCGCGGGACGCCGGGCAGTCGGACGCTTCGTCCAGCGGCCGCGGGTCGTCGGCATGGCGGGCGTTCTTCAGATTGACCTTGCCGAAGCGCGTATAGGCCAGACCGTGGCGACCCGCCCGGGTCGGCATGACGCAGTCGAACATGTCGATGCCCCGTGCCACCGATTGCAGAATGTCGTCCGGCGTGCCGACGCCCATCAGGTAGCGCGGCTTTTCCGTCGGCATCACCGGCAGCGTCTCGTCGAGGGTCGCCAGCATGACGTCCTGTGGCTCGCCGACCGCCAGCCCCCCGACCGCGTAGCCCTTGAGATCCATCGCGGCCAGCCGTTCGGCCGAACGGACCCGCAGGTCGATCAGGTCACCGCCCTGGACGATGCCGAACATCGCCTTGCCAGGCTGGTCGCCGAAAGCCTTTGCCGATCGCTCGGCCCAGCGCAGCGACATTTCCATGGCGCGCTCGATCTCCGCGCGCTCGGCCGGCAGGCGGATGCATTCGTCGAGCTGCATCTGGATGTCCGAATCCAGAAGCCCCTGGATCTCGATGGAGCGTTCGGGCGTCAGCTCATGCTTCGAGCCGTCGATATGTGAACGGAACCGCACGCCCGTCTCGTCGAGCTCGCGCAGGCTGGCGAGCGACATCACCTGGAAGCCGCCCGAATCGGTCAGGATCGGATGCGGCCAGAGCGCGAAGTCATGCAGACCACCCAGCCGGGCGACGCGCTCCGCGCCCGGTCGCAGCATCAGATGGTAGACATTGCCGAGGATGATGTCGGAGCCGAGCTCCCGCACCTGGTCGAGATACATCGCCTTGACCGTGCCGGCGGTGCCGACCGGCATGAAGGCCGGCGTGCGCACCTCGCCGCGCGGCATGGTGATCACGCCGCGCCGGGCCTTGCCGTCGGTGGCGATGAGCTTGAACTGGAAGGTCTCGCTCATGCCGCGGCCCGGTCGAGCAGGCAGGCGTCGCCATACGAATAGAAGCGATACTCATTGGCGATGGCGTGGGCGTAGGCGGATTTCATCGTGTCGATCCCGCTGAATGCGCTGACCAGCATGAACAGGGTCGAGCGCGGCAGGTGGAAATTGGTCATCAGCCGGTCGACGGCCCGGAAGCGGTAGCCCGGTGTGATGAAGATGTCGGTGGGGCCGGAGAAGGGCCGGATCGTGCCATCGGCGTCGGCCGCGCTCTCCAGGAGCCGCAGCGACGTCGTGCCGACGGACACGATGCGCCGGCCCGCGCGGCGCGCCGCGTTCAGCCGTTCGGCGCTCTCCTCGGTGACGCGGCCGATCTCGCTGTGCATGCGGTGGTCGGCCGTGTCTTCGGCCTTGACCGGCAGGAACGTGCCCGCGCCGACATGCAGCGTCAGATATTCGGTGGCGATATCGCGGGCGGCAAGGCGCGCGAACAGATCGGGGGTGAAATGCAGTCCCGCCGTCGGCGCTGCGACGGCGCCGTCCTCGCGGGCGTAGACGGTCTGGTAATCGGTGCGGTCCTGGGAATCGTCGGGACGCTTCGAGGCAATATAGGGCGGCAGCGGAATATGCCCGACGGCGGCGATCGCCTCGTCCAGCGCCGGGCCGGACAGGTCGAAACGCAGCGAGGCTTCCCCGCCTTCGCCGCGGGTTTCGACGGTGGCTTCCAGCGTGCCGGCGAGGCAGGCATTGCCGCCATGGCCGAAGGCGATGCGGTCGCCGACCTTGACGCGCTTGCCGGGCCGCACGAAGGCCAGCCAGCGATCCGGCGCCTCGCGCATATGCAGGGTGGCGGAAATCTGGGCGACGCCCTCACCGTCCACCGAGCCCGGGCGCCGGCGCAGCCCTTCGAGCTGCGCCGGGATCACCTTGGTGTCGTTGAAGACCAGGACGTCGCCCGGCGTCAGCAGCGACGGCAGGTCGCCGACCGTCTGATCGGCCAGCGCACCGACCGGATCGACGCAGAGCAGGCGCGCGCTCTCACGCGGAGAGACCGGCCGGAGCGCGATCCGCTCCGGCGGCAGCTCGAAATCGAACAGGTCGACGCGCATGCCGGATCGTGTCGCCGGGCCTAGAGGTCGGCCGCGACGCGCATGGTGGTGATGGAGTCCGGATCCTGGACCGGCTCGCCCTTCTTGATCTTGTCGACGTTGTCCATGCCCTCGATGACCTCGCCCCAGACACTGTACTGGCGGTCGAGCCACGGTGCGCGGTCGAAGCAGATGTAGAACTGCGAGTTGGCGGAGTTCGGGTTCGCGGTGCGGGCGGCGGACACCGTTCCACGCTTGTGCGGCTCGGCGGAGAACTCGGCGCGCAGGTCCGGCTTGTCGGAGCCGCCGGCACCGGTGCCCGTCGGGTCGCCGGTCTGGGCCATGAAGCCGTCAATGACGCGGTGGAAGACGACGCCGTCGTAGAAGCCCTCGCGGGCCAGTTCCTTGACGCGGGCGACATGGTTCGGAGCCAGATCGGGCCGCAGCTTGATGACCACCTGGCCCTTGGTCGTCTCGAGGACCAGCGTATCTTCCGGATTGTCGTAGGCCATCTCGTTCTCCTTCGATTCAAACATGCAAAACAGGCGGCTCCGATCACCGGAACCGCCATTCATGCCCTTACTTGGGCGGATTCGCCTGTGGGCACAAGCCTCGGGCGAACCGCGGGAGCGTCAACCTCAGCCGGCGTCGCCGCCGACGGTGACCTTGACCATCGCATCAGGCTCGTCGACCGAGCCGTTCTGGGCCGGATCGCCCTTCTTGATCGCGTCGACGGTCTCCATGCCCGAGACGACGTCGCCGACCACGGTGTACTGGCCATCGAGGAAGTCGCCGTCGGCGAGCATGATGAAGAACTGCGAATTGGCCGAGTTCGGGTCCTGCGAGCGCGCCATGCCGACGGTGCCGCGGTCGAAGGTCTCGTCCGAGAACTCCGCCTTCAGGTCCGGCTTGTCGGAACCGCCCATGCCGGTGCCCGTCGGGTCGCCGGTCTGGGCCATGAAGCCCTCGATGACGCGGTGGAAGACGACGCCGTCATAGAAGCCTTCCTTGGCGAGTTCCTTGATCCGCTCGACATGGCTGGGGGCGAGGTCGGGCCGCAGCTGGATGTCGATGTCGCCATTCTTGGTGGTGATCACCAGCATGTTGTCCGGATCGGACGACTGGGCGGTGGCAGGCATGGCAAAGGCGGTGGCGGCCAGGGAAACGGCCAGTCCCAGCGATGCGAAAATCTTCATGTCGGACTTACTCCAGCTCTCGCGCCTGCGCTCGGCGTCAGGCGGTCTTTCCTCGTATCGCCTCGGCGACATTGGCAGGAACGAACGCAGTCACGTCCCCTCCCATGCGGGCGATCTGCCGAACCAATGTGGCGGTTATGGGCCTCGTCGCAGGCGACGCGGGAAAGAACACCGTCGTCACCTCCGGTCGCATGACGCCGTTCATGCCCGACATCTGCATCTCGTAATTCAGGTCGGTGCCGTCACGCAGGCCGCGCACGATCGCCGTCGCGCCGGCATCGACCGCCGCATCGACGGCCAGGTTGTCGAACGCGACGACGCGCAGCTCGGCCTTCGACTTGCCGCCAACGCAATCGGCAATCAGCCGGGCCCGCTCGTCGAAGCTGAACATCGGCGTCTTGCCCGGATGCACCCCGATGCCGACGACGACCGTGTCGAAGACCGCCAGCGCCTGGCGGAGAATGTCGAGATGGCCGTTGGTCATCGGGTCGAACGACCCCGGATAGAAGGCGCGTGTCATGTCGTCCTGTCCCCTCGCATGCGGCATCGGTGAGACGCCGCGGACCGCCCGCCGATGAACGGATGATGAACCGCAGCTTCCGGCATCGTTCAGCGAAACGCTGCTATCTGGAACGAATTGCAACGCGGTCCGTTGTCAAGTCGAATAATGGAGAAACACGATGCTGGTCTTCGCCCTGTCCATCGCCATGGTCGTCACCCTCGCAACGGCGACCGCGATCACCCTGCACAATGAATCCCAGGCGCAGCGCCTCCGCGTGACCGCCAATCGCACCCGCACCATGCGCTGAGCCGGTTCGGCCGTTGACGGAGCCGCGTCTCGAAGCACCGGTTCCGGAATAGGCGACGAACGGGCCGGCCTGCAGCCGAGCCCTGATGCGAAAAGGACTGCCGCGACACGATCGCGGCAGTCCTTTTTTCGTTGCGTGGGTGGCGGCGCTATTCCTGCGGCGGAACATCACCGTCGGGAGCGGCGTCGTCCGGCCCTGCCCCGTCCGGCGTCGAACCGTCTACGCCACCGTCTTCGATGTCCCCATCGATCGTGTCCGCCTCGGCTTCGCCCGCCTCGTCGGCACCCTGATCGGGTATGCGCTCGACCGAAACGACGCGTTCGCCATCGGCTGTCTTGAAGATGGTGACGCCGCGGGTGGCGCGGCCGGCGGTACGAATGCCCTCGACCGGTACGCGGATGAGTTGGCCGCGATCGGTGACCAGCAGGATCTGGTCGCCGCTTTCCACCGGGAAGCCGGCCATGAGCTGGCCGATCTCGGAGGCCCGGCTCGTGTCGGTGGCACGGATGCCCTTGCCGCCACGGCCGATCACCCGGAACTCGTAGGACGACGACCGCTTGCCGTAGCCGAACTCGCTGACCGTGAGGATCATCTCCTCGGCGGCGCTCAGATAGGCGTAGCGCTCCTGATCGATGGCGACGTCGCCGGCGCCCTCTTCCTCGACCGTCGGCTCGGCGGTGAGATCGGCGTCGGACGCGCCTTCGACGGCACGGCGCATCTTCAGATACGAGGCGCGTTCGGCCGGGGTCGCATCGACATGGCGCAGGATCGCCATGGAGATGACCCGGTCGCCCTCGCCCAGCGAGATGCCGCGCACGCCGACCGAGTTACGGCCGGCGAAGACGCGCACGTCTGTCGCCTGGAAGCGGATGCACTGGCCCGACGCCGCGGTCAGAAGAACGTCGTCGTCCTCCGAGCACGTCGCGACGGCGAGGATCTCGTCGCCGTCCTCGTCGAGCTTCATGGCGATCTTGCCGTTGCGGTTGACCTGGGTGAAGTCGGACAGCTTGTTCCGGCGCACCGTGCCGCGGGTCGTGGCGAACATGACGTTCAGCTCGGCGGCCGCGTCCGGATCGCTCGGCAGCGGCAGGATCGAGGTGATCCGCTCGCCCTTTTCCAGCGGCAGCATGTTGATCAGCGCCTTGCCGCGCGACTGCGGCGAGGCCAGCGGCAGCCGCCAGACCTTCTCCTTGTAGACGATGCCGCGCGACGAGAAGAACAGCACCGGCGTATGGGTGTTGGCGACGAACAGCCGGGTGACCGAATCCTCGTCGTTCTTCAGCGACATGCCGGCGCGGCCCTTGCCGCCGCGACGTTGCGACCGGTAGGTCGCCAGCGGTACGCGCTTGATGTAGCCGCCATGGCTCACGGTGACGACCATATCCTCGCGCGGGATCAGGTCCTCGTCGTCCATGTCCGCCGCGCCCTCGGAGAGCTCGGTACGGCGCGGCGTCGCGAATTCGTCGCGGACCGCGATCAGCTCTTCCTTGATGATCTCGCGCACGCGGACGCGCGACGACAGGATCTCCAGATATTCCCGGATCTCCTCGCCGATCTTGTTCAGCTCGTCGCCGATCTCGTCGCGGCCAAGCGCCGTCAGGCGCTGCAAGCGCAGGTCGAGAATGGCGCGCGCCTGTGCCTCGGACAGACGATAGGTGCCCTCTTCGGTGATGCGGTGGCGCGGATCGTCGATCAGCCGGATCAGCGGCGCCACGTCCTTGGCTTCCCAGGCGCGGGTCATCAACTGCTCGCGGGCGGTCGCCGGATCGGGCGCAGCCCGGATCAGCTTGATCACCTCGTCGATATTGGCGACGGCGATGGCCAGGCCAACGAGGACATGGGCGCGCTCGCGCGCCTTGCGCAGCAGGTACTTGGTGCGCCGGTTGACCACTTCCTCGCGGAACGAGATGAAGGCCGACAGCATGTCGGGCAGCGTCATCTGCTCGGGCCGGCCGCCATTCAGTGCGACCATGTTGGCGCCGAAGGTCGTCTGCAACGGCGTGAAGCGGTAGAGCTGGTTGAGGATGACGTCGGACGACGCATCGCGCTTCAACTCGACAACGACGCGGTAGCCGTCGCGGTCACTCTCGTCGCGAATGTCGGAGATGCCCTCGATCCGCTTCTCGCGGACCAGATCGGCCATCTTCTCGATCATCGTCGACTTGTTGACCTGGAACGGCACCTCGGTGATGACGATCGCCTCGCGATCGTTGCGCATCGGTTCGACATGCGCCTTGCCGCGCATCAGGATCGAGCCGCGGCCGGTCGAATAGGCCGACAGGATGCCCGCACGGCCCAGGACGATGGCCCCGGTCGGGAAGTCAGGCCCCGGAATGAAGCCCATCAGCTCTTCCAGCGTGATCGCCGGATTGTCGATCATCGCCACGCAGCCATCGACGATCTCGCCGAGATTGTGCGGCGGGATGTTCGTCGCCATGCCGACGGCGATGCCGCCGGAGCCGTTCACCAGGAGGTTCGGGAACCGCGCCGGCAGGACCACCGGCTCCTGCTCGCGACCGTCGTAATTGTCCTGGAAGTTGACGGTTTCCTTGTCGATGTCGGCGAGCAGCGCCTCCGACACCTTGTAGAGACGCGTCTCGGTGTAGCGCATGGCGGCCGGCGGATCGCCGTCGATCGAGCCGAAATTGCCCTGCCCCTCGATGAGCGGCGCGCGCAGCGACCAGTCCTGCGCCATGCGGACCAAGGCGTCGTAGATCGAGGAATCGCCGTGCGGATGGTACTTACCCATCACCTCACCGACGACACCGGCAGACTTGCGGTACGGTCGGTTGAAGGTCAGGCCCATGCCGTGCATCGCGTAGAGGATGCGCCGATGCACCGGCTTCAGTCCGTCGCGCACATCGGGAAGCGCACGGCTGACGATCACGCTCATGGCGTAATCGAGATAGCTGCGCTGCATTTCCTCGATGATCGAGATGGAATCGATACCGGTGGGTCGCTCCGGCGGCGTCGTGATGTCGTCTTCGGCCAAGACTGTGTCCCGATTGACTCAAAATTCGTGTTCTGCCTATAGCCCGAACAGCCCGCCGGAGCAATTGCAGCGCCCATTTGCGCGGCCTCGAAAGGCCAATGTTGCCAGCCGCTTACGCGCTATCCAAAAGAAACCGCGACAGGCGCCCGGCGGCCAGGTGCCGAAAACCCGGCTGCGCGGCGGGAATCAGCCGATTCGGTGGTTTTGCGGCCGACGGCCTTTGACCGGCTGGCGCCACCTGTTACCGATGGCCAAGGCTTCACGGGATCGCGGAACCCATGTTCGATCTTCTCCTGTCGGGGTTCGTCACCCTCTTCGTCATCATCGACCCGCTCGGGTTGGTGCCGCTGTTCCTCGCCCTGACGCCGGAGATGAACGAGAAGGAGCGCCAGCGGACCGCGCTGCGCGCCTGCCTGATCGCCTTCGCGATCCTGACGGTCTTCGCCCTCTTCGGCCTCGGCATCCTGCGCACGCTCGGCATCACCCTCGGCGCCTTCCGGGTCGCCGGTGGCCTGTTCCTGTTCTGGATCGCCTTCGAGCTGGTGTTCGAGAAGCGCAATGAGCGCAAGCAACGCAGCGCCAACAAGGCCGTGGACGATCCCGACGCCGCCGACGTCGCCGCCTTCCCGATGGCGATCCCGCTGATTGCCGGTCCGGGCGCCATCTCGGCGGTGATCCTGCTGTCGGGCTCGCTGCCCAGCCTCGGTGGTCAGGCGGCGCTGGTCGGGGTGATCTTCACGGCGCTCACCGTCAGCTTCGCCTTCCTTGCCCTCGCCCACCGGGTCGACCGGTTCCTCGGCGTTACCGGGCGCGCGGTGATCTCACGGCTGCTCGGCGTTCTCCTGGCCGCCCTCGCGGTGCAGTTCGTCGCCGACGGCGCCGCGGAGCTCATCCGCACCAGCCAGCAAGGCGCGACGGCCCTGAGCTGATCGCGACGCGACGCCGGCAGGGCACCATGGGCCTCGGCGCGTCACGTCGGGCGGAGCGCTCCGCAGTCCGTCGCCACGTCCCGTTCGCCCCATCCTCACAACGAAAAAGGGCACCCGGCTTTCGCCGGATGCCCTCTCATTCTGCGATCGGTTTGGCGATCAGAACGGGATTTCGTCGTCGAGGTCACGGGACGAGCCGCCACCGCCGCCGCCGCCATAGCCCCGGTCGCCGCCGCCACCGCCGCCCTGCTCGATACGGCCACCGCCGCCGCCGCCGCCGCCGCGGTCATAACCGCCGCCACCGCCAGCACCGCCACCGCCGCCTTCGTTGCGGCCATCGAGCATCTGCAGCTCGCCGCGGAACTTCTGCAGCACGACCTCGGTGGTGTAGCGCTTCTGGCCCGACTGGTCTTCCCAGCTGCGGGTCTGCAGCGCACCCTCGATATAGATCTTCGAGCCCTTCTTCAGGAACTGCTCGGCGACCTTCACCAGGTTCTCGTTGAAGATCACGACGTTGTGCCATTCGGTGCGTTCGCGACGCTCGCCCGACTGGCGGTCGCGCCAGGATTCCGAGGTCGCGATCCGCAGATTGACGACGGCGTCGCCGGAATTCAGGCGGCGGATCTCGGGATCGGCCCCGAGATTGCCCACCAGAATGACCTTGTTGACACTGCCTGCCATGACGAAACTCCAAATCTGAAAATCGGCGCGACCCTATCCGACCGCGCCGCCGGACGAAAGCAGCCCGGCCCCGTCGTCCACCGCCTTGTCCGCCGCCGCTGAACCGCGATCTTCGGGTGGCGCCATTGCGCCGGCTCGGCCTTGACTGGAACAAAAAAAGAACATCATCTGACCGGAGTCAAGCAGAACGGTTCGGACCCCGCCTTGGAAGAGTCCGGTCCCGCACCTAAGTAGGGTCCGTTTCCCACCCGCAAGGACTGCATTTCGCGTCATGGCCGAACTCAAGACGATCTCCATTCGCGGCGCGCGCGAACACAATCTCAAGAATGTCGACCTGGAGATTCCGCGCGACAAGCTGATCGTGATGACCGGCCTGTCGGGTTCGGGAAAGTCGTCGCTCGCTTTCGACACCATCTATGCCGAAGGCCAGCGCCGCTATGTCGAGAGCCTGTCCGCCTATGCGCGGCAGTTCCTCGAGATGATGCAGAAGCCCGATGTCGACCAGATCGAGGGCCTGTCGCCGGCCATCTCCATCGAGCAGAAGACGACCTCGAAGAACCCGCGCTCGACCGTCGGCACGGTCACCGAGATCTACGATTACCTGCGCCTGCTCTTCGCCCGTGTCGGCGTGCCCTATTCGCCGGCCACCGGCCTGCCGATCGAGAGCCAGACCGTTAGCCAGATGGTCGACCGGGTCATGGCGCTGGAGGAAGGCACGCGGCTCTATCTGCTGGCGCCGATCGTGCGCGGCCGCAAGGGTGAGTACCGCAAGGAACTGGCCGAGCTGCAGAAGAAGGGTTTCCAGCGCGTCCGCATCGACGGCGAGTTCCACGACATCGCCGACGCCCCGGCGCTGGACAAGAAGTACAAGCACGACATCGACGTGGTCGTCGACCGCATCGTCGTGCGTGACGACCTGTCGGCGCGGCTGGCCGATTCCATCGAAACCGCGCTGGGCCTGGCGGACGGTCTGGCGATCGCCGAATTCGCCGACGGCGTCGACGAGAATGGCCATGCCAAACAGCTCGTCTTCTCGGAAAAATTCGCCTGCCCGGTCTCCGGCTTCACCATCCCCGAGATCGAGCCGCGGCTGTTCTCCTTCAACAATCCCTTCGGCGCCTGCCCGCGCTGCGACGGCATCGGCTCGCAGCAGGCCGTCGACCCCAAGCTGGTCGTGCCCAATGACGCCCTGACCCTGAAGGGCGGCGCCATCGCGCCCTGGGCGAAATCCTCCTCGCCCTATTACGGCCAGACCCTCGATGCGCTCGGTCGGCAATACGGCTTCAAGCAGACCGATCGCTGGACCGACCTGTCGGAGGAGGCCCGCAACGCCATCCTCCACGGCACCGGCAAGCAGAAGATCGAGTTCCGCTACAATGACGGTCTGCGCTCCTACAAGACCACCAAGGTCTTCGAGGGCGTCGTCACCAATCTGGCGCGTCGCTGGAAAGAGACGGAATCGGCATGGATGCGCGAGGAGATCGAGCGCTTCATGTCGGCGACCCCCTGTCCGGCCTGCAACGGCTACCGGCTGAAGCCCGAGGCGCTGGCGGTGAAGATCGCCGGCTGTCATGTCGGCGAGATTACCGAGCAGTCGATCCGCGCGGCCGCCGGCTGGTTCGAGGAACTGCCGTCAAAGCTCACCGACAAGCAGAACGAGATCGCCGTCCGCATCCTCAAGGAGATCCGCGAACGGCTGCGCTTCCTCAACGATGTCGGCCTCGACTATCTGACCCTGTCGCGGGCGTCGGGCACGCTGTCGGGCGGCGAGAGCCAGCGCATCCGGCTCGCTTCGCAGATCGGCTCGGGACTGACCGGCGTTCTCTATGTCCTGGACGAGCCCTCGATCGGACTGCACCAGCGCGACAATGCGCGGCTTCTGGAAACGCTCAAGCATCTGCGCGACATCGGCAATACCGTGATCGTCGTCGAGCATGACGAGGACGCGATCCTCACCGCCGACCATGTCGTCGATATCGGCCCGGCTGCCGGCGTCCATGGCGGCGAGATCATCGCCGCCGGCACGCCCGGCGAGGTCATGGCCAATCCGCGCTCGCTGACCGGTCGCTATCTGTCGGGCGACCTCGGCGTGCCGGTGCCGGAGAAGCGCCGCAAGCCGCAGAAGGGCAAGCAGCTCAAGGTCGTCGGCGCGCGCGGCAACAATCTCAAGAACGTCTCGGCCGAGATCCCGCTGGGCCTGTTCAACTGCGTCACCGGCGTGTCGGGCGGCGGCAAGTCCACCTTCCTGATCGAGACGCTCTACAAGGCGGCCTCGCGGCGCATCTCCAACGGCCGCGATATTCCCGCCGAACACGACCGGGTCGAGGGGCTGGAGCATCTCGACAAGGTCATCGACATCGACCAGTCGCCCATCGGCCGCACGCCGCGCTCGAACCCTGCGACCTATACCGGTGCCTTCACGCCGATCCGCGACTGGTTCGCCGGCCTCCCCGAGGCCAAGGCCCGCGGCTACCAGCCCGGCCGGTTCTCCTTCAACGTCAAGGGCGGCCGCTGCGAGGCGTGCCAGGGCGACGGTGTCATCAAGATCGAGATGCACTTCCTGCCCGACGTCTACGTCACCTGCGACGTCTGCCACGGCAAGCGCTACAATCGCGAGACGCTGGAGGTCACCTTCAAGGAGAAGTCGATCGCCGACGTTCTCGACATGACGGTCGAGGAAGGCGTCGACTTCTTCGCGGCCGTCCCGGTCGTGCGCGACAAGCTGGCGACACTGAAGGAGGTCGGGCTCGGCTACATCAAGGTCGGCCAGCAGGCGACCACCCTGTCGGGCGGCGAGGCGCAGCGCGTCAAGCTGGCCAAGGAGTTGTCGCGCAAGGCGACCGGCCGCACGCTCTATATCCTCGACGAGCCGACCACCGGCCTGCATTTCCACGATGTCGCCAAGCTTCTGGAAGTGCTGCACGACCTCGTCGATCGCGGCAACACAATCGTCGTCATCGAGCACAATCTCGAGGTCATCAAGACCGCCGACTGGGTCGTCGACATCGGTCCCGAAGGCGGCGATGGCGGCGGCGAGATCGTCGCCACCGGTACGCCCGAGTACGTGGTCAAGGTCGAGCGCTCCTATACCGGCCATTTCCTGCGCGAGCTGCTGGAGCGGCGGCCGGGCATCAAGCGCGAGGCGGCCGAGTAGCGACCGCGGCGGAGGGGACCGACATGGCAGGACGCGGCACGATCCGCACGGGCATCGGCGGTTGGACCTTCGAGCCCTGGGAAAGAAGCTTCTATCCGGGCGACCTGCCGAAGAAGCGGCAGCTCGAATATGCCGCGTCGAAGCTGCGGACGATCGAGGTCAATGGCACCTTCTACCGCAGCCAGAAGCCGGAGACCTTCGCCAAATGGGCGAGCGAGGCGCCCGAGGGCTTCGTCTTCTCACTGAAGGCGCCGCGCTATGCGGTGAACCGCAAGGTCCTGGCCGAGGGCGGCGAATCCATCCAGCGCTTCGTGGAGTCCGGCATTGCCGAACTCGGCGACAAGCTGGGGCCGCTGCTCTGGCAGCTGGCGGCCACCAAGCAGTTCGACCCGGACGATTTCGGCGCTTTCCTGAAACTGCTGCCGGCCAAGGCCGGCGGCATCGCCCTGCGCAATGTCGTGGAACTGCGTCACGAGAGCTTCGCCTGCCCGCAAGCAGTGCAGATGTGTCGCGAGGCCGGCGTTGCCATCGTCTACGCCGAGAGCGCCGACTACCCCGAGATCGCCGACGTCACCGCCGACTTCGTCTATGCCCGGCTGCAGAAGGGCGACGCCGGGATCGCGACCGGCTATCCGGCCGACGCGCTCGATGCCTGGGCGGAGCGCGCCAGGCAATGGGCATCTGGCGGCCAGCCCGCCGACCTGCCGCGGCACGATCCGGAGACGGTCGCGGCGGAGACGCCGCGCGACGTCTTCGTCTATTTCATCCGCGAGGGAAAAGTCCGCGCACCGCAGGCCGCGATGGCGTTGCAGGAGCGCCTGAACGACTGAGCCATGACGGCCTGCGCCACTCTCGTTGACATGAGCGCCGCGCGCTCCGGTCCGTCAGGCTGACGGTTCCGCCGCCAGTTCGGCATGGACCCGCGGCAGCATCGGCGCCAGATCCTCGGCGATCAGCCCGGGACCGAAATGTTCGGCGGCGCGGCCATGCATCCAGACTCCGGCGCAGGCGGCCTCGAAGCTCGGCACGCGCTGCGCCAGCTGCGCGGCGACGATTCCGGACAGAACGTCGCCGCTGCCGGCGGTCGCCAGCCACGGTGTGCCGTTGGCATTTATCGCGGCGCGCCCGTCCGGTGCGGCGATGACCGTATCACGCCCCTTCAGGATGATGACGGCGCCGGCGCGCCGGGCCGCGCTTCGCGTCCGCTCCAGCTTCGACAGAGTCTTGTCGCCCGCAAGGTCGGGAAACAGCCGCTTGAACTCGCCGGCATGGGGCGTCAGCACGAGTGGCGTCCCGTCGTCGCGCGTCGCCGTCTTGGTCGCGGCGAACAGTGTTTCCGGTTCGTCCTGGAACGACGTGATTCCGTCGGCATCGAGCACCAGCCGCCGCCCTGCTGCGAGAACCGCATTGGCGTAATGGCGCGCATCCTCGCCGATCCCGAAGCCGGGTCCGAGCACGAAGGCGTTGGTGCGCGCATCGCTTAAGAGTGCGTCGAGATCCGCCGCGTCGTTGCAGCGTTCCAGCATGATTGCGGTCAGATGCGCCGCATGGGCCATCAGCGCCGAGCCCGGCGCATAGACGGTGACGAGCCCTGCCCCACCGCGCAACGCCGCCATGGCGGCCAGCCGGGCCGCCCCGGTCCGGGACATCCCTCCGGAAAACACCACGGCATGGCCGCGATCGTATTTATGGCCGGCATCGCGCGGCGATGTCACCGGGTTGCGAAACAGGCTCGGCGCGTTGGCGAAGACCTGCGGAGCGATCGCCTCGAGGACAGTGTCGGAGATGCCGATGTCGGCAACGACCAGACGGCCGCACGCGCTTCGCCCTGGCTCCAGCAGATGGCCCGGCTTCCGCCGGAAGAACGTCACCGTGAGATCCGCCTCGATCGCCACGCCTAGCGGCTCGCCGCCTGCACCGGAAATTCCCGACGGCAGATCGATGGCGACGACAGGTACGCGCGCGGTGTTCACTGCCGCGATCGCCCGCGCCGCTTCCCCCTCCACGGGCCGCGCCAGCCCGGCGCCGAACAGACCATCGACGACGAGGTCGAAACCAGCATCCGGCACGAATGCCTTGAGCGGCTGCCACGGGCCGCCATAACCGGCAGCCGCCAGGGCCGCATCGCCGTTGAGCGCATCCGGCGCGACGTGGCTGTAGACCGTCGGTTCGCAGCCGGCCTCGCTCAAGAGCCGCGCGGCGGCCCAGGCATCGCCGCCATTGTTGCCGGGACCGGCCAGAAGCGCGACGCGCCGTGCGTTCGGGAACGACCGGCGGATGGTCGCCGCCACCGCGGCCGCCGCCCGCTCCATCAATGCGATGCCGGCCATGCCCCCGGCAATCGTCAGCCGGTCGGCTTCGGCCATCTGCACCGGGTCGAGCAGCGCCAGATCATGTGCAGCAAATTTCGTCATGGAGTGTGCCTAATAAATGGACATTCTGATCACGGGATGTGCAGTCTGGGTGACATGGCAGGTGCCCTCGTGTAGCCATTTCGAGCACAGAGCAATCGGCGCTCCTCGGGCCATCTGCCGTGGATCATAGGACAGGAAGGCGCCGGTAACCGAAATTTCCGCTTTCCCGATCGTTCCGGTGGACTATTTCGAAGCGTTCACCGTAGGAGGTCGTTTTTGGCACGCGACCTGCTACAGCGGGTTCGACGGGCCGGCGGCCCGTGACGGGGACAACGTCGAGAAGGAATGTCGATGAAGAAGGTTGAGGCCATCATCAAGCCCTTCAAGCTGGATGAGGTGAAGGAGGCCCTGCAGGAAGTGGGGCTTCAGGGCATCACCGTCACAGAGGCCAAGGGATTCGGGCGGCAGAAGGGTCATACGGAACTCTACCGCGGGGCCGAATACGTCGTCGATTTTCTCCCCAAGGTGAAGGTCGAGATCGTCCTCGCGGACGAGACCGTCGCTGCCGCCGTGGAAGCCATCCGCAAGGCGGCCCAGACCGGCCGCATCGGCGATGGCAAGATCTTCGTCTCCAACATCGAGGAAGCGATCCGCATCCGGACCGGCGAAGCCGGCACCGACGCGATCTGATCCAGCAGCTTCCCACACACAGTCTCAGAGTTCGATAATAGGAAGGACCGCCATGACGAGCGCCAACGACATCCTGAAGCAGGTCAAGGACAACGACGTGAAATTCGTCGACCTGCGCTTCACCGACCCCAAGGGCAAGTCCCAGCACGTGACCATGGACGTCACCCTGGTCGACGAGGACCTGTTCTCCGAGGGCACGATGTTCGACGGTTCGTCGATCGCCGGCTGGAAGGCGATCAACGAGTCCGACATGGTTCTCATGCCGGATCCCGAGACGGCCTACATGGACCCGTTCTTCGCCCAGTCGACCATGGCGATCGTCTGCGACATTCTCGACCCGGTCTCCGGCGAGGCCTACAACCGCGACCCGCGCTCGACCGCCAAGAAGGCCGAAGCCTATCTGACCCAGTCGGGCACCGGCGACACGGCGTTCTTCGGCCCGGAAGCCGAGTTCTTCATCTTCGACGACGTCCGCTACAAGGCCGACCCGTACAACACCGGCTTCAAGCTCGACTCCACCGAGCTGCCGTCGAATGACGACGCCGAATACGAGACCGGCAATCTCGGCCACCGTCCGCGCATCAAGGGCGGCTACTTCCCGCTGCCCCCGATCGATTCCTGCCAGGACATGCGCTCGGAAATGCTCACCGTCATGGCCGAGATGGGCGTCGCGGTCGAGAAGCATCACCACGAGGTCGCCGCGGCCCAGCACGAGCTTGGCATCAAGTTCGACACGCTGACCCGCAACGCCGACAAGATGCAGATCTACAAATATGTCATCCACCAGGTGGCGAACGCCTACGGCAAGACGGCGACCTTCATGCCGAAGCCGGTCTTCGGCGACAACGGCTCGGGCATGCACGTGCACCAGTCGATCTGGAAGAACGGCAAGCCGACCTTCGCCGGCGACGAATATGCCGGTCTGTCGGAGAGCGCGCTGTTCTACATCGGCGGCATCATCAAGCACGCCAAGGCCCTGAACGCCTTCACCAACCCGTCGACCAACTCGTTCAAGCGCCTGGTCCCGGGCTACGAGGCTCCGGTGCTGCTGGCCTATTCGGCACGCAACCGCTCGGCGTCCTGCCGCATCCCGTTCGGCCAGTCGCCGAAGGCCAAGCGCGTCGAGGTCCGCTTCCCCGATCCGACCGCCAATCCGTATCTCGCCTTCGCGGCGATGCTGATGGCCGGCCTCGACGGCATCAAGAACAAGATCCATCCGGGCTCCGCCATGGACAAGGATCTGTACGACCTGCCGCCGGAAGAGCTGAAGGAAATCCCGACAGTCTGCCGCTCGCTGCGCGAGGCGATGGAAGCGCTGGATACCGACCGCGACTTCCTTAAGGCCGGCGGCGTCTTCGACGACGACCAGATCGACGCCTTCATCGACCTGAAGATGGCCGAGGTCCTGCGTTTCGAGATGACCCCGCATCCGGTCGAGTTCGACATGTACTACTCGGTCTGATCCGAACCGGTCGCCGGCTGCCGGCGGCGACCATCGGGTCTTCACGGACCGAACGGGAGGGGGTGCCATCGGCGCCCCCTTTTTTATTGCAGTGAAGACGCTGGTCATGCGGGGCGCCGGAGATGCTGCCCCGGAACCATTCGGGCGGCGGCCAGCTCACCTGTCCCGGTCGCAGCGCCGGAAACCGTGGATAAATCCGACAATCGGCGCTTTCCCTGCCCCCCGCAGGACCGGGCGCTTGAAGAACATTTCGTGAAAGTATAGGCATCTCGGCATGGTTTACGAGCGCTCGACCCCAACGACGCGCGTCATGTGGCGATCCGCCAGGGAGTTCGCCGCGCGATGAGCGACGATCTGTTTTCCGGCAACGCCGCGCGCCAGCCGCGAGCGCCGAAGCCCAGCGCCAAGCCGCGCCCGGCAGCCAATCTCCAGGAACCGGCCGAATACACCGCGGCGGACATCGAGGTCCTCGAAGGGCTCGAGCCGGTCCGGCGGCGTCCCGGCATGTATATCGGCGGCACCGACGAAAAGGCGCTGCATCACCTCTTCGCCGAGGTCATCGACAATTCGATGGACGAGGCGACCGCGGGGCACGCCAATTTCATCGAGGTGGCGCTGGAAGCCGACGGCACCCTGTCGGTCGCCGACAACGGGCGCGGCATCCCCATCGATCCGCACCCCAAGTACCGCGACAAGTCGGCCCTCGAAGTCATCATGACGACGCTGCATGCCGGCGGTAAGTTCGATTCCAAGGTCTACGAGACCTCAGGCGGCCTGCACGGCGTTGGCGTGTCCGTCGTCAACGCCCTATCCGAGACGCTCGAGGTCGAGGTCGCCCGCAACCGCAGGCTCTACCGCCAGACCTATTCGCGCGGCCACGCCCAGACCGGTCTGGAAGAGATCGGCGACGTCCAGAACCGCCGCGGCACGCGGATCCGGTTCCGGCCCGATCCGGAGATCTTCGGCGCAGGTGCCCGCTTCCGTCCCGAACGGCTGCTCGCGATGGCGCGGTCCAAGGCCTATCTCTTCGGCGGCGTCGAGATCCGCTGGGCCTGCGACCCCTCGCTGCTACCCGCCGACGGCAGCGTGCCGTCCCGCGACACGTTCCATTTCCCGGGCGGCCTGAAGGACTATCTCGACGGCACGCTCGACAAGCAGGGCCGCGTCACCTCGCAGATCTTCGCCGGTCGCACCGAGAAGGTCTCCGGCCACGGCGCGGTCGAATGGGCGGTGAGCTGGACCGCCGACGACGGCTTCGTCCGCTCCTACTGCAACACCATCCCGACGCCGGAAGGCGGCACCCACGAAGCGGGCCTCCGTTCGGTACTGCTGCGCGGCCTCAAGGCCTTCGCCGAGGTGTCCGGCAACAAGCGTGCCGCCGTGATCACCGGCGACGACATCATGCTGACGGCCTCGGCCATGCTCTCGGTCTTCATCCGCGAGCCGGAATTCGTCGGCCAGACCAAGGACCGGCTGGCCACGGCCGAGGCCCAGCGCATCGTCGAGCAGTCGATGCGCGATTCCTTCGACATCTGGCTCGCCTCTTCGCCGCAGGACGCCGCGCGGCTGATCGACTGGGTCGTCGAGCGCGCGGACGAACGGCTGCGTCGCCGCCAGGAAAAGGAAGTCAGCCGCAAGAGCGCGACGCGCAAGCTGCGCCTGCCCGGCAAGCTGGCCGACTGCTCCCAGAGCGGTTCGGTCAATGCCGAGATCTTCATCGTCGAGGGCGATTCCGCCGGCGGCTCCGCCAAGCAGGCCCGCGACCGCAAGGTGCAGGCGATCCTGCCTTTGCGCGGCAAGATCCTGAACGTCGCCTCGGCGGGACGCGAGAAGTTCGGCGCCAACCAGCAGCTCGCCGATCTCATCCAGGCGCTGGGCTGCGGCACGCGGTCGAAATACCGCGAAGAGGACCTGCGCTACGAGCGCGTGATCATCATGACCGACGCCGACGTCGACGGCGCGCATATCGCCTCGCTGCTGATCACCTTCTTCTACCAGGAGATGCCGGAACTCATCCGGGGCGGTCACCTCTTCCTCGCGGTGCCGCCGCTCTACAAGCTGACCCAGGGCGGCAAGACCGCCTATGCCCGCGACGACGCCGACCGCGAACGCCTGATCGCCCGCGACTTCAAGGGCCGCGGCAAGGTCGAGATCTCGCGCTTCAAGGGTCTCGGCGAGATGCTGCCCGCGCAGCTCAAGGAAACCACCATGGACCCGCGCAAGCGCACGCTGCTGCGCGTCCACATGGACGAAACGCCTGAGGCCGGCACCTCCGGTGCGGTCAACGCGCTGATGGGCAACAAGCCAGAGGCGCGCTTCCGCTTCCTGCAGGACCGCGCCGCCTTCGTCGAGGATCTGGACATCTGACGGGCACGCCCCGTAAGAGAGCGACCAGATCCGGCACAGGGAGTCCGAAGATGGTCATTCGTTCCGCAAGCACCTTCGCCGGCGTCAGCCTGGCGGCCCTCATGATGGTCCAGAACGCGGCTCTGGCGCAGGCGACCGACGCTGCGCCTGCCGCGGCCCCGGTTGCCGAACAGGCGGCCCCCGCCTCCCCGGCTGCCACGAATGAAGCCGCCCCCTCAGCACCCGCGACCGCTGCACCGGCGGCCGGCGGCGCGGGCGATCCGGCGGCAGCTGCCGAAGCGCTCTCGCCGCTCATCGAGGACGTGCAGATCGTCGGCCCGTGGTCGGACGGCGACGTTCAGGGCGTCTGGCGCACGATCATGGTCCAGTCCCCGGCCGACGAGACGGACTATCATTTCTTCGTCCAGCAGCTCGAAGGAAGCGGCACCAACCTGACGCTGCGCTCCAGCACCGAGATCCGGGAACTCAACCAGATCGAGGGCGCCGTCGTCGGCTACCGCGCCGACGAGCCCAGCGAGACCGAGCCCAACAGCCTGTCGCTGTTCTTCGATCTCCTGCCCTCGGACGGCGAGATCGCCGAGACCTACGAGCTGCACTTCTTCCCGGACCAGCCCTACATGTTCGGCCCGGCGACCAACTGAGCCGACTGCTCAGCCTGCGGCGGCCTCGGCGAGGCTGCGCCGCAGGATTTCGCTGGTGCGGCCCGGCCGCTCCATCGTCACCATGTGCCCGGTCGCCGGCAGCATCTCCAGCCGCGCGCCCGGGATCGCCGCGGCCATTTCGAGCGCACGCTCCGGCGGGATGATCGCATCCGCCTCCCCGGCGACGATCGTCACCGGAACATGGATCGTCGGAAGCCGGTCGCTCTGGTCCGGCCGGTCGATGATCGCCTGCTGCTGGCGAACGAAACCCTCGACACCGATCGCCGTGGCCATTTGAACGATGCGCTCCCTGAGCGTCGCACTCGCCGTCTCCGGCGCGACGAGGCGCTCACAGAGCAGACGCGCGACCGGCTCGATCCCCTCTTCCCGTGCCGTCGCGATGAGCTGGTGGCGCATGGCAGTCTGCTCGGGCGTGTCGGCGCGGTGGCTCGTCGCCATCAGCGCCGCGGCCAGCACGCGCTCCGGCGCCAGTCGCAGCACCTCCAGCGCGACGTAGCCGCCCATGGAGAGACCGCAGAGCGCGAACTTGTCGGGTGCATCGGCCAGGAGCCGCTCCGCCATGGCGGTGACCGACGCGTCGCTGGTAGTATCGGCAATCCGGATCGGATGTCCGGCCAGCGCCGCGATCTGATCGCGATACAGGTCGTCGGTGCACAACAGGCCCGGAATCATGACAATTGATACGAAATTCATGATTTCTGCCCTGTAAATCCCGGTGAAAAGCCCCATTTGGGGCGTATCGGTTGACTCGCGCTCGTGCTCGCCCTATCGCCCCATGAGATGGGCTTTCAAACGCTACCGAACGCAACCTCCCATTTACCCAAGAGAACAGCTAGCTTGAAACTCTTTTCCGAACTCGGCCTGAGCGCCAAGGTTCTGGCTGCCGTACATGCAGCCGGATACAATGAACCGACGCCGATTCAGGAACAGGCCATTCCGCATGCGCTTGAGCGCCGCGATGTCCTGGGAATTGCGCAGACGGGAACCGGCAAGACCGCGTCCTTCGTCCTGCCGATGTTGACCATGCTCGAGAAGGGTCGCGCGCGGGCCCGCATGCCCCGCACCCTGATCATCGAGCCGACGCGCGAACTCGCCGCACAGGTCGCCGAATCCTTTACCCGCTACGGTCTCGACCAGAAGCTTAATGTCGCGCTGCTGATCGGTGGCGTCTCCTTCGCGGATCAGGATCGCAAGATCGACCGCGGCGCCGACGTCCTGATCGCCACGCCGGGCCGCCTGCTCGACCATTTCGAGCGCGGCAAGCTGCTGATGACCGCGGTGGAAGTGCTCGTCATCGACGAAGCCGACCGCATGCTGGACATGGGCTTCATCCCGGATATCGAGCGCATCTGCAAGCTCCTGCCGGTCTCGCGTCAGACCCTGTTCTTCTCGGCCACCATGCCGCCGGAGATCACCCGCCTGACCGAACAGTTCCTGCAGAACCCGGTTCGCGTCGAGGTCGCCAAGCCGGCCTCGGCCGCGCTCACCGTGACGCAGCGCCTGGTCGCCACCAAGAAGGACGACTTCGAGAAGCGCGATACGTTGCGCCGGGTCATCCGCGACCAGACCGAACTGACCAACGCCATCATCTTCTGCAACCGCAAGCGGGACGTGGCGACATTGTTCCGTTCGCTGGAGCGCCACGGCTTCTCCGCCGGCGCGCTGCATGGCGACATGGACCAGCGTTCGCGCACCGCGATGCTCCAGGGCTTCCGCGACAACAAGATCCAGTTGCTGGTCGCCTCCGACGTTGCCGCGCGCGGCCTCGACATCCCGGCCGTCAGCCACGTCTTCAATTTCGACGTGCCGATCCATGCCGAGGACTATGTCCATCGCATCGGCCGCACCGGCCGGGCCGGACGTTCGGGCGCAGCCTTCACCCTGGCGACCAAGGCCGACAAGAAGCATCTCGACGCCATCGAGAAGCTGATCGGCAACGAGATCGAGTGGCTCGGCGAGCCGGTGAGCGCCGTTTCCGACGACGAGACCAGCGAGAAGCCGGCCCGTCGCAGCGGCAGTGGCCGTCGCTCGGGGTCCTCGACACGTCGTCGCGGTGCTGCTGCTGCAGCGGAGCCGGCAAGCGAGACGGCGCCGGAACAGGCGGTCGAAGCAGAACCGGCAGTGGTTCGCGCCGAAGCCGGCGAGCTGGATGTGCCCGTCGAGGCAATCGCACGCGACGCACCGGTCGAAACCGTCGAAGAGGATGTGGCACCGGTGCAGAAGCCGAGCCGCAGCCGTGCAGCCTCCAGCGATCGGGCGCGTCCCGCCGCATCGTCGTCGCGGACCCGTGGGGCCAAGCCCGCCGCGCCGCGTGGCGGCCGCAACGACGACAACGGCAAGTCGCCGGTCGGTTTCGGCGACGATATTCCCGCCTTCATGCTGATCGGGACCGGCACCTGACGGTGCCGGCCTGACCCGCTCTCAGCGCTGAAACGAAACGCCGGATGCGTGCTCGCTCATCCGGCGTAATTCTGTCCGGGCCTGCTTGGTGATGTCCATCGTCAGCGACACGGCGCCGTCCTCGCGGTCGTCGCGCGCCGTCACCGTGGCGTTCTCGTAGATCCACGGCACGAAGCCCATGGCATCGGGCGCCACGTCCACGGTCAGCGTCACCGTGCCGCCGCCGATCCGCCGCTCGATATCCACCAGCAGCGTGTCCACGCCGAAGCCGGTCACAGCCGACACCACATGCACGGCGTCGGTATCCGGCAGGCTCTCGCGCATCGTCGCCAGATGCTGAAGGCCGGCCTCGTCGAGCAGGTCCACCTTGTTCCAGATCTCGACCACGTGATCGCTGTCGTCCACGTCGATGTCGAGGTCGCGCAAGATCTTGCGCACGTCCTCGGCCTGGGCCAGCGTGTCGGGATCGGCCACGTCGCGCACATGTAAAACGATGTCGGCCTCGATCACCTCTTCCAGCGTCGCCCGGAAGGCCGCCACCAGATGCGTCGGCAGGTCCGAGACGAAGCCCACCGTGTCCGAGAACAGGATCTCGGTGCCGTGCGGCAGCGTCGTGCGACGCAGGGTCGGATCGAGCGTGGCGAAGAGCAGATCCTTCGCCATCACGTCGGCGCCGGTCAGGCGGTTGAACAGCGTCGACTTGCCGGCATTGGTATAGCCGACGAGAGCGACGACCGGATGCGGCGCCTTCTTGCGCTGGGCGCGGTGCAACTGCCGGGTCCGCCGGACCTGTTCCAGGTCCTTTTCCAGCCGCTTGATCTTCTCCTGAAGCTGGCGCCGGTCGGATTCGATCTGGGTCTCGCCCGGACCGCCGAGGAAGCCGGCGCCACCGCGCTGACGCTCCAGATGGGTCCAGCTGCGCACGAGCCGGCCGCGCTGATAGTTCAGATGCGCGAGCTCGACCTGCAGACGGCCTTCCTTGGTGCGCGCCCGCTCGCCAAAGATCTCGAGAATGAGACCGGTCCGGTCGAGAACCTTGACGTTCAGCTCCCGTTCCAGGTTGCGCTGCTGCACCGGGGTGAGCGGATGGTCGAAGACGACCAGCCCGATCTCCTCGCCGGCGATCACGCCCTTCATCTCCTCGACCTTGCCGGTACCAATCAGCGTCGCCGGACGCGGCCGCTGGCCGCTGACGATACCGCTGGCGACGATGTCGAGCCCGATGGCCGCGGCAAGGCCCATGGCCTCGGCCAGGCGCGCATCGTGGCTCCGGCGCGGCGCCTCGGCTGCGCCCGCCACATCGTCCTGCACGGGGTATTGCTTGAACACGGGGACATAGACCGCCGCCCGCGTCGGGACGGTCTTGTGTTCGATCGGGCCTCGCGGCCCCACTTCTCTATGTTCGGCCAATCAGTCTTTCCTGTCTTCGTCGCTGCCATCGTACATGTGCACGGGCTGGGACGGCATGATGGTGGAGATGGCGTGCTTGTAGACCAGCTGGGAATGCCCGTCGCGGCGCAGCAGCACGCAGAAATTGTCGAAGGAGGTGACGACGCCGGTCAGCTTGACGCCGTTGACCAGGAAGATCGTCAGCGAAATCTTCTGCTTGCGGACGGTGTTGAGAAAGAGATCCTGAAGGTTCTGCGTGCGTTCGGCCATGTGGTCCTTGTCCTGTTCTTATTGGCGTCGGCTGAACCGGTCTTTGCCGGTCGTTCCGCGCATTGTCCTGCACCCGTCGACCCGGGCAATACGGCTTCGTCGTCTCCCGCAGGTCTCGCCGCCGGACCTGCGGATGCTCACCTCTCCTGCGCGCAGAATCTGACAAGCCGGCAATGGCCGGCTCTGCCGCAAGGAGAACTCCCTTCGGACATGACACCGGCGCAGGCCGGACATCAAGCGCAGTCAGGCTCTCACGCCGACATTTATGTCGGCGCGGCTGCGCGCAACAGGGGGCGTCCCGCGCCGATCAGAAGAATTCGAGGCTGACCCGGAAGAGCTGTTCGACATGGCGCACGGCACCGGCCGCTGCGAAGATCACCACCCGATCCTTCGCCTTGATCTTGGTCTGGCCATCCGGGCGCACGAACTGGCCGTTGCGATAGATCGCACCGACCCGCAGATTGTGCGGAAGGTTCAGATCGCGCAGCGGCGTGCCGACCAGGGGCGAGGTTTCCAGCGCTTCGGCCTCGATCGCCTCGGCGAGCCCGTTCTGGATCGAATGCACGGCGCGGATGCGTCCGCGGCGCACATGCTGCAGCACCCGCGAGATCGTCACCGAGCGCGGATTGATGAAGGCGTCGATGCCCAGCGTGCGAGTGAAGGTCTGGTAGTCGGGATCGTTCAGCAGGGCGAGATTGCCCTTGCAGCCCAGCCGCTTGGCCATGACGCTGGAGAGGATGTTCACCTTGTCGTCATTGGTCAGCGCGACGAGGAGATCGGCCTCGGCGATGTCGGCCTCGTTGAGGATCGTCTGGTCGAGGCCGCTGCCGTGCAGGACGATGGTGCGCTTCAGACTGTCGGCGATGGTCACCGCCCGCTCGTGCTGGGTCTCGAGCACGCGGATCTTCGCGCCGAGGCTGCGCTTTTCCATCTGCTGGGCGACGTAGAAGCCGATATTGCCGCCGCCGACGATGACGATCCGTCCGGCTTCCGGCTCCTCGTGGCCGAACAGGCCCAGCGTCCGCTTCACGTGGCTGCGTTCCGCGACGACATAGGCGATGTCGCCGGCCACCATCTGGTCCGACGAGGCCGGCACGAACAGCTTGTCGCCGCGCAGGATGCCGACGACGGTCGCCTTCAGGTCGGGAAACAGATCGGTGAGCTGGGCAAGCGGCGTGTCGACCACCGGGCAGTCGTCCCGGCACTCGATGGCGACCATGGCGATGCTGTCGTCTGCGAACCGCACGACATCCATGGCGCCCGGCAGCGCGATCCGGCGCAGTGCCATCTCGCCGACCTCGACTTCCGGCGAAATGATCACGTCGATCGGCATGTTGTCGGTCGAGAACAGATCCTGCCAGTGCGAGCGCAGATAGCTCTGCGAGCGGATGCGGGCGATCTTGGTGGGCACGTTGAACAGCGAGTGGGCCACCTGGCAGGCGACCATGTTGACCTCGTCGTGCAGCGTCACGGCGATGATCATGTCCGCCTGCTCGGCGCCCGCTTCGGCCAGCACGTCCGGATGGGCGCCGTGGCCGACGAAGCCCCTTGCGTCGAGATTGTCGCGGATGTTCTGGACAAGCGAACGGGAGGTGTCGATCACCGAGACGTCGTTGCGCTCGGACGCCAGCCGTTCGGCAATGCCGTACCCGACCTGGCCTGCACCACAGATCACGACTCTCATCCGTTCCGCCCTTCAAACGCCGAACTCTTCAGAGCCGCGTTCCTAATGCTTCGCGAGGACGAGCGCAAAGGCCGCTCGCGGCCCCTGCCCGCGCGTCCCTCATTGACGGGCCTGGTGGGGCCGGTCGGTTCAGCGGAGAACCTAGATGCCGAGCGACTTCAGCTTGCGATGCAGTGCCGAGCGCTCCATGCCGACGAATTCCGCGGTGCGCGAGATATTGCCGCCGAAGCGATTGATCTGCGCCACCAGATATTCCTTCTCGAACACTTCGCGCGCGTCGCGCAGCGGCAGGGCCAGGATCTGCCCGTCCGACTGGCTCGGCGTCTGCGGCAGCATCTCGCCGACCTCGCGCGGCAGCATGTCGGCCGAGATCGTCGTCTCGGCGTCGCCTTCGCGCGACAGGATCATCAGCCGCTCGACATTGTTGCGGAGCTGGCGGACGTTGCCGGGCCATTCGCTGGATTGCAGCACCGCCATCGCCTCCGGGCTGATCGCCCGCGGCTTGATGCCGGTCTGCTCGCTGATCTGCGTCATGAAGGCTTCGATCAGCAGCGGGATGTCCTGGCGCCGTTCGGCAAGCGGCGGAACCTGCACCGGGACCACGGCGAGGCGATGGTACAGATCCTCGCGGAATGCGCCCTCGGCGATCATCGATTCCAGGTTCTGAGCCGTCGACGAGACGATGCGGACATCGACCTTCACGCGCTTCGATCCGCCGACCCGCTCGAAGGTCTGTTCGGTCAGCACGCGCAGGATCTTGTTCTGGGTTTCGCGCGGCATGTCCCCGACCTCGTCGAGGAACAGGACGCCGCCATGGGCCTCCTCCAGCGCGCCGACCTTGCGCTCGACGCCGGGAGGCGCCTCGGTGCCGAAGAGTTCGACCTCCATGCGGTCGGGCGTGATCGCCGCGGCGTTCAGTGCCACGAAGGGCGCATCCGCCCGGGCCGACCCGGCATGGATCGCCCGCGCGACCATTTCCTTGCCGGACCCCGACGCGCCGAGGATCATCACGCGGCTGTTGGTCGGAGCGACGCGCTCGATCAGCGTGCGCAGCTGGTTCATCGGATGCGACTTGCCGATCAGTTCGGCGAAGTCGGACGAGCGCCGGCGCAGCTCGGAAACCTCACGCTTGAGCTTGGAATTCTCCAGCGCCCGCTCGGCCACCAGGATCAGGCGATCGGCCTTGAACGGCTTCTCGATGTAATCATAGGCACCGCGCCGGATCGCCGACACGGCGGTCTCGATATTGCCGTGACCGGAAATCATCACCACCGGCACTTCGGGATGCTGCGCCTTGATGGCGTCGAGCAGGTCGAGGCCGTCGAGGCGGCTGCCCTGCAGCCAGATGTCGAGGAAGACCAGGCGCGGAACGCGCTCGGCGATCGACTGCAATGCGGCGTCCGATCCCCCCGCGGTCCGGGTCTCGTGCCCCTCGTCCTCGAGGATTCCCGCCACCAGTTCGCGGATGTCGGCTTCGTCGTCGACGATCAGGATGTCCGATGCCATCGATCTCACCAATCCTTTCTCATTTCCCGGCATTCTCCCGGATGTCCGCGTCTGCAAAGCCATCCGCCGGCAGGGTGATGCGGACCATCGCCCCCTGCGGCTGATCGGGCGCGTCGTCGAGTTCGATCGTCCCGCCGTGTTCCTCGATGATCTTCCGCACGATGGCGAGGCCCAGCCCGGTCCCCTTCTCGCGCGTGGTCATGTAGGGCTCCAGAAGCCGATCTCGATCCTCCCGGGGAAATCCCCGGCCATTGTCGCTGATCTCGACCAGATGCCGCTCCGGGCCCGGCACGGCGCGGATGCGGATCCGGCCGTCGGCGACCTCGGCGGTCTCGAGCGATTCCACCGCATTCTTGACGAGATTTCCGAAGGCCTGGGAGAGCAGGCGAATGTCGAAGGAGCCCAGCAGCGGCTCGTCGGGAATATCGGCAACAAACGAAATACCGTGATCCCCCATTTCCCGCATGAACACCGCTTCCCGCAACGCTTCGCGCAGGTCCTTTGGTTCCATGCGCGGCTTCGGCATCCGGGCGAAGGTGGAGAATTCGTCGACCATCCGGCCGATGTCGGAGACCTGCCGGATGATCGTCTCGATGCACCGGTCGAAAACCTCGCGGTCGTCCTCGATGCGCTTGCCGTAGCGCCGCCGGATGCGCTCGGCCGAAAGCTGGATCGGGGTCAGCGGGTTCTTGATCTCATGCGCGATGCGCCGTGCGACATCGGCCCAGGCGGAGGATCGCTGCGCGTCGACGAGATCGGTGATGTCGTCGATCGTCACGACGCTGGAACGCGCGCCCTCGCTCTCTTCCGACGAGGTGATGCGGATGGCCAGGACGCGCTCGCGATCGCGGATGCGCAGCTTCACCTGCTCCTGGAATTCGGGGCGCGACGAAGCCGTTGCGGCCTCGAAGACCTGGCCGATCGTCGGGAACGTCTCGGTGAGTGACCGGCCGACGACGGCCTTGGCGTCGACATGCAGGATCCGCTCGGCGGACGGGTTCAGCATCGACACCGAGCCGTCGCGTTCGACACCGATCACCCCCACCGTCACGCCGGACAGCACCGCCTCGGTGAAACGACGGCGTTCGTCGATGACGTCCTTGGCATGGACCAGCTCGGAGCGCTGGCTGCGCAGCTGCAGGATCATGTTGTTGAAGGTGTTGGACAGGGAGCCGACATCACCGTCCGAGGTCCGCACCGGGACCGAGACGGCGAGGTTGCCGCTCGACACCTCGTCCGCGGCGCCCATCAGCAGCCGGATCGGTCGCACCAGCCGGTCGGCGACGCCGATGCCGGTCCAGATCGCCGACAGGAGCACGATCAGCATGATGCCGAGATAGAGCAGCGCGAAGGCCACCTGCAGGCCCAGTCTATTGGCCTGGAGGCTGGAATATTCGGCCGAACGCTCCTCCATCAGCCGCAACGCGTCGAGCACTTCCGGATCGACCGCCCGCACCGTGTAGAGATAGCTGTTGGGCAATTGCCGCAGCTTGATGATCGCACCGACGAGATTGGTCACGCCGGGCGGGATGAACACCAGATTGCCATCCGCCGCGCGCTGCAGCGCGTCCTCCGGTGGGACCGGCAGCGGCCGCTCGACCGCCACATCGGCGCGCAGGAAGGGCGTGCCGTCGGCCCGCAGGATCTGCGCGCCAAGCAGCGAGCGCCCCTTGGCCTGATCGGTCATCAGGTTCTCGAAGCCGTTCTGATCGAGATCGAACAGTCGCCGCTGCTGGTCGAGATCGTAGGCCATCGACAGGGTCGAGCCCTGCAGATTGCGGGCGTTCTCGTTCACATAGGCCCGGGCGACGCTGATCGACGATTCCACAATGGTGCGCGTGCGGATCTCGAACCAGCGATCCAGCCCGAGATCGAGCGTCACGCCGGCGACGATGGCCACCAGCAACGCCGGCAGCGCCGCGACGATCGAGAACAGGGCGACGATGCGCACATGCAGGCGGGAGGCCGCCCTGCCCTGGCGACGCGCCCGGACCATGCGCAGCACCTCGCGCCCGATCAGAACGCAGAGCAGCACGACAAAGGCGCCGTTGACGATGGTGGCGATGGTGACGATCGTATCGGTCGGCGCGATCGGCGTCAGTCCCATCAGGACGACGAAGGAGATCGCGCCGGTGATCAGCGCGCCGACCACGGCGATCAGCCCCGGAACCAGCATGAAGCGACGGCGCTCCATGAGGAACGGAACCTCGGGCGCGCTCTGTTGGGGTGTCGAGCTCATGAATCACTGCAACCGGTCATCACGTTGCTACAATGCAACGGAATGTGGCCAAAGTGCAACGAGGCTGGAAAATGCCGCTCAGCGGATCGCGCGAATCACCGAGATGTCGAGATCGCGGATCTTCTTGCGCAAGGTGTTGCGGTTGACCCCCAGGAGATCGGCCGCCTTCACCTGATTGCCGCGCGTGGCCGCCAGCGCCGCAGCGATCAGCGGATACTCGACCTCGCGCAGAATCCGCCCGTGCAGCCCGGGCGGCGGAAGATCGTCGCCGAAGGAGGCGAAATAGTCGGACAGATAGCGCTCGACCGCGGCACTCAGGTCGATGGGCTTGCCGCCGTCGCCGTCGAGACCCGGTGTCTTGGCCACGTCGTTCGACAGCTCGTGCTCGACCAGCTCGGCGGAAATCTCGTCCTGCGGATAGAGCGCCGACAGACGCCGGATGAGGTTTTCCAATTCGCGGACATTGCCGGGCCACGGATAGCGCCGCATCACGTCCAGTGCGCCCTGGCTCAACACTTTGCGCGGCAGCCCCTGCTTCTCGGCCTCGGTGAAGAAGTGGCGCGCGAGATCGGCCAGATCCTCGATGCGTTCGCGCAGCGGCGGCAGGCGGAGCGGCACCACGTTCAGGCGGTAGAACAGATCCTCGCGGAACAGGCCGCGGGCGATGAGCTGGCGCAGGTCCTTGTTGGTCGCCGCGACGATGCGCACGTCGGTGGCGATGGGCGTGCGCCCGCCGACGACGGTGTATTCGCCCTGCTGCAGCACCCGCAGTAGCCGGGTCTGGGCCTCCATCGGCATGTCGCCGATCTCGTCCAGGAACAGCGTACCGCCTTCGGCCTGCTCGAAGCGGCCGCTGGTGCGGGCCTGCGCGCCGGTGAAGGCGCCCTTTTCGTGGCCGAAGAGCTCGGACTCGATCAGCTCGCGCGGGATTGCCGCCATGTTGATGGCCACGAACGGGCCTTTTCGCCGGCGGCCGTAATCGTGCAGCGCCCGGGCCACCAGCTCCTTGCCGGTGCCGGATTCGCCGGTGATGGTCACCGTCAGGTCGGTCTGCATCATCCGGGCGAGCGCCCGGTAGATATCCTGCATGGCCGGCGAGCGACCGACCAGCGGCATGGAATCATGCAGTTCGTCCGGCGCGTCCGGGCGCCGGCTCTCTTTCGGCTCCGACAGCGCCCGGCGGACGATGGCGACGAGCTCGGTCAGGTCGAAGGGCTTGGGAATGTAGTCGTAGGCGCCCTTCTCCGACGCCTTGATGGCGGTCATGAAGGTGTTCTGCGCGCTCATCACGATGACCGGCAGATCGGGCCGCGAGTTCTTGATCTTCGGCAGCGTGTCGAAGGCATTGCCGTCGGGCATCAGCACGTCGGTGATGACGAGATCGCCCTCGCCCGCCGCGATCCAGCGCCATAGCGTCGCGATGTTCGAAGTGACCCGCACTTCGAAGCCCGCCCGCATCAGGGCCTGTGAGACGACCGTGCGGATGGCGGAGTCATCGTCGGCAACGAGAATCTGCATGCTCATTCCAATTCCTCAGACTTCCGATGCCGGATGGGGCGCGTCCGCTGGCGTTTCCGCGATCTCGCGCCAGGCCGGCATGAGAATGCGGAAGCTCGTATGCCCTTCGTGGGACTCGCACTCGATGACGCCGCCATGGTCGCCGACGATCTTCGCGACGAGGGCGAGGCCCAGTCCCGAGCCGCTCGGCTTGGTGGTCACGAAGGGGTCGAAGATGTGCTCGCGGATGTCGTCGGGGATGCCCGCGCCATTGTCCTCGACGGTGAATTCCAGCGGCAGCGTCACGCGATCGCGGGTGCCCGGAACCGACAGGCGCACGCCCGGCTTGAAGGCGGTGATCAGCCGGATTTCGCCGCCCTCGCGGTCGCCGACCGCTTCGGCGGCGTTCTTCACGAGGTTCAGGAAGATCTGCACCAGCTGGTCGCGATTGGCGAAGACCGGCGGCAGCGATGGATCGTAGAGCTCGATGATCTTGATCTTCCGGGCAACGCCCGAACGCGCCAGCGTCTTCACATGTTCGAGGACCGAATGGATGTTCACGGCCGAGCGCTCGATCGGCCGCTGGTCGGAGAATACCTCCATCCGGTCGACGAGCTTGACGATCCGGTCGCTCTCTTCCTGGATCAGCCGCGTCAGGCTGCGATCCTCGTCGCTGGCCGAGGTCGCCAGCAATTGCGCCGCGCCCTTGATCCCCGACAGAGGGTTGCGAATCTCATGGGCAAGCATCGCGGCAAGCCCCGTGACCGAGCGCGCCGCCGACCGGTGGGTGAGCTGGCGGTCCATCTTCTCGGCGATGGATCGCAGCTGGATCATCACCACAACGAGCTCGGGATCGTCCGGCAGGTTCGAGACATAGAGATCGACCAGCCGCTCGCCGCCCAGTCGCGGCGACGACACGTCCACCCGGTACTCGCTGATCCGCCCCTGCTGCTCGCGGACCTGGTCGATCAGCGCAAAGAGCGGGCTGTCGGCCGGCACGAAATCCTGCAGGCGCCGCTTGGCGAGATAGGACATGCCGGCAGAGAAGAACTGCTCGGCATCGGAATTGGCGAAGCGGAACCGGCCGCTTTTGTCGATAACCACCACCGGGTGCGGCAGGGCGTTGAGAATGCGTGTCTGTGTCGCCGCCAGATCCATGGGGGCCGCTTCATCGTTCATGGTTCAGGCTGCTTCCTGCATGGCGGAGGGCGCGAGGCTCGGCTCGACGTCCAGAAGGCGGGTCTCGGCGAAAAGGCGGCGCAGAACGCTCAGCACGGCCTGCGGGTCCTGGCCGGCCATGACCGCCATCCGGTCGGCTTCCGGCACGGGGCCGGCAGCGGCGATGAAGCGGTCGAGATACCAGCCCAGATGCTTGCGGGCATGGCGCACGCCGACCCGGGCGCCGTAATGATCGAGCATCGCCGCATAGTGCTCGGCCACGAGGTCGCCGAGCGACAAGCGGGCCAGCTCGTCCGCGCCGATCGCACCGGCCATCAGGCCCGGCAGCCACGGACGCCCCTGCGACCCGCGGCCGACCATCACCGCATCGGCCCCGCTTTGGGCGAGCATCGCCGCGATCTGTTCAGGCGAAACGAGATCGCCATTGGCGACCAGCGGCACTGACACGGCGGCCCGTACGGCGGCAATCGCGGGCCAGTCCGCCTGGCCTTCGTAGAAGTCGCTGCGGGTGCGCCCGTGAACCGTGATCATGCCGACACCGGCGGCCTCGGCCGCGGCCGCCAGTTCCGGCGCATTGATCGACTCACGGTCCCAACCGAGCCGCATCTTGAGAGTCACCGGCACGCTGCCGGCCCCGGCCACGGTCGCCTCGACGATCCGCAGGGCGAGGTCCGGCTCGCGCATCAGCGCCGAACCCGACAGCCCGCCCACGACCTTCTTGGCGGGGCACCCCATGTTGATATCGATGATATCCGTGCCGTTGGCGGCCAGTTGCGCCGCGGCGCGCTGCATCCAGGCGGGATCGCGCCCGGCGAGCTGCACGACGTGCAGTCCCGGCCCGTCGCGCATGGCCCGCAGCGCGCTCTCGTCGCAGCCTTTGACGAACTCGCCGCTGGCGACCATCTCCGACACCACCATGCCGGCGCCGAAGCGCCGCGCCAGCCGCCGGAACGGCACGTCGGAGATTCCCGACAGCGGCGCGAGGAACACGCGGTTCGCCAGCCTGTGGCCACCGACATGCATCGGCATCCGGACGTAGGACTGGGCCGGGCCGGAATCGCCCAATGTTTGGGCGTCTACTGAATGTGTCGTTTCTTTCGCCATTTGGCTGTAACTTATCCGGGCATGCACAAAAGACAAGCACGTGCCTTGCATAGCTGCTTCCCTCTATGGTTCACGCGGGCGAGGCAAATGTGACGGGGATCGAACGATGAAGCGGAGCGTGGCTGCGGTCATCGTAGCGGCCGGACGCGGCGAACGCGCGGGCCAGTCGGTGGAAGGCCCCAAGCAGTACCGTTCGCTGGCCTCCCGGGCGGTGATCGCGCATACCGTCCGCGTCTTTCTCGACCATCCCGGCATCGACCGCATCGTGATCGTCATCCACAGGGATGATCGCGCGCTGCTCGCCGCAGCCCTCGAAACCACCCTCAACCGCGTCCAAGTCACCCTCGGTGGCGCGACTCGCCAGGAATCGGTGCGCCGGGGCCTGACGGCGCTGGCGGACCCTGCCCCCGATGTGGTGCTGATTCACGACGCCGTCCGGCCCTTCGTCGACGCCGGTCTGATCGACCGCACGCTTGCCGCCATTGGCGACACCGAAGGAGCCATCCCGGCCATTGCCGTCCCCGACACGCTGAAAAAGGCGGACCCCAATGGGCAGATCGCCGCCACGGTCGACCGGCGCGACCTGTACGCGGCGCAGACGCCGCAGGGCTTTCCCTTTGCTGCCATCTGCGCGGCCCACGAGGCTGCCGCCGCATCCGGGCGCGACGATTTCACCGACGACGCGTCCATTGCCGAATGGGCCGGCCTTCCCGTTCGTCTCGTCGAAGGGCTGGCCGAGAACGTGAAACTGACGACGGCCCGTGATATCGCGCTGGCCGACGAACGGATGCGGGGAATACGGCCGATGATCGATGTCAGGACAGGCAATGGCTACGACGTGCACCGGCTCGTGCCGGGTGACCACGTCACCCTCTGCGGGATTGCCATTCCGCACGACCAGGCACTGGACGGCCATTCCGACGCCGATGTGGGCCTGCATGCCCTGACAGACGCGTTGCTGGCGACTTGCGGCGCCGGCGATATCGGCGACCATTTCCCGCCAAGCGATCCGCAATGGCGCGGGGCGCCGTCGCGCATCTTCGTCGAGAAGGCCGTCGAGATCGTCCGGGCCAAAGGCGGACGGATCATGAATGCGGATATCTCGCTGATCTGCGAGGCGCCGAAGATCGCCCCGCATCGCGCCGCCATGTGTGCGGCGATCGCCGCGATGACCGGGCTCGACGCGGAGCGGGTCTCGGTGAAGGCCACGACCAACGAGACCATCGGCTTCGTCGGCCGCCGCGAGGGCATCGCCGCGATCGCGACGGCCAGCGTCTCCTACGGAGAGACCCTGTGAGCGCCGATGCGAGGGTGATCGCAGCTCAGGCACGCGGCGTCATCGAGGCCTACGCGAAGGCTGGGCTGACCATTGCGACGGCAGAGTCCTGCACCGGCGGACTGATCGCGGCCGCCCTCACCGACATTGCCGGCTCGTCCGCCGTGCTCGACCGGGGCTATGTAACCTATTCCAACGCCGCAAAGGTCGAGATGATCGGCGTCGATGCCGCGACCCTGGCGGAACATGGTGCGGTGTCCGAACCGGTGGCCCGCGAGATGGCCGAGGGCGCCCGCCGTGCGTCCGGCGCAAGCGTCGCCGTCTCCGTCACGGGGATTGCGGGCCCGGGCGGCGGCTCGGCCGAGAAGCCGGTGGGCCTCGTCCACTTCGCCTGCGCCGGGCCGGTGACCACTCGCCATCGGGAATGCCGCTTCGGCCCGCTCGATCGGGCGGACATCAGAAGCGCCAGCGTCGGCATCGCGCTGGATATGCTGCTCGATGCGCTCGCGGATCAACCGGCGCTCTGAGCGCTCCGGGCACCGTCGCCATAGATGACATCCGCGCGCGCCTCGAAGGCTTCGGCGAAGCGCCGGAAGGCGTAGTCGAACATCGAGCCCATCAAGAGCCCCAGCGTACGGCTCTTGAACTCGTACTCGATGTCGAACTTGACGTCGCAGGCATCCTCGCCGACCGGCACGAAATCCCAGCGATTGTCGAGATAGCGGAACGGGCCCTCGACATATTTCACGTCGATGCGGCGCTCGTCCGGCTTCAGCAGCACCTGCGTCGAGAAGGTCTCGCGGACCATCTTGTAGGCGACCGTCATGTCGGCCACGAGCAGCGTCTTGCCGTCGCGCTCGCGGCGTGAGCGCACGTTCAGTTGCTGGCAGAGCGGCAGGAATTCCGGATATTTCTCCACGTCGGCGACGAGCGCGAACATCTCGTCGGCGGAGTGGTGCACGCGCCGGGTGGTCTGGAAATGAGCCATGATCGTCGCTGTCAGGCGGCCGCGCGACGGGCGAGACGCGCCGCCTTCAGCCGTTCGAAATCCTCGCCGGCGTGATGCGACGAACGGGTCAGCGGACTGGCCGACACGACCAGGAAGCCCTTGGACAGTGCCACGGTCTCGAAGGACTTAAACTCCTCGGGCGTCACGAACCGCATCACCGCATGGTGCTTCTTGGTCGGCTGCAGGTACTGCCCGATGGTCAGGAAATCGACATCGGCCGAGCGCAGATCATCCATGAGCTGCAGCACCTCGTTCCGCTCCTCGCCGAGGCCGACCATGATGCCGGACTTGGTGAAGATCGTCGGATCGAGCTCCTTCACCCGCTGCAGCAGCCGGATCGAGTGGAAGTAGCGGGCGCCCGGGCGCACCGTCAGATATTTCGACGGCACGGTTTCCAGATTGTGGTTGAAGACGTCGGGCCGGGCCGCGACCACGGCCTCGAGCGCGCCCGGCTTGCGCAGGAAGTCCGGCGTCAGGATCTCGATGGTGGTGCCGGGCGCCGCGGCGCGAATGGCGCGGATCGTCTCGACGAAATGCTGGGCGCCGCCATCGGCCAGATCGTCACGATCGACCGAGGTGATGACCACATGGTTCAGCCCCATGGCCGCAACGGCCCGGCCGACGCTCTCCGGCTCGCTCTCGTCGAGCGGCTTCGGCATGCCGGTCGCCACGTTGCAGAAGGCGCAGGCGCGGGTGCAGATCCCGCCCATGATCATGAAGGTCGCGTGCTTCTTCTCCCAGCAGCCGCCGATATTGGGGCAGCCGGCCTCTTCGCACACGGTGATGAGGTTGTTGGACCGCGCGATCTCGCGCGTTTCCTGGTAGCCCTTCGAGACCGGCGCCTTGACGCGCAACCAGTCCGGTTTGCGCAGGGTCGTCGCCTGATCCGGACGATGGGCTTTTTCGGGATGCCGCGGTCGAGGCTTGGCCTCGACCGCAAGGCGGTTATCGAGCACGGTGACCATGGGCCTCAATTAAGCTCCCGGGCGCCCCGGTGCAATCCACCGCGACGCAGTCATTCGTGCGGGACCGGTGACTAGCGCCGGAACAGACGCACGATGAAGATCAGCAGGCAGGCGCCCACAAATCCGACGATGAGGTATTCCCAGGAGAAGGAGGCGCTTGCGCCGGAGCCCAGCCCTGTCAGACGCAGGATGAGGCTCAGCACGATGGCGCCAACCACGCCGAGGATGATGTTCATGAGAACGCCCATGTCGCTCTTCATGACTTTTTCTGCCAGCCAACCTGCAATGCCGCCAACGATAATGGCTGCGAGAAAACTACCGATCATTCCTGAGACTCCTTGTCGCGTTTGACTTCTCGGACGGTAGCTAGCGCGGGCGAAAACGAGGCAAGAGGGCAGCGGGCGGAATCTACATGTGGATGACGCGGCCATAGGCGTCGAGAACGCTCTCATGCATCATTTCCGACAGGGTCGGATGCGGGAAGACCGTGTGCATGAGCTCTTCCTCGGTCGTCTCCAGCCCCATGGCGATGACGAAGCCCTGGATCAGTTCGGTGACTTCGGCGCCGACCATGTGGGCGCCGAGCAGTTCGCCGGTCTTGGCGTCGAAGACGGTCTTCACCAGCCCCTCCGGCTCGCCGAGCGCGATCGCCTTTCCGTTGCCCTTGAAGTTGAACCGGCCGACCTTGACTGCGTGCCCGGCTTCCTTGGCCTTGGCTTCGGTCAGGCCGACGCTGGCGACCTGCGGCTGGCAATAGGTGCAGCCGGGGATCTCGGTCTTCTTCATCGGGTGGACGTCGAGACCCTTGATCTTCTCGACGCAGATCGTGCCCTCATGCTCGGCCTTGTGCGCCAGCATCGGCGGGCCGGCGACATCGCCGATGGCGTAGACGCCCTCGACATTCGTCTTGCCGTAGCCGTCGATCTTGACGATGCCGCGCTCGATGGCGACGCCGACATCCTCGAGGCCCAGCCCTTCGGTGTTGCCCTGCACGCCCACGGCTGAGATCAGCCGTTCGGCCTTCAGGACCTGCGACTTGCCGTCCTTGGTCTCGACGGTGACGGAGACGCCGTCGCCGCCCTTCTCGACCTTCGCCACCTTGGCGTCGGTGAGGATCTTCAGGCCCTGCTTCTCGAACTGCTTGCGGGCGACGGCGGCGATCTCGGCATCCTCGACCGGCATGATCTGCGGCAGAAGCTCGACCACCGTCACATCGGCGCCCATGGTGCGGTAGAAGGAGGCGAACTCGATGCCGATGGCGCCGGAGCCCATGACGATGAGGCTCTTGGGCATCGCCTTCGGCTTCATCGCCTCGAAATAGGTCCAGATCCGGTCGCCGTCCGGCTCGATCCCCGGCAGCACCCGCGGACGGGCGCCGGTGGCGACGATCACATGCTTGGCCTTGTAGTTGCCCTCGCCGAGAACGCCCTTCGGAACCGGGTTCTGCGGCTCGACAACGGGCTTCTTCATCTTGCCGACCGAGACCTCTACCGGGCCGCCCTTGCCGGCCTTGGTGATCTTCGCCTCACCCCAGATGACGTCGATCTTGTTCTTCTTCATCAGGTAGCCGACGCCGCCGTTCAGCTGCGCCGAGACGCCGCGCGAACGCTTCACCACCGCTTCCATGTCGAAGTCCGGCTTGGCGATCTTCAGGCCGTAGGCCGTCGCATTCTCGGCATAGTGGAAGATCTCGGCCGAGCGCAGCAGCGCCTTGGTCGGGATGCAGCCCCAGTTGAGGCAGATGCCGCCGAGATGCTCGCGTTCCACGACGGCAGTTTTGAAGCCGAGCTGCGCGGCGCGGATCGCCGCGACATAGCCGCCGGGGCCGCCGCCGATGATGAGGATGTCGTAGGTGTCAGCCATGGGTGGTCTCCTGGGACGCCGGAACTTCGTGGGCCGGGTGTGCGGGCGCAAACCGTGCGTCACCAGGCCGGATGGGTGCGGCCGCCGCCGCCCTGCGCCGAAGGCGAGGCAGCCGCGGCCGGCTCATGCCGTCTCGTCGAGCAATGCCTTGACCGGCGCGATCAGCGCCTCGCCGAGCGCGCGGGTATGCTCCGCCGACAGATGGATGCCGTCGAGCGGCGTCGTTTCGCAGACCTCGGACGCGTCGAACATGGCGCATCCATATTCCTCCGCGACCTTCGTGCAGGCCGAGCGGAAATGCTGGGATTCCTCGAGCGCATGCCCGAACAGCAGCGTGAAGTCCGGCTCCGTGGTCGCGCAGAACATCGGCGGCGCGACGATCAGGATCTTCGGTGCGTCATAGCCCCGCTGGTAGGGGAAGGTCAGGATGATCTCGACCAGCCGCTCCATGCCCTGACGCGACTCGAAGACCCGGCCGCCGCCGGTGTGCCGCTTCAGATCGTTGGTACCCAGCATCAGGACGACGAGGTCGAGCGGCTGATGGGCGCCGAGCGCCGTCGGCAGGGTCTTCACCCCGTTGCGCTCCGCCATCACCATCTGGTCGTCGAAGACGGTGGTCCGCCCGTTCAGCGCGTCGGTGATGACCACCACGTCCTCGCCCAGCGCCCTGGCCAAGACGTTCGGCCAGCGGCTGTCGTAATCATGGCGCAGCCCGGTCTCGGGGTTGTAGCCCCAGGTCAGCGAGTCGCCGTAGCACAGGACGGTTTTCATCGCCCCGCCCTAGACCAGCATCGACATCGGGTTTTCGATCAGCTGCTTGAACGCCACCGCCAGTTCGGCGCCCAGCGCGCCGTCCACCGCCCGGTGGTCGGTCGACAGGGTCACGCTCATCATGGTGGCGACCGTCACGGCGCCGTTCTTGACCACCGCGCGCTGCTCGCCCGCGCCGACCGCCAGGATCGTCGCATGGGGCGGATTGATCACCGCGGCGAAGTCCTTGATGCCGAACATGCCGAGATTGGAGACGGCCGTGGTGCCGCCCTGATATTCCTCGGGCTTCAGCTTGCGGGCCCGGGCGCGCTTGGCCAGGTCCTTCATCTCGTTGGAGATCGCCGAGAGCGTCTTCTCCTCGGCGCGCCGGATGATCGGGGTGATCAGGCCGCCCTCGATCGACACCGCGACGCCGACATCGGCATGCTTGTGCTGCAGCATGGCCGATTCGGTCCACGACACGTTGGCCGTCGGCACCGCCTTCAGCGCCAGCGCCATCGCCTTGATGATCATGTCGTTGACCGACAGCTTGTAGGCCGGCTTGTCGCCCGCATCGGTCTTGATCATCGGCGCCGCCTCGTTGAGCTGCTTGCGCAGCGCCAAGAGCGCGTCGAGCTCGCAGTCGAGCGTCAGGTAGAAATGCGGGACCGTGGACTTGGCCTCGACCAGGCGCTTGGCGATGGTCTTGCGCATGCCGTCATGCGGGATCTTCTCGTAGGAGCCCTCTTCGAACAGCTTGAGAACGGCCTCGTCGCTGGTGCCCTTGGCGACAGGGGCCGCTGCCGGGGCCGGCGCGGCCTCGCTCTTGGCAGCCGGCGCATCGGCCGCCTTGCGAGTTCCGCCCGAAGCCTTCGCATTCTCGATGTCGGCCTTGACGATCCGGCCATGCGGACCGGAGCCCTGCACCGCGCCGAGATCGAGCCCGGCATCCTTGGCCAGGCGGCGCGCCAGCGGCGATGCGAAGACGCGATCGCCCGAACCGCCCTGCCCGGACGACGCGCTCGTGGTATCGGCCGCCGGACGGCTGTCGCCACGCTTTTCGGCATCCTTCGCGTCGGCTTCCGAACCGGTCACGGCCGCGTCGGCCTTTGGATCGGCGACCATCGCGCCGCCCTTGTCGTCCGACCCCTCAGCCGAACCGCGCCCCTTGGCCGCATCCTCGACGCTCTCGCCGTCGGCGGCCAGAATGGCGATGACGGCGTTGACCTTCACGCCCTCGGTACCGGCGGGGACGACGATCTTGGCAATTTTGCCCTCGTCGACGGCCTCGACTTCCATGGTCGCCTTGTCGGTCTCGATCTCGGCGATGATGTCACCGGCCGAAACCGTGTCGCCCTCGGCCACCAGCCACTTGGCGAGGTTGCCCTCCTCCATCGTCGGCGAGAGCGCGGGCATCGTCACATTGATGGGCATCCGGAACGTCTCCTCAATGGCCCTTGCGCCGGGCATCATGTTCGTGTGCGTGGTCGGTCAACCTGGACAGGTGATGCGACCAGCCATTCCTGTGGTCGAGCAGAAGGGCCGCGCGATCCGCTTCGGGCGCAGCCTGCCAGCCCTGATGTTCGATCGTCACCCGCGTGCCGTCCGCCAGAGGCTCCAGCGACACCGAGACGACGGTGTCGAAGCCCCAGTCCGCGTCGGCCCAGACCATCACCAGTCCGTGCGGCGGGTGGTAGGCGGTGACTTCGGCCCGGGTCAGATGCTCGACGCCGTCGGGATCCGTCCACGGCTCCAAGAGATGGCCGCCGAGCCGCGGCTCGAACTCCACGGTCTCGCGCCACCAGCTCCTGAAACAGACGGGTTCGGTCAGGCACTCCCAGACGGCTGCCGGCGACGCGTCGATATCCTGAACCAGGACAAGGCCCGCATCGTCGCCTGCCGCACCGGGATGAGCCGTACCGCTCGCCATGGCATCAGTCCCGATAGGTCACTGCCTTGACCGCATCGATCACGTCCTTGACCGACGGCAGCGCCAGCTTCTCGAGATTGGCAGCATAGGGCATCGGCACGTCCTTGCCGCAGACCTTGAGGACCGGCGCATCGAGATGATCGAAGGCGCGGACCATCAGTTCGGAGGCGATATGCTCGCCGACCGAGCCCTGCGGCCAGCCTTCCTCGACGGTGACGCAACGATTGGTCTTCTTGACCGACCGCACGACGCTGTCGATGTCCATCGGACGGATCGTGCGCAGGTCGATGACCTCCGCGTCGATGCCCTCGGCCGCAAGTTCCTCGGCCGCCTTGACCGCATAGGTCATGCCGATGCCGAAGGAGACGATGGTGACGTCCTTGCCCTTGCGGTGGATGCGGGCCTTGCCGATCGGCACGGTCCAGTCGTCGATCGCCGGAACGTCGAAGCTCTGGCCGTAGAGGATCTCGTTTTCGAGGAAGATGACCGGGTTCGGGTCACGGATCGCCGACTTCAGCAGACCCTTGGCGTCAGCCGCCGTATAGGGCTGCACCACCTTCAGACCCGGAATGTGGCTGTACCACGCGGCGTAGTCCTGGCTGTGCTGCGCCGCGACGCGCGCCGCGGCGCCGTTCGGACCGCGGAACACGATCGGGCAGCCCATCTGGCCGCCGGCCATGTACAGCGTCTTGGCCGCCGAATTGATGATCTGGTCGATCGCCTGCATGGCGAAGTTGAAGGTCATGAACTCGACGATCGGCTTCAGGCCACCGAAGGCCGCGCCGACGCCCAGACCGGCAAAGCCGTGCTCGGTGATCGGCGTATCGACGATGCGGCGGGCACCGAATTCGGCCAGCAGGCCCTGGGTGATCTTGTAGGCGCCTTCGTACTCGGCGACCTCCTCGCCCATGACGAAGACGTCGTCGTCGCGGCGCAGTTCCTCGGCCATGGCGCTGCGCAGCGCCTCGCGGACCGTGGTCGACACCATCTCGGTGCCCTCGGGGATCTCCTGGCCGAACGCGCCGACCTCGTCCTCGGGCTCGGGGTGAACCTTGCCCTCGGCGGGCACCCGGCGCGCTTCCATGTCATCGCCCGAAGACGCGGACGTCTCGGCCGCCGCCGGCGCCTCGGCGCTCTTCGCCGGCTCCTCGGACGCGGACTTCGCCGCGGTCGCGGCACCGTCTTCCAGCGCGCTTTCGTCCTCGCCCTCGGCCAGCAGCAGGGCGATCGGGGCATTCACCCGCACGCCTTCGGTGCCGGCCGGGACCAGGATCTTGCCCAGCGTGCCTTCCTCGACGGCTTCAACTTCCATCGTCGCCTTGTCGGTCTCGATCTCGGCGATCACGTCGCCGGGCGATACGGTATCGCCTTCCTGCTTGATCCATTTGGAGAGGTTGCCCTCCTCCATGGTCGGGGACAGGGCGGGCATCAGGATTTGAATCGGCATGGTCGGTTCCCCTACTCGGCCGCCTGCGGAAGCACGTCCGCATAGATGTCGGTCCACAGCTCGGAGACGTCCGGCTCGGGATCATTCTGGGCGAAATCGGCCGAGTCGGCGACGATCTCGCGGATCTTCTTGTCGATGTCCTTGACGTCGTCCTCGGACATGCCCTGCTCTTCCATGAGCCGGCGCTTGACCTGTTCGATCGGGTCGGACTCCGACCGCATCTTCTGGACTTCGTCGCGGCTGCGATACTTGGCCGGATCGGACATGGAATGGCCGCGATAGCGATAGGTCATCATCTCGAGGATGATCGGCCCCTCGCCCGAGCGGCAATGCTCGGCGGCCAGATCGCCGGCGGCCTTGACCGCCCGCACATCCATGCCGTCGACCTGGATGCCCGGAATCTTGAACGACAGGCCGCGATGGGCGAAATTCGTCTCCGCCGAGGCCCGGTTCACCGAGGTGCCCATGGCGTAGCGGTTGTTCTCGATCACGTAGACGACCGGCAGCTTCCACAGCGAGGCCATGTTGAAGCTCTCATAGACCTGGCCCTGGTTGGCCGCGCCGTCACCGAAATAGGTGATCGAGATCGAATCATTGCCCTTGTAGCGATTGGAGAAGGCGAGCCCGGTGCCGATCGGCACCTGCGCACCGACGATGCCGTGCCCGCCGAAGAATTTCTTCTCCTTCGAGAACATGTGCATCGAGCCGCCCTTGCCCTTGGAATAGCCCGAGCGGCGGCCGGTCAGCTCGGCCATCACGCCGCGCGCTTCCATGCCGGTGGCCAGCATGTGACCGTGATCGCGATAGCCGGTGACGACCTCGTCGCCCTCCTTCATCGCCATCTGCATGCCGACGACGACCGCTTCCTGGCCGATATAGAGGTGGCAGAAGCCGCCGATGAAGCCCATGCCGTAAAGCTGGCCGGCCTTTTCCTCGAAGCGCCGGATGAGGAGCATGTCGCGATAGGCGCGAATCTCCTCGTCCTTGGAAAAGGTTGCGGGCGCGGGCGCGTCGAAATGCTCGAGCGTCTTGACGATCTCCGCGGACGAATCCGCCGTGGAAACCGCGCCGTCGCCCGAGGGGCCTGCGGCCTTCTTGGATGCGGGTGTCTTGCTCTGCCTGGCCGCCAATGCTGCCTCCGGGTCTTGATCCGCCAATTCGCGGCTACAATTCACCCCGAGTATAGATGCTCCGCACCGCCCATCAAGCGACGCCGCGCGCTTTAATCGGATTTGGGTTTACTTGCTGCATTGCAGCAAAATCAACCGAGATTGCGTTTAAGTCTATGATGAGTCGTTTTCGTGCGCGCAGGCGGTGGTTTGGCGTGCGAATTCGGGTCGGAATACACCGTTCGGCGGCACTGCCGCCGGTCAAACCCGCCATCACTGTGCAGGTGCAATATCGGCTGGCGTCCTGCCTATCGCAGGATGACGATCTCTTCGGGCGTCGTCACGTTCAGCGCGCGCCGCGCCCGCTCGTCGATCATGTCGCGTTCCAGCGTCCCGTCATGCAGCAGCTGCACCCGGCGTTCGAGACGTTCGCGGCGGTTCTCGAGTTCGTCGAGACGCGCGCTCTTCACCGCGAGGTCGCGTGTCAGTTCGGCCTTCGCCTCGATGCCGTATTTGCCGCTATGGGCGTGGATCGCGAAATAGGCGAGGAAGCTGACGGTGATCGCCGGCACGATGAGGCCGCCGATCCGGCTTTGGCGTTTCTGGATGGTGCGCATCGTGCCCTCCTTTTCCCGACCCTTCGCATGTTCCGCTTAAGGCCGCGTAAACCACGGCACGCGCGGTGCAATCCGCTCTGCCCAGCGGAATCGAACGCAGGCGCCGCCAGACGATCTTCCGCAATCGCGCGCCGACGCTAGATGAGCCGCACCGGCGCCCATCCGCCGCGACCCTACCGAGGATACATGCATGGCTCACGAAGAGGACGACCCGAAGGCGCGCCGCCACCAGGAAGAAGAGGAGGCGATGCGCCGGGCCGATCCGGAGGATTCGCTCGACAACGCGCCGTCCGAAGGCGAGACCCTGTCGGACTTCTTCGCCTTCGAGGAAATCTTCGCGCGGGTGCTGTCCACCGCCGATGACGAACTCGATGCCAACAACCGTTATCTCTTCTGGAGCGGGATCGGCGCCGGTGGCGCCCTCGGCCTGACCTTCCTCGCCCGCGTCGTCTTCACCGAGGCCTCCGGCGAGGCGACACCCGGCCTGTTGGGCAATCTGCTCTACCCGGTCGGCTTCCTGATCATCGTTCTCGGCCGCTACCAGCTCTTCACGGAGAATACGCTGACGCCGGTCGTCCTGGTCCTCACCAAGCTCGCCAGCCTGCGCAACCTCCTGCGGCTGTGGGGTGTGGTGCTAATCGCCAACATGATCGGCGCCGTCGGCGCCGCCGGGCTGCTTGCCTATTTCGACGTGATGACGCCGGAGCGGCTGGAAAGAGCGCTGGAGATGGGCCACGAGGCCTACGAGACAGGCTGGTTCTCGCTGTTTTCCAAGGGCGTCATCGCCGGCTGGATCGTCGCGGCCATGGTCTGGCTGGTCCATGGCGGTCGCGACACGGTGTCGAAGATCCTGTTCGTCTGGCTGCTGATGTATTTCGTCGGCGTTGGCGGCTTCTTCCACGTCATCACCTCCTCGGTGGAGGTGTTCTTCCTCAGCTTCCGGCTGGAGGAAGTCGCGTTCCTGCCGCTGTTCCCGATGTTCGTTTTGCCGGTCCTGCTCGGCAACACCATCGGCGGCGTCACCTTCGTGGCCGTCCTGAACTACTCCCAGTTCGCCGCCCACGAGGATTCGGCGCTGTTCGAGCGTTATGGCGAGCGCCTGTCCTGGCGCGAATGGATGCTAGGCGCCAAGGGACGGCCGCCCGGCGAGCGTCCCAAGGTGAGCTGACGCAAAGGGCGGTGACCCGCTGTTCACCGCCCGGCTCTGTCGTCGCGGGCGCTCGGCCCCATGTTGGGGACAATGGCCGTCCCGCGGCGGCATCACCGAACGCGAAGATGGACATGGATGAACAGACATCGGCGAAAGCCGTCCATGATGCCGGCAAGCGCCGGCATTCGAATGACGTCACCGAACAGCGGATCGAGAAGGAAGGCTCCACCCTCACCGAGGGCGAACTGCACCAGATCGACGATCGGCTGAAGCTGCGCCCGCTGGCGGTCTACGAGATCGTCCGCCAGGAGGGCGAGGACGAACTGACCCGGCCGACGGCCAGCCTCTGGTGGTCGGGCCTTGCCGCCGGCCTGTCGATCGGCTTTTCGGTCTACACCATGGCGGCGCTCAGGGCGTATCTGCCCGATGCGCCCTGGCGGCCGCTGCTGGAATCCTGGGGCTATACTGTCGGCTTCCTGATCGTCATTCTCGGCCGCCAGCAGCTCTTCACCGAGATCACCCTCAGCGCCACCCTGCCCGTCCTGGCGCGGCGACGCTGGAAGGGCGTCGTGGCCCTGGTGCGGCTGTGGGCGGTGGTTCTGGCCGCCAACATGGTGGGAACCGCGGTGTTCGGCGCCGGCATCGCCTACGATGTCCTCAATGCGCCGGAGATTCGCGAGGCGGCGCTCACCCTCTCCGCCGAGGCGATGGAGCCGGCCTTCCACTACATGCTGCTGCGCGGTATCGCGGCGGGCTGGCTGATGGCGACGGTCGTCTGGCTGCTGCCCTCGGCCGACCGCTCGGGCTTCCTGGTCATCGCGCTCCTGACCTATCTGATCGCCCTCTTCCACCTCGCCCATGTGGTCGCCGGTTCGGTGGAGGCGATGGCGCTGATGTTCGCGGGCCGGATGTCGGTGGAGGACGCGCTTGTCGGCTTCTACCTGCCGGCCCTGCTCGGCAACGTTCTCGGCGGGTCTGCGCTGTTCTCGCTGATCAGCTACGGCCAGGTCGTCAACGAACTCGATCAGCGCGGCAACTGACCACCGGACATGAAAAAGGGCGCCGGCTTTCGCTGGCGCCCTTTCTGGTTCGTTCCGTGCGCCGCCGAAGCGGCAGGCTTGTCAGCCCCGCGCGCGCAGGATCGAGCGGCCGGCATAGACGGCCTGGTCGCCCAGTTCCTCTTCGATCCGCAGAAGCTGGTTGTACTTGGCGAGCCGGTCCGAACGGGCGAGCGAACCGGTCTTGATCTGCCCGCAATTGGTCGCGACCGCGAGATCGGCGATGGTCGAATCCTCGGTCTCGCCCGAGCGGTGCGACATCACGGCGGTGTAGCCGGCCCGGTGCGCGACATTGACCGCGTCCAGCGTCTCGGTGAGCGTGCCGATCTGGTTGACCTTGACGAGGATCGAATTGGCAACGCCCTTGGCGATGCCGTCGCGCAAGCGCTCCGAATTGGTCACGAAGAGATCGTCGCCGACGAGCTGCACGGTGGCGCCGGTCTTTTCGGTCAGTGTCTTCCAGCCGGCCCAGTCGTCCTCGGCCATGCCGTCCTCGATCGAGATGATCGGATAGGCGCCGGCGAGCTCGGCCAGATAGCCGGCCATGTCGTCCGGCGACAGCTTCCGCCCCTCGCCTTCCAGGTCGTAGACGTCGTTCTTGAAGAACTCGGTCGAGGCGCAGTCGAGTGCCAGGAACATGTCCTCGCCGGGCTTGTAGCCGGCCTTCTCGATCGCCCGCATGACGAAGTCGAGGCCGTCCTTGGCCGATGCCAGACCCGGCGCGAAGCCGCCCTCGTCGCCGACATTGGTGTTGTGGCCGGCGTCCTTCAGCATCTTCTTCAGCGTGTGGAAGACTTCCGCGCCCATCCGCAGCGCGTCCGAGAAGCGCTCGGCGCCGACCGGCATGATCATGAATTCCTGGAAGTCGATCGGGTTGTCGGCATGGGCACCGCCATTGATGATGTTCATCATCGGCACGGGCAGCACATGCGCCGAGGCGCCGCCGACATAGCGGTAGAGCGGCAGCGCCGAGGCATCGGCCGCGGCCTTGGCGACGGCCAGCGACACGCCGAGGATCGCGTTCGCGCCGAGCCGGCTCTTGTTCGGGGTGCCGTCCAGCTCGCGCATGGCGGCGTCGATGCGGATCTGGTCCTCGGCCTCGAAGCCGCCGATCGCCTCGAGGATCTCGCCATTGACCGCGTCGACCGCCTTCTGGACGCCCTTGCCCATGTAGCGGCTGCCGCCGTCGCGCAGCTCGACCGCCTCATGGGCGCCCGTCGAGGCGCCGGACGGGACCGCCGCGCGGGCCAGCGTGCCGTCTTCCAGGATGACGTCGACCTCGACCGTGGGATTGCCCCGGCTGTCGAGAATTTCGCGTCCGATGATGTCGATGATCGCGGTCATGCGGGGTGCCTCCAAATGTGGTTCTGCCAGCCTTCTAGACCAGGCATGTGACGGATTGAACTGATTCTGGTCGGGGTCGGCCGGCGATGGCGCTGAGCGCCCCCGCCGACGCCCGGCATGGAGTGGTTCAGTCGAAGCCCTTGGCCACCGCATCCAGCGCCTGCAGGCGCTTCAGGAGCTCGGGCATGCGGTCCAGCGGCACCATGTTGGGGCCGTCCGACGGCGCGTTGTCCGGATCCTCGTGGGTCTCGATGAACAGGCCGGCGACGCCGACCGCGACGGCGGCCCGCGACAGCGTCTCGACGAAGCGGCGCTCGCCGCCCGACGAGCCGCCCTGCCCGCCCGGCTGCTGCACCGAGTGGGTGGCGTCGAAGACCACCGGCGCGCCCATCCCGGCCATGATCGGCAAGGCGCGGAAATCCGAGACCAGCGTGTTGTAGCCGAAGGACGCTCCCCGCTCGGTCAGGAGCACGTTGGGATTGCCGCTCTCGGTGACCTTGGCGAGCACATTGCTCATGTCCCAGGGTGCCAGGAACTGACCCTTCTTGATGTTGACCACCCGGCCGGTCCCGGCTGCCGCGATCAGAAGGTCGGTTTGCCGGCAAAGAAACGCCGGGATCTGCAGGATGTCGCAGACCGTTCCTGCTTCGCGGCACTGCTCCTCGGTGTGGACGTCGGTCAGCACCGGCAGGTCGAAGGTCCGCGCCACTTCCTCGAAGACCGGCAGCGCGTCGGCCAGGCCGATGCCGCGCCGGCCCTTCAGGCTGGTGCGGTTGGCCTTGTCGAAGCTTGCCTTGAAGACGTAGCCGATGCCCAGATCGTCGGTGATCCGCTTCATCTTCTCCGCGATCATCATCGCGTGGTCGCGGCTCTCCATCTGGCATGGGCCGGCGATCAGCGCGAAGGGCCGGGAATTGTCGAACACGGTGTTGCGAGCCGCGACGGTGCCGTTGGGCGCTGTCATGATGGTCTCTCCTCGAAGGCGATGAAGGGTGTGCTGGCGGGACCGAGCGTGGCGACGATCCGTCCGTCCCGCTCCGTCACGACATCCGGCGCAAGCGCGGCGCGGGCCTGCTCGATATTCGCGACCGCCAGGACCATCCCGGCGAGCCGCAGCCGATCGTCAACGGCCGCGACGCCGTAGCGTGCCTGGGCAAGGGACGGCGTGAGGAACTCAAGATCGACATTTGCCAAGGCGAGTGTCGCGCCGCCGCTGCCGTCGCTTGTCAGCACCGATCCGGCGATGGTCTCCAGAAGCCGTCGCGTCTCCTCATCCACCGTCCCGACGAGGACGATGCGCTCGAGACCCTTGGCCCCATTGGCATGGCGCGACAAGGCCGAGCGATCCGGCACGACGCTGTGGCGGGCCTCGCAGAAGAACAGCGACGCGACGAAATCGGGCAGCAGGCGGGCGAAGGCCAGGCGAAACGACAAGGTCGCCTCGGCGCCGTCGCCCTGTCGGAACGTACGGGAGAAATCGACGGTCGCCGGTTCGGCGAGATCCTGCGCCGTCAGCGCTTCGCGGTCGGCCAGCGCATCGGCAGACCGGAACGCCAGGCCCGAAAAGCCCGGCAGATTGTGTTCGGACCGGAACGCCGCGTCCCGCGCGACGAAGACATTCCCGGCTGCGAGCGCTTCGGCCTGCGCTGCCGCGTCCGCGACCGCCAGCGGTTCGAGATAGACGCCGTCTGCAAGGAACACGCAGGCATTGCCGGTGCCGAAGGGATGGACGGCATCCGGTGCGACGGTGAAGCCGAGCGCGCCCAGCCGTTCGCGGGCCGTGGCGAGGTCATCGAAGGACAGGACGAGATGATCGATCGCGCGCATGGTCACGGCCTATTCGATCTCCCCCGGCAATTCCAGATGCATGGCGCCCGGCCCGGCCGAGCCCGCATGCCGGACATCGCCGGCGACCGGCATTCGCCCAAGGACGGCTTGCTCGTCACGGGGACGCAGCCGCACCGGGTCGGCACGGCTGCAGAGGCCTAGACCAGCCGCGAACGCTCGACGGCGGCGGCGATGAAGCTGGCGAACAGCGGATGCGGCTCGAACGGGCGCGACTTCAGCTCCGGATGGTACTGCACGCCGATGAACCACGGATGGTCGGCCAGTTCGACCGTCTCCGGCAGCAGCCCGTCCGGCGACATGCCGGCGAAGCTCATGCCGACGGCCTCCAGCGGCTCGCGATAGGCGCGGTTGACCTCGTAGCGGTGGCGATGCCGTTCCTCGATGGTCGTATCGCCGTAAATCTCGGCGATTTTCGAGCCTTCCTTGAGGCTCGCCGCATAGGCGCCGAGGCGCATGGTGCCGCCGAGGTCGCCCTTCTTGGCGCGCTGCTCCAGCTCGTTGCCCTTCAGCCATTCGGTCATCAGGCCGACGACGGCTTCCTCGGGATCGCCGAATTCGGTCGAGCCGGCGTTCTGGATGCCGGCCAGCGAACGGGCCGCCTCGATCACCGCCATCTGCATGCCGAAGCAGATGCCGAAATACGGCACGTTGCGCTCACGGGCGAACTTGGCCGCGAGGATCTTGCCTTCCGAGCCGCGCTCGCCGAAGCCACCGGGCACCAGGATGCCGTTCACCCGCTCCAGATACGGCGTCGGGTCCTCCTGCTCGAAGACCTCCGATTCGATCCAGTCGAGCTTGACGCGCACCTTGTTGGCGATGCCGCCATGCTGCAGCGCCTCGATCAGCGATTTGTAGGCGTCCTTGAGGCCAGTATATTTGCCGACGATGGCGATGGTCACCTCGCCCTCGGGATGGCGGATTCCGTCCGTCACCTGGTGCCAGAGCTGCAGCTGCGGCTTGGGCGCCGGATCGATGCCGAAGGCGGCCAGCACTTCGGTGTCGAGACCTTCGTGGTGATAGGCGATCGGCACATCGTAGATCGTCGCGACGTCCAACGCCTGGATGACCGCCGTTTCCCGTACATTGCAGAACAGGCTCATCTTGCGGCGCTCCTCCGCCGGCACCTGCCGGTCGGCGCGCACCAGCAGGATGTCCGGCTGGATGCCGATGGCGCGCAGTTCGCGCACCGAATGCTGGGTGGGCTTGGTCTTCAGCTCGCCGGCCGTCGGAATGTACGGCATCAGCGTCAGATGAACGTAGATCGCGCCGCCCCGCGGCAGGTCGTTGCCGAGCTGGCGGATCGCCTCGAAGAACGGCAGCGCCTCGATGTCGCCGACCGTGCCGCCGATCTCGCAGAGGACGAAATCGAAATCCTCGTTCCCGTCGAGAACGAATTCCTTGATGGCGTCGGTGACGTGCGGAATGACTTGGACCGTTGCGCCGAGATAGTCGCCGCGGCGCTCCTTGGCGATGATCTCCTGGTAAATCCGCCCGGTGGTGATGTTGTCCATCCGGTTGGCCGAGCGGCCGGTGAAGCGCTCGTAATGGCCGAGGTCCAGATCGGTCTCGGCGCCGTCGTCGGTGACGAACACCTCGCCGTGCTGCGTCGGGCTCATCGTGCCCGGATCGACGTTGAGATAGGGGTCGAGCTTCCGCAGCCGCACGCGATAACCGCGTGCCTGCAGGAGTGCACCGAGTGCGGCCGATGCAATGCCCTTGCCGAGAGAAGAGACCACGCCGCCGGTGATGAAGATATATCGCGCCATGGGCCTTCCCGATATCGCGGCGGAGATGATTCCGCCAGTCACTTTTTACACATGCGAAAAACCAGCGGGGCACCCGAAGGTGCCCCGCCGATGACGTTCAATGGGCGAACGAAGCGCTACTGGCCGTTCTGCGGCGTCGCCGGCTCGTCGGACGGACGCGTCGTGCCTGCGGCCGGCTCCTCGACGGGCGGCACGGTCGGCGCGTCTTCGACGCCCGGTGCATCCTCGGCCGGATTGGCAGGAATTTCCTCGACAGGTGCTGCATCGGTCGCCGGTGCAGGAGCTGCCTCGGCCGCCGGTGCCGGCTGCGCCGGAGCTGCGGTGGTCTCGCCGGTCGGGGCTGCCGGCGCCTCGTCGGGCAGCGACGGAGCCGCGCTCGGTGCGTCGGCGGCGACCGGTGCCGTCTCGGTCGCGGCGCCGCCAGCGGGAGCCTGCGGCTGCTCGGGAAGACCGCCCAGCTGATCCAGAAGGCTGCCGCCCTGATCGCTGCCGTCGCCGGCCGGCGCGCTCTGGCCGCTCTGATTGACCGGCAGGCGGTCCAGGATGTCGGTCGGCTGGGCGCCGTAGCGCGCCAGGATGCCGAGGGACAGGGAGGTCACGAAGAACGCCGCTGCCAGGATGCCGGTCGTGCGCGTCAGCGCATTGGCGGCACCGCGGGCCGACATCATGCCGCCGCCACCGCCACCGATGCCGAGCGCACCGCCTTCGGAACGCTGCAACAGAACGACGACGACGAGCGTCACGACGATCATCAAGTGGATGATGATGAGAATGGTTTCCATGGAACTTTCGCAACGCGTCTATTCGATAATTGCGCGCCTTCTACAGAAGCGACGCCCGCTTTCCAACCGTATTCGGCATTTGCGGGCGATTGGGCGCGCGGCCCGTATCGTTCCGGTCAGGCTGTCGGCGACGCCTGACATATCGCGATGAAGTCCGACGCCTTCAAGCTGGCCCCGCCGACAAGGGCTCCATCGACATTGTCGATCGCCAGGAGTTCGGCCGCATTGCCCGGTTTCACCGACCCGCCATAGAGAATGCGGACCCCGTTTCCGGTGTCGCCAAAACGCTCGACCAGCGTCCGCCGGATGAAGTCGTGGATGTGCCGCACATCGTCCGCCGTCGGCGTCTTGCCGGTGCCGATCGCCCAGACCGGCTCATAGGCGACGACGACCCGGTCGCCGTCCATGTCGTCCGGCAGCGAACCGGCCAGTTGCCGCGCCAGGACGTCCGTCGTCGCGTCGGCATCGCGTTCCGCCTCGGTCTCGCCGATGCAGATCACCGCAATCAGGCCCGCGGCCATCGCCGCCTCGGCCTTGGCGCGGACCAGTTCGTCGCTCTCGCCATGATCGGCGCGGCGCTCGGAATGGCCGACGATCACGTAGCGCGCGCCGACATCCTTCAGCATCGCAGCGGAAATGTCGCCTGTATGGGCGCCGCTTTCGGCCGGATGGCAGTCCTGGCCGCCCACGGCGACATGGTTGCCGAGAATGCCGAAGCTCGCCGACAGCATGGTGGCCGGCGGGCAGATCAGGATGTCGCGGCCCTGGTTGAGGCCGGCGCCAGCGGCTTCGGCCAGCGTCTGCAGCTCACCCAGCTGCTTCAGGAGCCCGTTCATCTTCCAGTTTCCGGCAATCAGCGGCGTCGGTGCCATCGTGTTTCCTCAGCTCTTTGTCAGGTGCCCACGGCCCCGCGCGGACCTTACGCATCGAAGGGCGTAAATCAATCGTGCGGGTCGCTTGCGTCCGATGGGCCCGGTTTCCTAAAAGGCATGGAACAGAATGCCCAGGATCGCCTCGCGCGCGACGATCCTTGTCGGGCGAACGGGAGACCATCATGCTCAACACGCTCCGCGGCAGCATTTCCGGCTGGACGGCCAAGATCCTGCTCGGCCTTCTCGTGCTCAGCTTTGCCGTCTGGGGCATCGGCGACGTCTTTCGCGGCGGGGTGGCAAATGCCGTGCTGACCGCCGGCGAGACCGAAGTGTCGCTGCAGGACTATGCGCTGGCCTACAACCGGGCTCAATCCCGTCTCGCCCAGCAGATCGGTCGGCGGCCCACCGCCGAGGAAGCCGAGATGTTCGGCATCGGCCAGTCCGTCATCAGCCAGCTCGTCGCCGGCGCCGTCCTCGACGAGCAGGGCCGCCGCATCGATCTCGGCCTGTCGCAGGACCGCCTCGCCCAGGTGATCGCCGAGGACCCGACCTTCCAGGATGCCTCCGGCAATTTCTCCCGCGCCCAGTTCCAGAATGCGCTCTACAACGCCCGGATCAGCGAGGCCGACTACATTCGCGGCCAGGAGAACCAGGCGGTGCGCAGCCAGATCGTCGACGCGGTCTCGGAAGGCATCGCCATTCCCGACGCCTTCTCCACGGCGCTCGGCCTCTACAATGGCGAGCGGCGCACGATCGAATATGTGACGCTGACCCCCGCCACCATTCCTCCCGTCGCCGACCCGTCGGACGAGGTTCTGGCGACCTATTTCCAGGAAAACAGCGAGACCTACGCCGCGCCAGAATATCGCTCGGTGGCCTACGCGGTGCTGACGCCCGAGGCGATGGCCGACCCGACGACGATCACCGACGAGGCGGTCGCAGCGGATTACGAGCAGTACAAGGAGCGCTACACCACGGCCGAGCAGCGCCGGGTGCAGCAGATCGCCTTCCCCGACGAAGCGGCTGCGCAAGCGGCCAAGGCCAAGCTCGAGGCGGGCACCAGCTTTGCCGACGTCGCGCGGGATGCCGGTCGCAGCCCGGCCGATATCGATCTCGGCCTCGTCACCCGGTCGCAGATCCCCGATGCGACCGTCGCCGAGGCGGCCTTCTCGCTCGCCGAGGGCGAAGTATCGGACGTGGTCAGCGGCGCCTTCGGCCCGGTGCTCCTGCAGATTACCGAAATCCAGCCGGAAACCGTGCGGACGCTGGAAGAGGTCTCCGACGAGATTCGCTCGGCACTGGCACTCGTGGCGGCCAGCGATACGGCCAACAGCGCCTACAACGCCTTCGAGGATGCCCGCGCCGGCGGCGCGACCTTCGCCGAAGCGGCACAGAGTGCCGGCCTGACGGTGCAGACGATCCCGGCCGTCGACCGCGAGGGCAACGGCCCGGACGGCCAGCCCGTCGCCGAACAGCCATCGGCGCAGGAATTCCTGCCCGGCGTCTTCGAGACCGAGCCCGGCCTCGACAATGTCCCGATCAACTTCCAGTCCAATGGCTACGTCTTCTATGACGTGATCAGCATCGACCCGGCCCGCGACCGCACCCTCGACGAGGTGCGCGACCGGGTTGTGGCCGACTGGAAGGCCGCCGAGACGGACCGGCAGCTCGCCGAGCGTGCCGAGCAGATGAAGACTGAGCTGCAGGCCGGCCAGAGCATGGCGGATGCCGCGGCCGCGGTCGACGCCGAAGCCCGAACGGCAGCGGCGATCTCGCGCCAGTCCGGCGTGTCGGAACTCGGCCAGGCGGGCGTCAATGCGGCGTTCTCCGGCGGAACCGGCACGGTCGCCACGGCCGCTGGTCGCGAGGCCGGCTCGCAGATCGTCCTGCGCGTCGTCGAGGTTGCGCCGCCGGCAGACCCTGCGGCCAACGTCGCCGCCAACGAGCGCGGACAGATGACCGGCATGCTGGAGAACGACATTCTGAAGACCTACGTGTCGCTGCTCCAGAACGACACCGCCATCGCCGTTCACCCGGCGGGCATCGAGCGGGCAAAGGCCCTGATCCGTTGAGCCAGAGCCTGAAACCCTACATCGCCAAGGTCGCGGCGGGCGAGACGCTGGACCGCGCCGAGGCCGGCGAGGCCTTTTCGGTCATGATGTCCGGCGAAGCGACGCCGTCGCAGATCGGCGGCTTCCTGATGGCGCTGCGCGTGCGCGGCGAGACCGTCGACGAGATGGCCGGCGCGGTGGACGTCATGCGCGCCAACATGCTGCGGGTCGAGGCGCCGGCGGGAGCCGTCGACATCGTCGGCACCGGCGGCGATCACGCCGGCACGCTGAACGTCTCCACCTGCTCCGCCTTCGTTCTGGCCGGCTGCGGCCTTGTCGTCGCCAAGCACGGCAACCGCGCCCTGTCGTCGAAATCCGGCGCGGCCGACGTCCTGATGGCGCTCGGCGTCAATGTCGACCTGAAGCCAGATGCCATTGCGCGGGCTCTCGCGGACGCCGGCATCTGCTTCATGTTCGCGCCGACCCACCACGCCGCCATGCGGTTCGTCGGCCCGAGCCGCGTCGAGCTCGGCACCCGCACGATCTTCAACCTGCTCGGACCGATGTCCAACCCCGCCGGCGTCGGCAAGCTGCTTCTGGGCTCGTTCTCGCGTGAATGGCTGGTGCCGATGGCCGAGACGCTGCGCGCGCTCGGCACCGAATCCGCATGGCTCGTCCATGGCGACGGTCTCGACGAGATGACGGTCTGCGGCACGACCGAAGTCGCGGCGCTGGAGAATGGCGAAATCCGCCAGTTCGCCATCGAGCCGGAGGATGTCGGCCTGCGCCGCTGGCCGCTGGCCGACATCAAGGGCGGCGACGCCGCGACCAACGCAACCGCCTTGCGCGCCGTTCTCGACGGGGCCGACAATGCCTATCGCGAGATCGTCCTCCTGAACGCGGCCGGCGCCCTGGTCATGTCTGGCCATTCGGCCGATCTGCGCGAGGGCATCGCCAAGGCGGCCGACGCTATCGACAGCGGCCGCGCCCGCGCCGCGCTGGAGCGGCTGGCCGCGGTCACCCAGGCGATTGCGGGGGAAACCAAATGAGCGACATCCTGCAGCGGATCGAGGCCTACAAGCGCGAGGAGATCGCCGCCGCCAAGCAGCGGATCTCGCAGGCCGATCTCGAAGGCCAATTCACTGCCGTCGAGCCGCCGCGCGGCTTTGCGGCGGCGCTCGGCGCGCGGCACCGCGCCGGCGAGTTTGCGCTTATCGCCGAAGTGAAGAAGGCGAGCCCGTCCAAGGGCCTGATCCGCGAGGATTTTGACCCGCCCGCCCTCGCAGCCGCTTATGAGCGCGGTGGCGCCGCCTGTCTCAGCGTCCTCACCGACACCCCGTCCTTCCAGGGCGATCCGTCCTTTCTGACGGCGGCGCGCGCGGCGACGAGCCTGCCTGCGCTGCGCAAGGATTTTCTCTACGACACTTATCAGGTGGCCGAGGCCCGGGCCTGGGGCGCGGATGCGATCCTGATCATCATGGCCGCAGTCGACAATGCCCTCGCCCGCGACCTCGAAGCCGCGGCCGTCGCCTATGGCCTGGACGTGCTGGTCGAGGTGCATGACGAGGCCGAGACCGAGCGGGCGCTCGCCCTCGCCTCGCCGCTGCTGGGCATCAACAACCGCAATCTGCGGACCTTCGAGACCTCGCTGGACACCGCCGAGCGGCTCGCCGCCCTCGTGCCCGACGATCGCGTCCTGGTCGGCGAGAGCGGCATCTTCACCCATGCCGATTGCCTGCGCCTTGCCGGGCACGGCATCCGCACCTTTCTCGTCGGCGAGAGCCTGATGCGTCAGGACGACGTCGAGGCCGCGACCCGTGCGCTGATCGGCGGCGATCCCGCCGTCACGGTGCCCGCATGAGCGATCCGCGCGACGCCACGCTGACCCATCTCGACGCCACCGGCGCCGCGTCCATGGTCGATGTCGGCGACAAGGAGCGGACGCGCCGCGTCGCCGAGGCCGAAGGCTTCGTGATGATGGAGCCGGCGACGCTCGATCTGATCCTGGCCGGCGAGGCCAAGAAGGGCGACGTCATCGGCATTGCCCGCATTGCCGGCATCATGGGCGCCAAGAAGACCCACGAGCTGATCCCGCTCTGCCATCCGCTGATGCTGGAGAAGATCGGCGTGGAGATCACCGCCGAGCCTGCGCTGCCCGGCCTGCGGGTCACCGCGACGGCGCGCGTCGGCGGCAAGACCGGCGTCGAGATGGAGGCGCTGACGGCCGTCTCGGTCGCCTGCCTCACCATCTACGACATGGCCAAGGCGGTCGACCGCTCCATGACCATCAGCGGCATCCGCCTCCTGGCAAAATCCGGCGGCCGCTCCGGCGACTGGTCGGCGGACGCCGCGTCGTGAGTCTCATACCCGTCGAGGAGGCCTACCGTCTCCTCGTTGAGGACGCCCGCCCCCTCGTCCGCACCGAGACGCTCCCTCTGCGCGACGCGTCGGGCCGCATTCTGGCGGCGGACCTTGCCTCGCTGCGCACCCAGCCGGCCTTCGACGCCTCCGCCATGGACGGCTACGCGGTCCGCGCCGCCGACCTTGGCGACAAAGCGCCCTTCCCCTCCCTGCGGCTCGTCGGCGAATCGGCCGCCGGCCATGCCTATGACGGCACGCTGCAGCCAGGCGAGACCATCCGCATCTCCACCGGAGCGCCGGTCCCGGCCGGCGCAGACGCCATCCTGATCCAGGAGAACGCCGACCGGCGGGACGGCACCGTCACGGCGACGGCGCCGGTCGTCGTCGGCCAGCACATCCGCCCAGCGGGAATCGACTTCGCAGCCGGCACGCCGCTTCTGACCGCCGGCACGGTGCTGACCCCGGGCGCCATCGCGCTGGCCGCCAGCGGCGGCCATCCGGCGATCCCGGTACGCAGCCGTCCCCGTGTTGCGATCCTGGCGACCGGCGACGAACTCGTCCTGCCCGGCGAGACCATCGGCCCGTCGCAGATCGTCGCCTCCAACACCTTCGGCGTCGCCGCACTGGTGCGCGAGGCCGGCGGCCTGCCACTGAATTGCGGCATCGCGCCCGACCGGGAAGCGGCCATCGATGCCCAGCTGACGCAGGCGATCGCGGACGGCGCCGACATCTTCGTCACCATCGGCGGCGCATCGGTCGGCGACCACGATCTCGTCGGCAAGGTGTTCGCCGCCCATGGCGTCTCCCTCGACTTCTGGAAGGTGGCGATGCGCCCCGGCAAGCCGCTGATGGCCGGCAGGCTGGGCGACATGCGGGTCGTCGGCCTGCCCGGCAACCCCGCGTCCTCCATGGTCGCCGCGACCCTGTTCCTGGCGCCGCTGGTCCGGCGCCTCGCGGGCCGGCCCGCGCGTCCGCTCTACCGCCGGGGCGTTCTCGCCGCGCCGATGCCGGACAATGGCGACCGCACGGATTTCGTGCGCGCCCGGATCGAACCGGACGGCGCCGGCCCGCCCCGCATCGTGCCGTTGTCGCGGCAGGATTCCTCGCTGCTGTCGATCTATGCCGCGGCCGATGCGCTGCTCGTCCGGCCGGTCCGCGCCGCACCGGCCGAAGCAGGCGATCCCTGCGATTACGTCCCCCTGACGGCGCTGGAGCCACTTGCGGAACACAACTAGAACAGATAGCTTTGTTCAGGTTTTGTTTTGAGGAGTCGCCCGGATGCTGACGCGCAAGCAGCACGATCTTCTGGTCTTCGTGAACGATCGGGTGCGCGAGACTGGTGTGCCCCCGTCCTTCGATGAAATGAAGGACGCGCTGGACCTGCGGTCCAAGTCCGGCATTCACCGCCTGATCACCGCGCTCGAGGAACGGGGCTTCATCCGCCGCCTGCCCAACCGGGCCCGTGCGCTGGAAATCCTGAAACTGCCCGAGTCGATTCAGGGCAACCGCCCGGCCCCCGTCGGGCGCACCGGATTCAAGCCGAGCGTCATCGAAGGCAGCCGCGACACGGCCCGGCCCGCACCCGCGGTGCAGCCGGCGCCGGCCAAGGCGTCTGCCTCGACGGCCATCCCGGTCATGGGACGCATCGCCGCCGGCGTGCCGATCTCGGCCATCCAGCACAACACCCATTCCATCGTCGTTCCGCCGGACATGCTGGGCAGCGGCGAACATTACGCCCTCGAAGTGAAGGGCGATTCGATGATCGAGGCCGGCATTCTCGACGGCGACACGGTGGTCATCCGCCGGGGCGACACGGCGACTCCGGGCGAGATCGTCGTCGCCCTCGTCGACGACGAGGAAGCGACGCTCAAGCGTTTCCGCCGTCGCGGCGACACGATTGCGCTGGAGGCGGCAAATCCGGCCTATGAAACCCGGATCTTTGGCTCGGACCGGGTCAAGGTCCAGGGCAAGCTGATCGGCCTGATCCGCCGCTACTGACCGCTTCGAACGGGACACGGTCGGCGCAGAACGGATGATAAGCCCTCGCGACTCGCGCCCGAAGAGTTGAGGCCCGAAACCGGCCCGTCCTCGTTCAGGGCGCAGCCGTCGCGGTTCGGCCTGAACCGGCCGGGCCTCTATTGCTGACGGTCGCCGACGCCGGCTGCGTGACAGTCACCGGCGAGTCCGGCGCGGCGGGCTTGCGCCAATATTCCGGCCAGGGCGCAAGCCGGTGGACGTTCCAGCGTTCGGGCGGATCGCTGATCGCCTGCACGATGCGGGGCCGGCCCGTCGCCGCCTCCCGGCCGATCGCCAGCGAGCCCGTGCGTCGCAGCGTGCGCAGCGTCACCAGGACGGCGCCGGACCGGCATTCGGCAAGCCGGATCGCCCGCGAGACGATGGCGACATCCGCCTCGTCGCAGGCATTGCCCGTGCGGGCATAATCCTCCGTCCAGACCACACGCAGGCCGCCGCGCGTGGTGAAGCGGCAATATTTGGCCGCGCACTCCGCGGGAAGCGTCGCACGGATTCGCTCGGTGTCCTCGCCCCGCGGCGCCCGTGCCTCGAAGGCCCGCTCCCATTGTTCCGCGATGAAGCCGCTGGGCCTTGCGCGCAGGAAGGCAAGCTGGCCGTCCGCCGCGAGGGTCGCGACCTCCTTGCCGTCCTCAAAGATCAGGAGCTCGGGCGGGGCTGTCCTGTCGGGCGCAGCAATGAATCCGGCCAGTGCCAGCGGGAGGCCAAGCCAGCGCAACCGGCTTGCGAGACAGGATGCGGTGAGGATTGCCGCCGTCAGCAGCAGAAGCCCCAAGGCGGTCACGCGTCCGATCGCCTGGTCGGGCAGCCAGGCATAGACATTGCGCGCGATCTCGAGGACGAGCCAGAGGCCGGCTCCCATCGCCTGGAATGGCCAGGAATCGAGCCCGAACGGAATCAGCAGCGTTCCCACCAGCGCCAGCGGCATGATCCACAGCGTGAACAGCGGCATGGTCAGGAGATTGGCGACGAAGCCGAAGGCCGCCATCCGGTGGAAATGATAGGCGGCATAAGGCGCGGTCGCCGATCCCGCGAGAAGCGACGTGACCATGATCGCGGAGAGCGCGACGAGGATCTTGCCGCCGACGCCCCTATGCGTCTCGCGGCCGCGTTCGCGCCCCGCGCGCCATTGCGAGAGGGAAGCATAGCCGCCGATCAGTGCCACGGTCGCCGCGAAGCTCATCTGGAAGCTGGCGGTCATCACGGCATGCGGCGCGACGAGGATGACGACGATGGCGGCGATCGCGACGTTGCGAAGCGTCAAGGCGGGGCGGTCGATCAGCACCGCGCCGAGCATGATCGCCAGCATCACGAAGGAGCGCTGGGTCGCGACATTGGCGCCCGAGATCGCCAGGTAGATCGCCGCGACCACGAGCGCGACGATGGCGGCGATCTTCTTCGCCGGCAGGCGCAGCGAGATGGCCGGCACGAGGGATAGCGACGACCGCACGGCCAGCATGGCGAAGCCGGCGACAATCGCCATGTGCAGGCCCGAGATCGACAGGACATGGGCAAGCCCCGTGCCGCGCAGCCATTCGCGGGCATCGTCGGGGATACCGGCACGTTCGCCGGTGATGAGGGCCGCGGCGATGGCGCCCTCGCGGCCACCGATCACCATGCTGATCCGCTCGGTCAGGGCAAGGCGCGTCCGAGTCTGCACTCGCCGCAGCTCGGCAAGAAGGCCGTCTCCGTCGTCGCTCGCCGCGGGCGGGGTCGGCTCGGCCTCCGGCGCGCCGAGCGAATAACCATAGGCTCCGATCCCGGCAAAGAACGGCGCCATGGCAAAGTCGTAGCTGCCGGGAAATGCCGGACCGGACGGCGGCCCGAGCCGGACGAGACCGCGATAGAGGCCGCCGGGCGCAATCGGCTCGTGTCGACTGCCGACGACGATACGCACGCGCTCCGGCGGTCGCGACAGGACCGGCCGCTCGGTTTCCGTGACGGCGACCACATAGCGATAGCGTCCGTCCTCCGTGCGCTCCCGCGAGACGACCGGACCGGCAATGCGCACCGTCGCCTGGCCCGAGAGGATCGTCGTTTCGGTGCGCTGGATCTCGCCGATCGCAAGGGAGGTACCGACGAGGGTGAACCCCGCCAGGATCAGCATCGGGTGCAGAACGGGGCGCCCCGCACGGCGCAGCGCAAGAGCAAGACTCGCGATGGCGGCAAGGACGGTCAGCCAGATATTCGGGGCCCAGCCGGCACCGTGGACGAGCGCCACGCCGATCATCAGGCCGAGCGGGACCAGAAGGAAACCGGTGCGGGCGCGGGTCTCGGCGGCAAACTGGTCGGCAAGCCAGTCCCGGCCGAGATGGCGCCAGCGGGCCCGCGGCGGCAGCGCGATCGTCGCCCGCCAGCGCCGGAACGCCGCCCGAACGGCGTCGCGCCGCCCGAAGGCCGCGCCTGCGCGTTCGTCGCGATCGCTGGCGCTGTCCATGCCGTCCGGTCCCGTCGGCTTGTCTCTCCCCTCGCCTATGGTACACAGCCGCCAAGCGAAAGCGATCCACGCCGATCGCTCCCAACACTCAGCGTATCAATATCGGAGAGACCATGACGGACGCCGTCGTGACCCGCTTTGCCCCCTCGCCGACGGGCTTCCTGCATATCGGTGGCGCGCGCACGGCGCTGTTCAACTGGCTCTACGCCAGGGCAACGGGCGGCAAGATGCTGCTGCGGATCGAGGACACCGACCGCGCCCGCTCGACCGAGCCGGCGGTCCAGGCGATTATCGACGGCCTCGACTGGATGGGCCTGACCGCCGACGAGCCGCCGGTGTCGCAGTACGAGCGGGCGGACCGCCATCGCGAGGTGGTCGAGGAGATGCTTGCCAAGGGCGAGGCCTATCGCTGCTACGCGAGCCAGGCCGAACTGGAAGAGATGCGCGAGACCGCACGCGCCGAGAAGCGTCCGCCGCGCTATGACGGCCGCTGGCGCGACCGCGACCCGTCCGAGGCCCCCGAGGGCGTCAAGCCGGTGATCCGCCTGCGGGCGCCACTGGAGGGCGAGACGATCGTCCGCGACAAGGTTCAGGGTGACGTCCGCTTTCCCAACAAGGATCTCGACGATCTGGTGCTGCTGCGCTCAGACGGCAGCCCGACCTACATGCTGGCCGTGGTCGTTGACGATCACGACATGGGCGTCACCCACATCATCCGCGGTGACGACCATTTGACCAATGCCGGTCGCCAGACGCTGATCTACAAGGCGATGGGCTGGGACGTGCCGGTGATGGCCCACATCCCGCTGATCCATGGCGCCGACGGCGCCAAGCTGTCGAAGCGCCACGGCGCGCTGGGCATCGAGGCCTACCAGGCCATGGGCTATCTGCCGGTGGCGCTGCGCAACTACCTTGTGCGGCTCGGCTGGAGCCATGGCGATTCCGAGATCATCTCCACCGAGGAGATGATCGAATGGTTCGATCTGGGCGAGATCAACAAGGGCGCCGCACGCTTCGACTTCGCCAAGCTGGAAGCGCTCAACGGCCACTGGATCCGGCGTAGCGACGACGCGACCCTGGTCGACATGCTGATGGCCGAGCGGGACGTGCTGCCCAATGGCGGCATCCTGAAGACCCGCTCAGACGAGGAGATCCGATCCAAGCTGACCGCGGCCATGCCCGGGCTGAAGGAACGCGCCAAGACCCTCGTCGAGCTCACCGAGAGCACCGCCTATCTGTTCGCCGACCGGCCGTTGTCGTTCGAGGACAAGGCGGCGGCGATTCTCGACGATGGCGGCCGCGAGATCGTCGGCGCGCTCGCCAAGCGCTTCGAGGCGGCCCCGGACTGGTCTGCGGCGGAGCTGGAGGCCATAGTACGCGCCTATGCCGAGGAGAACGGCCTGAAGCTGGGCAAGGCGGCACAGCCCCTGCGCGCGGCCCTGACCGGCCGCACCACCTCCCCGGGCGTGTTCGATGTACTGGCCGTGCTGGGCCGGGACGAATCGCTGGCGCGGCTGGGCGACCAGTCGGCCTGACCAAGGACAGGACTATTGCGGCGCAACACATTGCGTGATCGGAAACTTGTCGCACTCCTGGGTTTGGAGTAGTCAGGCATCTGAACAATCTGTGTGCGCTGCGAGAGGTCGATACCTGAGCGGCTATCATCGAAGGGAAAACGCATGACGGAACAGTCGGCGAAGCTCACATTGGGTCAGAAAGATGCGGATCTGGCCGTTCGCAGCGGCAGCATCGGACCGGACGTCGTCGACGTCACCGCGCTGTACAAGCAGACCGGTCTCTTCACCTACGACCCGGGCTTCTCCTCGACGGCGTCCTGCGAATCCAAGATCACCTACATCGACGGCGACGAGGGCGTGCTGCTGCATCGCGGCTACCCGATCGACCAGCTCGCCGAGCGCGGTGACTTCCTCGAGACCTGCTACCTGCTGCTCTACGGCGAACTGCCGACGACCCGCGAGAAGGACGACTTCGTCTACCGCGTGACCCGGCACACCATGGTTCACGAGCAGATGAGCCGGTTCTACACGGGCTTCCGCCGCGACGCGCATCCGATGGCTGTCATGGTCGGCTCGGTCGGCGCCCTGTCGGCATTCTACCACGACTCGACCGATATCGCCGATCCGCACCAGCGGATGGTGGCGAGCCTGCGCATGGTCGCCAAGATGCCGACCATCGCGGCGATGGCCTACAAGTACCATATCGGCCAGCCCTTCGTGTATCCGCGCAACGATCTCGCCTATGCCGAGAACTTCCTGCACATGTGCTTCGCGGTGCCGTGCGAGCCCTACCGGATCAACCCGGTGCTGGCGCGGGCCATGGACCGGATCTTCATCCTCCATGCCGATCACGAGCAGAACGCCTCGACCTCGACGGTCCGGCTGGCCGGTTCTTCGGGCGCCAACCCGTTTGCCTGCGTCGCCGCCGGCATCGCCTGCCTCTGGGGTCCTGCCCATGGCGGTGCCAACGAGGCCGCGCTCAACATGCTGATGGAGATCGGCACCAAGGACCGCATCCCCGAGTTCATCGCGCGGGCCAAGGACAAGAACGATCCGTTCCGCCTGATGGGCTTCGGCCACCGGGTCTACAAGAACTACGATCCGCGCGCCAAGATCATGCAGCAGACCTGCCACGAGGTCCTCGACGAGCTCGGCATCAAGGACGATCCGCTGCTCGAAGTTGCGATGGAGCTCGAGCGCATCGCCCTGACCGACGAGTACTTCATCGAGAAGAAGCTCTACCCGAATGTCGACTTCTACTCGGGCATCACCCTGAAGGCGCTCGGCTTCCCGACCACCATGTTCACGGTGCTCTTCGCCGTGGCGCGCACGGTCGGCTGGATCGCCCAGTGGAAGGAGATGATCGAGGACCCGCATCAGCGGATCGGCCGTCCCCGCCAGCTCTATACGGGCGCCGAGATGCGCGACTACGTCGCGGTCGACGAGCGCGGCTGAGGCGTTTCCGCTTCGAGATCAACAAGAAACGGGCGCTGCGGCGCCCGTTTCTACGTCTGGGTGGACGTCCTGCCGCGCGCGATGCAATCGAGGACGATCGCAGCGGCCGCCTCGCCGGGCGCCACGTCGATCCGCATCATTTCGCGGATGTCGGCAAAGCCGGCGCGCTGTGCCGCCCGCTCCGGCGTCTGCGTCATCAGCCGCTCGAGCCGGCGGGCCAGCATTTCCGGCCGCACGAATTCGTGGAAATGCTCCGGCACCAGCGCATGCCCGACGATGAAGTTCGGCATCGCTGCCGTCCAGGCCGAAATCAGGTGCCGGAACTGGTAGGCCACCGGGTCGAGCCGGTAGGCCAGCGCCATCGGCACGTCGGCGAGCGCCAACTCGAGCGACACCGTGCCGGAGGCCGCCAGCGCCGCGTCGGCTTCGGCAAAGGCCGTCCATTTCGCGGTCTCACCGGTGACGATCTCGGGCTTCACCTCCCAGCCGGCGATCTTCTGTTCGATCAGAGGACGATGCCGTTCGAGCGCCGGAATAACCGCCGTGACGCCCGGCATACGCCCGCGCAGGACATCGAAGGTACGGCCGAAATCATCGATCAGCCGGTTGATCTCGCCGCGGCGCGACCCCGGTAGGATCAGGAGACGCGGCGGCGATGCCGGAGTACGCTCCGGCGCGGTGCGCGCCGGGTCCGCGATCATCTGCGACAGCGCCGGCACCCGCATCAGCGGATGGCCGACATAGGTCGACGGCGGCCCATCCAGCCGTTTCATGGTCGCGGGTTCGAAGGGCAGGATACAGATGGCGTGGTCCACATAGGCCCGCATCTTCTGTGCCCGCTCCTCGCGCCAGGCCCAGACCGTCGGCGGCACGTAATTGACGATCGGCACGTCCGGCAGTTTCTCGCGCACCCGCTTCGCCACCCGGTGGGAGAAGGTCGGGCTGTCGATGATGACGAGGATATCGGGACGCGCGGCGATCACCGCGTCGGCCACCTGAGACAGTCGGCGCATCAGCTGCGGCAGCCGCGCCAGAATGGCGCCGATCCCGATGATCGACAATTCGTCGATGTCGAACAGGCTGTCGAGACCCTCGGCCTGCATCGCCTCGCCGCCAAGCCCCACCAGCCGCAATCCGTCGCCAAGTTTTGGACGAAGGGCGCGAATGAGATCGGCCCCGATCCGGTCCCCCGACGCTTCCCCGACCACGAAGGCGATGGTCGTCATGGCCGGTCTCCCCCGTCGTCGCCGTTTGCCATACCGGTATCCTCTTCGAGCCCGACGATGGCGATTCCCGCGGCTTCGGCGGCCTCGAGCACATCGTCGATCCCGAGGACCAGACTGCGCCCGGCCGTCGCCCCGATCACCGTGATGCCGGCTGCGGCCGCCTCCTCGATGGTGGCGCCGCCGATGCTCGGCAGGTCGAAGCGTTCATCCTGGGTCGGCTTGACGCTTTTCACCAGCACGCAGCGCTCCGAACGCCCGATGCGACCGCGGGTCTTCAGATCGGCGACCCTTTGCAGCATCTCACGCGTGCCCTCGATCCCTTCCAGCGCGATCACCCGGTCCCGGGACGCGACGACCGCCTGCCCGATGTCGAGCTCGCCCAGCCGTCTCGCGGCCCGGGAGGCGAGCAGCAGCGCCTGTTCTTCATCCGCGTCAGGCCCGCGGCGGGTCAGCGTGCCGCCGGGGGTCAGAAGCTGCGGAACGATGTCCTGTACCGCCAGCATCTCGAATCCCTGACGCTCCATGTAGCGAGACAGGGCACGCAACAGCCGGTCGTCGCCGCCCCGTACGATCTTCAGCGCCGCCGGCAGCCGGATCAGGGTCTGGAAACTGGGAATGAGCGAGCGGAAATCGGGACGGTGGCTGACGGTGCCGCAGAACACCATGCGACGCACCCCGCACGACTTCATGTAGGCGATCGCGTCGCCGGTACGGCCCCAGGGATAGGCGCCCCCCTCGTAACCGGCCCAGTCGTCGGCCATGCCGTCGCCGATACGCACCACGACGACCCGCCAGCCCGAGGCGCGTGCCGCTTCCGCCACCAGACGCGGCAGCGAACCGCCCCCCGCCACCAGACCGAGAGCGTCGCCCGGCCGATCGGGAGCCAGTCCGGCCATTGTCAGCTTAGCTGGGGATGGCGCGGAAAGCACAGGGCGCGGTCGCCGCCCGAGCGGATGAACCCGAGGAGATCCTGCACGAGCGGATCGTTGGGGAACTCGCTCTGCACCTCGTCCATGTTCTCCTTGAACGTCAGATCGAAGGAAAACAGCATCCGGTAGGCGCGGCGCACATTGCGGATCGCTTCGCGATCGAAGCCAGCCCGCTTCATGCCGATGACGTTGAGGCTCGACAGATAGGCGCGGTTGCCCAGCACCATGCCGAAGGGGATGACGTCCCCCTCGACCGCCGCGAGGCCGCCCACATAGGCATGGTGGCCGATACGGGTGAACTGGTGAATGCCCGAGCCGCCGGCGATCGTCGCATAGTCGCCGATCGTGCAATGACCGGCGAGCATGACGTTGTTGATCACCGTGACATTGCGTCCGACAATGCAGTCATGGGCGACATGGGCACCGGTGAAGAAGGCGCAATTGTCGCCGATGGTCGTTTCGGAGCGCCCCTGCACGGTGCCGGGGTTCATCGTCACATGTTCGCGGATCAGGCAGTCGCGGCCAATCACCAGCCTGGTGTCCTCGCCGCGATATTTCAGATGCTGCGGTGCATGGCCGAGCGAGGCGAACGGCCAGATCTGCGCGTTCTCGCCGATCACCGTGTTGCCCCACAGCGCCACATGCGAGCGCAGGCGGCTGTTGGCCCCGAGCTGCACCTGCGGCCCGACATGGCAGAACGGACCAATCTCGCAGCCGTCACCGATCACCGCGCCGTCCTCGATGACGGCGCTCGGATGTATGGTCGTCTCGGCCATGATCAGTTCGGGCCGCGGGGCGACAACATTGCGCTGACGACCGCCTCAGCCACCTTGACCCCGTCGACCTGCGCAACGCAGTCGAACTTCCAGATGTTGCCGCGCTTCTTGGACTGGGTCACGTGGTATTCGACCCGGTCGCCCGGAACCACCGGCTTGCGGAACTTGGCGCCGTCGATGGTCATCAGATAGACGAGCTGCGGCGTGCCGCCGCCGGTCGCCCGGGTGCAGATGGCGCCGGCGGTCTGGGCCATGCCCTCGAGAATCAGCACACCCGGCATCACCGGAGCCGTCGGGAAATGTCCCTGGAAATGCGGCTCGTTCGCGGTGACGTTCTTGATCCCGATCGCGCTGCGGTCCCCGTCGATGTCGATGATGCGATCGACCAGCAGGAACGGATAGCGGTGGGGTAGAAGTTCCATGATCTCCAGGATATCGGCGCTTTCGAGTACCATCGCGTCGTCACTCATCTGTCTTCCTTGGAGAACGTCCCCGTTGCGCAAGCTCAGATAACGTCATGAGCTCACGAAACCAGTCCCGAACGGGTTTTGCGGGCGTGCCGCCCCAGCGCGCGCCCTTCGGCACGTCACCGGCGACCGACGATACGGCCGCGATCTGGGCACCATCGGCGATCGTCAGATGGCCGTTGATGCCGGTCTGACCGCCGATCATCACGCCGTCGCCGAGTGTCGTGCTGCCGGAAATGCCGACCTGCGCGACGATCACGCAGTGCCGCCCGATCCGCACATTGTGGGCAATCTGGACCTGGTTGTCGATTTTAGTGCCTTCGCCGATCACCGTATCGCGAACGCCGCCGCGATCGACGGTCGTGTTCGCGCCGATCTCGACATCGTCCTGGATGATGACACGGCCGATCTGCACCGCCTTGACGAGACCGGTGGGCCCCGCCGTGTAGCCGAACCCGTCCTGACCGATCCGCACGCCGGGATGCAGGATCACCCGATCGCCGACCAGCGCATGGGTCACGGTCACGTTCGAGCCGATCCGGCAATTGCGGCCGATACGGCAGCCGGCGCCGATGACGGCGCCCGCACCGACGATCGTCCCGCGGCCGATCTCGACGCTGGGACCGATCGACGCGAAGGCTTCCACCGTCACGCCGTCTTCAAGCTTGGCTTCGCGGTGGATGTCGGCCTTGAGCGAGACACCGTGCGATCCGGTGGCCGGCGTCGGCAGGACGGCACCGGGAAACAGCGCCCGGCCCGCCTCGGTGAAGGCAATCGCGGCACCGGCGGTCACCAGCGCCGGCATGCCCGACGGCAGCAGCCCGACATTCTTGGGAGAGACGAGAACGCAGCCGGCCCGCGTTGCCGCGAGCTCGGCGCTGTAGCGCTTGCTGTCGAAGAAGGACAGGTCCTGCGGCCCTGCCTCGGACAGGGCGGCGACGCCTGTGATCCGCAGTGCCGGGTCGGCCCCCTCGCCCAAGCTGGCGCCCGTAAGGCTTGCCAGCTCCGCAAGGGTGAGACCGTCGCCGCGCGGGAAGAAAGTCAATTCATGCATCGGGACGGTCTGGGCCGGACAAGCCGGCCCCCACATTGTCGATCAGAAGCGGGACGAGAATCCGAAGGAGAATTCCTGCAGCTCGTCGAAATCTTCCTTGGCCAGCGGATGGGCGTAGTTCACCCGCAGCGGACCGAAGGGCGATGCCCAGATCAGGCCGACGCCCGCCGACGCGCGCAGCGAGGCATCGACGCCGATGACACCCGGATCGTTCTCGTACTCGCTGCCCCAGAGCGAACCGGCATCCGCGAAGACCGCACCCCGGAAGCCGAGGTCACGCGAGATACCCGGCAGCGGGAAGGTCGCTTCGGCCGAGGCGTTGGCATAGTTGTTGCCGCCGATCGACACGCCGTTCTGGCGCGGGCCGATGCCCTTGTAGTCGAAGCCCCGAACGATGTCCTGGCCCTTGAAGAAGTTGTCGAACACCCGCAGGCCGTCGCCGCCGAAGGAGGTGACGTTGCCGCCGCCCGCATTGAGCGAGCCGATCACGTCGTATTCCTCGTTCAGGAGGTGGAAATAGCTGGCCTTGCCGGTCGTCTTGACGAAGTTCGCATCGCCGCCGACACCGGCGAATTCCTGCCCGGCCTGGATAAAGAAGCCGTTGCGCGGATCGTTGGTGTTGTCGAGCGTGTTGTAGGTCAGCGCGTAGGAGACCGACGACGTCAGATACGGGCTTTCGCAGATCGCCTGGTTGATGATCGGCGAGTCCGTATAGGGCGGCGCCACGGCCGCGTTGCCGTTCAGATCGACGATATTGCTGTTCGGGTTCGGCGTGCCGCAGGTGCTCTCGAAGAGATTGCCGCTTCCGTCGACCAGCTGCGCATTGGTGAACTGGTTGTAGGTCGTGCCGTTATCGTCGCCGAACTTTTCCTGCTTGATGTTGTAGGCGATCTGGGCCGTCAGATCCTCGGTGATCGGCGCCGCGATACGGATGTCGCCACCGGTGCGCTCGGAGTCGTAATCGCCCGAGCTGCTCTCGCTGCGATATACGTCGAAACCTGCAGCCAGACGCCGACCGAGGAAATACGGCTCGGTGAACGACAGGCTGTAGTTCCGGGTGTCGGCACCGAAGCCTGCGGAGACCTTGATGAACTGGCCGCGGCCGAGGAAGTTGCGCTCGGTGACGCCGATCTCGGCGACCGGACCGGAGCTTTCGCCGCCGGTCGTGTAACCGCCGCCCAGCGACAGCTCACCGGTGGCCTTCTCGACCACGTCGACGATCACGATCACGCGGTCCGGCTCGGCGCCGGGCGCGGTCGAAACCGAGACCTTCTCGAAATACTTCAGGTCCTCGAGGCGCTGCTTGGCGCGCTGCACCAGCACCTGGTTGAAGGCGTCGCCCTCGGACACGTCGAACTCGCGGCGAATGACATAGTCGCGGGTCTTGGTGTTGCCGCGGATTTCCAGACGCTCGACATAGGCCCGCGGGCCCTGGTCGATGACGTAGTCGATGGCGATCGTGCGGCTGGCGAAATCGCGGTCGCCGCGCGGGGTGACCTGCGCGAAGGCGAAGCCGGCATTGGCGAGGCTGTTGGTCAGATTGACCAGCGTGTCCTCGACGTCCTTGGCGCTGTAGACCTCGCCCGTCTGGGTCTCGATCTCGCCATAGAGCGACTCGGTGTCGACGCCGGCGACGGTGCTGTCGATCGTCACGTTGCCGAAGCTGTAGCGCTCACCCTCGTCGACGGTGACGGTGATGAAATAGCTGTTCTGGCTCTCGTCGAGCTCGGCCACCGACGACACGATGCGGAAATCCGCATAGCCGCGGTTGTAGTAGAAGCGGCGCAGCGTCTCTTCGTCGGTGCGCAGGCGCTCTGGATCGTAGATATCGTTGCGCTGGATGAAGCTCAGGATGCCGCTCTCGCGCAGGGCGATGACCTGCTTCAGCCGGCTGTCGCCGAAGGCGTTGTTGCCGACGAAGCTGATGCTCTCGATCTTGGTGCGGTCGCCTTCCTGGATGTCGTAGATGACATTGACGCGGTTCTCGCCGATCTCCTGCGTGCGCACGGTGACGATGGCGTCGCTGCGGCCGATGCTGGTGTAGGCGGCCTGGATGGCGTCGACGTCGGCCTGCGTGGTCGCGCTCGAATAGGCTGCGCGCGGCTGCGTCTGGACGGCGGCGATGAGCTGCTCGTCCTTCACCTTGGAATTGCCCTGGAAGAGCACCTGGTTGACGATCTGGTTCTCGTCGACCTGCACGATCAGCGTGCCGCCGGACTGGCTGATACGCACGTCCGAGAAGAGGCCGGTGGAGAACAGGCGACGGACCGCCTGATCCTGATCGGCTTCGGAGACGTTCTGTCCGGCCGAGATCTGCATGAAGCCGCGGATCGTGTCCGCTTCCACCCGGCTGTTGCCGCGAACGTCGATGCGATTGACGACAGCCGCCTCGGCGACCGTGACAGCGGCAAGCTGGGCCCCGAGGGTCGCAGCTGCAAGAACCGTCGAGGAGAGCGCGACAGCGGAGACCGCGCGCATGATATTCGTTCCAGCCCTCATTGGCCCAGCCACCTTTTCATCATTGTATCGAGACGCAGTGGGAGCAATGCGCATCGTTGCCTTGTACCGGCTTTCCGAGTCCGTTCAAGCAAACTGGCCCGAGTCCCTTTAGGAATCGGAAAAGCCGTTGCAACGTTGTCACGGACATCGTCGCTTTGGTTAACAGTTTGCAAGCCCCCAAGTCCCCCGACCCGGCGGGACTCATCAGACGAGTCCCGAAATATCGTTCCAGAAGGCGAATACCATAAGCAGCATCACCAGTGCGAGCCCAATTCGGAAGCCGACTTCCTGCACCTGTTCGCTCAGGGGCCGGCCACGGATCGCCTCGAATGCGTAGAACAGCAGATGTCCGCCGTCCAGCATCGGAATCGGCAGAAGGTTGAGCAACCCGATGGAGACCGACAGCAGCGCCGCCAGATTGAGCAGCGCGCCCAGTCCTATCGTCGAAACCTGACTCGACACTTGCGCGATTCGGATCGGACCGCCGATCTGGTCGGCGTTCTGGCGACCGGTGACCACCTCGCCCATGAAGTCCACGGTCCGTGTCGTGACGAACCAGGTCTGCGAGACGCCGTAGGCGACCGCCTCCACGGGCGACAGGCTCTCCACCCGGAACGACGAGCCGTCATTGTTGGCTACCAGTCCGACGACCGGCACCTTGAACTCGTTGCCGAACCCGTCCGTCTGGACCTCGCTGCGCGGTGTCACCGTGAGCTCGACCGGCGAGCCGTTGCGCTCCACCGTCATGCGGATCGGCGTGTCGGCCCGCGAGGACACATAGCGCTGCAGGTCGGAGAAATAGCGAATCGTCTCGCCGTCGGCGGACAGCACCTTGTCGCCCGGCTTGAAGCCGGCGGCCGCGGCGGGCGAACCGTCCCTCACCTCGGCCACGACCGGATCGCCGACGACGCGTCCCTCGACATAGGCGACGCCGGCGAAGATCACGATCGCCAGGATGAAGTTGGCGATGGGGCCCGCGGCCACCGTGGCGGCACGGCGCCCGACGCTCTTGGCCGGAAACGCCCCGCTGCGCTCGGCATCCGACATCGCGTCCACCGCGGCGCGGTCCGGTACCGAGGCCGCGTTCTCGTCCCCGAGGAATTTGACGTAGCCACCCAGCGGCACCGCCGCGAGCTTCCAGCGCGTGCCGCGCCGGTCGTTGAAGCCGATCAGTTCCGGGCCGAAGCCGACCGAGAAGACCAGCGCCTTGATGCCGCACCAGCGACCGACGAGGAAATGCCCCAGCTCGTGGAAGAAGACGATGATCGTCAGGACGAACAGGAACGGGACGATGTAGATGAGGCCTCCGCTCCAGATCTGGGCGAGCCCGACAGGCGATTCCATTCCGCACCCTTTCGCGTTCCAACCCGGACCGCCGGTTCCGGACCGGCATCGACATCCGGTCGGGACGATGCCGCATTCAAATGATCAGACAATGCCCGTGGCTGCGCGCTTTCGAGCGGCGCCGCGGGACCCTTTCCATAGCAGTTGACGAACAAGTCGCAATGATGACGGCGCCCGCGCTGAAATCGATGCGCTCAGAGGGCAAATATGCCACGGGCCGGTTCGCCGAATCCGGCGATCGCCACGCCGACGGCCCAGGTCACGGCCATCGCCACGACGAGCGCGTCGATACGGTCCATCAGCCCGCCATGACCGGGAATGAGACGGCCCGAATCCTTCACGCCGAAACGCCGCTTGATCCAGGATTCGAACAGGTCGCCCGCCTGCCCGACTACCGACAGGATCGCCGCCAGGACGATGATGAAGGCCCCGACCTCGCCGCTGACGAAATGGGCATAGACCGCGCCAAGGATCGTTCCGGCCAGGAGGCCCCCGGCCGCCCCCGACAGCGTCTTCTTCGGAGACACTGCGGGCAGCAGCTTCGGCCCACCCAGCGTGCGGCCGGTGAAATAGGCGAAGATGTCCGTCGACCACACGACGACGATGATGAAGCCGAGCGTCGCAAGGCCGGCGGGATCGGAGCCGCGCAGCATGCCGGGCGCCAGCGCCGCGGCGCCAGCGTAGAAGAGGCCCCAATGCACCCAGCGCGCGCTGCGCTCGTCGCGGTCCGTCGCGGCGATGAAGATCATCGCCGCACCGACGATCACGACCGCCAGCAGGCCGAGATCGAAGACCAGCGCGACGACGGCGACGATCAGGGCACCGCGGGCAAAGTGGTAGATCGGCCGGACGCGCTTGGCGCGGGTCATGCGCGCCCATTCGTCGAAGACGATGATGCCGGTGAGCGCGCACAGCACCCGGAACGGCCAGCCGCCGATGGCGGTCAGGGCGATGACGATGATGCCGAGGATCAGCGCGGAGATGACGCGGGACTTCAGGTCGGACCAGCTGCCGGCGAGAAAGAACCGTCGAAGTTCCAGGCCCATCGGATCAGGAAGCGATTTCGCGCGACAACCCGCCGTAGCGACGATCCCGGCTGAAATAATCGGCGATGGCCTCCTCGAACGCCTTGCGGTCGAAATCGGGCCACAGGCACGGCAGGAAGACGAATTCGGAATAGGCTGCCTGCCAGAGCAGGAAATTCGACAGCCGCAGCTCGCCGCTGGTGCGGATGATCAGGTCGGGATCGGGAATGCCGGCGGTATCGAGATGCTCGTCGAGATACTCGGCGGTCAGCCCCTCGAGCTCGACCTCGCCCGCCGCGTATTTGGCGGCGACGCGGCGCATGGCCCGGGCGACCTCGTCGCGGGCGCCGTAATTGAAGGCGACCACCAGAGTCTGGCGCTGGTTATCGCGCGTCAGGTTCTCGGCTTCCTCGAGCAGCGCGCGGATGTCCGACGACAGGTTCTCGCGCTCGCCGATCACCCGGACGCGCACGCCCTCCTTGTGCAGTTCGGCGAGGTCGCGGCGGATGAAGTGCTTCAGCAGCCCCATCAGCTCCTCGACCTCGGCCTCGGGGCGACGCCAGTTCTCCGAGGAGAAGGCGAACAGGGTCAGATACTGGATGCCGAGCTCGCCCGCCGCGCGGACCGCCTCGCGCACGGCCTCGACGCCCCGACGGTGCCCCATGCTGCGCGGCAGGCCGCGGGCATTCGCCCAGCGCCCATTGCCGTCCATGATGATGGCGACGTGTTGGAGATCCCGCACCGTATCAGCCCTTCCCTCGATCATTCCGCCGCGACGACGAGGTCGACGCCCATGGCAGGCTAGACCTGCATGATTTCCGCTTCCTTGACGGCAAGCGCCGAGTCGATCTCGGCGATCGTCTCGTCGGTCATCTTCTGGACGCGGTCCGACTGCTGACGGCTCTCGTCCTGACCGATATCGCCGTCCTTTTCCAGCTTTTTCAAGGTTTCCATGCCGTCGCGCCGGACATGCCGGACCGCGACCTTGGCGCCCTCGGCATACTGGTGCGCCACCTTGACCAGCTCCTTGCGGCGCTGCTCGTTCAGCTCCGGCAGGGGAATGCGTAGCGTCGCGCCGTCGGTGATCGGGTTCAGGCCGAGATTGCTCTCGCGGATCGCGCGCTCGACCTTGCCCACCATCTGCTTGTCCCAGACGGTGACGGTGACCATGCGCGGCTCCGGCACCGAGACGTTAGCCACCTGGTTGAGCGGCATCTTCGAGCCGTAGGCGTCGACATAGATCGGATCGAGCAGGCTCGGCGAGGCGCGGCCGGTGCGAAGGCCCGTCAGGTCGCCCTTCAGGCTGGCGATCGCGCCATCCATGCGGCGCTTCAGTTCGTTCAGATCCATTTCGGCCATGATGTCCTCTTTCGGCTCTCGACTGCGCGGACGCAGTTATTCGGTAACGATCGTCGCCCGGCCGCCGCCGGACAGGATCTTGGCGAACTCGCCCTTCTCGTGGATCGAGAAGACGACGATCGGGATGTCGTTCTCGCGCGACAGCGCGACGGCCGCCACGTCCATCACGGCCAGGCCCTTCTGCAGGACCTCGTCATGGGTCAGCGTGTCGTAGCGCACCGCGTCGGGGTGCTTCTTGGGATCGGCGGAATAGATGCCGTCGACCTGGGTGCCCTTGAACAGGGCCGCCGCCCCCATCTCGGCTGCGCGCAGCGCGCCGGCGGAATCGGTGGTGAAGAACGGATTGCCGGTCCCGCCGGCGAAGATGACCACCCGGCCCGCGGCCTGGTGCGCCAGCGCGCTGCGCTGGGAGAAGCTCTCGCAGATCTCGGGCATCGCGATCGCCGACAGGACGATGGTGTCGACGCCCAGCTTGATCAGCGAGGTGCGCAGGGCCAGCGCGTTGATGACGGTGCCGAGCATGCCCATGTGGTCGCCGGTGACGCGGTCGCCGCCCTTGGAGGCCACCGCCACGCCGCGGAAGATGTTGCCGCCGCCGACGACGACGGAGACCTGGACGCCCAGCCGATGCGCCTCGGCGATGTCGGAGGCGATCCGATCGGCCACCGCGACGTCGATCCCGAAGCCCTGCGACCCCATCAAAGCTTCACCGGACACCTTCAGAAGCACCCGCGGGTATCGTATCTCGGAGGCCATTGCTCACCTTGCCTGCGTCCGGCGGCCCGCCCGTCAAGGCAGCGGCGACGGCAACGAAGCCGTGCTGCCGGGAGGGCATCTGCGGACGACGCCGCGCCGGACCGGCGGGCGCATGTGGAAATCCGGCGGCAGGTCGTTCTCGCAAACGCCTGCCACGCTTGGGGGATGCGATACAATAAGGGCGCCCGCTTGTGAAGCGGACGCCCTCGATCGGTCTGTCGTGTCGCCGCCGGACGGGTGTCCGGCGTGCGGGACTTACTTCTTGCCGGCGGCCGCGGCGACTTCGGCTGCGAAGTCGGTCTCTTCCTTCTCGACGCCTTCGCCGAGGGCGAAGCGCACGAAGCCGGTGATCTTGGCCGGCGCGCCGAAGCTGCCCTCGGCCTCGGCCAGCGCCTTCTCGACGGTCAGGTCGGGATTGATGACGAAGTTCTGCTTCAGAAGGACGACTTCCTCGTAGAACTTGCGCAGGCGGCCTTCGACCATCTTCTCGATGATGTTCTCCGGCTTGCCCGACTGGCGTGCCGAATCGCTGAAGATCGCCTTCTCGCGCTCGACGGTGGCCGCGTCGACTTCCTCGGCGGTCAGGGCCAGCGGGTTGGTCGCGGCGATGTGCATGGCGACCTGGCGGCCGAACTGCGCCAGCGCAGCCTTGTCACCGGTCGATTCGATCGCGACGAGCACGCCCAGCTTGCCGAGGCCGTCCACGACCTGATTGTGGATGTAGGACGCCACGACGCCGTCATTGACGCTGAGCATGGCCGAACGGCGCAGGGTCAGGTTCTCGCCGATGGTGCCGATCGTGTCCTTGATCGTGTCGTTGACGCTCTTGGTGCCGCCCGGATAGGCAGCCCCGCCGACCGCCTCGACGCTGCCGTCGGTGGTCAGAGCAACCGACGCGACGTCGCGCACGAGACCCTGGAAGGCGTCGTTGCGGGCAACGAAGTCGGTCTCGGAATTGACCTCGACGACGACGGCCTTGGTGCCCTCGGACGCCGAACCGACGAGACCCTCGGCCGCGGTACGGCCGGACTTCTTGTCGGCCTTGGCAATGCCCTTGGCGCGCAGCCAGTCGACCGCCTCTTCCATGTTGCCGCCGGTCTCGGACAGCGCGGTCTTGCAGTCCATCATGCCTGCGCCGGTCTTGTCGCGCAGTTCCTTCACCATCGAAGCGGTAATTGCCATTTTTGCCTCTTCAGAAATGATTGGGCGCACCGGCTCGGATGGAACGGGTGCGCCAGAATTGTGACGCCGTGATTACGACGCCGGAGACGGGCGCGGGCGTCGGCCGGGCATCCGCCCGACCGCGCCGTTCGCCGCCTCGCCTCAGGCGGCGGGCGTTGCGTTCTCGGCCGGAGCCTCGGCTGCCGGAGCGTCCGCGGCCGGGGCTTCCTCGGCGACCGGCTCGGCCTCGACGACCTCTTCCACCGGCGCTTCTTCCATCGCACCGACATCCATGCCGGAATCGCCCTGCTGGCGCGCGATGCCGTCGACGGCGGCGCGGGCGATCAGGTCGCAATACAGGGTGATGGCGCGGGCGGCGTCGTCATTGCCCGGGATCGGGTAGTCGATCGGTGCGGGATCGCAGTTCGAATCGACGACGGCGACGATCGGGATGTGCAGGCGCTTGGCTTCCTCGATCGCGATCGACTCCTTGTTGGTGTCGATGATGAAGATCATGTCCGGCACGCCGCCCATGTCCTTGATGCCGCCGAGGGCGCGGTCGAGCTTGTCACGCTCGCGCTGCAGCGTCAGGCGCTCCTTCTTGGTGAAGCCCTGGGCTTCGCCGGCCAGCATCTCGTCGAGCTTGCGCAGGCGCTGGATCGAGTTGGAGATGGTCTTCCAGTTGGTCAGCATGCCGCCGAGCCAGCGGGCGTTGACGTAGTACTGGGCCGAACGGTTCGCCGCATCGGCGACGATGTCGGATGCCTGGCGCTTGGTGCCGACGAAGAGCACGCGGCCGCCACGGGCCACGGTGTCGGAGACCGCCTGCAGCGCACGATGCAGCAGCGGCACGGTCTGGCCGAGGTCGAGGATGTGAATGTTGTTGCGCGCCCCGAAGATGTAGGACGACATTTTCGGGTTCCAGCGATGCGTCTGGTGACCGAAATGCACGCCTGCCTCGAGCAGCTGGCGCATGGAATAGTCTGGCAATGCCATGGTTTTTTCCTTTACCGGTTGAGCCTCCACGGAAAAGAAGCGGCCGAATGCCGCCACCGGTGGATCGCGGCGTCGGGACATGCCCGAACGTCGAAACCCGAGTTCCGTGTGTGGAATGGAAGCGCCGATACACCAAAAGCCCACGCGAGGCAACATGGCGCCGGCGTTCAGGGTCGATATGGGGATCGTGGGCGCCAGGTGCCAGCCCCGTCAGGGACAGGCGGGAACGTCCAGAAGATCGAGGCTCGCAAGGCCGCCGGCCAGGCGGTAGCCGTCGAAGCTCAGCACCAGGTTGTCCGAGATACCGTTTTCGTAAAGCGTATAGGCCGTCTCGAAGACCGGCATGCCGTCGGCATCGCTGTCGCTGTCATAGAAGGATTCGCTGATCCGCCAGGAGCGCAGACCTGACAATTGGCTGGCCGGGGACACATCACCCGCCATCGGGTCTTCGGCTTCGCCGCGGTCGTCATCGTCGTCGCGCGTGTCACCCTCGGCGATCTCTGATTGCGTGTCCGCCGCCGGTGGCGTTTCATCCGCGAGCGAAGCGCCGTCCTCCGCATCCCTGGGTTCTGCCGGGCTGTCCGGCGCTGGCCCGATGATCGCGGTCGTGGACAGGCCCTTTTCCGGTGTCGGGTCGCCGTCATAGAGCGGCGACTGGACGATCCGCTCGCCGGCTTCCGCTTTCTCGATCAATGCCAGCGTATGCTGCATCGGAAAGGCTGCCAGCGGCACGCTCACCGAGCGGCTCTCCGGTTCGACGAAGGCGACATGCGTCTTCTCCCCCGTATTGACGGCGGTGCCCCGCACGACCTGCTGCTCTGTGCCGTCGACCAGCGTTCGCGTTTTGAAGGCGAGCGTTCCGTCCGCGAGGTTTTCCAGCGTCTGGGTCTGCTGGTCGGTGACGACCAGTTCCTGCTCCTGCTGGAACCGCGCCACGAAGCGGTAGTCGATATCGTAGCTGTCGCAATCCGGCCGCGTGATCTCGACGGCGATCCGCGCCTGCGCGTCGACCAGATCGCCGCTGCCGTCCATCACCAGTTCGTAGGAGGCGCGGTGCGGCGCGATCGTCGCGGCGGCCGCAAGAGCCGGTCCGGCGACAAGGCCGATCGCGAGAGGGGCTACGAGGCTGGCGCGCATGGCGGGACGATCTTTCACTGGGTCTGCGGATGGGCTACGCCTCTGCGGAACGGCGCGTCCGGAACGGGCTTGCGGCCATCTGGCCGGCACAGCCCCTCCCCGGCGCTCCTATCCGTCGAGCTAAAGGAAGACAACAACATGGCCGATACCATCGCAAGCCGCCTCGAAGCCGCCGGCGTCACCCTTCCCGAAGCGGCGGCGCCCGCCGCCAACTACGTGCCGAGCGTCATCTATGGCGGCCTGCTGCAGACCTCGGGCCAGTTGCCGCTCGACGGCGGCAAGCTGGCCGTGTCCGGCAAGCTCGGCGCCGGCGTCTCGCTGGAAGACGGCCAGAAGGCCGCGCGGCTTTGCGCCATCAACATCCTCGCCCAGGCGAAATCGGCCGTCTCCGGCGACTGGAGCCGCCTCGGCCGCCTTCTGAAGCTCACCGTCTTCGTCGCCAGCGATGCCGGCTTCACCGAACAGCACAAGGTCGCCAACGGCGCGTCGGACTTCCTTGTCGAGATCCTCGGCGAGGCCGGCCGCCATTCCCGTTCGGCCGTCGGCGTACCGGCCCTGCCGATGGATGCCGCCGTCGAGATCGAAGCCCTGTTCGAGGTCGCCTGACATGGCGGCCTTCGATGGCGCGCTCGGCTGGCTGACCGCGAACCCGATCGCCCATCGCGGGCTCCATGACGGCAACAAGACGGTGGCGGAGAATTCGATTCCCGCCGCCGAAGCAGCGATCGCCGCCGGCTACGCGATCGAATGCGACGTGCAGCTTTCGGCCGATGGCACACCCTTCATCTTCCACGATCACACGCTGCAACGGCTGACCGGCCGCGAGGCCGACTTTCGCGCACTTGGCGATGAAGCGATCGCCGGCCTGCGGCTCGCCGGCACAAAGGCCGTCATCCCGACCGTCGCGGACTTTCTCGCGAGGGTCGCAGGGCGCGTGCCGGTGGTCATGGAACTGAAGGGCATCGCCCCGGACGTCGATGCGGAGTATTTCGCCCGTCTGCAGCCGGTTCTCGAAGCCTACCGCGGCGAACTGGCCCTGATGTCGTTCGATCCCTGGCTCATCGACCAGATGCTGGCGGCCCGCCCCGGCCGGCCCATCGGGCTGACCGCGACGGGACACACGCCGGACGCCTTCGCCGCCCATCGGCAGGTGTTCGAACGCGGCTGCGACTTCTCCTCCTATGACATCCACCACGTGCCGAACCCGTTCACCGAATGGGTCCGCGGCAAGGGTGCGCCGCTGATCTCCTGGACCGTGCGCACCGAGGCGCAGATCCGCATCAGCCGGGACCATTGCGACCAGATGACCTTCGAAGGCATTGCGCCGCAGCAATGACGCCTTGCGCTGCCGGGGGACCGGCATAAATTCATCGCATGACACGCGAATCCGCCGCCGCCCCGACCACCAGCGAAGAGAGCTTCACGATCCGGGTGGTCGATCGGCTCAGCGCGATCGACGCCGCACGCTGGGACGCGCTGGCCGTGGAGCCCGCGCCGGCGTCTCCCGCTTCTACCGCGACTCCATCGGGCGTCGCCAACCCTTTCGTATCGCACGCCTTTCTCTCCGCACTCGAGGATAGCGGTTGCGTCGGAGAGGCGACGGGCTGGCTGCCCCAGCATCTGGTTCTGGAAGATCCGCAGGGTGCGCCGATCGCAGCCGCCCCCGCCTATCTAAAGGGTCACAGCCAGGGCGAATATGTCTTCGACCAGGGCTGGGCCGACGCCTTCGAGCGCGCCGGTGGGCGCTATTATCCGAAGCTGCAGATGTCGGTGCCCTTCACCCCGGCCACCGGGCCGCGGCTGCTCGTCGGAACCGCACCCGGCGCGACGATCCGGCGGCAGGCGCTGGCCGAGGGTGCCAGGACCTATGCGGCCCAGACCGGCGTTTCCTCCGTTCACGCCACCTTCCTCAAGCCCGCGGACCGCGATGTCCTGACCGAGGCCGGCTGGCTGCACCGCACCGACCAGCAGTTCCATTTCCGCAATCGCGGCTATGCGACCTACGAAGAGTTTCTGGAGACGCTAGCATCGCGCAAGCGCAAGGCATTGCGCAAGGAGCGCCGCGAGGCGCTGGCCAACGACATCTCCATTTCATGGCTGACCGGCAGCGACCTCACCGAGGCGGCCTGGGACGCCTTCTACGATTTCTACATGGACACCGGCAGCCGCAAATGGGGCCGGCCCTATCTCAACCGCGCGTTCTTCAGCCTGATCGGCGAGCGCATGGCCGACCAGACGCTGCTCGTCATGGCCTCGCGAAACGGTCGCTACATCGCCGGGGCGCTGAACTTCATCGGCGCCGACACGATTTACGGCCGCAACTGGGGCTGTATCGAGGACCATCCCTTCCTGCATTTCGAGGTCTGCTACCACCAGGCCATCGACTTTGCGATCACGCGCGGCCTCGGCCTCGTCGAGGCAGGCGCGCAGGGACAGCACAAGCTGGCCCGCGGCTACGAGCCCGTGACCACCCATTCGGCTCACTGGATCGCCCATCCCGGTCTGCGCCGTGCGGTCGACGACTATCTCGACGCCGAGCGCGCCGAAATCGCCCATGTCAGCGACGTCCTGTCCGAGCATACACCCTACAAGAAGGGTGGCTGAGGGCGGGCTCAGCCGTCGACAATCGCGGCAATCTGCCTATCGTCCGGTCTGATTCTGATTGTGAAGGACCGGACACCATGAGCGGCTACGACGACGGCAACATCTTCGCCAAGATCCTGCGCGGCGAGATCCCGAGCCAGAAACTCTACGAAGACGATACGGCGCTGGCGATCATGGACGTGATGCCGGAATCGAAGGGGCATTGCCTCGTCATTCCGAAGGCGCCGTCGCGCAACATCCTCGATGCGACGGACGAGACGCTCGGCGCGGTGATGCCGGTGGTCGCCAAGCTCGCGCGTGCCGTGAAGAAGGCCTTCGATGCCGATGGCGTCCGCATCGCCCAGTTCAACGAGACCGCCGGCGGGCAGACCGTGTTTCACCTGCATTTCCATGTGCTGCCGGTCTATGCCGGCGTGCCGCTGAAGAAGCATTCCGACGGCATGGCCGATCCGGACATGCTGGCCGAGCACGCGGCCCTGATCCGCGCCGCGCTCGACTGAGTTCGGTCGCCGGGGCCGCGGCCGCGAGCACGATACGCTACAACGAAAAAGGGCCGCCCCGTGGGACGGCCCTTTCCGTTTTGGTCAGCGCGATTTGCGCGGGACCTTGGGAACGGTCCCTGCCCGCTTCGCGGCGGCAGATCCCGTGGAGCCCGCTTCGGGCGCATCGCCCGCCGGCTCGTCGTCCTCGATGTCCGAGCCGTCCGGCGCCACCTTGGCGCGCTTCTTGGCTGCGGGCTTTTTGGGCTTGGGCGGCAGTTCGTCTGCAATGGCTTCCAGATGCAGCGCCTTGGCGCCGTCCTCGCCATCGACGACGGACACCTTCACCGTGCCGCCGTTCTTCAGCTTGCCGAAGAGCACCTCGTCGGCCAGCGGCTTCTTGATGTGCTCCTGGATCACCCGGCCCAGCGGCCGCGCGCCCATCGCCTCGTCGTAGCCCTTGTCGGCGAGCCACGTGATCGCGTCCTCCGACAGTTCGAAGGTCACGCCGCGTTCGGAGAGCTGCGCCTCGAGCTGCATGACGAACTTCTGCACCACCTGGTGAATGACCGGCGTCGGCAGCGGGCCGAACGGAATCGTCGCATCGAGACGGTTGCGGAATTCCGGCGTGAACAGGCGGTTGATCGCCTCCTCGTCGGCCCCCGTGCGCTTGGAGTGCCCGAAACCGATCGTCGCCTTGGCCATCTCCGACGCGCCGGCATTGGTCGTCATGATCAGGATGACATTCCGGAAATCGATCTGCTTGCCGTTGTGATCGGTCAGCTTGCCGTGGTCCATCACCTGCAGGAGGATGTTGAACAGATCCGGATGCGCCTTCTCGACCTCGTCCAGCAGCAGCACGCAATGCGGATGCTGGTCGACGCCATCGGTGAGCAGACCGCCCTGGTCGAATCCGACATAGCCCGGAGGCGCGCCGATCAGCCGCGAGACGGTGTGCCGCTCCATGTATTCCGACATGTCGAAGCGCAAGAGCTCGACCCCGAGCGCCGCCGCAAGCTGGCGGGCCACCTCGGTCTTGCCGACGCCGGTCGGGCCGGAGAACAGGTAGGAGCCGATCGGCTTGTCCGGCTCGCGCAGGCCGGCACGGGCCAGCTTGATCGCCGAGGCAAGGCTGCCGATGGCGGCATCCTGGCCGTAGACGACCCGCTTGAGCTGGGCGTCGAGATGTTCCAGCACCTCGGCATCGTCCTTGGAGACGGCCTTGGGCGGAATCCGCGCCATGGTGGCGACGGTCGCCTCGATCTCCTTGACGCCGATCTGCTTCTTCCGCTTGCCGGCCGCCAGCAGCATCTGTGATGCACCGGTCTCGTCGATCACGTCGATCGCCTTGTCCGGCAGCTTGCGGTCGTTGATGAAGCGGGCCGACAGTTCGACCGCCGACTTGATCGCCTCGTTGGTGTATTTGACCCGGTGGAAATCCTCGAAATAGGGCTTCAGGCCCTTCAGGATCGACACGGCGTCGTCGATGGACGGCTCCTTGACGTCGATCTTCTGGAACCGGCGCACCAGCGCCCGGTCCTTCTCGAAGAACTGCCGGTACTCCTTGTAGGTGGTCGAGCCGATGCAGCGGATCGCGCCGGAGGACAGCGCCGGCTTCAAAAGGTTCGACGCGTCCATCGCGCCGCCCGAGGTGGCGCCCGCGCCGATCACCGTGTGGATCTCGTCGATGAACAGGACGGCGCCCGGATATTCCTCGAGCTCCTTCATCACCTGCTTCAGCCGCTCTTCGAAATCGCCGCGATAGCGGGTGCCGGCAAGCAGCGTGCCCATGTCGAGCGCGAAGATCGTCGCGTCGGCCAGGACGTCCGGCACGTCGCCTTCGACGACGCGCTTGGCGAGCCCTTCCGCGATCGCCGTCTTGCCGACGCCCGGATCACCCACATAGAGCGGGTTGTTCTTGGACCGGCGGCACAGCACCTGGATCGTGCGGTTGATCTCCTCGGCCCGCCCGATCAGCGGATCGATCTTCCCGTTGCGCGCCTTCTCGTTGAGATTGCTGCAATAGGCCGTGAGCGCATCAGGGGCGTTCTTGCGCTTGCCCTCGTCATCCTGTCCCACTGTCGACTGCTCATCCTCGGCGCCGCGCAGCGGTCTGGTCTCGGAGGCGCCGGGGCGCTTGGAGATTCCGTGCGATATGAAGTTCACCGCATCGTAGCGCGTCATCTCCTGCTCCTGCAGGAAATAAGCGGCATGGCTCTCGCGCTCGGCAAAAATCGCCACGAGCACGTTGGCGCCGGTCACCTCTTCGCGGCCGGACGACTGGACATGGATCACCGCACGCTGGATCACCCGATGGAATCCGGCCGTCGGCTTGGAATCCTCGTCATGTCCCGTGACGAGGTTGGAGAGTTCGCTATCGATGTAGGTCGTCAGATTGCGGCGCAGGATGTCGAGGTCGACACTGCATCCCTGCATCACCGCCGCCGCGTCCTTGTCGTCGAGAAGCGCCAGCAGCAGATGCTCCAGCGTCGCAAATTCCTGTTGCCGGTCGTTTGCGAGCGTCAGGGCCGAGTGCAGCGACTTCTCAAGGCTTTGCGAAAATGTCGGCAAGCTTCACCTCAGTTCTTTTCCATCACGCATTGCAGCGGATGCTGGTGCTGGCGGGCGAAGTCCATGACCTGGGTCACCTTGGTCTCGGCGACCTCGTAGGTGAACACTCCGCATTCGCCAACGCCGTGATTGTGCACATGCAACATGATTCTGGTGGCTGCCTCGCGGTCCTTCTGGAAGAACCGCTCGAGGACGTGGATGACGAACTCCATCGGAGTGTAATCGTCGTTCAGAAGGAGCACTCTGTAAAGGCTCGGCTTCTGGGTTTTGGGTTTCGTTCGCGTGATGACCTCGGTCCCGCGATCGGGGACCTGATCGTCGTCCTTCCCGGCCTGGGACCGCACGGCAGGAGCGCCGTTGCCGGGAAACGCGTGCATGCTCAATTCAACCACCTTCGTCATCGCTCTGTATGTATGTGCCGTGGCACGGATTTTAAGACGCAACGCGGGCATGGCAAAGCATCATCGTGCGGCGTCTCGTCCCTGCCCGCCCCAAGGCATGGCCCGGACATGAAAAAGCCCGGCGGGAGAGCCGGGCTTTTCCTCGTACCGAATATGTGGTGCCCGCGGCCGCGGGACAACCGAGGCGCTGATCAGGCAGCCTTGGTCTCGGCGGCCTGCTTGGCGGCAGCGGCCGGTTTGGTCGCTACGGACGTGCCCGCGGTCGACAGCGTCGCGAGCGACTGCTCGAACGGCTTGTAGGTCTCCTTGGCGACATCGGTGTAGATTTCGCCCATGCGCGTCGCCTGGCTGACCCAGCCCTGATAGGCGGTCTTGGCGTATTCGCTCTGCAGCGCGATGGCCTTGTCCGGCGAACGCACCTGGAAGAGCTTCTCCATGAATTCGGTCTGCTGCTCATAGGCGCGCTTTGCGAATTCGGACGTTTCCGACGCGACCTGCTGGAAGCCCTTGGTCATGGCCGACACCGACTTCAGCGCGCTGTCCATCGCGTCCTTGGAGAACTTGCTGGCATCTTCATATGCGTTCATCTGGATTCCCTCGGATTGCTGGTTTGTGGAAGGACGTCCATTCAGCAGGAAGTGCCGGTCCGACCGGTGCCCTGAGCTGCGCCCCGCCCGAAGATATTGCACTGCACAATAAGATTCAAGCGGAATGACGCACCGCACGCTTCCCATACGGAATTTCACCTCACTCCTGCCCGTTTCGTTTGGCAGGGTACGAGAAATTTCGATCCGGGATGGGAACGGTCCGGCAACCATAAACTGATTGGTAAGCCCGCCGGCATTAATCTGCGGATCGACACCCGAGGGAGTTGCCCGCTGATATTGCACGGCCTTTCCAAGCGCTGCGACGATATCGACCGGCTTCCTCGCCCATTGCCCGAGCCAGAGAGTTGCTGCGTGCGTAACCCGTTCCCCCGCCTCACCACCGCCGCCAGATCGCTCAGCAGGTTCGCAGGCGTCGTCGCCTTCGGCGCCGGCATGCTGCTGACCGGCGCCGGCCATGCCGAAGCCAACGCCAAATATGCGGGCTTCGTCATCGACGCCAACAATGGCCAGGTCCTCTACAACGACCGCGCCGACGAGTACCGCTACCCGGCGTCGCTCACCAAGATGATGACGCTCTACATGACCTTCGACGCGCTGAAGAGCGGTCGGATTTCCATGAAGGACAAGATGCCGGTGTCGGCCTATGCGGCCGGGCGCCCGCCGTCGAAGATCGGCCTGAAGACCGGCTCGACCCTGACCGTCGAGGAAGCCGTCTATTCGCTGGTCACCAAGTCCGCGAATGACGCGGCCGTGGTGCTGGGCGAGTTCCAGGCCGGCTCCGAATCGGCCTTCGCGGCCCGCATGACCGCCAAGGCGCGTCAGATCGGCATGCCGAAGACCACCTTCCGCAATGCCAACGGCCTGCCGGATTCCGGACAGAAGACCACGGCGCGGGACATGGCGACCCTGGGCATCGCCCTGCGCGAGCATTTTCCGGAATATTACAAGATCTTCTCGACCCGCTCCTACAGCTTCCGTGGCCGCCGGCTCGGCAACCACAACCGGGTCCTGGGCCGGGTGAAGGGCGTCGACGGCATCAAGACCGGCTACATCAACGCTTCCGGCTTCAACCTCGTCACCTCGATCGAGCGGGACGGCAAGAGCCTTGTCGCCGTGGTCATGGGCGGTCGCTCCGGCCGTTCGCGCGACGATCACATGGTCGAATTGCTGACGCGCTATCTGCCGAAGGCCAGCACCCGCGATTCCGGCATGCTGCTCGCCGCCCGCTCAGCCAGCCCGGCCATCGTCGCCGCGCTTCCCAAGCAGGGCCCGGTTCCCGATTCCCGCCCGGCCATGACCGAGATCGACCAGCGCATCGCAATGGCCTACGGCTCCGAGGCCGCCCCCGCCGTGGCCCGCATGGTCCAGCCGCAGTCGCGTCCGATCGTCGGCCGTGACGCCCTGAAGGCGGCCCTCGTCGCCGAGCGTCCGTCGGTGCGCATGCCGATCCCGGCGGCAAGCCGCGTGCCCAGCGCCGGCGTCCGCCTGCCGCCGGCAGCGGTCCCGGGTGGCCGCGATCTCGATCCCTCGACGACCGGTGCAATAAAGGTTGCCAGCGTCTCGGAGACCGTTCGCACGCCGACCTCCCCCTGGGTGGTCCAGATCGCCGCCACGCCGGAAGCCGATGCCGCCATGGAGATGCTGGCCACCGCCAAGCGCAAGGTCGGCGGCGAACTGGCGGATGCCGAGCCCTTCACAGAGACGGTGAAGAGCGGTTCGCAGACGCTCTACCGCGCCCGCTTCGCCGGCTTTGCCAGCAAGGACCAGGCCTGGTCGGCCTGTGCCGCGCTCAAGCGCAGCTCGTACAGCTGCTACGCCGTCGCCAACTGACACCGGGCCGGCGGCCCTTGTTCCGGGCCGCCGACCTCCTTGTCGCCGCCGTGCGACCGACCAGCCCGTCCGTTCAGACGGACCCTAAGATGTATCGCGTAGGAAGGGTTCCAGCATGACGACCGAGCACCAGGCAGCCAGCTTCGCCAACACACTCGCCTTCGCCGGCAGCGCGCGGGCCGCCAATCCCCACCCGCTGCAGCAGGCCGCGCTTCGCCTCGGCGAAGCCCGCGACGGCCGTTCGCGGCTGAAGGCAAAGGATCTCGTGGGGCTGCTTCTGTCCCATGGCGCCCGCGCCTGGCGGGCATCGCAGCCGATCGCCTACACGCGGATCAGGACCATCGCGCCCGAGGGGCACGCGGCGATCCACATGCGTTTCGGCTGACGACGAGACAATCGAAACTCCAGGCGACCGCCGGATTCGGCGTCGCCTCAGAACAGCCCGAGCTCGATGAGTTCGCGCTGCATGTCCACGGGCAGGTCGCCCTCGCCCGCATCGCCGGTTCCGATGTCCCGCGGTACGTCGTCGGGCGTCAGGTAGCGCCAGCCCTGAAACGGGCGGCGCGGCTGGCGGGCGGTCCGCACGAAAGTCGGCTCCAGAACGAGCCGGCAACGCCCGACGCCTTCGGCATCCTTGAACGGCGTGACGGCGACGAGCGGCTGGCGGACCTGGATCTGGCCTTTGATCACCCAGTAGAGCGAGCCGCCATCCAGCAGTTCGTCGATCCGCTTGGGAACCATGCGCGTCACATGCGCCTGTTCGGCAGGCCGCCCCTGGAGACGCGCCGCGTCAAGACGTGCGGCGACATGCTCCTCGAGTTCCTCGACGCTGCCGATTCCGACGCACAGCTTTATCAGATGCAAAGGCATGGCTGCTTCTCGAAGCAAACGGCCCGCCGCGTCAAGCCGGATCGGGCACCCCTGGCTGCGACGTCAGGCCGCCGCCGGGCAAACTCCACGTCAGACGCCCGACACGCCATATCCTGCCCGGCCATGCCGAACGAAAGCGCCGGCAAGGTCAGGACAGCCCGGCACTGGCGTGCCGAAGCGAAGCGGAACGGATCTGTCGGAAAAAGGTCTGCGTCGGTGGGCGCCTGGCGCCGACCGGTTCGGTCAGCTGGCGGCGATGGCGACGGTCTCGGGAACCGTGAAGAGGAACCCCAGAACGAGGAGCGTAGAGAAGATCGCGACCGTCCATACGGTCACGCCCCAGCACGACTTGCGCACGCTGTCATCCATGTAACTGAATATCCTGAATCGAGATGGCTTGCGAACCGGTCATGACCCCCGTCCAGCGGTTGCAGCTCTTAAATATCCGTTAAGCGACGACGCCACAAGGCGGGTGCGATGCATATTTCCTCATGGCTGCTATGTTCCACGGCAACCTTGTCCCGGACTGATGCCGGCGTGTCGCGCGCCGTCTGGCCTGCGTCCCGTTGCCGCGCTATGAAAACCTCATGGAAATCCGGTCTCTCGCCGCGAGGGACCAAGCGGGGCATCGCATTGTGACGATCGATACGGGGGATGGCGCCGCACTCGCATTCTTTCTGGCGGTGTGGCTCGTCTACAATATCGTGACGGAGCACGGGCCGCTGGCAGCCCGTGGCCTGTCCCAGGCGATGAACCGGCAACGCGAATGCTGGATGCAGGTGATGCTGCTGCGCGATTTGCGGATGATCGACACGGCGATCATGGCGGGGCTCCAGCAGGGCACCGCCTTCTTCGCCTCCGCCTGCATCTTCGCCATCGGCGGCTGCTTCGCCCTTTTCAGCTCGGCCGACCAGATTGCCACCATCGCCGCCGAACTGCCTTTCCACGCTCAGCTCGACCGGGCGCTGGTGGAGATCAAGCTGCTCGGCCTGGTCACGATCTTCGCCTATGCCTTCTTCAAGTTCGGCTGGGCCTACCGGCTGTTCAACTATTGCTCGATCCTGATCGGCGCGATTCCCATGCGCGCGGAAGCCGATCTCGACCCGGACGCGGCCGAACGGGCTCTCGCCAAGGCCACACGGCTGAACCAACTCGCCGGCAAGCACTTCAACTCCGGACTGCGCGCCGTCTTCTTCGCCATCGCCTATCTCGGCTGGTTCCTCGGCCCGACGGCACTTGTCGCCGCGACGATCCTCGTCGTGGTGATTCTCGCCCACCGGCAGTTCATGTCGAATGCGCGCCGGGCGCTGCTGGACTGAACCGGCCGCTTGCCGCCTCAGGGCGCCGGGAACAACGCGTCGGTGCGTCCGCTCAGACGGTAGGCGACGAGCCCTAGATATTCGCGAATGGCGAAGTGCACCTTTTCCAGGTTGCGGGTCGTCGTGCTGGAGGGACGGTACAGGGCCGGCCCTGACGGCGTGCGGTAATCCACCGGATAGGGCACGATGTCGAAGCCGGCGACGCGGAAGCAGCCGACGGCACGCGGCATGTGCGACGCCGAGGTCACCAGCACCCACGTCTCGCCCGGCTTCGGCTGTGCCAGTTCCTTGGCGAAGACGGCGTTCTCGAAGGTGTCGCGCGCGCGCCCGTCGAGAAGCAGGCGGTCCGGCGCCAAGCCCAGCGCCCGGTAGAGCGCTTCGGCGGCCTCGGTCTCGGGAATGTCCTCTTCCAGGAGCGCCGCCACGCCGCCGCTGAACAGCAGCTTTGCCTCCGGGTAGCGCTGCGCCAGTTCCATGCCGGCGGTGACCCGGTCGGCGGCATCGTTCAGCTCGTTCATGCCCCGCGTGCGCGCCACGCGCGTGTCGAAGGCCCCGCCGAGGACGATGATCCCGTCGATCTCCGGCGGCAGGTCGGGACGCGGAAACCGGTCCTCCAGCACCGCCGTCATCACGAGGCCCAAGGGCGTCAGGCTGCACACCGCCAGTGTCGCCGTCGCCAGGACGAACAGGCCCGCCGCGATGCGTGGCCGGCCGAGCCATCCGGCCAGAAGCCCGAGCATCGCGACGAGCAGGATGGCGGCCAGCGGCTGCAGCACGAACCAGCCGATCTTGGCGGCATAGAAGAACAATGGCGGGCCCTCTCCGATCAGCTCTCGTCGCCATCCCGGCGCGGGGCCACCGACGCATCCTCGCGCGGCTCCGTCTGCACGACGACCGGTGTGCGCATGAGGATCTCGCGATGCGGGAACGGGATGGCGATGCCGTTCGCCTTGAAGGCATCCCATAGGGCCAGCAGCACGTCACCCCTGACATTGGTCAAGCCGGCCTGCGGGTCGCGGATCCAGAACCGCACGACAAAGTCGATCGACGATGCCCCGAAGCCGGTCATCCAGCAGACCGCCGGCTTGTGGGAGACCACCCGATTGCAGCTTTCCGCGGCCTCCTTGGCGATCCGGATCACCGCATGCGGATCGCTGTCATAGGCGACACCGAACTCCACATCGATCCGCACCAGGTCGTTCGAGAACGACCAGTTGATCACCTGGTTGGTGATGAAGTCCTCGTTCGGGATCAGATATTCGCGGCCGTCGCGGGTCACCACCGAGACGAAGCGCGCCCGCAATTCGCGGATCCAGCCGAAGGTATCGTCGAGCGAGATCGTGTCGCCCGGCTTGATCGAACGGTCGAGGAGAATGATGATTCCCGAGATGAAGTTCGACACGACCTTCTGCAGGCCGAAGCCGAGGCCGACGCCGATGGCCCCCGACAGGACGGTCAGCGCCGTCAGGTCGACGCCGATCGAGGCCAGCGCGATGGCAAGCGCCACCAGGATGAGGCCGATCTTCAGGAACTTGCCGATCAGCACCCTGAGCGTCGGCGTCAGTTCCTGATTGCGCTGCACGCGGGTGTCGAGGAAATTGCCGGCGACCGAGGCGAGCCACAGCGTGATGCCGATCACCGCGATCGCCTTGATCACCAGAAGCGCCGAGATCCGGCTCTGGCCGACGGTGATGGCCGATTCGTCCAGCACCGACGCCACCGGCTCCAGGAGGTCGAGGATCGAGAGGCCGGCAAGCAGCGAGGCGACGATGGTGATCAGCCGGGCCAGAAGCCGGTTGCGCACGATGCGCGAGGCGACGGCGATCACCAGATAGGCCAGCGCCAGGTCGAAGACGACACCGATGATCTGCGAGCGCGGCCCGCCGGCCGCCAGGTCGATCCGGGTCGCCAGCCACAAAAGCAGCACGAAGAAGATCAGCCCCATGCGGCGGCGTACGGCGACGACCAGCCGCAGGATCCGGGGGGCGCCCTTGATCCTGCGGGCCTGGACCTCGATCGGTTCGCGGGTCAGGCGATCGAGCACCCAGGCGAGGCCGAGGCAGGCGACGACGACGGCGATCTGGAACAGCGATGACGGCTCGTAGAAGAAGCCGAGCGCATCGCCCGCCCAGTTGGCGAGCGACTCGCCTGTCCGCCGCAGCGTCGCCTCGTCCATCAGGCGCGGTCCCAGTGGGGTGCGAAGGACGGATCGATCAGGCGTTTGCGCTGCAGGGTCAGCTGGTTCAGCGCGGTCCGCTCGGTTTCGGTCAGCTCGAAATCGAAGATGTCGAGATTCTCGCCGAGCCGCTCCGGCGTGCTCGTGCGCGGGATCGCGCCGACGATGTCCTGCTCGACCTCCCATCGCAGGACGATCTGCGCCGGGCTCTTGCCGTGGGCCTTTGCCGCTTCGGTGATCACCGGATCGGCCAGCAGCTCGCCGCCCTTGCCGATCGGCGAATAGGCGACCATTGCCATGTCGTGACGACGGCAGGCGGCGAGGACGTTCTCCTGGCTGAGATAGGGATGATACTCGACCTGGTTGCAGACCAGCGGCGCCGAGGACATGGCGGCCGCCTCGTCGACCATCGCGCTGGTGAAATTGGCGACGCCGATATGGCGGGTCAGCCCCTCGCCGATCGTCGCGTTCAGCGCATCGATCGATTCTTCCAGCGGCACGTCGGTGTTGGGCCAGTGGATCAGCAGGAGGTCGACCGGCCCCTGCCCGATTGCGTCCACCGCCGCCCGGGCGCTGTCCATCAGCTTGTCCTCGGTGATATCCGTCCACCAGATCTTGGTGGTGACGAACAGCTCCTCGCGGGCGATCCCGCTGGCCGCGATGCCGGCGCCGACTTCCTTTTCGTTCCCATACATGCGGGCGGTATCGATATGGCGGTAACCGGCATCGATCGCCTTTGCCACCATATCGACGCAAGTCTGGCCTTCGAGTGTGAATGTGCCAAATCCGATTGCGGGGATGCGGGCTCCGCCTGCCTCGATGATCTTCATGAACTGCCTTTCCGGATTGCGGCGTGCCGGGTTGCTCCGGCCGCTGTCCGTCCTGAAAGATAGGCGGACGGCAAGTGTGTCCAGCGTCAAGGAATGTGCGTGAGCCAGATAGACAACCCGCTTGTCAGCCGCGGGCGCATCGACATCATCGACATCGCGCGCGCCGTCGCGCTGTTCGCGATGGTGATCTACCACTTCACCTGGGATCTGGAGTTCTTCAACTATGTCGAGCGCGGGCTGACGGGCCACGGCGGCTGGCGCATCTTCGCGCGCGCCATCGCGTCGTCCTTTCTGTTCCTGGTCGGTGTGAGCCTTGTGCTGGCCAATGGCCGCGGCATTCGCTGGCAGCCCTTCGGCAAGCGCCTGCTGCAGGTCGTGGCCGGCGCGCTCGCCATCACCGTCGCGACGCACTTCGCCACGCCCAACAGCTTCGTCTATTTCGGCATCCTGCATCACATCGCGGTCGCCAGCGTGCTGGGTCTTCTCTTCCTGCGGCTGCCCTGGTTCGTGACGGCGGCGCTGGCCATCGCGGTGGTCGCCCTGCCCGGCTTCGTCGCAACGCCGCTGCTCGATCCGAAATGGCTCAACTGGATCGGCCTGTTCCAGACCCCACCGCTCTCCAACGACTTCGTGCCGCTGTTTCCGTTCTTCGGGGCGGTCCTCGCCGGGATCGCGGTCGCTCGGCTTACCGTCGACACTGGCTGGGTTGCGCGCATGCGCACGTGGAATGCGGGTCTGAAGTCGTTTTCGCCGCTGGCCGCGATCGGCCGCCATTCGCTGCTGTTCTACCTCTTGCACCAGCCGATCCTGTTCGGGCTGGTCTTCGTCTTCGCCCAGATCGCACCGGCCGATCGCACCGCGGTCTTCCGGGCCGACTGCCAGCGCTCCTGCATCGCCGAGCGCGACGCGGCGTTCTGCGAACGCTATTGCGGCTGCGCCGAACGCGAGTTGCAGCGGCGGGACCTGTTCGATGTGTTGATGGGCGGCGATCCGAGCGAGACGCAGATGTCGGCCATCCGCGACGTGACCCGCGAGTGTTCGTTCCGGTCGGAGTGACCGGAGGTACCGTCAGCCGGTCCGCACGCTCTGGCCGACGCCCAGCTCGGCCATGCGGGTCAGGCAGGCTTCCTCGGCAGCGTCGAGTTCGCGCAGCAGGTCCTCGATGTCGCGGCGTTTCTGCTCGAGCTCGCGCCGCTTGTCGCTGACCCGCCCGATGATCGCCTTGAGCTGGCCGGCCTCGCCGGGCGGGCTCTTGTACATGCTCATGATCTCGCGGATTTCCGCGATGGAGAAACCGAGGCGCTTGCCGCGCAGGATGTTCTTCAGGAGCTGGCGGTCGGAATGCCGGAAGAGCCGGGTGCGCCCCCGGCGGATCGGCGCCAGCAGCCCCTCGTCCTCGTAGAAGCGGATCGTCCGCGTCGAGATGCCGAACTCACGGGTGAGCTCCGTGATCGTGTAATAGTCTCGCATTCGACGTTCCGTATCCCTCGGTCGGCGCCCTCAGGGTGATGCATGCCGCCAGATTTACGTAAAAGTCAATCCGGGAACTGCCCCATGGTTACCTGACCGGGGGCATCTCTGACGTCAGCCGAGGCCGAACCAGAAGGCGGCCAGCCCAAGAAAGGCGAAAAATCCCACCACGTCTGTGACGGTGGTCACGAAGGTACCCGACGCGATCGCCGGATCGGCGCCGAACCGGTCGAGAATCAGCGGAATCAGGATGCCGGCGAGCGCTGCGGCCATCATGTTGACCACCATGGCGACCGCGATCACCCCGCCGAGCCCGGCGCTTTCGAACCAGACGGCGGCGACGAGCCCGATGATTAGGGCGAAGAGCACACCGTTGAGGAGCCCCACCAACGCCTCGCGTCGGATGATCCGGCCGGCATTATAGAGGTCGATGTCGCGGGCCGCGAGCGCACGCACCGCAACCGTCATGGTCTGGGTGCCGGCATTGCCGCCCATCGAGGCGACGATGGGCATCAGGATCGCCAAGGCCACCATCTGCTCGATCGTGGCGTCGAACAGGCCGATGACGCAGGACGCCAGGATTGCCGTCGCCAGGTTGATCAGCAGCCAGGAAAAGCGCGACCGCGCCGCCGTCAGCACCGTATCGGAAATCTCTTCGTCGCCGACACCGCCGAGACGCTTGATGTCCTCGTCGGCTTCCTGCTGCAGGATATCGATGACGTCGTCGATGGTCAGGATGCCGACGAGACGCTCGTTCTCGTCGACGACCGCGGCCGACAGAAGATCGTACTGCTCGATGATTTGGGCGGCTTCTTCCTGGTCCATCTCGGCCGGGATCGCATGCCGCGTCTCGTGCATGATGTCTTCGATCTTCTCCGGCCGCTTGGCGCGCAGGATGCGGTCGAGATCGACGGCGCCCTGCAGCTTGAAGCTGGGATCGATGACGAAGATCTGCGCGAAGGATTCGGGAAGCTCCTCCTCGTCGCGCATGTAGTCGATGGTCTGGCCGACGGTCCAGAACGGCGGCACCGCGACGAATTCCGTCTGCATGCGCCGGCCGGCCGATTCCTCGGGATATTCGAGCGAGCGCCGCAGCCGGATGCGTTCGCGAAACGGCAACCGGTCGAGGATTTCCTTGCGGTCCTCCTCGTCCAGATCCTCCAGGATGTAGACGGCGTCGTCGGAATCCAGCTCGCGCAGCGCCTCGGCCACCTGCGCGTTGGGCATCGCGTCGACGATGGACAGGCGGATCGCTTCGTCCACCTCGGTCAGCGCAGTGTAGTCGAACTCGTCGCCCATGAGCCGGACGAGCGACTGCCGGGCGTCGTTGTCGAGCGCTTCGAGAAGGTCGCCGAGCTCGGATTCGTGCAGCCGGCCGACTTCCTCGCGCAGATAGGCGGGGTTCTCGCCGTCGATCGCCGCTTCGATGCGCTCGAGAAACGCGCCGTCGACGAAGCCGCCCTCGTCGTAGATGCCCGACAGAGCTTCGGCCTCGGGCACATCGCTTGTAAGCTGTGTGTCAGCCATGCACCCTCCGATTCTTGGGGTTACCAGAGAAACCCGTCGGCAGGGACGGTCGAGACGCGTCTAGAGGAAATGTCCGTCATCCGGAAGCCGCCAGCGGCAGGCATTCCGACGAATGTCGCAATCGAAGCCAGTCGTCAGGTCGCGACCGAGGGTGCCGCAGACCGGGGCGGCAAGGCCGCATGACTGTCCGATTGTCGAAAGAAGGCTGGTGCGGTCGAGAAGACTCGAACTTCCACGGGTTGCCCCACAGCGACCTCAACGCTGCGCGTCTACCAATTCCGCCACGACCGCACGCCGTGTAACCGAGGGCCGGTAATGCCGTCGGTGGCGGGCATGTAACAAGAGTCGCGGAACCGCACAAGGGCTTTTCCTATCGCGACGCCGGCATTTGTCGGATCATCGCACGCCGCCGCGCCGGGCCTGCTTTTCGCGCCCTCCCCGAGCCGCTACATAGCAGCCATGACGACGTCTTCCGAAGCCCCGCCGGCGATCCCTCGCCTTGCCACCGTCACCGAACGATTTGCCGCCAGGGCGGGGTCGGGCCCGGTCGAATGGCGCGTCGTCGACGGTCTACTGCCCTATTCGGACGCGCTGCAGATGATGGAACGCCGGGTGGCCGAGATCGCCGCCGGCACGGCGCCCGAGACCGTGCTCCTGGTCGAGCATCCGCCGCTCTATACGGCCGGCACCGGCGCCCGGGACGACGATCTCGTCGATGCCCGGCGGTTTCCCGTGTTCAAGGCCGGACGCGGCGGCGAATACACCTATCACGGCCCCGGCCAGCGGGTGGCCTATGTGCTGCTCGACCTGAAGCGCCGCCGCGAGGACGTCCGCGCCTTCGTCGCCGCACTGGAGGCCTGGATCATTGGCACGCTCGACGGCTTCCAGGTCCGCGGCGAGCGCCGCGAGGACCGCGTCGGCGTCTGGGTGCAACGGCCCGAGCGCCCTCGCGCCGCCGATGGCACGGTCGCCGAGGACAAGATCGCTGCCATCGGCATCCGGGTACGCCGCTGGGTGACCTTCCACGGCATCTCGCTGAACGTCGATCCCGACCTCGGCCATTTCACCGGCATCGTGCCCTGCGGCATTCGCGGCCACGGCATCACCAGCCTCGCCGATCTCGGTATCCTGGTGTCCATGCCCGAGGTCGACACCATGCTGCGCGCGCAGTTCGAAGCGGTGTTCGGGGATACGGCAGACGCGCAGCGCTAGGCGGCGAGGCGTCGGGCGCGTTTCCGCCGCTCACTGCCGAGCGGGTGGGCCTTTGGGGGCATGTCGTCAACGGATTGGCGTGCAGGACACCGTCGCCGGACAGGCGTTGCGATGTCGAGGCATGGGTCCTCGGGTCAAGCCCGAGGATGACGCTCTGTGGGGGTTGGGATCGCTACACGCACAGGCCGCTGGTGACAGGGGCGTAGGAGCGGACGCGGTAGAGGACAGGATCGAGCCTCCACTGACACCGTGCCTGTCCCGCGCATGTGTCGCGAGCCTGGTGGCCATGCAGACGGATAAGCCTGCCTTCGGCGCGCCTCCCCTTCTACACGGCCCAGCCGCTTCGAAGTCGACCCAACGCGGCGTACGCGACTAGCCAAACCCTATATCAAGGTCGTCATCCTCGGGCTTGACCCGAGGACCCATGCCAAACCGGTCCCGTTGCACCGACGGATACAAGCAAGCGACGACATCCCGCCGGACCACCAGAATACGTCCGTACGCCCCGGCCCTACGCCGTCGCGCGCACGGCGAATTCCCCCTCCGGCGCCTCATCGCTCTCCGCCACGTCGACCGCCGACACGGACGCGCTGGACGGCCCCGTCCAGAGCGCCGTCAGCATGTCGTCGACGATCGCGGGCTCGCCGGCGATGACGGTCTCGACCTCGCCTGTCGCGCGGTTGCGCACCCAGCCGGACAGGCCGCGCCGCACCGCCTCGTCCCGGCACCAGGCGCGGTAGCCGACGCCCTGGACCCTTCCGGCGACGGTCACGTGAACGCATTTCATCGGCGCCTCGTCAGTGCTTGCGGATCCGGCCGGAAAACCGGCCCTATTCGAACTCCATGATGACCGCGTCGACAGCGAGGCTATCGCCCGGCTTGGCGTTCAGCTTGGTCACCGTCGCGTCGCGCTCGGCCCGCAGGATGTTCTCCATCTTCATCGCCTCGACGACGGCCAGCGTCTCGCCGGCCTTGACCTCCTGCCCCTCCGAGACGGCGATCGAGACGACGAGGCCCGGCATCGGGCAGAGCAGCATCTTCGAGGTGTCCGGCGGAGTCTTCTCGGGCATCAGCCGGTCGAGCTCGGCAATGGCCGGCGACAGCACCTTGGCCTCGACCCACAAGCCGTCGACGAAGATCGCCGTCACGTTCTCGCGCGAGCGTACCTGCGCCGCCAGTTCCTCACCGTCGAGCATCCCGAACCAGGGCGACTGGCCCGGCTCGTAGTCGGTCGCGAGCACGCATTCGGCGCCATCGACGCTCATGCGATACTGCACCGGACCACCCGCGGTGCCGGCCTCCGGCACGACGGTCACGGCCAGATATTCGCCATCGATCTTGGCGACCCAGTCACGCTGGATCGCACCGGAATGAACCCGCAGACGGTCGATATGCCGGTCGAGCCGGGCCTTGCGGGCCATTTCGATGGTGGTGGCCACCAGCGCAGCCCGGCGAAGCGTCTCCGCCGAAGGGGTCGGCCGCGCGAAACCGTCGGGATATTCCTCGGCGATGAAGGCGGTCGACAGCCGGCCCTCGCGCCAGCGCGGATGCTCCATCAGCGCGGCAAGGAACGGGATGTTGTGTTCGATGCCCTCGATCTCGAAACGCGACAGCGCAACGCTCATCGCGTCGATCGCCGCCTCGCGCGTCGCCGCGTGGGTACAGAGCTTGGCGATCATCGGGTCGTAGAACATGGCGATCTCCGAGCCCTCGGTGACGCCGGTGTCGTTGCGCACGGTGGCGTCGCCGAGCGCCCCCTCCTGCGGCGGCCGGTAGCGGGCCAGACGCCCGATCGACGGCAGGAACCCGCGAAACGGGTCTTCGGCGTAGATCCGGCTTTCGACGGCCCAGCCCTCCAGCCGCACCGCGTCCTGCGCGATCTGCAGCGTCTCGCCCGCCGCAACGCGGATCATCTGCTCGACGAGGTCGATGCCGGTGACGAGTTCGGTCACGGGATGCTCGACCTGCAGCCGGGTGTTCATTTCGAGGAAGTAGAAATTGCGCTCGGCATCGACGATGAACTCCACCGTGCCGGCGCTCTGGTAATCGACGGCCTGGGCCAGTGCGACGGCCTGCTCGCCCATGGCGCGCCGCGTCTCGGCGTCGAGATAGGGCGACGGCGCCTCCTCCACGACCTTCTGGTTGCGCCGCTGGATCGAGCATTCCCGCTCACCCAGATGGATCGCGTTGCCGTGCGAATCCGCCAGCACCTGGATCTCGATATGGCGCGGATCGACGATGAACTTCTCGATGAAGACCCGGTCGTCGCCGAAGGAGGAACTCGCCTCCGATCGCGCCCGGTCGAAGCCGTCGCGGCATTCGGCATCGTTCCAGGCAATCCGCATGCCCTTGCCGCCGCCGCCGGCAGACGCCTTGATCATCACCGGGTAGCCGATCTCGCCGGCAATCCGCACCGCCTCGGCCGGATCTTCGATGATCCCCAGATGGCCGGGGACGATGTTCACGCCGGCCTTCTCGGCAAAGAGCTTAGATTCGATCTTGTCGCCCATTGCCCGGATCGCCCTTGGCTTGGGGCCGATGAAGACGATGCCGTTCTCCTCGAGGAGTTCGCAGAAGCTGGCTCGCTCCGACAGGAAGCCGTAGCCCGGATGCACCGCTTCGGCGCCGGTGGCGCGGCAGGCCTCCAGGATCTTCTCGGCGACGAGATAGCTCTCGCCGGCAGGCGACGGGCCCACATGCACGGCCTCGTCGGCCATCCCCACATGGACGGCACGGCGGTCCGCATCGGAATAGACCGCCACGGTGGCGATGTTCATCGCCCTCGCCGTCTTGATGACCCGGCAGGCGATCTCACCGCGATTGGCGACCAGAATCTTCTTGAACATGATGGGGTGCTACTCCGGAACAGATCGTGCATCCTGCAATCGCGTCCGTTTTGACCTCTGGGCCGTCCGACTGCAAGCCGCATGCCCCGTCCGCGCCGCGGACCTCGCCTGCGGCCGGCAGCGCTGCGACGGGTCCGGGTGCGAACCGCGACAGGAAGGAAGCAAGGGCCCGATGACGGATATCATGCAGATGGATGGCGACACGATGGGCGGGCGCATTCAGCGCGGCCGCGAATCGCTGGGCATCACCACCGCCGAACTCGCGGCGCGTCTCGGCGTGAAGCCGGAAACCATGCGCGGCTGGGAGCGCGACCGGTCCGAGCCGCGGGCCAACCGCCTGATTACCCTGTCCGGCATTCTCGGCGTCAGCCCGGCCTGGCTGCTCGGCGGCTATGGCGAGGTCCCCGATACCGTCGATCTCGACGAGGACGGCATGGCCGCCCGACTCGACAATCTGCGCGCCCGGCGCGATGTGCTGGATCGCGAGATCGCCCGGCTGGAAGCCGCCATGGCAAGCGCATCCGCATGACGATATTCGCTACCTCGAAGCTCTGGCCGAGCCTCTGCCTCGCCGCGCCCATGTCCTCCCGCGGATCCCTGGCCCGATGATCAAGGTTCTGATCGACGCCGACGCCTGTCCGGTCAAGGACGAAGCCATCGAGGTCGCCGGGCGCTACGGCGCCGAAGCCGTGCTGGTGTCGAATGGCGGCATGCGCCCGTCCCGCTATCCCGACGCGCGGATCGTGACGGTGCCCGAGGGCGCCGACGCGGCGGACGACTGGATCGTAGAGGCGATCGAGGCCGGCGACGTCGTCGTCACCGCCGACATTCCGCTTGCGGCGCGCGCTCTGGAGAAGAACGCCGCCGCCCTCGGGCCGACCGGCCGCGAATTCACGCCCGAGTCGATCGGCACGGCGCTGTCGATGCGCGCCTTCAAGCAGCATCTGCGCGAGACCGGCGAGAGCAAGGGCTACAACGCCTCCTTTACCAATGCCGACCGCTCCCGCTTTCTGCAAAGCCTCGACCAGATCCTGCGACGGCCGCCGGCCCGCAACTGACACGGAGCGACGATCGCGCCCGCAAGTTCCCCGTGCGAACCGCCTGCCCTGTCAATGGGTTGCGGAAACGCAACCATCTCCAGCCCGGCAAAGAGAACAGCTACGAAAATCGGCGGCGTTTCTTTCAAATTTGCTTCAAATTCAAGCGGATGGCGAGACCAGGGCAGCATTTCGCCTGCAACGTGGCAGGCCGCAGACTTGCTGCATTGCAAAAGTATTGTGCAGAACAATTAATTCGTCAGGAATCTTTATATTCGACCAAGTTGGTTACCGGTCGTTAGGAAAGGGCCACTATCTTCCCTTTACGGAAGTTTCAGGGGCACGAAAAATCGGTGTAGATCATTATGTTGGAGTATCGCGAGCAAGGGTTCGCCGTCCAGTTGATGGAACACCTGGTTGTTCCCACCTTCGTCCTGGATGCCAGCGGACATGTCACGATCTGGAATCGCGCCTGTGAGCGGCTGACCGGCGTGCGCGCCGCGGAGGTGATCGGGACCAAACTGCACTGGAGCGGCTTCTACGAGAGCGCCCGCCCGTGCCTCGCCGATCTGGTCCTCAATGGCGAGGACGATCTGGTCGACGAACTCTATCTGGCCAATCGCAGCGAGACCTACCAGCATGGCGCGCTGTCCGCGGAGAACTGGTGCGTCCTGCCGCAATGCGGTGCCCGCCGCTATCTGGCGATCGACGCTGGTCCGATCTATTCGCCCAGCGGCTCGCTGATCGCCGTCGTCGAAACACTGCGCGACATCACCTCCCAGAAGGAAGCCCAGACGGCGCTCGAGACCCTCGCCAGCCAGGATGGGCTCACCGGCGTCGCCAATCGCCGCATGTTCGACCAGCGGCTGGCCGCCGAATGGCAGCACCCGGCGCATCTGTCGCTGCTGATGATCGATATCGATCACTTCAAGCCCTACAACGATGCCCTCGGCCACCAGCGCGGTGACGAGTGCCTGCGGCGCATCGCCGATCTCATCGTCTCGGAGACCCGGCAGGAATGTGATCTCGTGGCGCGGTACGGCGGCGAGGAATTCGCGGTGATCCTGCCCCATGCCGATATGCAGATCGCCCTCGCGGTCGCCCGGCGGATTCTCGCGGCCCTGAAGCGGGCAGCGATCGAGCATCCCTGCCCGGCCTGCCCCCCTTTGGTCTCGCTGAGCATCGGCGCGGCCTGCCGCAGCGATCGCTCCGTCACGCCCGACGCGCTCATCGCCGCCGCCGACGCCTCGCTCTACCGCGCCAAGCAGCTCGGCCGCGACCGGATCATCATCGGCGAAACCGAGATCGCCGCCTGAGGCCGAGACAGTCTGCGAACATCATCGACCCGCGCGACCGGGTCGCGCGCATCGCATGATGTAAGATCTTTCAGATGAAGAGAGACGGCCCCTGGTCACAAAACCAAAGTGGCCGGCCGGTCTTCGTGCGACGGTACGAGGAAACCGCCATTGCACTTGACCGACCGACCGCCCCACGGGACCCAGGAGATGCGGCGGACCTGAGCATTCCATGGGGTAACTGCGAAGATGCCGGGTTAACCCCTTGACCTTCGGTGTAAAGGCAGGTTCGCGCAGAACCTCGCCAAATGCAACGATGTCACGTGCTCACCGCGCATGAAGTTTTAAACAATGGTTAAGACGCGTGCGTACGCGGCTCTTCGTGGAGCGTCGGGCCTCGCCGCAAAGCGCTGCGCCGGCCTGACTCAGGCGGCTTTCGCCAGCCCGACCCGGTTTCGCCCGTCGCGCTTGGCTTCGTACAGCGCCTGGTCGGCCCGCTCGATCAGGGTGGCGGCATTGTCCCGCGCCGCGTCGAAGACCGCGAGCCCTTCGCTGACCGTCACCGTGAGAAGTTCGCCGGCGATCTGGAACGGCATGTCGCACACGCTCCGGCGAATGCGGTCGGCCACCGCCATCGCGGTGGTCTCGTCGGCGCCGATCATCAGCACGGCGAATTCCTCGCCACCGAACCGGCAGGCGAGATCGCTGGCCCGCAGGCAGCCGCTGAGCCGCCGGGCGAAATCCTTCAGCACCAGGTCTCCGGCCGCATGGCCCCAGCCATCGTTGATGCGCTTGAAATGGTCGATATCCGCCATCAGCACGGAAAAGCTGATCCCGGTCTCGCGCGCCCGCACGACCGCCTTGTCCAGATGCGTCTCCATGAAGCGCCGGTTGTGCAGGCCCGTCAGCGGATCCGACAGCGCCATGGCGAGGGTTTCCTCAACCGAGCGCCGCAGGCAATCGTCGTAGCGGCGGCGGCGCAGCTGCGTGCGAATGCGCGCGACCAGCTCGTTGCGATCGAGCGGCCGCTGGAGATAGTCGTTGGCGCCGAGCTCCAGGGCCTTGGCCGCGCCAACATCGTCGCCGGCGGCCGCGATGCCGATGACCGGCAAATGCCGGGTCGCCGCATTGGATCGAAACTGCGAGACGAGCCGCAACGGGTCGCCGGCGCTGGCCGCCAGATCGACGAGAATGACGTCCACCTGGCCGGCGGTGGCCGCTGCCAGCATGGCCGCCGCATCGTCCGTGACCTCGACGGTTGCGATTCCCTTGAGATGCTTTTGCAGGCGACGTACCTCGTCGGCGCTGTCGGCGAACAGGGCCAGCCGCGTCGATGACGGAAAGACGCCGCCGCCCGCATCGTCCTGGCTCACCAGGCTGGCCGCGGTTTCGGCGCGCCGGCGCAGCTCGTCGGTGGTCAGCTTCAGCCGCGTCAGGCTGCGCACGCGCGAAAACAGCGGCAGGTCACGGACCGGCTTGGTCAGAAAATCGTCGGCGCCGGCCTCCAGCCCCGCCACACGATCGGATGGCTGGTCCAGCGCCGTGATCAGCACGATCGGAAGATGCATCATCTCCGGATCGTTTTTCATCAGCCGGCACACCTCGAAACCGTCCATCTCGGGCATCATCACATCGAGAAGAACGAGGTCGATGCTCTGGTTGCGGCAGATCTCCAGCGCGGCGGCCCCGCTGGTGGCGGTCACCACGTCGTAATATTCGGCCGTCAGGCGCGCTTCCAGGACCCGGAGATTGATCTCGAGGTCGTCGACGATCAGGATCCGTGCGGTCATGACAACTCCTCAGGCGTCGCCGAGAAACGAGCGGATCGTCTCGATGAACTTGGTCACGGAGATCGGCTTGGAAATATAGGCTTCGCAGCCCCCCTGCCGGATCCGTTCCTCGTCGCCCTTCATCGCAAAGGCGGTGACGGCGATCACGGGGATGCGGAACAGCTCGGGGTCCTCCTTGAGCTGACGGGTCACGTCCAGCCCGGAAATCTCCGGCAGCTGGATGTCCATCAGGATCAGGTCGGGTCGATGTTCGCGGGCCAGCTCCGTGGCGGTCAGCCCGCTGCGGGTCTGGACCGTCCGATAGCCGTGCGCCTCGACCAGGTCGCGGAAGAGCTTCATGTTCAGCTCGTTGTCCTCGACGATCATCACGGTTTTCGCCATTGACGGCACTCCTTGCCTCGACCAGCCCTCATGCTTCGGCTATCGATGGCCTCTTCTACTCGGATTTGATTTAAGAAGTGGGAATGGACAGGTTGCCATCTCTTAACGATAACAAATGGTTGCGGAACGGCGCGCGGGCGCCTGCAATGGACCGGGCCGCGGCCGAAACACTCGCCGTCACGGCCCTCTCCTTCCTTGCCGCCGACCCGAAGCTCTTCGACCGGTTCCTTGCCCTGACCGGCATCGAGATCGGTGCGATTCGCCAGGTGGCCGCCTCGCCCGGCTTCCTGCTCGGCGTCTTCGACTTCATTCTCGGCCACGAGCCGACGCTGATCGCCTTCGCCGAGGATGCCGAGATCGATCCGGCCCGCGTCGTGGCCGCGCGGCAGGCGCTCGCCGGTCCGGGCGAGTCGACCGAATGAGCCGTCCCCTCGTTACCGCAGGCCCGGCCATCGCCAGTCTCGAGCAGCGAAGCGATTCGCTGCTGATCCTCGACATCGACGAGGTGGTGCTGGAGTTCATCGCGCCCTTCGGGGCCCTGCTGGAGGAACACGGCGCGCGCCTCCACCCGGAGAGCTTCAAGCTGACCGGCAATGTACGTTCGATCTCGACCGGGACTGCGCTCACCGGCCACGAACTCGACCAGCTGACCGTCCGGCTCTACGAAGAGCAGGAAACCCGCCAGCGTCCCGTCGCCGGCGTGTCCGACACGCTGCGCCAGTTGGCCCGCCGCACCGACATCCTGTTCCTGACGGCCATGACGCCGAGCTATTACGATGTCCGCCGCGCCCTTCTCGATCGCGAGGGCCTCGCCTATCCGATGATCGCCACCGAGCGCTCCAAGGGCGCCGTCGTCGCCGAACTGCGTGAGCGCTGGCGCGGCACCAGCATCTTCGTCGATGATCTGCCCCCCAATCTCGCCTCGGTCCGCAAGAGCGCGCCCGACACCCATCTCCTCCACCTCATGGCCAACGACGTCTTCCGCCAGCATCTGCCGGCCCTGCCGGCCGGTGCCCGCGCCGCGACCAACTGGCAGGAGGCGAGCGGCATCATCGACGAGATTCTCGGCGCCGCCGCCTGAACGGTCCGCCCGGCTTCGTCCACCACGCGGAAACGAAGCGCCACTGCGCGCATTGACCGTCGCGATCCCCGACGATCGTGATCCGCGTCGTCACCCCCGCCAGTTCCGGCCGCCAACGCCGGGGCGGGTGGTGCCTGTATCCGCGCCCTCGTCTACAGAAGCTCGACGTCGAGGACGCCGGGCGCGGCCTTCACCACGCTCGCCATCTGCGGCGAGACCCGGTAGCGCCCCGGCAGCGTGATCTCCACCTCCCGCTCGCCGCCGTCGCGGACCAGCACCAGCGAAATCTCGCTGTCGCCGTCGGCGCGCAACTGGCTTTTGAAGGCCTGCAGCGGATTGGCGTCCCGCATGAACACCCGCAGCGCCTTCTGCATGCGCACGGCCTCGTCCTCCAGCGACTGCACCGACTGGACCCGGAACGACACCCCCTCCGGCCGCTCCTCGGCCGACACGCCGACGATTACTGAGGAGCCCGGCTCGAGCTGGTCGCGAAAAGCATAGAGCGCTTCGGAGAACAGGACGACCTCGTACTGGCCGCTCGGATCTGACAACTGGATGATGCCGAGCTTGCCGCCGCTGCGGGTCTTGCGCTCCTGGCGCGAAGTCACCGTGCCGGCCAGCTTGCCGGCGGTGGCGCCGCGCTTGACCGCATGGATCACCTCCGCATGGGTCTGCACCCGCAGACGCTTCAGTGTCGTCTTGTACTCGTCGAGCGGATGCGCCGAGAGATAGAAGCCGATCGCCTGGAATTCGCGCAGCAGCTTTTCCGACGAGGTCCAGAGCTGCGCGGGATTGAGATGCAGCGGCTCGGGCTCGCTGCCGGCCCCGCCGAACATATCGTGCTGGCCGGACGTGCGACCCTCGTGCACCCGCAGGGCATAGGACGCCATCAGGTCGATATTGGCGCATAGCAGCGCCCGCTCGTGGCCGAAACAATCCAGCGCGCCGGCGGCGATGAGGAATTCGAGCGTCCGCTTGTTGACGATCTTCGGGTCGATGCGGGCGCAGAAATCCTCCAGCGACTGGAAGCTGCCGTCGCCGCGCGTCGCCACGATGTGGTCGACCGCCTGCTCGCCAACGCCCTTGATGGCGGCCAGCGCGTAGAAGATCTTGTTCTCGCCGACCTCAAACTGCCGGAACGAGGTCTGCACCGACGGCGGCACGATCTTGATGCCCAGCCGCATGGCGTCCATGCGGAAATCGTTGAGCTTTTCCGTATTGCCCGCATCCAGCGTCATCGACGCGGCGAGGAACTCGACCGGGTGGTTCGCCTTCAGATAGGCCGTCTGGTAGGCGACCAGCGCATAGGCGGCCGCATGGCTCTTGTTGAAGCCGTAGTCGGCGAACTTCGCCAGAAGGTCGAAGATCATATTCGACTGGGCCTTGTCGAGGCCGTTGGCGACCGCGCCCTCGACGAAGCGGACCCGCTGCTTGTCCATCTCGGCGCGGATCTTCTTGCCCATGGCGCGGCGCAGGAGATCGGCTTCGCCGAGCGAGTATCCCGACAGGACCTGGGCGATCTGCATCACCTGTTCCTGGTAGATGATGACGCCCTGGGTCTCCTTCAGGATCGGCGCGATCTTGTCGTGGATGAAGTCCGGCTCTTCCTCGCCGTGCTTGCGCGCATTGTAGGTCGGGATGTTCTCCATCGGGCCCGGCCGATAGAGCGCCACCAGCGCGATGATGTCCTCGAACCGGTCCGGGCGCATGCCGATCAGCGCCTTGCGCATGCCGACCGATTCCACCTGGAACACGCCCACGGTCTCGCCGCGGGTCATCATCTCGTAGGTCCTGGCGTCATCCAGCGGGATGGCCGACAGATCGATGGTCGGCCCGGTGCGGGCGATCAGCTCGACCGCCTTCTGCAGCACCGTCAGCGTCTTCAGGCCGAGAAAGTCGAACTTCACCAGACCGGCCGGTTCGACCCATTTCATGTTGAACTGGGTGACAGGCATGTCCGAGCGCGGATCGCGGTACATCGGCACGAGCTGCGACAGCGGCCGGTCGCCGATCACGATGCCCGCCGCATGGGTCGAGGCGTGGCGGTAGAGCCCTTCGAGCTTCAGCGCGATCGAGATCAGCCGGTCGACGATCTCTTCCTTCTCGCGCGCCTCCTGGAGACGCGGCTCTTCCACCAGTGCCTGCGCCAGCGTCACCGGATTGGCCGGGTTCTGGGGCACCAGCTTGCAGAGCTTGTCGACCTGGCCGTAGGACATTTCGAGCACGCGGCCGACGTCGCGCAGCACGGCGCGCGCCTGCAGCGTTCCGAAGGTGATGATCTGGCCGACCTGCTCGCGCCCGTATTTCTCCTGGACGTAGCGGATCACTTCCTCGCGCCGGTCCTGGCAGAAGTCGATGTCGAAGTCGGGCATCGACACGCGTTCGGGATTGAGGAAGCGCTCGAACAGCAGCGAGAAGCGCAGGGGATCGAGGTCGGTGACCGTCAGCGCATAGGCGACCAGCGAGCCTGCGCCCGAACCACGGCCGGGACCGACGGGAATGCCCTGCGCCTTGGCCCATTTGATGAAGTCGGCAACGATCAGGAAGTAGCCCGGGAACTTCATCCGCTCGATGATCGACAGCTCGAATTCCAGCCGCTCGCGATAGCTTTCCGCGGTCTCGCCGGGTGCCAGCCCGTGCGCGGCAAGCCGCGCCTCCAGCCCTTCGATGGCCTGGCGCCGCAATTCGGCGACCTCGGCCGCCTCGGCTTCGGCCGCGTCGGCATCGGCGCCGGCAAAGCGCGGCAGGATCGGCGCGCGGGTCCGCGGCCGGTAGCTGCAGCGCTGGGCGATCTCGACCGTGTTGTGCAGGGCTTCCGGCAGGTCGGCGAACAGCACCGACATCTCGTTCTGGGACTTCAGGCTGTGGTCGCGCGACAGGCGACGCCGGTCCTCCTGGCTGACCAGACGGTTGCTGGCGACGGCGATCAGGGCGTCATGGGCTTCGAAATCGTCGGCCTTCAGGAAGAAGGGTTCGTTCGTCGCCACCAGCGGCAGCGCCATGTCGTAGGCGAGCTGCAGCGTGTCCGCCTCGACCTTGCGGCTGCGCCCCTCGTGGCGTTGCAGCTCGACATAGAGCCGGTCGCCGAAGACCGGCACCATCCGCTCCATGCGGCTGCGGGCGAGATCGTACCGGTCCGCCGCGATCGCCGAGCCGATCGGACCGAGCGGGCCGCCGGTCAGGGCGATGATTCCCTCGGACCGCGTCTCCAGCCAATCGAACAGCACATGCGGGCGCGGATTGTCGGCATGCCCGAGATAGGCGAGCGAGACGATCTCCACGAGATTGGCGTAGCCCGCTTCCGTCGCCGCGATCAGCACCAGCGGCGCGATCGAGGACAGGCTACGTTCGCGGCGCCCGCCCCGGCTCTCCTCGCAATCGGAGAACTCGACGTCGATCTGGCAGCCGGTGATCGGCTGGATGCCGGCCTTGGACGCCTTCTCGGAAAACTCCAGAGCGCCGAACAGATTGTTGGTGTCGCAGATGCCGATCGCCGGCGCGTCGTCGCCCTTTGCGAACTTGATGATCTGGTCGAGCTTCAGCGCGCCTTCGAGCAGGGAAAAGGCGCTGTGGACCCGCAGATGGACGAATTTGGGTTTGGTATCCGACGCCATGCTGCTGCTCCATCATTCCCGAACCGGCCATCGACCACGGCCAGCTCCGCCTCTTGGCGCTGGCCATCGGCCATCACCCGTCAAGGCACCCCAACGACTAGGCCGAGTGGCCGCCGGAGGGAACCGCCGTCCCGCAACGGTGCACAGGAAAGCGGCGGCTACACCACATGAACGAGAAGGCTGAGGCTGCACACGAAACCGGAGACGACGGCGAGCGACAACAGGTCCTTGGCGATATCGAGCATGATGTTCCTCCTATGTTCTGTGTTCCTCATATGTTCTCGTTTGTTCTAGATTGTCAACCTCCCGGACGGAACGACGGGCGTGCTTCCGCCGCGGCGCCTCCCGCAGGCAAGAGACTTGTGTCGCCGCGCCAAACGGTTAGCGTGGACGGACGGCGACCATCGACATGGTGAGGAAGAGATGACGCGTAGGGCAATCTTGCTGCTGGCCGGCCTCGCCGTCCTTGCGGGCGCGTCGGCAACAGCCGAGACGCTGGACGAGACGACGCGCTACTTCGCCATCCGCGGCACGACGCTGGCGGAGCTCGATCGCGATCTCAATCGCCGCGGCCCCTTCGTCGCCGAAACCGGGCTACGCCATCCCGGCGCGACGGAGGTGAAGTTCGACGGGCACGTCACCTACAAGCGCGTCGCGGAAGGCTGCGCCGTCGACATGGCCAATGTGAAGCTGACGCTCAACATGCTTCTGCCGAAATGGGCGCCGCCCCGCGGGGTCGCGCCGGAGACGATCCTGATCTGGCGAACGCTGGAATCAGATATCGAGCGCCATGAAAAGCATCATGCGGACATCGCCAAGAGCTGGCTGAAACGCATGGAAATGGCGCTGCGCAATTTGCGGCCCGAGCCGAGCTGCGCCCGGATGGAAGCTTTGGTCAACCAGGTGACCCAGCGCTATCTCGCCGGCCACGAGCGGGCCCAGGTCGAGTTCGACACCATCGAGGGACGCGAGGTCAATTTCCGCCTGCGCCGGGCACTCAGCCGGGCCGTATCGGACTACCGGCGCTGACCGCACGCCGGACCGGCTCAACCGGGTTTGGACAGGCGGTCACCGAGGGTGCCCGCGACCACGAAGCCGCAAGCCCTCTTATCGAGTCTGGACGTGCGGCCGCGTCTGGCGCGCCGGCCGCAATGCCGCAAGAATCGTGATCAGGCCTGCTGCGCCGGGACCGTCAGGACGAGACCGTCCAGATCGTCGCGCATCTTGATCTGGCAGGAGAGACGGGAATTCGGCTGGGGTTCGTAGGCGAAGTCCAGCATGTCCTCCTCCATCGGCTCCGGCTCGCCGGTCTTCGCCGTCCAGGCCTCGTCGACATAGACATGGCAGGTGGCACAGGCGCAGGCACCGCCGCATTCGGCCTCGATGCCGGGCACGTCGTGCTTGACCGCGTTCTCCATGGCGGTGGTGCCGTTCGGCGCATCGATCTCGAAGCGTTCACCCTCCGGGGTGAGGAAAACGAGCTTGGGCATGAATGAGGCTTTCGGCTTGCGGGGTCGGGTCGGCGGCGGGCGCGTCGTGGCAAGGGCCAAACGGGCATGGCCTGCGCCGCCGCTGATGGTCGCGCTTGGTTAGAGTTCGCACGGGTCGGAAGTCAACCGGTTGCGGTGCCGCTGCGCGGCTCGGCCGGACGCCGGCGACTTATCGGGCGAGGCCCGTGACGAAGCCGAGCGTCTCGTCCACTTCAGCCCGAAGCGCCGCCAGACTGGCCGCGTCAAAGCCCGATCGCTCGCTCGCCTCGGCGGCGTCCGCCAGCGGAAACGCTCCGACATTGCGGCACGCCCCCTTCAGCGTATGGGCGATCTGCCGCAGCTCCAGCCCGCCAGCGGTCTCCAGCCGGACACCGACCAGTTGCAGGTGCCGCACGAACAGCCCGAGCACCTCCCGCTCCAGGCTACGATCGCCGGCCGTTTGCCGGGCGAGATGCACCAGGTCGATGGGCCGCTGACCGGAGGGGGAGCGCAGTGCGCCCTCGCCTGCCGGGGTGAAGGCATCGTCGGGAAGTGAATGCGCAAGCGAGACCATGGGACCATCCGAACAATCGAGCGATGCGGTCCGGAGCTCATATATAGAGCTCCGTCCTGGACGCAGCTTCGATCATCCGCCGCCGGAATGGAGGAAGCGTTAAGCGCGCTGACCGGAACCTGCCCCAAAGCGTTGCAGATGTGCCATGTCGGCCTAGAATTGGACTCCAGCGGGCCCGGCGCGAATTTCGGTTTATCGTTAACCTTATGTTTAAACTTGTAGGGATCGGGCCCTTTTACGGTTTCTTTCGACGCGGTCGCTAACTAGCATCAATCGTGCGAAACTGTCCGATGGCCTCTGGCCGGGTGTTGACGGTTGACTGCGTCCGAATTCGGCGAGGCCTGAAAACCTGTCGCCGCTTCGGTGGCCCATATGCCGAGCGGGTCCAGAGTAACGAGTATTGAGGCGCGACGGAAATGTCCCAGACCAAATCCATCGACCAGCTTTCAGACGATACGGTCAACGAGATCGAGGAAGCCCTGCGTGAGGATTTCGAGGCCGGTTCCGACGATGGCGCGACAGTCGCTTCGGGACAGCTCGACCAACCCTCCGCCGCCGACCGCACCGATGTCGAGTTCTCCTTCGATGATTTCGAACGGCAGATCAGCGAGACCGCGGGCGAGCTGAGGACCGAGAGCGCCGAGGCCAGGCCCGCGACGGGTGTTCGCCGCGCCTCGCTGGCCGATTTCGTCGCGTTCGACACGCCGACCGAGGAGCAGGCTCCGCGCACCGAGACCGAGTACGAGCCGCATACGGCCCGCCCGGCGCCCCGGCGCAGCCCTGCCCCGACGCCCCGCCAGGCACCGCCGGCCGCATCGCGCCCGGCCCGCCAGCCTGCCGCCGACCTGCCGCGCCAGAAGGCAGCGCCGCAGCCAAGCCCGGCCGCCGCTCCGGCGCGCGAACGTCCGGCCGCGCAGGCCGCGCCGCGCCCCGACACCGCCGAGCGCCGCCCCGAGCCGAGCGAAGCGCCCCGCGCCTATTCCCAGCCCGCGGCCAACGACGAGGAGCGCCGCACCTCGGTGATGGCCGACGCCCTTCTCAGCCGTCGCGCGTCGATGCTGCCGATCTGGATCGGCGCCGCCGTCTCGGCCGCCTGGGTCGGCATCGTCGGCTATATCAGCTACGACCTCTACGGCTCGGACATCGCGACCCTGTCGGATGGCATTGCCGACCCGTTCCGCCAGTCGGAACTGGCGGTCATGGCCGCCGTGCTGGTTATTCCGGTGCTGCTGATCATGGCTTTCGCCGTGATGGTCCGCCGGTCGGCGGACATGCGCCTGATGAGCCGGTCCATGGCGGAAGTCGCCCTGCGACTGGCCGAGCCGGAATCCATCGCCACCGAGCGCGTCATGAGCGTCGGCCAGGCCGTGCGGCGCGAGGTCGCCGCCCTCGGCGAAGGCGTCGAACGCGCCCTGGCGCGCACCGCCGAACTGGAGAATGTCGTCCACAACGAGGTGAGCTCGCTGGAGCGCGCCTATGCCGACAACGAGGCCAAGATCCGCGGCCTCGTCAACGATCTCGGCGCCGAGCGCGACGCGATGCTCTCCCACGCCGAGCGCCTGCGCTCGGCCGTCGTCGGTTCGCATCAGCGCCTGGTCGAGGATGTCGACGGCGCTTCCGACCATATCCTGTCGCGAATCGAGGACGCCTCCCGCCGCTTCACCACGCTGCTCGACGAGCGCGGCGACGCCCTCGCCCGCGACTACACCCGGCGCAGCGACGAGTTCGTCAGCCTGGTGGACGAGCACACCCGCAATGCACGCGAGAGCCTGGCCAAGGACAGCGACAGCCTGATCGCGCGTATCACCAAGAGCGCCGACGACGCGACCAGCCGTCTGAGCGAGAGCGGCGACGAGGTTGCCCGACTGATCGAACTGCGCACGGCCGATCTCGACGACCGCAGCCGCAACCTGATCGAGCGCATCTCCGCCGCCGGCGAAGCGATCTCCGGCCTGCTGCAGACGCGCGGCGACACGCTGGCGGGTGACAGCGAGAAATTCCTCACTGACCTGACCGGGGTTCTCGACGACCGCGCCATC
>NZ_JAPFBM010000006.1:0-159153 GCF_026153195.1 Aurantimonas litoralis | reverse complement strand
GGCATCGCCATGAATGGCGAGACCTTCCTGTCCAGCCTCGACGGCGCGTTCGAGGAACGCCTGCGCGAGATCGACGAGCGCTCCAACGGCTTCGTCGGCCGCCTCTCCGACGTTGGCAACGACATCACCGCCCGCCTCTCCGCATCCGGCGACGCGGTCACCGGTCTCCTCAAGGCACGCGGCGAAGCGGTTGCCGGCGAGAGCGAGAAGTTCCTCGCCGACCTGACCGGCGTTCTCGACGATCGCGCCATCGGCATCGCCATGAATGGCGAGACCTTCCTGTCCAGCCTCGACGGCGCGTTCGAGGAACGCCTGCGCGAGATCGACGAACGCTCCAACGGCTTCGTCGGCCGCCTCTCCGACGTCGGTAACGACATCACCGCCCGCCTCTCCGCATCGGGCGATGCGGTCACCGGCCTCCTCAAGGCGCAGGGCGACGCGGTCGCCGGCGAGAGCGAGAAGTTCCTCGCAGACCTCACCGGCGTTCTCGACGACCGCGCCATCGGCATCGCCATGAACGGCGAGACCTTCCTGTCCAGCCTCGACGGCGCGTTCGAGGAACGCCTGCGCGAGATCGACGAGCGCTCGAACGGCTTCGTCGGCCGTCTGTCCGACGTCGGCAACGACATCACCGCCCGCCTGTCCGCATCGGGCGATGCGGTCACCGGCCTGCTCAAGGCGCGCGGCGAAGTGGTCGCCGGCGAGAGCGAGAAGTTCCTTGCCGACCTCACCAGCGTTCTCGACGACCGTTCGCTCGGTCTCGCGATGGACAGCCAGACCTTCCTGGCGAGCCTCGACGAGGCGTTCGAGACCCGCATGCGCGAGATCGGCGAGAAGAACGGTCTCTTCCTGTCCAGCCTGACCGAGGACATCGACAGCCGCCGCAACCGGCTCGAAGAGGAATCCGGCCGCTTCCTGCAGACGTTGGAATCGAGCCTCGGCGAGCGCACCGAACAGGCCGCGCGGATGCTGTCCGACACGTCCAGCCGCACCCTCGGCGATCTCGACAGCCGCCTGGCGGCGATCGATCACACGCTGACCGAGACCGGCGGTTCGCTGGTTGCCACCATCGAGGCGCGGGCCGAGGCCGTCGACCGGTCGACCGACCGCGTTTCGCAGGTGCTGGCCGAACGCTCGCAGGAGTTTGCCGGCGCCCTTGCCGAGCGCTCGCGGGAGATCATGGACGCCTTCGAGCGCGGCCATACCGAACTGACGATGCGCGCCGGCGATGCCGTGACGCTCAGCCAGTCGGCACTGGAGGAACGCACCGGCCAGCTCCGCACCCTCTTCGACGAGCGGATTGCGGGCCTCAACGCCATCATGGACGAACGCGCCGGCATGCTTGCGGGTACGCTCGACGATCGCCTTCTCGCCTTCGATCTCGCCAGCGACAGCCGCGTCGAGAACATCCAGGCGCGGGCCGGCGAAATGGATGCCGCGCTCGAGCGGACCGCCGCGCGCCTCGAGGAGCTGCTCGGGCAGCGCCGCGAGGAAATCGAGGCCATGGTCGAACGCAGCGCCGAAGGCCTGCGGGCCGCCCTCGACGGGCGCGTCGGCGCCATCGAGAAAAGCATTGCCGACCACAGCGAGGACATCGAAGCCGCCTTCGCCTTCTCCCAGCAGAGCCTCATCGGCAGCCTGGACGATCGCGGAGCCTCGCTCACCCAGGCCATCGAGGCGACCGTCGCCAAGATGGAAAGCCTCGTCGGCAGCGCCCAGGGCGCCATGGCCGAGGGCGTCGACGAGAAGACCCGCGAAATGGCCCGTCTTCTCGACGAGCGCCGCGAGGCCATCGAAAGCCTCGTCGCCGACAGCCGTGACGGCCTGGTCAACGGGCTTGACCAGCGGATCGACGCTATCGCCAGCCTTCTGGCCGACCGGGTCGGCCGCTTCCACCAGTCGCTGCAGTCGGAATCCGTCCGCTTCATCAGCGGGCTGGAGGAACAGGGCGGCCGCCTGATCGGCGACATCGACGCCCGGACCGGTAATTTGACCGCCGGCCTCGCCGATCGCATCGCCGCCAACCAGACCCAGATGGCAAGCGCGCAGGATGCACTGCTCGCCGGTCTCGACGACCGTCACGCCGCCATCCGCACCACGCTCGACGAGCGCACCAGCGTCCTGCGCTCACTGTCGGAAGAAACCCACGGCGCCCTTCTCTCGGCGCTCGACGAGCGCATCGCGGGTATCACCGGCGGGTTCGACGACGCCGTCCGCCAGGTGGCGGACGACCTGTCCGAGCGGGTTCAGGCCCTGCGCAACGTGGTCGAGGAATCGCGCACCGCGATCGTCGGCGACGTCGACAGCCAGACCGAGCGCCTGCGCCAGGAAATGGCCGATCGGACCCAGTCCTTCGGCGACGACATCGCCATCAATGCCGGCGCGCAGCTCGTCGCGATCGAGAATGCCCTGTCCATGGTCGTGGAAGGGCTCGAAGAGCGCACCAGCCATCTGCGCAGCGCGGCCGAATCCGTCGAGGCGTCGCTGGGCCAGAGCCTGGACGGCCGCTTCGACCGGATCCGCACCGTCATGGAGCAAGGCCGCGACAGCCTGATCGGCGAACTCGACGGCCGCACCTCCACGCTGAACGAGGAAGTCAACGAGCGCGTCATGCGCGTCACCGAGGGCCTCGATGCCCGCACCGCCGCCATGCGCGGATTGCTGGAGGAAGCCCGCACCGTCCTCATCGACGGGCTCGACGAGCGGATGGCCGCCATCCACGGCATGGTCGACGGCTCGCAGAACTCGATCCTCGACGGCCTCGACGAACGCACCGCGCGGATCAGCCAGGAATTCGAAGCCGGCCGCACGTCGATCGCCGCGGCGATCGAAGAGCGCGTCAACGGCATGACCGAAGCGCTGTTCGAAGCCGACATGCGGCTGTCGGCGGCCCTCGAAGAGCGGCGCGACAGCCTCGCCTCGATCGTCGAGGAGGCCGCACGCTCGGCTTCGGCGACCCTGGGCGACCGGGCCGACGACGTGCGCCGGGCCATCGAGCAGAGCGTCGGCGACGTCTCGACCTCGCTGGAAGCGCGCCGCGACGACCTGCTCAGCGCGCTCGAATCGGGTTCCAGCAACCTGACCGGCGCCATCGACCAGCGCTCCGACGCCATCTCGTCGGCACTGGAGCGCGGCCTCGGCAATGTCGAGCGCACCCTCAACACCTCGACGGCCAAGATCGCCGACTCGCTGCGTCACGCGATCGCCGAGGCGACAACGGCCATGAGTCTCGAAGCCAGGCAGGCCCGCGAAGGCCTCGAAGGCGAAACCGCGAAGATCGCCGAGAGCGTCTCCGGCATCGACCGTCTGTTCCAGGCCTCCGGCGAGGAAGCACGTCTGCGCATTGCCGGCGAGGCCGATCGTCTGGCCGAGCGGCTGGCATCCCTCGCCGACGATCTGGCGGGCCGCGCGGCCGAAGCCAGCACCACGCTGGTCGGCGAAGGTGGCCGGATCGCCGAGAACATCAGCGGCGCCGCCGAGGTCATCCGCTCCCTGTCGGAGCAGTCGCGTTCGCGCTTCGCCACCGAGGCCGAGGAACTGGCGCGCTCGATCACCGAGATCTCGGGCACCCTGCGCAGCGAGACCGAAGAGGTCCGCGAGAGCCTGGCCGGGCAGCGCGTTGCGCTGGCCGACAGCCTCTCCGGCATCACCACCACCATCGCCAGCGAGTTCGAGCGCAACACCCGCGACTTCGCCGCCCAGTTCGGCGAGGCCAGCGAGCAGATCCGCTCGGCCGGCGACGAAAGCCGCCAGCGCTTCGTCTCTGACGCCGGCGCGATCGCCGAGCAGGTCGAAGCGGCCACGGCACGCATGCGCGAAATGACCGAAGCGGCCGAAGTGGCGCTGCGCGAGAACACCGAAGGCTTCACCCGCCGCCTCTCGGGCGCCTCCTACCAGATCCGCGGCGAGACCGAACGGGTCGCCGCGACCCTGGAAGAGCGCGCCGAACGCTTCAGCGAGGAGCTTGGCGGCGTCACGACTCAGCTCTCGGAAATGCTGGCCAGCAACGCCCTGCGCGGCGAACTCGAAGAGGCGACCCGCCTCATCCGCGACGAGCTGGCCAATGCCTCGCAGTCGATGCGCGACGGCGTCTACGCCGTGGCCACGCAGCTGCGCGGCGATGTCGACAACGCCTCCCAGACCCTGAGCCGCGACGCCGAGAGCGCCCGCGAGCTGATGCTCGCCCAAGGCGGTGAACTGGCCAGCCAGTTCGCGTCGATCTCCGCCGCGATCCAGCTCGAGACCGAGCGGGCCCGCCAGGAGCTTCTCGACAGTGCCGGCTCGCTGGGTCAGGACCTGTCGACCCGCATGGGCGAAGCCGACCGCATCATCGCGGCACGGGCTCGTGTCATGGGCGAGGATATCGACGAGCGGACCCGCACCCTCGCGACGCTGCTCAGCTCGCGCAGCGCCGAGATCAGCCGCATCCTCGACGAGGAAGCCCGGCCGGTGTTCGAGCGCCTCGGCGAGAACGGCACCGAACTCGCCCGGATGATCGAGACGACGACGCGCGACGCGTCCGACAAGCTGCGCAGCGAAAATGCGGCGCTGGTCTCGGCCCTCGGCCGCCGTGCGAGCGAAGTGGTGGAAACCCTCAACCGCTCCTCCGGCGACATTATCGGCAGCTTCGAGGAGAAGACCGCCAGCGCCGTCGGCGCCGTGTCCGACATCCGCGACAGCCTGCAGCAGGAGATCGGTTCGCTGGTCGGCCGGCTGTCCCAGACCAGCGGCTCGCTGCGCGGCCTCGTCGACGAAGCTGTTGAAAACCTCGGCGCGATCGATCAGACGCTGCGCGAATCCGGCGCCCGCTTCAGCCAGGAGACGGAGGAAGCCTCCAACTCGATCTCGCTGTCCTCGCGCCTCCTGGAGAGCAATGTCGAACGTCTCGACAAGCTGTCCATGACGGCCTTCTCCAAGGTCTCTGCGATCGCCGACCGCTTCCAGGATCACGGAACGGTCCTCGGCGAGGCGGTCCGGCTCATCGAGACCGGCGAAGCCAACCTCCGCGCGACCCTCGAAGCCGGCCATGGCGGCATCGAGGAACTGTCGGCAGGTCTTGTCAAGCGCTCCGAGGAGATCGGCTCGCTGCTCCATTCCTTCGAGGAACTGATGGGCGGCCTGTTCGATCGCACCGAGCAGCGTTCGCGCCTCATCTCCTCGCGTCTGTCGACCGAGATGGGCGAGACGCTGGTCGAGGCGGACCGTCAGCTTCAGACGACGGAAGAGCGCTCCCGCGCCACCGCCGAGGCGATGCGTCAGGCGATCCAGTCGGTCATCGAGGACGCCAGCGCGCGCTTCGACGGCGCGACCGCGGAGATCCGTCGCACTGCCGAGGAAATCCGCCAGGAGCTGGAAACGGCGCGCGCCGACATCAAGCGCGGCGTGTTCGAGCTGCCGGACGAGGCGCGCGAGAGCACCGAGGCCATGCGCCGTGCCGTCGCCGACCAGATCCGCGCCCTGCGGGACCTGTCGGATGTCGTCTCGCATTCGGGACGCGCCTTCGACGTGTCGAGCCGTGGCCCCGAGCGGAGCCAGTCGCCCGCCGAGCCGCGGGCCCGGACCGCGGCGCCGAGCTACAGCCAGTCCGCACCGCGGCAGTCGGCAGCGGCCGCCGTGGCACGCCAGCCCGAGGCCCCGGTGTTCACCGCCGAGGAAGAGCAGGATGTGGAGGACCAGATCGCAGCGTCCTTCATGACCGACGGCAATCTGGCGCACGATCTGCGTGGCTCGAACTACGACACGCCGCCGCGTGCACAGGCCCCGGCCGCCGAGCCGCGGAGCGAAGCCCCGGCCCGTACCGCACCGGCACCGGCGCAGCAGCGCACGCCCGCGGCACCGCTGCGTGCTCCGGCCCGTCCCGTCGCATCGGCACCGAGCGCTGCGCGCAGCGAGCCGGCCGCCGATCGTGGAACCGGCGAGCCCGGCGGCTGGGTCTCCGACCTTCTGCGCCGCGCGTCGCAGGATGAGGATGACAACGCGCCCGTCCAGCCGGCAGCACCTGCCGCGGGCCAGGACCGCAACCCGACGGCGCCGGAAGGCCGTTCGCCGGACCATGTGGTGGAATCCCTGAACTCCCTGTCGGTGGATATCGCCCGGGCGATCGACCACAAGGCGTCGATCGAATTGTGGGAGCGTTATCGCAAGGGTGAGCGCAACGTCTTCACCCGGCGCCTCTACACGATGAAGGGGCAGCAGACCTTCGACGAGATCCGCCGCAAATATCAGCGGGACACCGAGTTCCGTGCCGCGGTCGATCGCTATATCGGCGACTTCGAGACGCTTCTGGCCGACATCGCTAAGAGCGACCCGGACAATGCCCGCAGCCGGACCTACCTCACCTCGGACACCGGCAAGGTCTATACGATGCTGGCCCACGCCTCGGGCCGCTTCGACGTCTGATCCAGGCGAACAGGCAGCCGCCATCCGGCGGCTGCTTCCAACACTTCCTCGGCCACGGACGATTTTTTCGTTCGTGGCCGAAGTTTTTTTGGCGGGTCGAAGGCGCCCAGCCGCGCTCCGTTAAGAGCTGAGGCCACTCCCGAAGGCGCCTGGGCGCCAGCGAACGGCCTGCTGCCGCCGCTACAGGGTCGTCGCCAACAGGCACACAACGGCGCGGTGCTCACGTCCGGCGGCCCTGCCGGCGTCCACAGCGCGGCGTCGGCGTTGCAGATAGCAACCAGTGCTGTCCCGCCCGCAATCCCCTCGGATTCCGGCTTTCCCGTGCAGATCCCACCATCGAAAGCCCCGGCGGACCCGGCGCCTGGCGACCCGTCCCGGGCGCAGCCACCCCGCTATCCGCCACCCTGACGCGTCTGCGCAAGTTGCCGGCCCCGCCGGCGTGGTTGCCGAAAGGCAAACGACGACGCTGCAATTTGGCCTGATAGCTTCAACATCGCGAAAGTATATCCGGTAACAAACCGCCTAAAATTCGATGCAAATGCAGTGACTACATTTCGCTTCAAAGTAAAATGGAACGCGCATTGTCTCCTCACGAACGAGGAGAAAGCACATGCAGAACGTCATCAAGCAGGTCGCGATCGCAGCAGGGTTCCTCCTCGCCATGGGCGCGGGGACGACGACCGCCGCAGCGGCCCCCGCCATGGCCACAACCAGCCAGACCTCCCAGCCGGTCGGCCATTACGAGTTCTGCAAGAGCTACCCCAGCACCTGTACCCGCAACGCCTCGGTCGCCGTGGTCAAGCTGACCCGCGAAGTCTGGGCGCAGATCGTCGAGATCAATACGGCGGTCAACACCAACATCTTCCCGCGCACCGACGCGGAAATGCACGGCGTGCCGGAGCTCTGGTCCTATCCGACCGTCCAGGGCGATTGCGAAGACTTCGTTCTGCTCAAGCAGTACATGCTGGAGCGGGCCGGCATTCCGACCTCGGCGGTGCTGATCACCGTGGTGCGCCAGCCCAACGGCGAAGGCCATGCGGTGCTGACCGTGCGCACCGACCAGGGCGACTACGTTCTCGACAATCTCGACGACCGCGTCCTGGCGTGGACCGACACCGACTACCAGTATCTCAAGCGCCAGTCCGAGCGGAACGCCGGCAAGTGGGTGGCCATCGCCGACGACCGCAACCTCTTGGTCGGCAGCGTTCGCTGAGGCGAGCCCGGCGCGGGGCCTGACAGGCATAACAAAGAAGAGCCGGCCGCTTTCACGGCCGGCTCTTTCGTTTGCCGGGTCGAATCGTCGGGTGCGTCTACTCGAGGTCGATGTCCAGGATCGTCATGGTGAGGTGGTAGGACAATTCGCCCTCCTCGGTATCCTTCGCGAGCAGTCCGACGAATTCGTCGTTGAGATAGACTTCCGCCGAGTCGGCACTCTTCGGCAGCGCGCGGACCTTGATGTCGGCGGTCTTGAAGCTGCTCCTGAGGTAGGCTTCGAGCTTGCGGATTTCGTCGGGCTTCACAGCATTCTCCTGGATCGTCTGGGACGCCTGTAGCTAGGCGCCGGTCACTCGTTTCAATCCTCGGACGCCGCTCAGTCGTTCCGTTCGAAGCACTGGTCCATCGCCCGGGCCGGCTCGTCGCAATCGCCGGCCGATCCGATGACCCGCGCGGGAATGCCGGCCACGGTGGTATGCGGCGGCACTTCCTTCAGCACCACCGAACCCGACGCGATCTTCGAGCATTCGCCGACGCGGATATTGCCGAGGATCTTTGCACCTGCCCCGATCAGGACGCCGCTGCCGATCTTCGGATGGCGGTCGCCGAATTCCTTGCCGGTGCCACCGAGCGTGACGTCCTGAAGAATCGAGACGTTGTCGCCTATCACGGCGGTGAAGCCGACGACCAGCCCCGTCGCGTGATCGAGGAAGATCCCGCGCCCCATGCGCGAGGCCGGATGGATATCGGTCTGGAACACCGCCGACGAACGCGCCTGCAGATAGAGCGCGAAGTCGCGCCGCCCGGCGTTCCACAGCCAGTGGGCCAGCCGGTGCGTCTGGATGGCGTGGAAGCCCTTGAAGTAGAGCAGCGGCTCCAGATAGCGCTCGCACGCCGGATCGCGGTCGTAGACCGCCTGGATGTCGGTACGCAGCGTCGCGCGGAAGCTGTCGTCGGCATCCAGCATGTCGGCGAAGGCCTGGGCGATGGTCACCGCCGGCAGATCCGGATGGTCCAGCCGCTGCGACACGCGATGAATCAGCGCCGCTTCGAGGCTGCGCTGGTTGATGATCGTCGGATAGACGAAGCCGGACAGAACCGGTTCACGCGCCGCGACGTCCTCTGCCTCCAGCCGGACCTGGGCCCAGATCGGATCGACGGCCTGAAGGGTCTCGTGGGAATGCGAGCTCATGCTGCTCATGGAAGTCTCCCGGTCGGGATGCGCCCAAACGGCGCCTGGTCAGTGTCAAAGATAGGCGCGCGAAGCCGTCAGGGGAAGCCGCGGAGGCGGAACGCTGCGTTGCGGCGGCGCGATCGGCCCGCGCGGGGGCCTCGGTGCGCGCCTCAGCCAGTCGGCGTTGCAAAGCCGTGCCGGGTGAGAAAATCGAGGATCGCATCGCCGAACACGTCGTTGCGGTCGCCCGCCACCATGTGCCCCGCACCGGCGATGTCGACGAACTCTGCCGCGGGGACGAGGGCGCGGAATTCGTCGATCTCGGCACTCGTGACCATGTCCGAGCGGCCGCCGCGCACCAGAAGGGTCGGAATGGTCAGCGCCTGCGCCGCGGCGATCATTGCGATGCGCGCGGCGTCCCGGCGCATGGCGACGCTGTTCGGCCCGTCGATGAATGCCGGGTCCCAGTGCCAGCGATAACGGCCGTCCGCCGAACGGCGCAGGTTCTTGGCCAGGCCCTTCGACGAACCCGAAGGCCGCCGGTTGGGCAGATAGGCGGCGACTGCCTCCGCCGCTTCCTCGAGGCTGGCGAAGCCGTCGGCCAGACGGTCGGTCATGAAGCGGTGCACACGGGCAACGCCATCCTCGTTGAGGCTCGGCGTCACGTCGACGAGGATCAGCGCGGCGAAGCGGTCAGCCTCCCCCTGCGCCAGCAGGCTGGCGATGCCGCCCAGCGAAGCACCGACCGCCACGGGCTTCGCGCCGGCCTGAACGGCGATCGCATCGGCCAGCGCGCCGGCATCCGCGCCGAAATCGAAGAAGCTGTAGCCGCCGCCGGCGATCCATTCGCTGTCGCCATGGCCGCGCTGGTCCACGGCAATCGGCGACAGGCCGCGCCCGGCCATCCGACCCGCGACATGCGACCAGGCCTGCCGGGTCTGCCCGCCGCCGTGCAGCAGCAGCACCGGATGGCCGTCCGCCGCCGGACGGTCGGCGACGAGACGATGGCCGCCGGCCCCCGCCCATTCCACACGGCGCGTGGTCACGCGGCTTCGCCCAGGAAGCGCAGGACCTCCGCCTTGAAGGTGCGGTCGCCGACCGAAAGCATGTGGTCCCGGCCCTCGATGGCAAAGACCCGGGCTTTCGGCATCAGGGCGGCGAGCGCGTCGGGCGAACCGGCGATGTCGTCGGTGGTGCCGACGCCGATCAATGTCGGCTGGTCGATCCGCCCGACCTCCGCGTCGGTCAGTTCCTGCCGCGAGGTGGAGATGCAGGCGGCCAGCGCATGCCGGTCGCTGCGGGTGCGGTCGGCAAAGGCTCGGAACATGCGGCCGCGCGGATCGGTCACGTCGTCGAGGGACGGCGCCAGCAGCGCTGCGGCGATCGGATCCCAGTCGCCGACGCCCTCGACGAGGCCGATGCCGAGACCTCCGAAGACGATCCTCGAGATGCGCTCAGGCGCTGCCAGCGCGGTGAAGGCCGACACGCGCGCCCCCATGGAATAGCCGAAGATCACGGTCTCGCCGATCTCGAGATGATCGAGCAGGTTGACCACGTCGCCGGCCATCTTCTGTGGCGTGTAGGCCGCCTCGTCCTGCGGCTTGGCGCTCTGGCCATGGCCGCGATGGTCGAAGGCGAGGACGCGGTAGCCGGCTTCGTTCAGGGTCTTCACCCAGCCCGTGTCGATCCAGTTCACCCGCATCGACGAAGCGAAGCCGTGGACGAGCAGCACGGCGGGCCGGTCGCGCTCGCCGGTATCGGTGAAGGCCAGTTGCAGACCGTCGCTGGTGAAGGTGTCCATGGCTGCCATTCTCATGTTTTTCCGATCGGACGTCACAGGCGCATTAGAGCCATGACGGAGGTTTCGCCACCCCCTGTTCATTCGCGACCGGCGCCATTATGGTCCGCGCCATAGCGCAACCGAGCCGAGGGCGAGCCGCAATGGCCGGGCACACGATCCCCCATTTCCAGAACGATGCCGGACATGATCTGATCGAGGTCGGCGTCAACGAATTCATGTGCTGCGGCGCCAACCCGCCGCACGACCATCCGCATGTCTATCTCGACATGGGCGACGAGGGTGAGATGGTCTGCAGCTATTGCTCGACCCTCTACCGCTACAATTCCTCGCTGAAGGGCTGGGACACGATTCCCCCCGGCTGCCAGTTCGAAGAGAAGGCCGCCTGACATAGGCGCCATCGACCGGACGCGGCCGGTCGTCATCATCGGCGCCGGCATGGCCGGCCTGACGATGGCGCTGGAACTGGCGCGCCGCGATCGTCCCTGCATCGTCGTCGAGCGTGCCCCCCGGCTGGAAGAGGTCGGGGCCGGCCTGCAATTGTCGCCCAACGCGCTGCGGGTTCTCGCCCGTCTCGGCGATCTGGACGATCTGAAGGCGCGCGGCACGGTCGCCGAAACGGTCACCCTGCATGCCGCCCGGACCGGGCGTGCGATCGCGTCGGTACCGGTGAGTTCGGCCAACGGAACGCCCTACCTTTCCATTCACCGCGCCGATCTCCAGGCTTGGCTCGCACGCGCCGCGGCAGCCTCGAGCCGGATCGATCTTCGGCTCGGGCGGGACATCGGCGCCATCGGACGGGACGGCGGCGATCTGCGCGTCGAGGCGATCAGCCCCGACGGCACCGAGATCCTGCAGACGCCGCTCGTCATCGCCGCGGACGGCGTGAACTCGCCCACGGCCCTGCGGCTCGGCATGGGCGGACCGGCGGCGACGGGCGCCCTCGCCTGGCGCGGCCGTGTTGCCGACGGCGCAACCATGCAGCCTGCCGGTATCGAAGCCTGGCTGGGGCCACGGCGTCATGCGGTGGCCTACCCCATCGCCGGCGGCAGGGAGACGAATCTCGTCCTCATCGAGCCTGCGGGCGGCTCGGCGGACCCGGCAGAGCTTCCGGCGCGCTTTTCGAGATGGGACCGCCGGCTCGGCACGATGATCGCGTCGGTCGACGGTTTCACCGCCTGGCCGCTGAAAGCGGTGCCCGGCGCTCGGCCCTGGCGCCATCTCGATGACCGCCTGGTCCTGATCGGCGATGCGGGGCACGCCATGCTGCCCTATGCGGCGCAGGGCGCGGCCATGGCCATCGAGGATGCGGCGGTGCTGGCCGCCCATCTCGACCGCGCCTCCGACCTGAGCGATGCATTACGAAGCTACGAGACAGAGCGGCGGCCCCGGATCGACAGGGTCCGGTCGCGGGTCGGCTTTCACCGCTTCGTCTATCACCTGCCATTTCCGCTCAGCCTCGGCCGCAATGCGGTGTTGGCATCGCGCTCGGCGGCCAGCCTCGCCGGCGATCTCGCCTGGCTCTACGACTGGCGCCCGCCCAAGGATTAATCAGCCGGACACCGCCCGTCGCGGAACAGCGGCACCGGTGGAACGTTCCTGCCTCGCCTCGACATGGGTGCACCGGCCAGCCGGTCGGCATCCATGGCGGGCGGGAGGACTGGCACTGGACCGCGAAACCGGCCGTGCGACCTCTCAATGCTGCAAGGGACGGTTTCGAAAAGGTCATTTACATGCCGAAAAGTAACAGGACCGGCAGGTTCGTCGGTGTCGCCGCGCTGGCGGCCTCGACAGCCCTCTCAGGGCCCATCGCCGCTTACGCCCAGGAGGCGGCAACCATCCGCGTCGCGCAGGCCGAGGAATTGCTGCCGCAGGATGCGGCCCCCGCGCCGGAAGCTCCGGCTGCGCAGGAACCCGCCCCGGTAGAGGAAGCCGCACCGGTCGAGGAGCCCGCCGCCGAGCCGCAGCCCGCTCCCGTCGAGGAGCCGCCGGCCGAGCCGGCACCGGAACCCGAGGCACCGCCGGCCGAAGCGCCCGCAGAACCCGTCGCACCTGAGCCGACAGCCGAAGCTCCCGCTGAAGTGCCTCAGGCGGAAGAGCCCCAGGCCGAAGCACCGGAGGCCGAGCCTGAGCCGGCTCCCGAGGAAGCGGCTCCGGTCGAGGCCGAAGTCCCGGCGGAACCTGCCGAGGAAACTCCCGCAGCCGAGCCGCAGGCCAGCGAACCGGCAGCCGAGACGCCGGTAGAGGAGCCTGCCGCCGAGGCCGAGGCCCCGTCCGACCCTGCGGCGGAAGCCGCGCCTGAGGACGTGGCACCCGAAGCGCCTGCGGCAGAGGATGCCGACGCCACGCCGGCGGAGCCGGCCGCCGAGACACAGCCGGACGCCCCTGCTGATGCAGCGGTGCCGGAGAGCACCGACGGCGACATCACTGCCCCGACCGACGACGCTGAGCCCGCGACCGACACCGGCGAACAGCCGGCGGAAACGTCGCCTGACCAGCCGGCCGATGCGGCAACCGGGGAGCAGCCTGCTGCCGGCGAGCAGCCCGCTGCCGAAGAGCAGCCCGCCGCCGAGACCGCCGCGCAGCCCGAGCCGACCGCGCCGGAATCGCAGCCGGAAGCGGTGGACGAATCCGTCCAGACCGAGGCCGTGCCGGAAGGCGGGGTCGCTGCGAGCGATGCCCGCGTCCAGCAGCTCGCCGAGCCGGTCGAGGTGACCCCGATCACCGCCGAGGAAGGCGAACGGATCGAGGCGCCGAACGCCGCCGCGGCGGACGGCAGTGCCGGCAGCACCACGACGAACAACACGGTGATCAACAACAGCACGACCACCAACAACACCGTCGTGAACAACACCACCGTCAACCAGCAGGCGCCGCTGCCGCCGGGCGTCGAGGTTGTCGACCGCGTCGGCAATCGCGACATCCTGTCGATCGTCGGTGCCGGTGCCGTCGGGGCGCTCGCCGGCGGGGCTGCGGCCTATTTCATCCGCGGCAATGACGACGACCGCATCGCGGTCGATGCGCAGGAGCGTTATTACGACCGCCTGCGCGGCGATCGCACCCGCGAGACGGTGGTCCGGCCGAACGGCGTCCAGGTGGTCACGATCACCAACCGCTACGGCGACGTGGTGCGCCGCTCGCGCATCATGCCGGACGGCAGCGAAGTCGTGCTGTTCTACGATCCGTATCAGGATGACGAGCGTCAGGACGACTATTACTACAGCGACGTGGGCGCCGACCTGCCGCCGCTCGACCTGCGCATCCCGCGCGAGGACTACATCGTCGACGTGACGGATCCCGACGAGGAGCTCTACTACCGGACCATCGTCGCCCCGCCCGTCGAGACCGTCGATCGCATCTACTCCCTCAACGAGGTCCGCCGGTCGGAGCGCGTGCGGGACAAGGTGCGCCGCATCGATCTCAGCACGATCAACTTCAACTTCGGGTCGGCCGAGATCACCCAGGAGGAAGTCGGCGACCTGCAGGCGCTGGCCGATGCCATCGCACGGGTCATTGCCGAGAACCCGGACGAGACCTTCCTGATCGAAGGCCATACCGACGCGGTGGGCAGCGAGCGGGCCAATCTCGCCCTCTCCGACCGGCGCGCCGACGGCGTCGCCACGGCACTGACCCAGTATTTCGACGTGCCGCCGGAGAACCTCGTCACCCAGGGCTATGGCGAGCAGGACCTGAAGGTCGATACCCAGGCGGAGAACCGCGAGAACCGGCGGGTCACCGTCCGGCGCATCACCCCGCTGGTCAAGCCGGTCAACACCGCCCAGCGCTAGGCTGGACGGTCACACCCGGACAAAGAAAGGGCGGCCCTCGGGCCGCCCTTTTTCGTATCCGCAATGATGGGATGGGGACGGACCGACCCGCCGCCAAACCCGTCAGTCGTCGTCGTCGTTCGTCGGCCGTTTGGAGCCGACCGACAAGAAATCGCCGAAGGGTCCGAGGGGCTCGACATAGCTTGCCAGCACCTTGAGGGCGACCATCACCGGCACGGCCAGGAACATGCCGACGACGCCCCAGATCCAGCCCCAGAACGCCACCGACAGGAAGACCGCGGCCGCGTTCATCTCCAGCCGGCGGCCGACGATCATCGGGGTCACGAGCTGGCCCTCCACCGTCGTGCAGGCGAGATAGACCAGCACCGGCGCCAGCGCGTTGGACAGGCTGCCGAACTCGGCCAGCGCGATGACGCCGACGAGGAACATGCCGATCAGCGCGCCGATATAGGGAATGAAGTTCAACAGCGTCGCCAGCGCGCCAAAGATGATCGGCGTCGGCATGCCGACCCACCAGAGCAGCGTGCCGATGGTGAGGCCAAGGGTGACGTTGATCAGCGTGATCGTGAACAGGTAGCGCGACAGCTCGCGCTCGATCTCGTGGGCGATGTTGAGCGCCCGCTTCTTGTCCGACAGGGTCGGCATGGCGCGGACGAGCTTCTGGTAGAAGAGGTCGCCCGACGCCAGCAGGAAGAACAGGAAGACCAACGAGAAGCCCACCGAGGCGACGATCTGCGGCGCGGCGGTGGTCACATTGTCCAGCAGCCCGGGGTTCTTGACGACGACCTCGTCGGGCTGGCCGTCATTGGGCGCATTCCGCCCCGCGGCCTGCTCGACATTCTGCTGTGCCGCCTCCAGCCGGGCGAACCGCTCCTGCACCGAGCGCAGTTCCTGGTCCACGGCGGCGGCGTAGCGCGGCGCGTCGTTGACGATGTTCGTGATCGGGTCGCTCAGCATGTAGAAGCCGAGCACCATCGTCACCAGTGCGCCGACGACGAGGAAGAAAGCCGAGATCGGCTCCCAGATCTTCAGCCGCCGCCGCATGAACCGCACCACCGGGCTCATCACCAGCGCGAAGAGCAGCGCGATGATCACCGGCAGGACGAAGCTCGCCGTCAGATACAGCGCCCCGAACAACAGGATGAAAAAGATGCCGATCACCGCCCAGCGCGGGCCGGCTTCGATATGCTGGTTGGTGACGAGGCCGATCGTCGGGGACAGGGTGGTGGAACGCTTGTCTTCACGCCCCTCGCTCGATCGTTCAGACAATGGCGCATCCCCTCGGGTCAGATATGCACCAACGGCCTGATCACAATCAGGTTCCGTGGCCGTGGCGGAGGAACGGCACCGGGCAGGCCGGCGCCGTCCGCCCTGCTCTATCGGCCTGCTGCGCGGCCGCTATTGGCCGCGCAGTGTCGTCAGCGTCCTAGTGCAGGATCTGCGACAGGAAGAGCTTGGTGCGCTCGTGCTCGGGATTGGTGAAGAACGCTTCCGGCTCGTTCTGCTCGACGATCTGGCCGGCATCCATGAAGATGACGCGATTGGCCACCTGCCGCGCGAAGCCCATTTCGTGGGTGACGCACAGCATCGTCATGCCCTCTTCCGCCAGCCCGACCATGACGTCGAGCACTTCCTTGATCATCTCGGGATCGAGCGCCGAGGTCGGCTCGTCGAACAGCATGATCTTCGGGCTCATGCACAGCGAGCGGGCGATGGCCACGCGCTGCTGCTGGCCGCCGGAGAGCTGGCCCGGATATTTGTGGGCCTGCTCGGGGATCTTCACGCGCGAGAGGTAGTGCATCGCCACCTCCTCGGCCTTCTTCTTGGGCATCTTGCGGACCCAGATCGGCGCCAGCGTGCAGTTTTCCAGGATCGTCAGATGCGGGAAGAGGTTGAAGTGCTGGAACACCATCCCGACCTCGCGGCGCACCTCGTCGATCTTCTTCAAATCGTTGGTCAGCTCGATCCCGTCGACGGTGATGGTGCCCTTCTGGTGTTCCTCCAGCCGGTTGATGCAGCGGATCATCGTCGACTTGCCGGAGCCCGACGGCCCGCAGATGACGATCCGTTCGCCGCGGCGCACGGTCAGGTTGATGTCACGCAGCACGTGGAATTCCCCGTACCACTTGTTGACGCCCAGAAGCTCGACCGCGATCTCGTCGGAGATAGCCATGCGGTCTGCATTGCCCGGCTTGGTGTCGATGTCGACGGCCATGGGAGATTCCTTCAGCTTTTGTGTCCGGTATCCAGTCGCCGCTCGGTGTAGATCGAGTAGCGCGACATGGAGAAGCAGAACAGCCAGTAGATGAACGCGGCGAAGACCAGGCCGGTCGCCGGTGTGGTGGGGGTGATCCAGTCGGGATCGTTGAAGCCGCGCCGGACCGTGCCCAGAAGGTCGGCCAGGCCGATGATGTAGACGAGGCTGGTGTCCTTGAAGAGGCCGATGAAGGTGTTGACGATCCCCGGGATCACCAGCGTCAGCGCCTGCGGCAGGATGATCATCCGCATCTTCTGCCAATAGGTGAGCGCCATGGCGTCGGCGCCCTCATACTGTCCCTTCGGGATGGCCTGCAGGCCCCCGCGGATGACCTCGGCCATGTAGGCCGCCGAGAACAGCGCCACGCCGACCAGCGCCCGCAGGAGCTGGTTGAACGTCACGCCCTCCGGCAGGAACAGCGGCAGCATGAAGTTCGCCATGAACAGCACGGTGATCAGCGGCACACCGCGCCAGAACTCGATGAACACGATGCAGAACAGCCGCACCGCCGGCATCGACGACCGCCGGCCGAGCGCCAGCAGGATACCCAGCGGCAGTGACGCGGCAATGCCGCTGACCGCCACGACCAGGGTCACCATCAGGCCGCCCCACAGATTGGTGGGGACCGGCCGGAGCCCGAAGTCGCCGGTCATCAGCACCATGAAGGCCAGCGCCGCGAGGGTCGGAACCAGAAGCTCGAAGACGCCCGCCCCCTCGGACCCGGCTCGGAAGCCGGCCCAGACCGCGAGCACGATCGCCGCGAGCGACGCGAAGAACGCGGCGACCGAGAGGATCGAGAAGCGGTAGCCGAGGAAGCGGAACAGATCCGGATCCACCGCCGCCGAGACCAGCAGCAACAGGAGCGCAAGGCCTGCGAGGCCGGCGGCGATCTTGACCGGCATCTGCGAGATGTCGACGTCGGGCTTGGCGAGGACGCTGCTCAGCGTGGCAACGGCCGCGACCAGGAAGACCAGCGCCACCGTGCCGCCGGCGAAGCGGAACTCGCCGCCGGTCAGCAGCACCAGCGCCACGAACGGGAACACCGCGAACAAGAGGATCGCGTTCAGCCGCTTGTGGGGCACCCGCGGGATCGCGAGCCCTGCCACCAGCAGCGCCAGCAGCACCACCGTGACGTCGATGCGCCAGCGTTCGCCGAACGGATAGACGCCGTACATGAACTGGCCGAACTTGGCGCTGACGAAGGCCCAGCAGGCGCCGCCATGGCCACCGCCCTCGACCAGGCACGCGGTGCGATCGCTGCCGGTGAAGACGGCGTCGAGCCAGGCCCAGTTGAAGATGTTCATCGCGGCCCAGACGATGAACGCACCGGCGATCACGCTGAGGACGCTGTCGAGCGGCGTCGCGAAGAGGTTGCGGCGGACATTGCCGATGAACCCGACCTCGCTCGGCGGGGGCGGCAGCGGCAGCTTTTCCTCGGTGGAGACGAAACGGGCGACTTGTTCTTCCATGATCTATTCGCCCCCGATCATCGCTCGACGAGCGCCATTTTGGCGTTGAACCAGTTCATGATGAGCGACACCGTGATGGAGAGGCCGAGATACACCGTCATCCAGATCACCACGACCTCGATGGACTGGCCGGACTGGTTGAGGACGGTCGAGCCGACGGCGACGAGTTCGGGATAGCCGATCGCCAGTCCGAGGGACGAGTTCTTGGTCAGGTTGAGATACTGGCTTGTCAGCGGCGGAATGATCACCCGGAACGCCTGGGGCACGACGACCAGCCGCAGCAGCTTGCCGCGCGTCAGTCCGAGCGCCGAGGCGGCCTCGGTCTGCCCCTTGGAGACGGACAGGATGCCGGCGCGCACGATCTCCGCCACGAAGGCCGCGGTGTAGATCGACAGGGCCAGCCACAGGGCAATGAATTCCGGCCGGATCTGGATGCCGCCAGCGAGGTTGAAGCGTGTCGCGGTGGGAAATTCCAGCGTCGCCGGAATTCCGGTGGCCACAAAGACCAGGAGTGGCAGGACGAGGATCATGCCGATGGCGGGCCACAGCACCGGCCGGCGCTCGCCCGTGGCCATCTGATGCTTCTTGCTGCGCTTGGCGTAGAAGATCGTGGCCGCGGTCCCGACGGCGAAAGCCGCAAGCGTGGCCCAGGCGACCGGTTCGAACAGGATGGCCGGGATCTGCAGGCCGCGATTGGTGAGATAGACGCCAACCGGGCTCTCGTCGATGCCGCGCGGCCCGCTCAGAACCGACAGCACGCCGAAGTACCAGAACAGGATGACCAGCAGCGGCGGGATGTTGCGGAAGGTCTCGACATAGACGGTCGAGATCGAGCGGACGAGGAAATTGCGCGACAGGCGCCCGATGCCGACGAGAAAGCCGACGATGGTCGCCAGGATGATGCCGCTGATCGCCACGACCAGCGTGTTCGCGATACCGATGAGGATCGCGTCCCCATAGGTGGCGTTGCTCGAATAGGTGAAGGGCGTGATGGCGATGTCGAAGCCCGACCGCTCGGCGAGGAAGCCGAAGCCGGACGCGATGTTGGCGGCTGCGAGGTTCCGCGCCGTGTTGTCGACGATCCACCACGTGAAGAGCGCGAGCCCGACCACCAGGGCGACCTGGATGACGATGCTGCGGACGGTTGGATTGTTCAGGAAACTGGCCCCGCCGCCCTGACGCGGCACGGAATGGGTTTCGACGGTCATCTACGCTCCCGGGCGTTGCGGAAGTTGACGATCCCCGGCGGCCGCAAGGGGCAAACGGGCCACGCCGGGCGGGCCGGACGCGAAAGAACGCGCCCGGCCCGGCTTGATCAGCTCAGCGGACCGGCATGCCGTACTGCAGGCCGCCCTTGGTCCACAGGGCGTTCTGGCCACGGGCGATTTCCAGCGGCGTATCGACACCGATGTTGCGCTCGAAGATCTCGCCGTAATTGCCGACGGCCTTGATGATGTTCACGGCCCAATCCTGCGACAGGCCGATGGACTCGCCGAAGTTCTTGTCTTCGCCGAGCAGACGCCGGATCTCGGGATTTTCCGAGGTCTTCATGTCCTCGACATTCTCCTGGGTGACGCCCAGCTCTTCGGCGTTCAGCAGCGCGTTGTGCGTCCACTTGACGACGTTGAACCATTCCGTGTCGCCCTGGCGCACGGCAGGTCCGAGCGGCTCCTTGGAGATGATCTCCGGCAGGATGGTGTGCTCGTCGGCATTGCCCATCTCGAGGCGCGACGCCGCCAGGCCCGACGCATCGGTGGTCAGCACGTCGCAGCGACCGCTGTCATAGGCCGAGTTCACGTCCGACTGGGACTCGATGACGACCGGGTTGTATTCCATGTTGTTGGTGCGGAAATAATCCGCCAGGTTCAGCTCGGTGGTCGTGCCGCTCTGCACGCAGACCGTCGCGCCGGACAGTTCGAGCGCGGAGTTTACGCCGAGGTCCTTCTTCACCATGAAGCCCTGGCCGTCATAGTAGTTCACGCCGGCGAAGGTCAGGCCCAGCGTGGTGTCGCGGTCCATCGTCCAGGTGGTGTTGCGGGCCAGAACGTCGACTTCGTTGTTCTGCAGCGCCGGGAAGCGCTGAACGGCCGACAGCGGCGAGTATTCGACCTTGGACGGGTCGCCGAACACGGCGGCGGCGATTGCCTTGCAGTAGTCGATGTCGAGACCCTGCCAGGCACCCTGATCGTTCTGCGAGGCGAAGCCCGGCAGACCGGTGTTGACGCCGCAGCGCAGAACGCCGCGATCCTTGACCGTCTGCAGCGTCTGGGCGGACGCACCGCTGACGGCCACTCCGGCGACGGTCAGACCCAGCACGGCAGTCAAAAGTCTCAATTTCATCAGGAAACCTTTCCAGGCATGGTTTTCAGTTCAATTCTTTTCTTTGTCGTTGAGAGACGCACCCATGCAGCCAAGGCCGCATCGCAAACGCATCTTCACGAGGCGGCTTGATCTCATGTCATAAATTTGTGCAGGTCAAGCATGTGACGCTTTTCTCCCGCCGATTTTGACGATTACGGCAATCCACGTCTCGCAAACAATCAGGAAGCCCAACAATTGAGCACTCGATCCGCGCAGCCCGGCAACACGCGTCTGGGGGTGAATACGCAGCTCGCGCACGGCCCGTTCGACCCGTCCACGCAGCATGGTTTCGTCAATCCGGCCGTCGTGCACGGCTCCACCGTGCTGTTTCCCACCGCCAAGGAGCTGAAGAACCGGGCCAAGGCACCGTTCAGCTACGCCCTGTCCGGAACCCCCACGACCAAGGTCCTTGAAGATGCGCTGAGCGAACTCGAGGGCGCCGCGGGCACGATCCTCGTGCCGTCGGGGCTCGCCGCCGTCACCGTGCCGCTGCTGGCGTTCCTGGCCGCCGGCGATCACTGCCTGGTGGTCGATTCGGTCTATTTCCCCACCCGCCGCTTCTGCGACGGCACGCTGCGGCGCATGGGCGTCGACGTCGAATATTACGATCCGCATATCGGCGCGGACATCGCCGGGCTGATGCGGCCGGAGACGAAGGTCGTCTTCCTCGAGGCGCCCGGCTCCAACACCTTCGAGATCATGGACGTCGCCGCGGTCTGCGAGGCGGCCCATGCCGGCGGCGCCGTGACGATGCTGGACAATACCTGGGCGACGCCGCTGTTCTTCCGGCCGCTGGAGCATGGCGTCGATCTGTCGATCCATGCGCTGACCAAATATCCGGGCGGCCATTCCGATTTGATGATGGGCAGCGTGTCGGCGAACGCGGCGACCCTTGCCCAGCTGCGCGACACGCAGATGCAGCTCGGCGTCAACGGCGCGCCCGACGACACCTATCTCGTCCTGCGCGGCCTGAAGACCATGGGCGTGCGGCTGGAGCGGCACCAGGCGTCCGCTTTGGCGCTGGCGCAATGGCTGCAGGGTCGCGACGACGTCCTCGACGTGCTGCACCCGGCCCTGCCCTCCTTCCCCGACCATGCCCTGTGGCAGCGTCAGTTCAGCGGCGCGAGCGGCCTGTTCGGCTTCGTCCTCGACGGGGATGCGGATGCGGCCGAGCGCTTTCTCGACGCGCTGCGCGTCTTCGGCCTTGGCTATTCCTGGGGCGGGCACGAGAGCCTCGCCGTGCCGGCGTCGCTCGGCGACCGGACCATCGCGAAGGGACCGGCCGCGGGCAGCCTGATCCGGTTGCAGATCGGGCTTGAGGATGTGGCCGATCTGCAGGCGGACATGGAAGCGGGCTTCGCCGCCGTTCACGGCCGCTGATCGTCAGGGCCCCGCGTCGCGATACCGATGCGGGGCCGGCCTTGCTGGATACCGGGCCTGCGGACTTTCCGCGGCGCCCCTCAGCCGATGGCGCGGACGTAGGACGGCAGTCCCCGCGGAACGTTCGTGCATCCATGGAAGACGCGGACGTCCACGCGCGGATCGTCCTGCGCGTATTCGTAGTCGATCCCCAGCATGTTCATCACACTGGCCGGATGGCGAAAGTCGCCCGCCATGGCCGCCTTGCAATGATCCACCAGGATCGTCGAGCGTGCCTGTAACATCGTCTGCCTCCAAGCGTGTCTGCCTGTCGATGATGCCCACACCCGCCTCACTAGCCGATGAAGATTGTTGGTGGCTGGAGTGTGAAGGGTGCGAAAACAATCATACGCCCGGATCCGCTTTGCGGCTGTGCCCTTCCCGCCGCAACCGGCGCGGAAACGGTCCCGAGGCGCGGGCAAACGCCGTTGTGCGGGCCACGGGCGTCCCGCATCTCCTTGACCGGAGAGCAACCATCCGGCACGCGGTGATGCCACGACGCCGCGTTTGAAACCGGCGTTGCCGGCGAACGGAAAGAACCGGGCTTGCAGACCGCACGCTCTGCATCGCCCTTCCAGCGGGTCACGGCCTGCCGACATTGATGGTGCCGACATGGCCGAAACCGAACGTTCCCATGCGCCCAATGTGCGATGGCAGACCTTCGATCTCGACAAGCAGCGCCGTGCGGCCGCCATGGGGCAGACGCCGGCGGTGATCTGGTTCACGGGGCTCTCCGGCGCCGGCAAGTCGACGATCGCCAATCTGGTGGAGAAGAGCCTCTTTGCGCGCGGCCGGCACACCTATCTTCTGGACGGCGACAATCTGCGCCACGGCCTCAACCGCGACCTGGGCTTCTCCGAAGCCGATCGTGTCGAGAACATTCGCCGCGTGGCGGAAGCGGCACGCCTGTTCGTCGATGCCGGCCTGATCGTCCTCGCCTCCTTCATCTCGCCCTATCGGTCGGACCGCAGGATGGCGCGCAGCCTGTTCGAGGATGGCGAATTCATTGAGGTCTTCGTCGACACCCCGCTGGAGATCGCCGAGCAGCGGGACCCGAAAGGCCTCTACAAGCGCGCCCGCGCCGGGCTGATCAAGGATTTCACCGGCATCGACAGCCCCTATGAGGCGCCCGAGCGGGCGGAGATCCGGCTGGAGGCCGGAACACGAGAACCGGACGTTTTGGCCGACCAGATCATGCGCTATCTCGAAACCCACGGATATCTCGCCTCCCGCTAACGAGGCGAGTGATGCGGAGGTCATTCAAGGACCGGACAATCCACGACCTGAAGGTTGAAGTCACCGCGAGGTGTCGGGCAAGGTCGAGGTTCGTGGACACGTCGACATACGGGCACATCTATTCGCGCCCGGTGAATACGTCACCCTGGCCTGCCACTGGTGGCCTCAGAGCGGATCGAAGAATCGCATGACGACAGAACCGGGAAACACTCCCAACTCCCCCGTTTGTTTCATGCATATCGGCAAAGTGGGTGGCCATTCCATATCGCAGGAGCTTCTGAGCCGGTTTGACCTGTCAGAGGCGGTCAATGCGTCCCCCGAACAGTTCGACAATTTCACGCCCGAGACTTTTGCCGGCAAACGTCTGGTGATCGGCCACTACGCATACAATCACACGCTGCTGCTTCCCCCGAGCCGGTTCCTGTTCTCGATTGTTCGCGAACCGGTCGACCGGGTATTGTCGAACTACTGGTTTCTGCGCGCCCACGCGGACGTGGAGGACACCCGCGCGCAACAGATGATCGACCTCGCACGCCGGTGGCCCATCGAGGAGTTCGTCCGGATCGATGACCCCGCCGTTCGGCAGGTCGCGGACAATCATCAAACCTGCTTCTTCGCGCATGACTGGCGCCATAGCGATCCTGTGACCGAACAGGATTTCAGTCTGGCGATGGCACATCTCGACGATTTCGACCTGATCGGCGTGCATGCCGCTTACGACGATTCGATGCAGATGCTCTGCACGATGCTGGACTGGCTTCCGTGGCCAAGTGACAACCGTTTCAACACGACAGCGAGCCGCGTGGCGACGGACGCCCTCAGTCCGACGGTCAGGAGGCAACTGGAGGAGCTCAACCGGTTCGACGTCGCTCTGTACCAGGAAGTCCATCGCCGCTTCTGCGCAAAACGCAGCGACTTGCTGCGTACGATGGCGAGGCATGCTTGGCGCAAACGCCGGGACGCTGTCGGGAAGGCTCCGGAGACGGCTTTGCCGACGGCTGTCGAACTCTACGCCAGCCAGACAGTCGAGGGGGACAACTGGCATGTCCGCCAGATCCAGAATGGCAGCTATGCCCGCTGGCTAGGCCCTGCCACAGAGACGCGGCTCTTCACCACGATCGCCGCATCGCCATGCTACGACGTCGAGATTCATCTCGTCGGCTGGATCGATAGGGAAACGCTCGACAGCCTCACCGTGGCGATGACCGGCTGGGATTGCGAAGAGACAAGCTATCACGTGTCGATGGAGGACATGCGTGCTGTCAAACGTTGGCGATTGCGGGCGACGGACATTGCCAAGGCCGGCCCCTTGCTGGAACTGGATATCAACGCGCTGCGCACCGGACGCCTCTCCGATCATGGCGTCGAGAGCACCCATGATCTGGTCGCATCGGTCGCCGTAAGCTGCGTCAAGATTTCCGCTGTTTCCGAAGCAGAAACAACGGCACTCGCCAGCGGTCAGGATCAGACGTCCGCGACCGTATCCGACGATATCATCGCCAAAGGTGTCTCGCTGCTGCACGGGGCCGCTGGCAAGGTTTCCAAGATCGTCGCTGCGGAACGGCTCTTCCGTTCCGCCGTCGAGGACGATCCGGAGTCCGTGACCGCTCACGTCTGGCTCGGTGAGGCATTGTGCTACCAGGGGCGCTCGCCAGAAGCAGTCGCGATCTTCGAGACGGCGTTGGCGCTCGAAAAGGCGTCGGCGACCGTTCAGCTCGACGAGCGGACACGGGCGCATCTGCTTGAGCGACTCGGTGAAGGGCTGATCCTCGCCGAGATGCGTCTGGACGATGCCCGCGCCTATCTGACCGAGTCAGTCAGGCTTGCGCCGGTGACGGAAGCCGAGAGCCACCGTCTGAACGGTGCCGCCTACATGCTCGACGGACTCACACGGCTGGACTCCTCGACGCCGAAGCGCAAAATCGCGCGGTGGCCCGTACAAAATGCCGCATTCCAGAACCTCGATGAGGTCGCACGGCAGTTTGCAGACAACACGAAGGCTGTGGGCACCCGCCCGATCGGCCGCGATACGAGAGTCGTGACCCTGGGTTCATGCTTTGCCGGCAACATTGCCATTGCATTGAAGGATCGAGGGGTCGAGACGACTGCACTCGGCCTCGGCGAACTGATCAACAGCACGTTTGCGAACCGCGCCTTGATCGAATGGGTGAACAATGATCCGCTCGATCGCTACAGCCCGGAAACGATAGAGACGCTGAAAGTCTATTTCGGCGCATCCCCGGACACGCTCCGCGCCACCCTGACGAGTGCGAACACCATCATCTACACACTGGGCGTGGCACCGGGTTTCTTCGACAAGCGCACCGGCCTTTTCCACCTCACCCAGGCTGGCAAGAACACGCTGCACCTGCTCAAAACTAACGATTTCAGAACCACGACCGTGGAAGAGAACGCCGACAACATCGAGGCGGTGATCGCAGGCTTGCGTCGGTGCAATCCCAACATCAACATCGTCTTCACCGTATCGCCGGTGCCGCTCTACTCGACCTTCGAGTACGATTCAGCGATTATTGCCGACTGCGTGTCCAAGTCTGTGCTGCGGGCTGCAATTGATGTCGTTTTGAAGCGGGCACATGCAGGCGTGAACTACTGGCCGGCTTTCGAGATGGTGCGATGGGTCGGCGCATACCACCCAAATCTCTTCGGGGAAGAGGACGGCACGACGCGGCACGTGTCCGAGCACGCGGTTTCAGCCATCGTCAACGGCTTCATCCACGCTTTTGGCGACGAAGCGTTGAAACAGTAAGGCGTAACGTCGGTGGTTCTGGCGACCCCGGCAGGATTCGAACCTGCGACCATCGGCTTAGAAGGCCGGTGCTCTATCCTCTGAGCTACGGGGCCGTAGGCGACCTGGCACCGGGACGGACGGTTCGACCGTCAGTGCGTCCAGGGCTGGCGCCGGTCATAGCGGAAATTGTCCGCATAGGCGATCTTCGGGCGCCGCGTTTCCTTCGGCTCCTCGACCCGGTACGGAATGTCGTTGCGCTCGGCGTATTCGACAGCCTGCTCGCGGGTCTCGAATGAGAGTCTGAGCTGGGAGAGCATGTCGCCGGACGAGGTATAGCCCATCAGGGGCTCGACGCGCTTGGGCTGCTCGGGTTCGTAGACCAGCATCCAATCGCGCGTCTTCGCCTTGCCCGACTGCATGGCGGTACGGGTCGGACGATAGATTCTCGCAACCATCTGGGCCTCGTCGGCGGCGGCGCGGCTTCGCCACGCCCGTGTCAAAAACCGGTGTCCGTCGACCATTGGTCGGAGCGGCAGGATTCGAACCTGCGACCCTCTGGTCCCAAACCAGATGCGCTACCAGGCTGCGCTACGCTCCGGACACTGGTGACGTGCCTGTCGATGCGGGGTTTGGCGGGCAATGGTCGGGAAGTCAAGGCTGCGGAATGATCGGGTGACGAAGTCGGTCGCCGGCGGCCACGCCGAAGCGGGCCGCCGCGCCGCCATTCAGCTCCAGAACGTATTTCACCGGCGCCCCGGACGGGATCGTCTCGAGCGACAGCGGCTGGGCGTTGGTTTTCACCCGCTTCACCACCCCGTCCGGATCGATGAACAGCATGTCGAGGGGAATCAGCGTGTTCTTCATCCACATGGCGACCGGACGGGTCTCGTCGAACTCGAACAGCATGCCCTGGTCCGCCGGCATCGATTCGCGGTTCATCAGGCCGGTGGCGCGCGTCTCCGGCGTCCGGGCCAGTTCGACCTTGATGGCGTGGCTGCCGGTCGCCGTTTCCAGCGTCGCCGTCGACAGGCCGTTGCCCGCCACCGCGTAGTAGGCCGCCCCGACGACGGCCGCCGCCGCAAAGCCGGCCGCCAGGATCGCGCGTCTCATTGCCATCGGATCTGCCTCAACTCAGTGGGACGGCGGCTGGACGGGACCCGTCCCCGGATGGATCTCCGCCGCCATGCGTCCCTTGTCGCCCTGCCCGAAACGCACCAGCACGTCCTGGCCGGGCCGCAGCTCGGTCATGCCGAACCGGCGCAGGGTTTCCATGTGGATGAAGATGTCCTCGGTCCCTTCGCCGGTCGTCAGGAAACCGTAGCCCTTGGTCCGGTTGAACCACTTCACCACGGCCGAGACGAGATCACTGCTGGCGGTGACGACCGAATGGGTGCGCGGGGCCGGAAGCTGCGAGGGATGAACCGCGGTGGACTGGTCCATCGACAGGACCCGGAACGCCTGCAGGCCGCGCTCGCCCTGCTGCACCTCGCAGACGACGCGGGCGCCCTCCAGCGCCGTCGCATGGCCGTCGCGCCGAAGGCAGGTGACATGAAGCAGAATATCCGCGCCCCCGTCGTCGGGCACGATGAAGCCGAAGCCCTTCGAGACGTCGAACCACTTGATATGGCCCGAGACGACGGACAGGCCGACATCCGCGGTGTCGGACCGACCGGCCCGGTCCTCGGCGTTTTCAGATATTCTGTCCGGCATTCGGGGTTCCGCCTGTACTTCCACCATCCGAATCGCAATGGTCGAACTTAGCATCAATGAGCCCGATCGGGGCAAGGCCACCGGCGGGCTTTTCCAAGGATATGCCGGTTGTCGCCCAGACATGGCGGCGTTCTATTGCCGCGACGACAGCAACGATGCCGCCAGCTACGGCCACCAACTGACGTCGTCTGCGATGCCGCTCCGACAGACGTGTCGCTGCCAGGGACGGCCGAGACCGCCCTGCCCGATCCGGGGCCGACCCCGTGTCCCCTCGTCGCTTTTTCTGCGCCGCAAGGGTTGGCTCACCGGTCAAACACGCTACCATCGGCGCCATCACCACAAGAGAGGCAAGACCGAATGCGCTATCTGCACACGATGGTTCGCGTCAGCGACGTGGACGCGTCGCTCGACTTCTACTGCAACAAGCTGGGAATGGTGGAAACCCGCCGTGTCGAGAGCGAAAAGGGTCGCTTCACCCTGATCTTCCTCGCCGGGCAGGAAGACATGCCGGGCGCCAAGGAGACCCGTGCGCCGCTTCTGGAACTCACCCACAACTGGGACCCGGAGGAATATTCCGGCGGGCGCAATTTCGGGCATCTCGCCTATGAGGTCGACGACATTTACGCCATCTGCCAGGACCTGATGGACAAGGGCGTCACCATCAACCGCCCGCCCCGCGACGGTTACATGGCCTTCATCAAGTCGCCCGACAACATCTCGATCGAGTTGCTGCAGAAGGGCGAGGCCAAGGAGCCCGCGGAGCCGTGGGCCTCGATGCAGAACACCGGAAGCTGGTAAGCTTCCACCGGGACATGCGGCGACCATCGTGCCGCCGCATTCCCACCATAGACGGCAGAGCGTTATTGAGAGACAATGCTTTCGCCGTGCACGACCTGACGCTTGGTAAGATCATCGAGACTGTCAGTGGCGACACATGGTGGGGACCATGGAGACGCGGCAGGATGGCCGGGTCGTTGCAGGACTGACGTGGCGGGTTCGCGAACACGCTGCCGAGAGGGGAAACGATTGAAAACTGACCGCCCGGGCCACCGCCGCCTTGCGATGACGCCGCATCTCCTGATGCTGGCGCTTCTGTCGACCGCGCCGATCCTGTCGGGATGCGTCTCCGCCATCGACGATACCTCGGCCTTCGGATTTGCCGGGACCGCTACGGCGCCCGAGACCGAAGACGCGGCTGCCGTCGATGTCGCGGCTGCATCCGAAGCCGATGCCGGAACGTCGGCGACCGGCGAAGCGCAGGGCACGGAGGCTGCGAGCGCAGCGGCCGAGACCAATGCGCCGGCGACCGAGACGGCCGAAGCACAGACGCCGCCGCCCGCCATCGCCGACATGCCGGCCACCACCCCGCTGATTCCGACCGGCAGCGAGAACAAGGCCATGGTCGCCTATGCGACCGAGGCCTCCACCAGTGGCGCGGCAGGCCGTTCCTCCGACCGTTCGCTGTTTTCCTCGCTCTTCGCCCGCTCGGAGGCCCGCACACCCATCGCCAATGTCGACAAGGGCAAGTCGCGGCGCGTCGTCCTGCAGCGCGAGGGCGCGGCGGCCGGCACCGACGCACTGCCCGGCGTGGACCCCTCCTCGCTGTTCGAGATCGGCCAGCGCGCCTCGGCCGACGAGGACATGATCGAGGACGTCGAGACCTCCTACCGGGTCGCCTCCCTGTCGACCGGCATGGCCCGGCTCGCGCCGAACGGCCTGATGGTTCAGCGGGAGAGCGTCGAGACCTCCTGCTTCCCCTCGAACCTCGTGCGCATCCTGCGCAGTGTCGAGCGGCGCTACGGCACCAAGGTGATCGTCACCTCCGGCTATCGCAGCCCGACCCACAACAAGCGGGTCAACGGCGCGCGCCGCTCCCAGCATATGGGCTGCAAGGCCGCCGACATCATTATCCCCGGCGCCGACAACATGGCCGTTGCCGCCTATGTGCGCTCGCTGCCGGGCCGCGGCGGCGTCGGCACCTATTGTCACACCAAGGCGATCCACGTGGATGTCGGGCACAAGCGCGACTGGAACTGGTCCTGCCGCGGTCGCAAATAGCCAACCCTCTGGTTCTACGGCGAGATCACCGCACCGGCTGAGGCCGGCGTGACCAGCTTTCCGGCCCTCCCGGCGGCCGAAGCGCAGAATTCCGGGCTGTCGCAAAAACTTCTCGCAACAGCGAAAAACCCCTTTTCCGGCTCTTGCGGTCGCCAGAGACTCACCGTATACACGCCGTCGCTGCGCCCATCGTCTATCGGTTAGGACGCCACCCTTTCACGGTGGAGAGAGGGGTTCGATTCCCCTTGGGCGTACCATTCCCCCTTTGAATCGCCTGCCGCTTGGCAGGACCCATCCAGCGCCTGCGGCGTGTCTACGCGACCGCTATGTCAGGGCGCTGACAGATGCCGTGCGCATCGCAACGAACGTGCCGCGTCCGGCCGTCACCCGGATGCCGTTAGCCTAGCGCAAGCGACGTGACGAGCGCATGGCGGCCAGCAACCGATCACTGCCCTCAACGCTCCCGTATCGCGCAGCGCGACCGACGCCCCGCTTTCCGAATCCCCACTCACACAATCATCTGCCCTTCGCGCGCGCCAACTGGTCCGCTGCGGCGGCACTGGCGAACGGATTGACGTAGAGCCTGTCATGGCTCTCGACGCCGACATCGAGGACGCAATCCTCCTTCGGTCGTGCCACGCAGAGCAGCACGTAGCCGGCCTCCGACTGGCGCCGGTTGAGCGCCGTGGCATTCGGCTGCCGGACCGAGCCGGAGATCAGCCGGGCGGCGCAGGTGATGCAGCCGCCATAACGGCAGCCGATCGGCAGGACATGGCCGGCCGCCTCGACGGCGTCGATGATCGGCTCGTCCTCGCCCACCGAAAAGGTCAGCCCGCCGCGATTGCGCAATGTGATGATATGCCTGCGCATGCCGACGCTCCCGCAAAACGCCGCATCCGGCCCAGCCAGACGCGGATGACCGCCGCCCGTCAGACCCAGATGTCCGACGAGCAGTCGCCGCCGGGATAGCGGGTTTCATGGGCGCGGGCCGGTCCATGCGGTTCGTCGTTGAAATCGATGATGAAATCGTCGCGGATCGTCATGCCGCCCTTCTCGGTGTCGCAGTCCACGATCAGCATGATCCCGCCCTTCTCCTTCATCGACGGGTAGAACTGGTTGTCCCAGGTCGAGAAGAGCGACGTCGTCACGTAGAGCCGCTTGCCGTCCAGCGACAGCTGGATCATCTGCGGCGCGCCGTCGACCGTGCGGCCGTTCACCTCCGGCGCCTTGCCCAGCATCCCGCCGATCCAGACCTGGCCGGTCAGTTTCGGGTTGGCCGGATCGGACACGTCGTACTGCCGGAGGTCGCCATGCAGCCAGTTCGAGAAATAGAGGAACCGGTCGTCCATCGACACCAGGATGTCGGTGATCAGGCTGGGCATGGGAACCGGGAAGCCTTCGACATCCACGGTGGGCACGTCGATGATTTTCTCGATCTCGATCGTGCCGTTGTCCTTGTGGTAGTGGAAGATGTTCGAGGCGAGCGCCGCGCCGACGAATCCATGGGTGCTGTCGGGGTTGTGGTGGAACCGGGCCTCCAGCGGGATCATGCCCTCCGCGCCCAGATCGATGCTCTGCTCGACCCGGCGATTCGCGAAATCCCAGAAATGGACATGCTGGCCGTATTTGCCGCGCGCCACGTCCTCCAGATCGAATCCCGGCATGAAGGTGTTGGGCGACGCCCATTCGGTCGAGATCATCATGTTGTGGCGCGGCTGGTACCAGAAGTCGTAATTGTACCGCATCGCGCCGAGATCCTCCTCCCAGCGCCCGATGATATTGAAATCCTTGTCCAGATGCAGGAAGCCGCCGGGCCCGTTGCCGTCGGCGTCGCCCAGCATCGACACGATGATGTCGGCGCCGAGGCAATGCACCGTGTGCGGCGCCGAGAGGTTCGTCTTCGCCTTGATCTCGCTTCCGTTGATCGTCTTGAACAGCGTCGGCCGGCGCGGATCGGTGGCGGTGTCGACGATGTAGAAATTCGTCGTGCGCACGCCCGGAATGATCAGGTACTTGCGCTCCATGCTGCCGTCGGTGTGGCAGGACGAGCAGGCGTTCCAGCCCATGTGGTGGAGTTCGTCCCCGACATTCGGCATCTCGGTCCGGTGGATCACCTCGCCATAGGTCGCACTGTCCGGATCGACGTCGATGGTGGCCAGATAGTCGGGCTTCTCGATCCCGGTCCCGGTGTAGATGCAGATCGTGTAGACGACCGTTTCGCGCGGTGCCTTTATCGCCTCCTGCGGCGATGCATAGCCCGGACCTGCACAGCAGCTCCCATTGGTCTTGGACATGAATTCCTCCCTTGGCTCTGGCGTGGTGATGCGTGTCCCTATGCTTGCGTCCGCTCTAAGAACGGGAGCTTCCGATCCCGCGAATGGATGAGGTCGCCGCCCCGAACTACGGACCTGTCCCTTGGGAAAAGCACGTTCGAGATGTCACCGAGGGATCTGCGGTGCGGCGAGACGTGGATGGGACGCGCGCCGGTCAGGCAATGCGCGTCTGGGGCGGGCGCCACGGTTCGCCGGCGATCCGCGGAAGTCTGCGTCAGCCGGAAGAGCGCGGCGCGTCGCGGATTGTTTGCTCCCTGAACCCGGACGGGCGCCCGGCCGCAGCCCGCCATGGCGGCGGCGTCCAGCGTGGTCACGAGGCGGTCCAGATACACCGGCATGTCTCACGATCCGAGTTCCTGCCGCCATCCTGAGCACTCTTGACCGGTTCGCACAACGACAGAATCGGCGGCCCGGCCCCGGAACCGGCTGCGAACGCGGGCGCCAGGTTGTCGCCGGGACGGCGAGCCCCTGCCCTGCGCGATCCCGAACACCTCGCCTCGCGGTGTCCGAACGGCAAAGGCCCCGCTGACCCGAGGGTCGCGAGGCAAATGCGCGGAGGTCTGTAGGACTGGGTCTAGAGGCGGTACAAAATCTGGTCGTTCCAGAAGCGGTCCAGCCGCTGCAGCGAACGGTTCATCTTCTGGAATTCCTGCTCGTCGAGGCCACCGACCTTGTCGATCGAGCCGATATGACGGTCATAGAGCTCGGCGACGATCGCGGCGACTTCGCGGCCCGTGTCGGTCAGCGACACCTTCACCGCGCGGCGGTCGACCCGCGACTTCTGGTGGTTGATGAAGCCGAGATCGACCAGCTTCTTCAGATTGTAGGAGACGTTGGAGCCGAGATAGAAGCCGCGGGTGCGCAGCTCGCCGGCGGTCAGCACCGAGTCGCCGATGTTGAAGAGCAGCAGCGCCTGGACAGCGTTGATGTCGGTGCGGCTGTTACGGTCGAACTCGTCCTTGATGACGTCCAGCAGGCGGCGGTGCAGCCGCTCGACCAGCTGCAGCGTCTCCAGGTAAAGCGACTTCAGTTCATCCTTCGGACCGACCTGCGGGGCGGCGTCTGCCTTCATCTGAGCGTTCATAGTAGTCTCCGCTGTTGAGCTGATGGATGTTCTCTATCGACCCCATCTTGAGACCCAACATAGGCAGCGCATCTAAAATTCGACTTAAACCGCAGGCTTAATGCGCCCTTACACTTGCGCATCCAAAGTCTTGATTAACAAGACCTATCCCCGATCTGAACAATTCCTTTCGGCCTCCCGGCGGGCCGCGGAGACGGGGTATGGAGGCCACCTCAATAGCCGCGCAGGCGCCGCCGTTCGTATAGCCCCACCGCGCGGATCACCGCCAGCATTCCGAGCCCCCACAGATGGAAGCCGAGCCACAGGAGGTTGGGGCCGAACAGTTCCGGAAAGCCGAGATGCATCACCGCTTCGATCAGGGCGATCAGCACCCAGACGACAGCGCCCCAGCCGACCGTGAGCCACAGGCCGATCCCGGCGACCGGATAGAGCACCGCCAGCGCCGGCGCGGCGATCTTCCACCACAAGGGCATCAGGTCGAAGCGGTTGAGCGGCCCCTCGTCGATGCCGACGAGACGGATCCAGTAGCCGACGCCGGCGACGAACATCACGATGGCCGCCAGCCGGTAGAGCCAGACCGCCAGCGCGCGATTGAACGCTTCGGCCTTGGCGCGCTGGGCAAATCCCTTGATCACGAGGCTCCACCTTCCGGACCGTTCGGCGCCCTTGCCGCCTTGCATGCGGTCGCGCGGGGAGACATGGCGTGCGGATGACCGCATGCGGGCCGGGCGAGCGCCCGACGCGCCGGAACCTACGGTGGACGCGAAGAGCGCGTCAATCTTGAAGTCGCGGCGCCGAGGGCATACGCAGAAGCCGACCGCGCGGCGATCGGCCCCGCGCATGATGGACGCCGTTCTCGCCTCTCCATGAAAGGCGCGGGACGGAGGCGCCCGACAGACAGATAGGATGCTGCCGCATGACACGGACCGGCGATTCTGGAGTTTCGATCACCACGCGGATCGATGCGGCGACGGCAGGCCTGCGGATGCGGCGGCTGCGCCAGTCCGACTGGTCGCGCCGGCTGGTGCGCGAGACCAACCTGACCGCCGACGATCTGATCTGGCCAATCTTCGTGCGCGAAGGCGGCGGCGCGCCGGAACCGGTGCCCTCCATGCCGGAGGTCTTCCGCCTCTCGGTCGAGGGCTGCGTGGAAGCCGCCAGGCGGGCGCGGGATCTGGGCATCCCGGTCGTCGCGCTGTTTCCCTATACCGATGCCGACAAGCGCGACGAACTTGGCAGCGAGGCCTTCAACGAGGGCAATCTCGTCTGCCGGGCAAGCCGGGCGATCAAGGCCGCCGTGCCCGAGGTCGGCATCCTCTGCGACGTCGCGCTCGATCCCTATACCTCCCACGGCCACGACGGCATCATGGAGGGCGACAGGATCCTCAACGACGAGACCGTCGAGGCGCTGTGCCGCCAGGCCGTCGTGCAGGCCGATGCCGGCTGCGACATCATCGGGCCGTCCGACATGATGGACGGGCGCGTCGCCTGCATCCGCCAGGCGCTCGACGATGTCGGGCATCGTGACACGCTGATCATGTCCTATGCGGCGAAATACGCATCGGCCTTCTACGGCCCGTTCCGCGACGCGGTCGGCTCCGGCGGCATGCTGAAGGGCGACAAGCGCACCTACCAGATGGACTACGGCAACAGCGACGAGGCCGTGCGCGAGGCCGCACAGGACATCGCCGAGGGCGCCGACATGATCATGGTCAAGCCCGGCATGCCCTATCTCGACATCGTCTCGCGGCTCTCGCGCGAATTCGGCGTTCCGACCTTCGCCTACCAGACCTCCGGCGAGTACGCGATGATCATGGCGGCGGCCGGCAATGGCTGGCTCGACGGCGAGCGGGCGATGATCGAGAGCCTGACCGCGTTCAAGCGGGCCGGTGCCTCCGGCATCCTCAGCTACTTCTCGCCGACCATCGCCGCGCGCATGCCCCGCCGCTGACCGGCAACGCCGCGCGCCTCGCACGGCAGCCAGCCCCTGCGGCACCGAAGTTGCACGCCGCCGTGATCGTCACCATCTGGAGGACGACAGGAAACCGCGACGAAGGACAGCCCGTGTACGACGACACCATGACCCGGACGGCCGAAACGCGCGCGACGGATCTCGACGCGCCGCGGCTCTATGATGGCGTGCGCACCCGGCGGATGATGTCCTTCGTGGTCGATTACGCGCTGGTGCTGCTTCTGTCGGTGCCGGCGGCCATCGTCGTCTTTATCCTCGGCATCGTCTCCTTCGGCCTCGCATGGGGCCTCTACGCGATCCTCCTGCCGGTGATCGCCATCGTCTACATCGCCTTCACCATGGGCGGCGCCAAGCAGGCCACGCCGGGCATGCGGGTGGCCGGCCTGCGTGTCGCGCGGCTCGACGGCGCAAGGGTCGACCCGACGCTGGCGGTCCTGCACGGCGTCCTGTTCTGGGCCTCCGTCTCGGTCCTGACGCCCTTCGTCCTGCTGGTTGCCCTGTTCACGCGCCGCAAGCAGCTGTTGCACGACCTGTTGCTGGGAACCGCGGTCGTCCGCGACCGCTGAACCCGGCGGCCTCCCAGCCGGACGCCCTCGCCGTTCGCCCTCTCTCCGCTGCTGATCGCGCCGAACTCCGCTTCGGCCGATCCTGTTCGATCGACCCCACGGGTTGCCATTCGCCGCCACGACACGGATAAGGTCAGGCGGACAACGGAACGCGGCGGTTTATGGATTCGCTACACGTCTGGGTCACTTACCTTTTCATCCTGGTGAGTGTGATCGGGTATTCGCTGGAACGCTGGCCGATCGAGGCCGTGGCCGCGGCATCTCTCAGTGCATTCCTGCTGTTCTTCGCCCTGTTCCCCTACCGGGACGCGGCCGGCTTTGCCGTCACCAGCGGCGACCTGCTCGCCGGCTTCGCCAATCCGGCACTGATCACCGTCCTGGCGCTGCTGATCGTCGGCCAGGGCCTTTTCGCCACCGATGCCATGGCGCAGCCGACGCAATTGCTGTCGCGGATCGGCGGCACGGCCGGCGCCGGCGCGATCGCCGTGGTCCTCCTTACGGCCGCTGTCCTGTCGGCCTTCCTCAACAACACGCCGGTGGTGGTGATCTTCATCCCCATCCTCACCATGCTGGCGACCCAGCGCGGCATCTCGCCCTCGCGGGTGTTCATGCCGCTGTCCTTCCTGTCGATCCTCGGCGGCGTCACGACGCTGATCGGCTCGTCCACCAACCTCCTCGTGGCGGGCGTCGCGGCCCGCTCGGGCATCACCCTCGACTTCTTCGACTTCACCATACCGGGCCTCGCCATCGCGGTGGTCGGCGGCATCTACGTGATCAAGGTGATGCCGCGCATCCTCACCCCGCGCGAAGGCCCGCAGGGCCGTGTCGTCGATGCCGGCGGCAAACAGTTCCTCGGCGAGATCGACATCACCGAGGAGCACGCCTTCGTCGGCAGCACGGCGCGGGCCGGCCTGTTCACCGATCTCGGCGACCTGATGCCGCGAATGATCCTGCGCGACGACGAGACCTTTCTGCCGCCATTCGACGGGGTCTCGCTGCAGCCCGGCGACCGGCTGATCGTCACCGCGACGCGCCGGGCCTTCTCCAAGGCCTTGGCGGCCGGCAATCTGACCATCAAGACGCTCGACCCGTCCGGCTACTCGGCCGAACAGCGCAAGATCGGGCCGGACATGGTGATGGCCGAGGCGGTGGTGGCGCCGGGCTCGCGCTATGCCGGGCGCACGATGCAGTTCTCCGGCCTGCGCACCCAGTTCGGGATCACCCTCTTCGGCCTGCAGCGCAAGAGCCGCATGGCCCGCTCGGCCCTGTCGGAAATTCGGCTCGAGCCCGGCGACACGCTGCTCCTGTGCGGCCGCGAGGCGGCGATCTCCTCGCTCAAGGGCAACCACGATCTGCTGCTGCTGGAATACAGCGCTCAGGCGATCCCGCAGAGCACCAAGGCCAAGCTCGCCGTCGCGATCTTCCTCGGCATCATCGCCGGCTCGGCCACCGGCCTGTTGCCCATCGACGTCCTCGCGGTGACCGGCGCGGTGCTGATGGTCGCAACGGGGTGTCTCACCGTCGGCGAGGCAGCGCGTTCGGTCGACCGCTCGATCTTCATGCTGGTGGGCGCGGCGATCGCCGCGGCGACGGCGCTGGAGCGCACCGGCGGTGCAGCCATGATCGCCGAAGGCACGGTCGCCGCGCTCGACGGCCAGTCGCCGACGGTCATCCTCTCGGCCCTGTTCCTCGTCATCGCGATCATGACGAACTTCCTGTCGAATAACGCCACCGCCGTGCTGTTCACGCCCATCGCGCTCGACATCGCCAACCGGCTGGGCGCGCCGCCGCAGGCCTTCCTCGCCTGCGTCATCTTCGCCGCCAACGCATCCTTCGCCACACCGATCGGCTACCAGACGAATCTCATGGTCATGGGCCCGGGACGCTATCGTTTCATCGACTTCGCCAAGGCCGGTGTTCCCCTCGTGATTCTGGTGTGGTTAACATTTTCGATCGTGGGCCCATGGTATTATTCGTTGTGAGACGGGAGGCTCGGCCTTGACGGTTCATCATCCGCAGACGCCGCAATTCTTCCTCACGTCGCCCTCGCCCTGCCCCTATTTGCCGGGGCAGTCCGAGCGGAAGGTGTTCACCCATCTGACCGGCGAGCGCGCGCCCTCGCTGCTCGACCTCCTCAGCCAGGGCGGTTTCCGCCGCAGCCAGAACATCGCCTACCGGCCCGCCTGCGAGCGCTGCCGCGCCTGCGTCTCCGTGCGCATCCTGGTGGACGAGTTCCAGCCGACGCGCTCCATGCGGCGTGTCGCGACGCGCAACCGCGACCTGATCGGCCGGATGGACCAGGCCGAACCATCGAGCGAGCAATATTCGCTGTTCCGGCGCTATCTCGACCATCGCCATGCCGAGGGCGGCATGGCGGAGATGAGCGTTCTCGACTACGCCATGATGGTCGAGGACAGCCAGGTCGATACGCGGCTCGTGCAATACCGCCGGCGCGGTGCGGATTCGGCCTTCAGCCCGCATTCCGACGGCGAACTCGTCGCGGTCGCGCTCAGCGACGTCATGGCCGACGGCGTGTCGATGGTCTATTCGTTCTTCGAGCCCGACGAGAGCGATCGCAGCCTCGGCACCTTCATGATCCTCGACCATATCGAGCGCGCCCGGAAGCTCGGCCTGCCCTATCTCTATCTCGGCTACTGGGTGAACGGCTCGCGCAAGATGGACTACAAGATCCGCTTCCGCCCGCAGGAACACCTGCTGCCCAAGGGCTGGGAACGCTACGAGGGCTGACGCCGGACGTCGCGCCAGTTGCCATGCCGCGCCCGGCACGATAGCCGGTCAGGGTAACTTACCATTCGCAGGTTCCCATGTCCGCCGTCTCGTCCCAGACCGAAGCCGCCGCTTCGGCCCAGTCCTATGGCCAGGGCCTTGCCATTGTCGGCATCGGCGGGCTGGTCCTGTCCTTCGACATTCCACTGATCCGCATGTCGGAAAGCGCCTTCTGGACCGTGCTGGCGGTCCGCGGCCTGCTGACGGGGCTCGCCGTGCTCCTGATCTGGCAGGTCGACCGGATCCGCAATCCGCGCGGCCAGAAGCTGATCGCCGGCTGGACCGGCCTTTTGATCGTTGCCGTCTTCTCGGTAGCGGCCACCACCTTCGTCTTCGCCGTCTTCAACACCAGCGCGGCGAATGTCGTTTTCATCCTCGCCTTCAACCCGATGTTCGCGGCGATCCTGTCCTGGTGGCTGATCGGCGAGCGTCCGCCGCTTGCCACGGTACTGGCGATCCCGGCGACGCTCTTTGGCGTCCTCCTGATCATCGGCGCGGGCTTTGAGACCGGCAACTGGACGGGCGACCTTTCGGCGCTGGCGACGGCCTTCCTGATCGCCCTCGCCCTGACCCTGTCGCGGCGCTCGCGCACCGACATGCGCTACACCGCGGCGCTTGGCGGTCTGCTGCCGGCCATCATCGCTCTGCCCTTCGTCGCCGGCGAAGGGCTCCATTCCGAGGCGATTATCTGGCTGATCCTGAATGGCGGCGTGCTGATCCCCGTCGCCATGATCTGCCTGGCGATCGGACCGATGTTCGTGCCTGCCCCGGTCGTCTCCATGGCCTTCCTGATCGAGACCGTGCTGGCGCCGGTCTGGGTCTGGCTGATCTTCGGCGAGCGACCGGTCGATCTGGCGATGGCGGGCGGCGGAGTGGTGATCGCGACGCTGGTCGCCCATTCGGTCGCCGAGCTGCGGCGCGTGCGCGGTCAGCGGCGGCGCCTTGCCGGGCAGAACCGCGCCAACTGAGGCGCTGCAAGCCCCGGCCTTCGCGCGTTGCCTCGCCCGCTTGCCGGGCAAGGCCGATGGCTAGCCGTCGAAGCGGTTGGTCTTGGGGAAGCCCTTCGGCACCAGCCGCCCGGCCTGAGCGCGGTCGCCGCGCCATTCCAGGAGTTCGGTCTCGGAACGGGTGAAGCTGCGGCCGGCGGAATCCGTCCATGTCAGCCCGTCCGCCATGGCGAAGACGCGGGCATCCGACAAGCCGCCATCCTTGTAGCGCTGCAGCCGCACGCCCTTGCCGCGGGTCATCTGCGGCACCTGCACCAGCGGGAAGACCAGCAGCTTGCGGTTTTCGCCGACGATGGCCACGTGGTCGCCGATCCCCACCGGCGCGGCCAGTGCGAGCTTGGTCTTGCCGGCGACGTTCATCAGTTGCTTGCCCTTGCGGGTATTGGCCAGCATGTCGGCCTCGCTGGCGACGAAACCATTCCCGTCGGAGGAGACCAGCAGGCGGCGGCGCTCGGGATCGGCGACGAAGGCCAGCGCGATGTCCTGATCGTCCTCGAGCTCGAAGGCGAGGCGAATCGGCTCGCCCTGCCCGCGCCCGCCCGGCAGCTTGTCGGCGCCATGGGTGAAAGCGCGACCGCCGGTCGACAGGAACAGCAGCTTGTCGGTGGTCATGGCGTGGAAGGCGAGCTGCAGCCCGTCACCCTCGCGGAAGGCCAGCGAGGAGAAGTCGGCCAGATGGCCCTTCATGCCGCGCAGGAAGCCCTTCTTCGACAGGACGACCGTGATCGGCTCCTTCTCGATCAGCGCCACCGTGATGTCGTCGAGCGCCCGGTTCGGCGCGTCGGCGAACAGGGTGCGGCGACGACCGATCTTGGTCTTCTTCGAATAGGTCTCGCGAACCTCGCGCACTTCGGCGGCAATGCCCGCCCACTGGCGTTCGTCCGAAGCCAGCAGCGCTTCCTTCTCGGCCTTTTCCTCGGTCAGCGTGTCGAACTCGCGCTTGAGCTCGAATTCCTCCAGCTTACGCAGGGAGCGCAGCCGCATGTTGAGGATCGCCTCGGCCTGGGTGTCGGTCAGCTCGAAGGTCCGCATCAGGACGGCCTTGGGCTCGTCCTCCTCGCGGATGATCCGGATCACCTCGTCGAGGTTCAGGAAGGCGATCAGATAGCCGGAGAGGATTTCCAGCCGCCGCTCGATCTGCGCCAGCCGAAAGCGCGAGCGCCGCACCAGCACCTCGCGCTGATGCGCCAGCCACTCGGCCAGAACGTCCTTCAGCGACATGACCCGGGGCACCTTGCCGCCGGACAGGACGTTCATGTTGAGCGGGATACGCGATTCCAGATCGGTCAGCCGGAACAGCGATTCCATCAGCAGTTCGGGATCGACCGTGCGGCTCTTCGGCTCGATGACGATGCGGACGTCCTCGGCCGATTCGTCGCGGATGTCGCCGAGCAGCGGCAGCTTGCGCGCCAGAAGCAGCTCGGCGATCTTCTCGATCAGCCGCGACTTCTGGACCTGATACGGAATCTCGGTGACGACGACCACGTAGCCGCCGCGGCCCTGGTCCTCGGTCTCCCAGCGCGCCCGCACCCGGAACGAGCCGCGCCCGGTGTCGTAGGCCTCGCGGATTTGTGCCTGGTTGTCGACGATGACTCCGCCGGTCGGCAGATCCGGCCCCTGCACGAAGCGCAGCAGCGCGTCGGTGGTGGCGTCCGGATTCTCGATCAGCTTAAGCGCCGCGTCGCAGAGCTCGGCCGCGTTGTGCGGCGGGATGGACGTGGCCATGCCGACGGCAATGCCCGACGAGCCGTTGGCGAGAAGGTTCGGGAACGCGCCCGGCAGGACGATCGGTTCCTCTTCCTCCTCGTTGTAGGTCTTCTTGAAGTCGACCGCGTCCTCGTCGATGCCGCGCAGAAGCAGCGTCGCGACATCCGTCATCCGCGCTTCGGTGTAGCGCATCGCCGCCGGGCTATCGCCGTCGATATTGCCGAAATTGCCCTGCCCGTCGATCAGCGGGTAGCGGATGGCGAAATCCTGCGAGAGCCGGACCAGGGCATCGTAGATCGACGCGTCGCCATGCGGATGGAACTTGCCCATCACGTCGCCCACGATGCGGGCGCATTTCTTGTAGCCCTGGCCGGGGTCGAGCCGCAGGATGCGCATGGCATGGACGATGCGCCGATGCACCGGCTTCAGGCCGTCGCGCACATCCGGCAGCGCCCGGCCCATGATGGTCGACAGCGCATAGGCAAGGTAGCGCTCTTCCAGCGCTGCCTTCAGATCGATCGGTTCGATGTCGCCGCCACCAGCCGGCGGTTCGGTAGCCTTGCCCATGCGGTTTCCTCTAGGCCATGCACCGGATGGGAACAACACCGGAACGGGCTTATCCCGAACTTTGTCGGCGCCGGCCAGACGGGCAAATGCCGCATGCCGCCGCGCCCCCCTTTAACGGCGAAGCGACTTGGCCATATGTGTCGCGCAGGGCACGACGACCGGGCACCGGACGGATCGGCTCACCGGCTTCCAGCGAAAGGTTTTCCCATGCGCGCCACGACAGGCATATCCGCAGCCGCGACAGCCGTGCTGCTTCTCTCCTCGACCTCGGCCTTCGCGGTCGATGCGCAGGCCTTCGGCGAGCGCCTGAAGACGCTCGTGCAGAACGGCGAGCATTCGATGTCCTATTCGAGCGCCGAAGCCAACGGCGAGAACGTCATCCTGAAGGACGTCTCCTTCGGCGAGGATTCCGATGTCGGCGACCTGACCTTCGAGAACGTCGCCGGGTCGACGCCCGAGGGCTGGACGGTCGAGCGCCTCGCCTTCCCGGAACTCGACCAGACGGAAGACGGCAAGCGCGCCCGGATCAGCGACGTCAGCATCGAGGGCCTGATGCTCGCCGGGACCGATGCGGCCAACGCCCCGGCCGCCATGAAGCTCTCCAGCTTCTTTTTCGACAAGGCGACGATCGGCAGCATCAACCTCGCGAGGGACGGCAAGACCGTCTTCGAACTGTCCGACGCGTCGATGGAAAACGAGGTCGGCGACAGCGGCAGCCTGGCCACCGAGGTCAAGGTCGGCGCCTTCACCGCCGACCTGACGACGGGCGACTCGCCCGAGGCGACCCAGGCCATCCGCGACGTCGGCTACGAGACCATCAGCGGCTCGCTGAACGGCTCAGCGAACTGGGAGCCCGAGAGCGGTCTGCTGGAGCTCGATCCCTTCCTGCTGTCGGTCGAGGACGCGGGCGAGCTGTCCTTCACCTACGCGATCTCAGGCTACACGACGGCCTTCGCGGATTCGCTGTCGCAGCTGCAGGAGCAGATGGCGAGCAATCCCGACAACCAGCAGGCCACCGGCATGGCGGTGATGGGGCTGATCTCGCAGCTGTCGCTGAACTCGGCCGACATCACCTTCACCGACGAATCCCTGACCGGCAAGCTGCTCGACTACTACGCCAAGGAGAACGGCCAGAGCCGCGAGGAACTGGTGCAGAACCTAACGGCGATGCTGCCGGCGGTGCTCGGCTATCTGCAGAACCCGGAGTTCCAGGAAGAGGTCACCGGCGCCGTGACGACGTTCCTCAACGATCCGCAGGCCCTGTCGATCACCATCGCGCCGGAGAACCCGATCGCCGCCACCCAGATCATGGGCGCCGCGATGGGCGCGCCGCAGACCCTGCCCAAGGTCCTGTCGCTCACCGTCGATGCCAACGCCGACGCGAAATAACCTGCCGATCCCGGCGGTTCGAACGACAAAGGCCCCGTGCTGGACGCACGGGGCCTTTTTTCATGGCCGTTCGAAGAGGCGCCGGACGGAGTGCCCGCCCGGCGGCTTCCTCAGCTCTTCGCCTGCGGCGCGATGCGCAAGCCGAGGTCGCGCAGCTGCGCCGGCGAGGCCTCGTTCGGCGCGCCCATCAGCAGGTCGTGCGCCTGCTGGTTCATCGGGAACATGGCGATCTCGCGCAGGTTCTTCGCGCCGCAGAGCAGCATGACGATGCGATCGACGCCGGCGGCCATGCCGCCATGCGGCGGCGCGCCGTACTGGAAGGCGCGGTAGAGCCCGCCGAAGCGCTCCTCGACCGTCTCCTTCGAATAGCCGGCGATCTCGAACGCCTTCACCATCGTCTCGGGAAGATGGTTGCGAATGCCGCCCGAGGCGATCTCGAAGCCGTTGCAGACGATGTCGTACTGGAACGCCTTGAGCTTCAGCGGCTCTTCGTTCTGCAGCGCCCCCATGCCGCCCTGCGGCATCGAGAACGGATTGTGGGCGAAGTCGATCTTCTTTTCCTCTTCCTGCCATTCGTAGAAGGGGAAATCGATGATCCAGGCGAGCTCGAACCGATCGCGATCGACAAGGTTCAGCTCTTCGCCGACTCGGGTGCGGGCCGCACCGGCAAAGGCGGTGAAGGCCTCCGGACGCCCGGCGACGAAGAAGCAGGCATCGCCCGCCTCGAGGCCGAGCTGGGTGCGGACCGCCTCGGTGCGCTCCTCGCCGATGTTCTTGGCCAGCGGCCCGGCGCCGGAGACGGCACCCGCTTCCTCGCGCCAGAAGATGTAGCCGAGGCCCGGCTGGCCCTCGCCCTGCGCCCAGGAATTCATCCGGTCGCAGAAGGCGCGGCTGCCGCCGGTCTTGGCCGGGATCGCCCAGACCTCGACCGCCGGATCGCCGGCGATCATGTTGGCGAAGACCTTGAAGCCCGAACCGGCGAAATGCTCGGTCACGGCCTGCATCTCGATCGGATTGCGCAGGTCGGGCTTGTCGGAGCCGTATTTGCGCATGGATTCGGCGTAGGGAATGCGGCGGAAGGTCTGGCTCACCGGCTTGCCGTCGGCAAACGCCTCGAACACGTCGCGGATCACCGGCTCCATGGTCGACAGGATGTCCTCCTGCTCGACGAAGCTCATCTCCACGTCGAGCTGGTAGAACTCGCCATAGAAGCGGTCGGCGCGCGGGTCCTCGTCGCGGAAGCACGGCGCGATCTGGAAGTACCGGTCGAAGCCGGACATCATGATCAGCTGCTTGTACTGCTGCGGGGCCTGCGGCAGCGCGTAGAACATGCCGTTGTGCAGCCGCGACGGCACCAGGAAGTCGCGGGCGCCCTCGGGCGACGACGCTGTCAGGATCGGCGTCTGGAACTCGAAGAAGCCGGCATCGCCCATCAGCGTGCGCATCTTCGAGACGATCTGCGTGCGCCGCATCATGTTCTTGTGCAGCGTCTCGCGGCGCAGATCCAGGAAGCGGTACTTCAGGCGGATGTCCTCCGGATAGTCCGGCTCGCCGAAGACCGGCAGCGGCAGCTCCTTGGCGGCCGACAGCACCTCGATCTCCTTGGCGAAGACCTCGATCGCGCCAGTCGGCAGCTTCGGGTTGACCGTTTCGGCCGAGCGCGCCTTCACCTCGCCGTCGACCCGGATCACCCACTCGCCGCGCACCGTCTCGGCAATGGCGAAGGCCGGGGAATCGGGATCCACGACGACCTGGGTCAGGCCGTAATGGTCGCGCAGATCGATGAACAGCAGGCCGCCGTGGTCACGAATGCGATGGGCCCAGCCCGACAGGCGAACCGTGTTGCCGACATCCTCCTTGCGAAGGGCGGCGCAGCTGTGACTGCGATAGCGATGCATGGCGTTCTTCCTAATGGCTGGTCCGCGCCGACGCTGCGTCGATGCGCGCGCAGGCGGGTCGTTCTCGATCGGCGGAATCGCCGCGGACAAGCGCATGCGTCATGCCCCATGTCAAGATTCCGTCCGCGCGCGACGCTTCCGGGTTTCGCCCGCGCCGCGGATCGGTCTAAAGGATGGCCATGCATACGATCACCACCACCGCCGAATTGTCCGAAGCCTGTTCGCGGCTCGCCGCCGCCGAATTCGTCACCGTGGACACCGAATTCATCCGCGAGACCACCTTCTGGCCCGAGCTCTGCCTCATCCAGATGGCGTCGGACGATCTGGCCGTGCTGGTCGACCCGCTGGCGGACGGCCTCGATCTGGCGCCCTTCTTCGATCTGATGCGCGACGAGCGCATCGTGAAGGTCTTCCACGCCGCCCGGCAGGACGTCGAGATCATTCACAAGCTCGGCAACATCATCCCGGTGCCGCTGTTCGACACCCAGGTCGCCGCCATGGTCTGCGGCTTCGGCGAGTCGATCGCCTACGACCAGCTCGTGGCGCGCACCACCGACGGCCGCATCGACAAGACCTCGCGCTTCACCGACTGGCGCCGGCGTCCGCTGAGCGACCAGCAGCTCGCCTACGCGCTGGCCGACGTGACCTATCTGCGCGACGTCTACCGCTTCCTCTCCGCGCAGCTCGCCGAAAAGGGCCGCACGCGCTGGGTGGACGAGGAGATGGCCGTCCTCACCGATCCGGCGACCTACGACCTGCATCCCGACGACGCCTGGCGCCGCCTGAAGCTGCGGGTGCGCAAGCCGATCGAACTGCAGATCCTCAAGGAAGTCGCCGCCTGGCGCGAGCGCGAGGCGCGCGAGGCCGACAAGCCGCGCGGCCGCATCCTCAAGGACGACGCGATCTACGAGATCGCCCAGCAGGCGCCGACCGACGAACAGTCGCTGTCGCGGCTGCGGACCATCCCGCGGGGCTTCGAGCGCAGCAATGCCGGCCGCGAGATCGTCGCCGCCGTGCAGCGCGCGCAGGCCGTGCCGCGCGCCGACCTGCCGTCGATCCCGCGCCCGCCGCAGCTTCCCGAAGGCACGGCGGCGGCCGTCGAGTTCCTCAAGGTGCTCCTGAAGATCGTCGTCGAGGAGAACGGCGTCGCCGCCAAGATGATCGCCTCGGGCGACGATCTGGAGAAGCTCGCCTGGAAAGGCGACGAGGCCCCCATCGCCGCGATGGACGGCTGGCGCCGCGAGATCTTCGGCGACCGTGCGCTGAACCTCCTGAAGGGCGAAACCGCACTCGTCTATCGTAACCGCAAGGTGGAGATCGTCGCGCTCTGACGCGGCGATCGGCCCCTCAGCGCACTTCCATGCGCAGGGTCTTCTCCACGACCTTGGCAAATTGCTGCAGGCGCCCTTCCGGGCGCTCGCCGACGAGATCGGCCAGATGCTGCGGGATCACCAGCGTGAAGCCGCCGCGCGGGTCCTGCGCCCATTTGATCTGGTCGAGGACGCCGGGCATCGAAGCGGTCAGCAGATAGGCCACCCGGAACAGCGAGCCGAGAATGCGCGCCCGGCGCATCAGCCGGTCGTCGACGAGACGTTCGATCTCCGGCAGGTGCACCTGCTCGAAGCTGCCTTCGTGACGATAGTAATTGGTCAGTCCGAGATAGACGCGCCCGCGATGATCGACCGCCGGGAACGCGGCATGGGCGATGATCGACAGCGACTGCTTGCCGCGATAGTCGGGATGCGCCCGCCAGCCGATGTCGGCGAGGAGGCAGGCGGCCTGCCGCAACCGTTCCTCCGCCGGCGTCTCGTCGATGCCGAAGGCCTCGAAGGTGCGCCGGCTCCACTCCACCAGCTCCCGGGCATGATCGGGCGAGCGTGAGCGCAGGATCGACAGTTCGCGGGCCGATTCCAGCAGCGGGTCTTTTGCCCGTTCCTCCGGCGACAGCAGCGAATGCAGATAGCCCTCGCGCACCCCGAGCGCCGACAGGACGATCTTCGACGGCTTCAGGTGCCGTATGATGCTCTTCAGCGTCACCGCGCCGTAGGCCAGCAGCGACCGGCGCGACTTGGAGACCGCGCCGATGCCCGGCAGCTTGTCGGCCGGCGTGCGCACGACCATGTCGAGGAAACCGTCGATGCCGGCCGCGTCGATCTCGTAGCCATGCATCACATGCAGGGGATATTTCTCCTGCTCCATGTGCAGCTTGGCGAGATTGCGCCAGGTCCCGCCGACGGCGAAGAACGGCCGCCCTTCGCCCTTTCCGGCCAGAGCGCAGGCCGACAGATGGCTCTCGGCCACCGCCTGAGCCCGCGTCAGATCGCCTTCCGACAGGTCGCGGAGACGCAGCCCTCCCAGCGGTAGGGTCAGCCCGCCCTGGAAGCCGCCTGCGTCGATGTCGACCAGTTCCAGGCTGCCGCCGCCGAGATCGCCGCCGATCCCGCTCGGATTGTGGAACCCCGACAAGACGCCCTCGGCCGCGTAGCGGGCCTCGTCCTCGCCCGACAGGATGACGATCTCGCAGCCGATCGCGGCTTCCGCCGCCGCGATGAAGTCCGGCCCGTTCTGAGCCTCGCGGGCGGCGGCCGTCGCGATGGGATGGATCTCGCGCACATTGGCCTGCGCGGCGAGCCGGCGAAAGCGCGACAGCGCGGCGAGCGCACTGTCGACAGCCTTCGGGTCGAGCCGGTTGGTGCGCGCCAGCCCCTTGCCGAGACCGCTGAGGACCTTCTCGTTGAAGAGCACCGTCAGCGAGCGGCAATTGCCTTCGTAGATGACCAGGCGAACCGAGTTCGACCCGATATCGACGACCGCGACCGGCTGACGATCCTGCAGCCGTCCCTGCGCGATCGGCTCAGTCGAACCGGGAATGTTCTGCCCGTTGTCTTGCAATGAGTTTTGGAGCATCCGTCTTCAGTGCTTTACCGCGCCCCGACAGACTCGGATTTGTCATGAAATAGCGTTGGGCATTGAACGGCTGTTCGCCCGGCGAGGGTACGATATGGCGCGATGTACCGTCCGCGGCTACCGACCAGCTCTGCTGATTGTCCAGAATATTGCCCAGCATGATCTGGGACAGGATCTGACTGTGGACCGTCGGCGTGGAAATCGGCACCAGCGTCTCGACCCGCCGGTCGAGATTGCGCGGCATCATGTCGGCCGAGCCCAGATACACGATCGCCCCCTCCGAGGGCAGCCCCTGGCCGTTGCCGAAGCAGAAAATGCGGCTGTGCTCGAGGAAACGGCCGACGATGGATTTCACCCGGATGTTGTCGGACAGGCCGGTGACGCGCGGGCGCAGGCAGCAGATGCCGCGCACGATGAGGTCGATCTCCACGCCCACCTGGCTGGCGCGGTACAGGGCATCGATGATCGCCGGATCGACCAGCGAGTTCATCTTCATCCAGATCTGGCCGGGCCGCCCCGCCTTCGCATGCTCGGCCTCGGCGCGGATCAGGTCGACGATCCGGTTGCGCATCGTCAGCGGCGAGATCGCCAGCTTCTTGACCTCGGTCGGCTCGGCATAGCCGGTGATGTAATTGAACACGAGCTGCACGTCGTGGGCGATCGCCGGGTCGGCCGTGAAGTAGGACAGGTCGGTGTAGATGCGCGCGGTGATCGGGTGGTAGTTGCCCGTGCCGATATGGACGAAGTTGACGAGCTTGCCCTCTTCACGTCGCACCACCAGCGACAGTTTGGCGTGGGTCTTCTTCTCGATGAAGCCGAACACCACCTGCACGCCGGCCCGTTCCAGGTCGCGCGCCCAGCGGATGTTGGCTTCCTCGTCGAAGCGGGCCTTCAGCTCGACCAGCGCCGTCACCGACTTGCCGGATTCGGCCGCGTCGATGAGCGCCCGCACGATCGGTGAATCGTTCGAGGTCCGGTAGAGCGTCTGCTTGATGGCGATGACATTGGGATCCTGCGCCGCCTGGCGCAGGAACTGCACCACCACGTCGAAGGATTCATACGGGTGGTGGACGATGATGTCCTTCTCGCGGATCGCCGCGAAGCAGTCGCCATTGTGCTCGCGAATGCGCTCGGGAAAGCGCGGGATGTAAGGCGTGAACTTCAGGTCGTCGCGCGGCAGCTTGCAGAGCTGCGACACCGAATCGAGCGCCAGCATGCCGTCGAGCACCGAGACCCGGGAATCGGGCACCTCGAGTTCATTGGCAACGAAATTGCGCAGCGATTCCGGCATCACCGAATCGAACTCGATGCGGATCACCGAGCCGCGCCGGCGCCGCTTCAGCGCGCTCTCGAACAGCCGCACCAGATCCTCGGCCTCTTCCTCGACCTCGATATCGGAGTCGCGGATGATCCGGAACGTGCCGGCGCCGCTCACCCTGTAGCCGGGGAAGAGCTTGCCGATGAACAGGGCGACGACGCTTTCCAGCGGCACGAAGCGCGTCATGCCCGCCGCGTTCGGCTCCATCTGGATGAAGCGCTGCAGCGCCACGGGCAGCCGCAGCAGGGCGTTCATCTTCTGCGAATCGCGCTCGCGCACCAGCGCCAGCGCGATCGAGAAGCCCAGATTGGGGATGAACGGGAACGGATGCGCCGGATCGACCGACAGCGGCGTCAGAACCGGGAAGATCGTCTCGTTGAAATGGTTCTCCAGCCAGGCGCGGTCCTCGCGCTTGAGATCGCCGGCGCCGACGATCTGGATGCGCTCCTCGCGCAGCGTCTTCACCAGCTCGGCGAGCGAGGCCTGCTGCTCTTCCTGGAGATTGTGAACGTCGACCAGGATCTGGTTGAGCTGTTCCTGTGGGGTCAGCCCGTCGATGCTGCGCACCGAGATCTTCTCGCGCACCTGGCCGGCGAGGCCGGCGACCCGGACCATGAAGAACTCGTCGAGATTGTCGGCCGAGATCGACAGGAAGCGCACGCGCTCCAGGAGCGGATGCGCCGGATTGAGCGATTCCTCCAGCACCCGGCGATTGAACTGCAGCCAGGAGATCTCGCGATTGACGAAGCGGTCGGCCGGCAGCTCGGTCTCGGCCGCCAGGTTCTGCGCCGCCGTGCGGGCCTCGACCTCGGCCGTCGGAGCCTCGAGGATGACCGAGGCTTCGCTGACCCGCGTGTCGGACGACGCGGCGGCCGGGGCGCCCTCCTCCGGCTTGTGCGTGCCGGAGCCGGCATCCGCCGACTCCACGCTGTCGGCGGCCCGCTGGTCTGTCGGCGCGGACTTTGCCGCGGCCTTCGCAGGCCTGCGGCGGATCGGCGTGCGCGCCAGATCCTTCGCCTCACCGTTGCCGGACGCGGTGTTTTCAGCGGGCGCCGCCGCGGCGGATGCCCTGGTTGTGCTGCGCGGGGTCGCCGTACGGCGCCGCGGTGCGCGCGGCTTGCGTTCCGGTCGGGGCGGTGTGGTGTCGTCCATGCAAACTCCTCCGTCGCCGCCGGTTAGCGGCCGGATGCGACAGTCGCATGACGCATCGCGGCGGTGCCGCGGTCAAGCACCCGTTTGATCAATCGCGTGCCGATCCGCTCGCGCGTCGACAGCGCCTCCCGGTCGATCTCCGCCACCAGCAAACCCGCCGCATCCAGCGAGCGCTCCATGCGCTGCACGAGATAATTCACCGCCCGCGGCGACACGGCGATCTGGCGATCGGCGAAGAGCTTGATCAACACGCCGGTCAGCAGCGCATCGTCGGGTGCGCCGAGCTCGGCGATGGTCGCCGCAGCGAGACGCGAGCGCAGATCGGCGGTCGCGACATTCATGGCCTGCGGCATTACCCGTGACGTCAAGAGAAGGCTGCCGCCGCCCAGCCGGGCCGCATTGACGAGGCCGAACAGCTCGCCCTCCGACAGGGCCGTCCGATCGGCATCGTCCACCACCACGCGAAAATCGTCGGCCGCAAGGCTCGCCTCGGTCGCGCCCGGCCGCGCCACCGTCGCCCCGGCCCGTTCGCTCCACGCATTGGCGAGATGGGTCTTGCCCGATCCCGGCGGTCCGACGATCAGGAGCACCGAATGCCGCCATTGCGGCCAGGAATCGATCGCCTCCACGGCGAGCCGGTTCGATGGCGACATGATCAGGTCCTCGCGGGCAAGCGAGGCCGCATGCGGCAGTTCGAGCGGGATCTGGGTCGGCATCGCGATCGCGTCCTACTCGCCCGCCTCGCCGCGCGGCACGGTGCCGACGGCGGGCGGCGCCGATTGCGTCTCGATCTGCACGGTGGGCTGCTGCGGCTGCGTACGGCCGTAATACATTTCGCTCTGCAGATATTGCGACAGGGCAAAGCGCACCAGCACCCCGACCGCCGCGGCGGCCGGCACGGCAATCAGCAGGCCGACGAAGCCGAACAGGGCACCGAAGGCAAACAGGGCGAACATCAGCCACACCGGATGCAGGCCAACCGAGGCTCCGACGAGCTTGGGCTGCAGGATGTTGCCCTCGAAGAACTGGCCGACGAAGAACACCACCGCGACCATCAGGATCGAGACCCAGTCGGGCCAGAACTGCACCAGAGCCACGCCCAGCGCCAGGATCAGGCCGATCGCCGAGCCGACATAGGGAATGAACGAGATCAACCCGGCGAACAGGCCGATCAACAGCCCGAAATTCAATCCAGTGAGCGTCAGGCCGACGCCATAGATCGTGCCGAGGATCAGGCAGACGCTGCCCTGCCCGCGCACGAAGCCGGCCACCGACCGGTCGATCTCCCGCGCCAGCCGCCGGACCGTGTCGACATGCTGGCGCGGCGTCCAGGCATCGATCTTGTCGACCATCCGGTCCCAGTCGAGCAGCAAATAGAAGGCGACCACCGGCGCGACGATGAACAGCGAAACGAAATTGACGACGGCGAGCGACGACGACCACAGCCCGCCGAGGAAGGTCGTGACGATGCCGGTGCCTTCGCTGGCGAACTGGGCGAAGTCCTGCTTGAAGTTCATCTCCTCCCCGGTGAACAGGAAGGCCAGCGGCCCGCTGCGGGCCGAGACCGCGATCGCCTGCAGGCGATCGAGATAATCGGGGATGCGCTCGACGAAGCTGGCGATCTGCGAACCGACCACCGGCACGACGACGAGGATCGCCGCGGCGAAGAACAGAACGAACAGGATCAGGATGACGATGGTCGCCATCAGCCGCGAGAAGCCGCGCCGCTCGAACCAGTCGGCGACTGGATCGAGAAAATAGGCGATCACCATGCCGACCAGGAACGGCAGGAGGATTCCGGAGAACACCCACAGCAGGAGAATGGAGACCAGCGCCGCTACGCTCCAGAACAGGACCTGCCGCCGGATGAGCGCGCTTCGATCGGTCATTGGGGGTCGCCTCTGCGGTCGGACGGATCGTCGTTGGGGTTCATGTGTCGAAGCCAATCAACGAGATAGGCGGCGGCCGACACACCGGTCAAGACCACGGTGACCGCCACCAGGAATTCGATTTCGGCGGCCAGCGACAGGCCGAAGGCCGGCTCGCCGAGGGCCACGCCGGCCAGCACAATCTGCGACACGGTATTGAGCTTGGAGACGAGCAGCGGCCGCACCGTGACCGGCCGCCCCATGACGTAGGACAGGAGCACCGCGGCGACGATCAGGAGGTCGCGGCTGACCACCGCGATCGCCAGCCAGCCTGGCAAGCGCTCCAGCAGTGCCAGGCCGACGAAGACCGAGACCAGCAGCACCTTGTCGGCAATGGGATCGAGATAGAGGCCGAGGTCGGATTGCTGGTTCCAGCGCCGGGCGATCACGCCGTCGACCGCGTCGGAGAGGCCGGCCACGACGAAGATCGCGAAGGCCAGCGTCCAGTCGCGTTCGATCAGCGCCCAGATCAGCACCGGCACGCCGCAAAGCCGGGCAATCGTGATGATGTTCGGCAGGGTCAGCGGGTGCCCGGGCCCGTGTTTTGGTCCGTCGCCGGTCATTGTCGTACCATGGCGACAATCCTTAGCATTGGAAGCCGGGTCTTGCTCACAGCCGGCGATCATGTCAACTCGACCAAAACGGTGCGGGGACCATGGCCGAAACGACTCCACTGACCTATCGCGACGCCGGCGTCGACATCGACGCGGGCAACGATCTCGTGCAACGCATCAAGCCGCATGTACGCTCCACGGCGCGGCGCGGCGCCGATGGCGAGATCGGCGGGTTTGGCGGCCTGTTCGACCTGAAGGCTGCCGGCTTCAACGACCCGCTGCTGGTCGCCGCCAATGATGGCGTCGGCACCAAGCTGCGGATCGCCATCGAGACCGGGCTGCACGACACGATCGGCGTCGATCTCGTCGCCATGTGCGTCAACGATCTCGTCGTGCAGGGCGCCGAACCGCTCTTCTTCCTCGACTATTACGCCACCGGAAAGCTCGATCCGAGCGAGGGCGAGGCCATCGTCAAGGGCATTGCCGAGGGCTGCCGGCAGGCCGGCTGCGCGCTGATCGGCGGCGAGACCGCGGAGATGCCGGGGCTCTACGCCGACAAGGATTACGATCTGGCCGGCTTTGCCGTCGGCGCGGTCGAGCGCGACCGCCTCCTGCCGGCCGGCAACATCGAGTCCGGCGACATGATCCTCGGCCTCACCTCGTCGGGCGTCCATTCCAACGGCTACTCGCTGGTCCGCCGTATCGTCGAGCGCTCCGGCGCCAGCTATTCCGATCCGGCGCCCTTCGATGCCGATCGCAGCCTCGGCGAGACCCTGATCGCGCCGACCCGCATCTATGTGAAGCCGCTGCTCGCCGCCTTTGCCGAGACGCGCGGCATCAAGGCCCTCGCCCACATCACCGGCGGCGGCTTCGTGGAGAACATCCCGCGCGTCCTGCCCGACACGATGCGCGCCGACATCGACCTCTTCGCGGTTCCCGTGCCGCCGGTCTTCAGCTGGCTCGCCCAGACGGGCGGCGTCGCCGAAGCCGAGATGCTGCGCACCTTCAACTGCGGCATCGGGATGATCGTGGTGGTCTCCGATGCGGACGCGGCCGCCGTCAGCGCCATTCTCCAGAGCGCTGGCGAGACGGTCGTGCCGCTCGGCCGCATCCGCCCGCGCCAGGACGCCGCGGTGACCTTCAATGGCGCACTGGCGCTGGCATGAACGCGGTGCGGCGCAAGAAGATCGCGGTGCTCATTTCGGGCCGCGGCTCGAACATGAGTGCGTTGATCGCCGCCTGCATGGACCCGGGCTACCCCGGCCAGATCGCCGGCGTCGTGTCCAACCGGCCGGACGCGCCCGGGCTCGACACCGCGCGGCGCTACGACATTCCGGCTGTCGCCATCGCCCAGACCGCCTATGCGGACCGGGCCGCCCACGAGGCAGCGCTGATCCGGGCGCTCGACGAGATGGCGCCGGACGTGGTGTGCCTCGCCGGCTACATGCGGCTGCTGTCGGCCGATTTCGTCCGTCGCTTCGAGGGCCGGCTGATCAACATCCACCCGTCCCTGCTGCCCCTGTTTCCCGGCCTCGACACCCACAAGCGCGCCATCAATGCCGGCATGCGCATCCATGGCTGCACGGTGCATTTCGTCACCGACCGCATGGACGAGGGCCCGATCATCGCGCAGGCGGCCATCGCCCTCGTGCCGGGCGACACGCCGGAGACCGTCGCCGAGCGGCTGTTGCGGGCCGAACACCGGCTTTATCCGCATGCCCTGAGGCTGGTTCTGGACGGCGCGGTGCGCATGTCCAACGGACGCGCCATCGTCAAGCCGGCGCCGCCGGTGGAAGACGAGACCATGCGCCTCGGCGATGGCGACCCGATCCTCGTGTCGCCGGATGCCCGCCGCAACGGCTGATCCGTCGCGACGCAACGCCGTGCCGATGACGGCCTGACCCGGTTCGTGCCGGGCATGCCCGTTGCGATCGGCGCGCCGCGGTGCCATATGCGCCGTGAAGGACGACCTTCCTTTCCTCCCATCATATCGCCGGGACGACCCGGCACAGGACAAGCAGGGTCGCCATGCGCTCAACTCCCGATCGTATCCGTCACGCCGTCAGCTTCGAGATCGTCGGGCTGGCCCTCGTCACCCCGGCGGGGGCCTGGCTCTTCCACGTACCCTTCGCCGATATCGGCGTCGTCACGGTCATCGGCGCGACCATCGCGACGCTGTGGAACTACGTCTACAATCTGGGCTTCGACCATCTGATGCAGCGCGTGCGGGGCACCACCCGCAAGACGCCGCTGATCCGGGTCGTCCATGCGATCGTGTTCGAGGCCTGCCTGCTCGCCTTCCTGCTGCCGGTGATCGCGCTCTATCTGGAGATCGGCATCCTGCAGGCGTTCCTGATGGATGCGAGCTTCGCGGCGTTCTATGCGGTCTACGCCTTTGCCTTCAACTGGGCCTATGACCGGATCTTCCCGCTTCCCGAATGGCGGGAGGCGGCGGCCGAAGGCTGAGAGCCGCGGCTGCGTGCCGGACCATTCGCGCGCGGATCGTCTGTGCGTCCGCGAAGCGGGATCGCCCCGGCACATCCGTCAGTCCCGACTATTCCCTGAGTTCCCGCCGCGCGACGACGGCGTGAGCATATGGCTGGCCGCGCAGTTCACGCCTTGGGCCACGCGGCCTTCGCTATGCGCCGTTACAAATATTGCTTAGGCAGGAACACTTCAGCTCACGCCTCGATAGCAAGAATGTGATCGCCGTTTTACTTTTCTTTCCGGTCTTCCGCCTTAGGGCGCAGCTCGGCATTCGAGTGCTTTATTTCCTCATCACACATCAGTGATGAATTTCCAGCTGGCGAATACATAGGTGTGGCAAAGCGGGCATAGGCGAACCAAGTACAACGCCGCATAAGCATGGACATCAACAAACGAGGAATTCCATGCGCACCTACCTTCTCTCGATCCTGACCGCCTCCACCGCCCTGACCTTCGCGACCTACGCCCAGGCCGCCGACGTGATCTACGAAGAGCCGATGGCTCCGGCCCCGATGGAGATCAGCCCGGTCGCATCCGGCTGGACCGGCATCTATCTCGGCGTCCAGGGCGGCGGCGCGTTCAACCCGCAGGATCCCGACAATGTCGACCTGCGCACCAACGGCTTCGCCTTCGGCGGCTCGGCCGTGCAGAGCGCCTTCGGCTCGAACTTCGACTCGAATGTCGACTCCAGCTTCCTCGGCGGTGCGCATATCGGTTACGACTACCAGATGGACAGCGTCGTCTTCGGTGTCCTCGCCGACATCAACGCCATCGACCTCACCCGCTCGTCCAACGCCGATTCCTCGACGCCGGCCTATTACCGGACCGACCGCGAGCTGAACTATCTGGGCACCGTGCGCGCCCGCGTCGGCTATCTCGTGACCCCGGGCGCCCTCGCCTATGTCACCGGTGGTCTGGCCTATGGTGACGTCGACTATTCGTTCTCGACCAACTCCCCGGCCGTGACCGGCGCGACGCCGGCCGTCGTCTCCGAGGACGAGGACAGCTTCGGCTACACCGTCGGCGGCGGCATGGAAGTGAAGTTCACCGACAACATGTCCTTCGGTGCCGAGTATCTCTACACCAACCTCGGTGGTTCGGGTTACACGCGCCTGAACGGCGGCCCGTTCGCCGGTGGCGTCGGTGGCTCGACCGATTTCGCCGTCGACGACGATTTCGACTTCCACACCGTGACCGCCAAGGTCTCCTACAAGTTCAACTGATTACGGCGGACCGTCCGGTCCGTCCGAACAGGAAAGCCGGCGCTCTTCGCGCCGGCTTTTTTGTGTCCAGATGAAACCGGGTGGCATCGAGAACGCAAGTATGGTCTGTATTTTCAGCGCGTTACCGGCATGAACGGACTCTGATTCAGAACCTCAGCTTCACTGCCCAAGCCACTGAAGACGGCGCGAGACTCTGGCCTCGACGCCGCGCGCCTACCCGGCCGGCTATGCCCGGGCGGTCCGCAGCCAGACCCGGTTGTCGTGGAACGCCGCGCCGCCGAAGGGGGCGACGGGATCGGCTCCGGTCAGGACGTTGATGCCCTCGCCGTCGAGAAAGTCGGTATTCGCCCACAGGCCCTCGTGGATCAGCACCCCGGGTTTGACCGTATCGCTGACCTTGACCGGCAGCCGGACAATGCCGCGGCTGTTGCCGATGGTGACGATCTCGCCGTCGCCAAGACTCTCGCGCAGCGCATCCTCGGGATGGACGAGCAGCTCCGGCGCCCCCTCGCGCGAACGCGATCCGCGGGTTTCCGCGAAGGTCGAGTTGAGGAACTGCCGCGCCGGCGACGTCGCCAGCCGGTAGGGATGCGTGTCGTCGACGGTTTCGATCAGCGTGACATGGTCGGGAAATTCCGGCAGACCGGCAACCGGCCCCTGCGGGCCCATGCTGTCCGGCGGCCGGTTCGGCGCCTGTCCCCCGGTCCAGTCCGGCCTGAAGCGGAACCTGCCGTCCGGCCAGGCGAAGCCGTTCAGGAAATGCGCTTCCTCGAAGGGCGGTTGCCGGTCGATCCAGCGCTCGCGCTGCAGGCCGTCGAAGCCTTCCGTATCGCCCGCGGCCTTCAGCATGTTGTCGATCAGCGTGCGCTCGTCCAGGCCGAAGCCCGGATGGTCGGCGACGCCGAGGCGCTTGGCCAGTTCATCGATGACGAAATGATTGGTGCGCACCGTCTCCGGCGCATCGACCAGCTTGGGCCCGAGAACGATATGGTTCTGCCCGCCGCCGCGATAGATGTCGTCATGCTCCAGGAACATCGTTGCCGGCAGCACCAGATCGGCGATCTGCGCCGTGTCGGTCATGAACTGCTCGTGGACGCAGGTGAACAGGTCCTCCCGCAGCAGCCCCTGCCGCACCAGCCGCTGCTCGGGGCAGACATTGGCCGGATTGGTGTTCTGGATCAGCATGGCCGCGACCGGCGGACCGCCGGCGAGCGCGTCGGCGTCGCCGGTCAGGACGGCGCCAATGCGTGACTGGTCGAGATAGCGGATCGAGGGATCGCGATCGGCTGCCCCCATGATCTCGGACTTGTCGAGGCCGAAGATATCGGAATTGGAGTGGAACGCGCCACCGCCCTCGTGGCGCCAATGGCCGTAGACCGCCGGCACCGACATGGCGGCGTGCATCGCCACCGCGCCGTTGCGCTGGCGGGTGAAGCCGTAGCCGAGCCGGAAATAGCTGCGCGGCGTTTGCCCGACCAGCGCGGCGAAGGCTTCGATGTCGGCGACGTCGAGGCCGGTGATCGCGGCGGCCCATTCCGGCGTGCGGGTCGCCAGATGCGCCTCCAGCCCGGCCGGATCGTCGGTGTAGCGGGCGAGATAGTCCCGGTCCGCCGTGCCGTCCCGGAACGCGATGTGCATCAGCGCGCAGGCGAGCGCCGCGTCGGTGCCCGGCCGCAGCTTCAGGGCCATGTCGGCCTGCTTCATCGTGGCGTTGTCGTAGATGTCGATGACGACGATCTTCGCGCCGCGCTCCTTGCGGGCCTTTGCGGCGTGGGTCATCACATTGACCTGGGTGGCGACCGCATTGGTGCCCCAGATGATGATGCAGTCCGACTTCGACAATTCGCGCGGATCGGCGCCGCGCATGGCGCCGGCACCGACGAACCAGCCGGTCCAGGCCATGTTGGTGCAGATCGAGTCGAACTGGCCGGAATAGCGCTTGGCATGGCGCAGCCGGTGAATGCCGTCGCGCTGCACCAGCCCCATCGTGCCGGCATACTGGTAGGGCCAGACCGCCTCCGATCCGTAGCGGGTCTCGGCCTTCACGAACTGTTCGGCGACGAGGTCGAGCGCGTCGTCCCAGGCGATCTCGCGCCAGCCGCCCTCGCCCTTCGCACCGACCCGCTGCCGCGGAGTCACCAGCCGGTCGGGATGATGGATGCGCTCGGCATAGCGCGCGACCTTGGCGCAGATGACGCCGGCCGTGTAGTCGTTCGCCGCCGCCCCGCGCACCCGGCCGATCGTCCGGTTTTCGAGGATCTCGACGTCGAGCGCGCAGGTGGAGGGGCAATCATGCGGACAGGCGGAATGTCCGATGGCGACGGGAAGCGGTTTGTTCATGGCGCGACGATACCGCAAGAGCGGGTCGCGCCCCAATTCATTTTCACGATCAAGACCATCGCCGCCGGCGATCGGCTGTGCCCCGGACGCAAGGAAGGGCCGGACCCGACGGCCCGACCCTTCTCTTGTCTACGTTCGCTGTGCTGAGTTCGGCGCCGATCAGGCCGCCTTGGCCAGTCGCGAACGCTCGTCCTCGCTCAAGGCCGGGTAGTCGATGAACCCCTTCTCGTCGCCGCCATACATCGTCGCCTGGTCCCATTCGGCCATCGGCGCGTCGAGCTTCAGCCGTTCGACGAGGTCCGGGTTGGAGATGAAGGGCCGGCCGAAGCAGGCGAGATCGGTCTCGCCATTCGCCACGCGCTCGATCGCCATCGTGCGGTCATAGGCGTTGTTGCCCATGTAGAGACCGTCGAACTTGTCCTTCAGCGACCAGGCCTTGAACTCCTGCGGATCGCGGGCCCCGCCGGTCTCGCCCTCGACGACGTGGAGATAGACCAGCTTGCGCTTCGACAGCTCCTCCACATAGCGGGTGAACAGCGGCTCGGGATCGCTGTCGGTCAGGTCGTTGGCCGGGCTGACCGGCGAGATGCGGATGCCGACGCGCTCCGCGCCCCAGACGCCGACCACGGCATCCACGACCTCGAGCGGGAAGCGGATGCGGTTCTCGATGGAGCCGCCATATTCGTCGCTGCGCTGGTTGGCGCCGTCCCGCAGGAACTGGTCGAGAAGATAGCCATTCGCCGAATGCACCTCGACACCGTCGAAGCCGGCGGCCTTGGCGTTCTCGGCGGCCTTGACGTAGTCGGCGACGACACGCGGCAGCTCGTCCTTGTCGAGCGCCCGCGGCGCCGGAATGTCCTTGAAGCCGTCGACCGTGAAGGCCTTCATGTCGGGCTTCACCGCAGAAGGAGCCACCGGCAACGCGCCGCCCGGCTGCAGATCCGGATGCGAGATGCGGCCGACATGCCAGAGCTGCAGGAACATCTTGCCGCCCTTCGCGTGGACGGCATCGGTCACCTTCTTCCAGTCCGCCACCTGGCGGTCGGTGAAGATGCCCGGCGTATAGGCATAGCCGCGCGCTTCCGCCGAGATGTTCGTCGCCTCGGTGATGATCAGGCCGGCGCCGGCCCGCTGGCGGTAATATTCGACATGGATGTCGCGCAGATCGCCTGCGTCGGTGGCGCGGCTGCGGGTCAGCGGCGCCATGACGACGCGATTGGCCAGATGGGTGGGGCCGAGATCGAGCGGCTCGAACAGTTTCTCGTCAGCCATTGCGGTGTCCTCTTCCGGATGCAAAGACGGCCGGCATGTGCCGGCGTTGCCGCGAGAGATGGGGACTTGCCGCAGCGCGGTAAGGCGGATGAACACAGCGTTCGCCAGGCGCGATCCGGCATCGCCCCACGCCGCTGGAGAGTGTTCGCGCGCGGGCACCTGCACCGAAGGAACACGACGCTCGATGAACTATCGCCACGCCTATCACGCGGGCAATTTCGCCGACGTGGTCAAGCACGCCCTGCTGACCCGGCTGATCGCCTATCTGAAACGCAAGGAGAAGCCGTTCCGCGTCTTCGACACCCATGCGGGCCGCGGCAGCTATTCGCTCACATCCGACGAAGCACAGCGGACCGGCGAGCATGCGGATGGCGTCGGCCGGCTGGTCCAGGCCGCGGCCGACGTCATGGACGATCCGCTCCTGGCCGAATACCGCGAGGCGCTGGCCTCCGATCTCTCCGAAGACCGCTATCCGGGCTCGCCGCTCATCGCCCGGCGCCTGCTGCGCCCGCAGGACCGGCTCTCCGCCTATGAGCTGCATCCCGCCGATGCCGCGGCGCTGAAGACGCTCTTTGCCGGCGACGTCCAGACCAAGGCGATCGCCCTCGACGGCTGGCTGGCACTCGGCTCCCACGTGCCGCCGAAGGAAAAGCGCGGCCTCGTCCTGATCGACCCGCCCTTCGAACGCACCGACGAGGTCGACGCCATTGCTGAAGGACTCGCCAAGGCCCTGCAGCGCTGGGCCGGCGGCATCTACGCCGTCTGGTATCCGCTGAAGCGTCCGACCCTGGTCGCGGCCCTGCACGAGCGTCTCGATGCCCTGCCCGTCAGCGAGCGCGTGACGGCGGAATTCTTCCGCGAGCCCTATTCGGCCGACGAACGCTTCGTCGGCACCGGCCTGACCGTCATCAACCCGCCCTTCGTCTTCGCTGCGGAGGCCGAAGCGGTGCTGACGACCCTCGCGCCGTTGCTGGGAAGCGGCGCCGCGGCAACATTTTCGGTTTTTACGTCGTCGTCGCCGCGCCCGTGAGGTCGCCCGCCGCGATTTCGTGCTACCGAACCCCAAACGGATCCGACGTGGAAGGCTGTCCCATGTATCGTGCCATCGCTGCCGCCCTTGCCCTGTTCGTCGCCGGTGTGGCGGCCCTGCCCGCCCAGGCGGCCGATCTGCGCTACGGGGAGCCTGCCCCCTTGCGCGCCGCGCTGGTCCCGGCCTGCGACGATGCCGACGTCCTCGGCCAGGTCGAGGACCAGTTCGAATACGGCGCACCGACCATGGTCGGCGTGAAGCTGGAGATCCTCGAATTCAGCGGCATGTTCGAGAAGGCCTATTTCCCGCAGCGCGCCGGCGAGCCGCTGCCGGCTGAGCCGATAGAGCGCCGCTACTGCCAGGCGACCGCCCTTCTGTCCGACCATGTCAGCCGCACGGTCTACTACGTCATCGAGCATCCGACGGGCTTTGCGGCAGCCGGCGAATATCTCGGCGGCTTCTCGCCGGTGGCGTCCTGGCGGGCCGAGGGCTGCGTTCTGGGTCTCGACGAATGGCACGTCTATGGTGCCAATTGCGAATCGCTGCGCCGCTTCCCGGAGGAGGGACGCACCGGGTATGGCTACGTCTCCAAATAGGATCGTCGAACAGCATGCGTCTCTATTATTCCGCACCGTCCCCCTTTGCCGCCAAGGTCCGCATGGCCGCCAGCCATTGCGGCATCGCCATCGAGACCGTGCCGGTCGACACCACCGCCGAGCCCGATGAGCTGCTCAAGGCCAATCCGCTCGGCAAGATCCCCGTGCTGGTCATGGACGACGGCGCGACGGTCTATGACAGCCGCGTGATCTGCGCCCTGTTCGACCGCATGAGCGGCAACCAGATGGTGCCGCAGGCGATCGAGCCCTGGCGCATCGCTGCCACCGTCGAGGCGACGGCCGACGGCATCGTCGATGCGCTGATCCTGTCGGTCTACGAGGTCCGCTACCGGCCCGAGGACAAGCGTCATCAGCCCTGGGTGGACAAGCAGCTGCGCAAGGCCGATCGCGGCTTGGCATCGCTGGAAGAGCAGATTTTGGCGCTTCCCGAAGACCTGACCATCGGCCACTTCGCCGTCGCGGCGCTGCTGGGCTGGGCCACCATGCGCTTCCCGGGCAAGATCGAGGGCGAGCGCCCGCAGCTTGCAGCCTGGCTGCAGCGCTTCGAGCAGCAGTTCCCGGCCTATGCCGATCTCAAGCCGTCCATGCCGGCCAGCTGATTCCGACCGGGCCGGCTGCTAGAATTTCAGCGCGATGCCGGCCCGGATCGAATGCTCGTCGAAGCCCGACGAGATACTGGTATTGCCGAGATCGTAGGTCTCGCTGCCGAAATCCGAATAGCGATATTCGAGGCGCGTCGTCACATCGTCGCTGACGCGCGCTTCGACACCGGCGCCGAGCGTGTAGCCGATGCTCGTCTGGCTGTCGGAAAACCCGTTGAGCGACAGCTCGTTGCGCGCCGCGGCCACGCCGCCCGTCGCGAACACCAGAAACGGATCGACCGCAACGCCGGCCCGTGCCCGGAACGAGCCGAAGATGTTGTTGTCGGCATCGATCTGCGCGCCGGTGGCCGCATTGGTGCCGCTGGCATCGACGTTCGACCCGCCGAGATCGGCTTCCAGACCGTAGACGAACTGATCGGTCTGCCAGTTGTAGCCGGTGTAGACGCCGCCGACGAAGCCGTCTCCATCGAAGCTCGCACCGGCGGACTGGTCGAAATTCGACGTGTTGTAGCCGACAAAGGCGCCCGCATACGGTCCCGACCAGACATAGACCGGCGTGGAGGGAGCCAGCGGCGCCACGACCGGCGGCTGTGGCTCTTCATAGATCACGTCGGCTGCGCGCGTGGCAGGCACCAGGGCAACGGCCGCCGCGGTTCCGACCGCGAGACTGCGAAGCAGGTTCAGCATGCGCCTTCTCCTTCCCGATCCCGCCGGCAAAGGTCCCGGCCGGCGATCGTGGCGCCTGCGGGCCCGTTCGGGGCGCGGCAACCACATGGCTCTCGATCCGATGTGGGGATCGTTCCAAAAGGAAACAGCCGACATCGCGATTGGCTGCATCGTTTCGGCGCGTTTTCCAGTGATAGTTGCCGAATCGCGACACCTGCCATGATGCGCTCTCGCCAGATGCGCGGAAGTGATCGCGCCCCCCTGCATTCTCGCCGGTGCGGAATCATATAGAAGGGGCGCAACCGCACCGGCATCCCTTGGCCGACGCATGGCGGACCCTGATTCTAGATATCCGGAAGCGGCGCCAAGCCCCTCTCCGGCCAGGATAAAATGATCGACGAGCCTGAAGAGACAGACGACGATTTGATCGACGCCGCCGAGTCCGATCCGTTGGACGGGGGCAGCGAAGCCCCGAACGGCGATACGGCCGCGGCGAGTGCCGCGCTGCTGGCCTCGATCGACTGGGACGATGCCGGCCAGCAGCTGGCGGGCGACCTCACCGGGGCCGAACTCATCGCCGCGCTCGCCAGGCGGCTGCCGAACCAGCCGGGCGTCTATCGCATGTTCGGCAAGGACGGCGACGTCCTCTACGTCGGCAAGGCCCGCTCGCTGAAGAAGCGCGTCGCCAATTACACGCGGCTAGGCGGCCACACCCAGCGCATCGCGCGGATGATCCGTGAGACGTGGCAGATGGAATTCGTGACGACGCGCACGGAAACCGAGGCGCTGCTGCTCGAGGCGAACCTCATCAAGCGCCTGCGCCCGCGCTACAACGTGCTGCTGCGCGACGACAAATCCTTCCCCTACATCCTGGTGAGCGAGGATCACGAGGCGCCGGCAATCATGAAACATCGCGGTGCGCGCTCGCGAAAGGGCAGCTATTTCGGCCCCTTCGCCTCGGCCGGCGCGGTCGGACGCACGATCAATTCGCTGCAGCGCGCCTTCCTGCTGCGCACCTGCACGGATTCGGTCTACGAAAGCCGCACCCGGCCCTGCCTGCTGCACCAGATCAAGCGCTGCTCGGCGCCCTGCACCGGCGAAATCTCGATCGCCGACTATGACGGCCTCGTACGCGAAGCCAAGGCGTTCCTGTCCGGCCGGTCCAACCAGATCAAGAACGGCATGTCGGCCGCCATGCAGGAAGCCTCCGACGACCTCGATTTCGAGCGCGCCGCGATCTACCGCGACCGCCTGGCCGCCCTCTCCCACGTCCAGAGCCACCAGGGAATCAACCCGACCGGGATCGAGGAAGCCGACGTCTTCGCCATCCACCAGGAAGGCGGCATGACCTGCATCCAGGTGTTCTTCTTCCGCACCGGCCAGAACTGGGGCAACCGCGCCTATTTCCCGAAGGCCGATTCCTCGCTGGAGCCGAGCGAGGTGCTCGGCGCATTCCTCGCCCAGTTCTACGACGACAAGCCGGTGCCGCGCCTCGTCCTGCTGCCGCTGATGGTCGACGACGGCCCGCTTCTGGCCGAAGCGCTGAGCCTGAAGGCCTCGCACCGGGTGCAGATCGGCGTGCCGGCCCGCGGCCTGAAGCGCGACCTCGTCGACCATGCCACCGCCAACGCCCGCGAGGCGCTGGGGCGCCGGCTGGCCGAGACCTCGTCGCAGGCGCAGCTCCTCAAAGGCGTCGCCGAAACCTTCGGGCTCAAGCGCACGCCGCGCCGGATCGAAGTCTACGACAACTCCCACATCATGGGCACCGCCGCCGTCGGTGGCATGATCGTCGCCGGCCCTCAGGGCTTTGCCAAGAATCACTACCGCAAGTTCAATATCCGCGGCGACGACATCACGCCGGGCGACGATTTCGGCATGATGAAGGAGGTCATGCGCCGGCGCTTCTCGCGGCTGATCAAGGAGCACGGCGACACCCCGGTGGACCTCTCCGCCCAGACCGAAGACGAGGAGGATCCGCAGGACGCCCTGTCCGACTCGTCCATGCCCGCATGGCCGGACCTCGTCCTGATCGACGGCGGCAAGGGCCAGATTTCCGCGGTCCGCGAGATTCTCGACGAGCTCGGCATCGCCGACCGGGTCACCACGATCGGCGTCGCCAAGGGCGTCGACCGCGACGCCGGCCGCGAACGCTTCGTTACCGGCGAGCGCGAGCCCTTCTCGCTGCCGCCCCGCGATCCGGTGCTCTATTTCCTGCAGCGGCTGCGTGACGAGGCCCACCGCTTCGCCATCGGCACCCATCGGGCGCGGCGCAAGAAGGAGCTGGTGAAGAATCCGCTCGACGAGATCGGTGGCATCGGTCCGTCGCGCAAGCGCGCCCTGCTCCACCATTTCGGGACGGCCAAGGCCGTGTCGCGGGCCGCCCTCAGCGATCTGCGCGAGGTCGAGGGCATCTCGGCGGCCATGGCGAAATCGATCTACGACCACTTCCACGAGCGTGGATGAACTGACCGTCATGTGTCATGCCGACAATGGCGGTTGACGAAAGCCCGGCTTGCGGGCTTGTACTGACACGCACAGCCGAAGCGGACTTTCCATGGCATCTCGCGCCTACAGCCTACCCAATCTCCTCACCTATGCGCGCATCGTCTGCGTGCCGCTCGTCGTCCTCTGCTTCTTTCTGGAAGGGACGCTGCGAAGCCCAGACTATGCGCGGTGGTCGGCGCTGTTCATCTTCCTGGCGGCCAGCGTCACCGATTTCCTCGACGGCTATCTGGCGCGCGCCTGGCAGCAGACCTCGACCATCGGCCGCATGCTCGACCCGATCGCCGACAAGCTGCTCGTCGCCGCGGCACTGCTGCTGCTGGCGGCCGACGGCACCATTGCCGGCTGGAGCCTGTGGGCGGCCATCGTCATCCTGTGCCGCGAGATCCTCGTCTCGGGCCTGCGCGAATATCTGGCGGAACTGAAGGTCTCGGTGCCGGTCACCCAGCTCGCCAAATGGAAGACGACCATCCAGATGGTGGCGATCGGTTTCCTGCTTGCCGGGCCTGCGGCCGACGATATCTACCCCCTCGCCACGGAGACCGGGATCGTGCTCTTGTGGATCTCGGCAATCGTGACGCTCTACACCGGCTATGATTATTTCCGCGCCGGTCTGAAGCACATCGCGGACTGATGCGGCGCGAGAGTAGCGCCCGCCGCGGCCGCTCGCGCGCCACAGCCCGATGTCCATTGCAGGAGGTTCCCCATGAAACTCGCCTATTTCGCATGGGTGCGCGAACGCATCGGCGTCTCCGACGAGGAGGTCGAACTGCCGGCGGGGATCGTCACGGTCGCCGATCTCCTGGCCTGGCTGAAGGGGCGTGGCGAGACCTACGCGGCGGCGCTCCAGTCGCCGGAATTCATTCGCGTCGCCATCGACCAGGAACACGCGGACCATTCCGAGCCCGTCGCCGGCGCCCGCGAGATCGCGCTGTTCCCGCCGATGACCGGGGGCTGAGAATGGCTGAGGGAACCGCCGCCCCGGCCTCGTCCGCCGACATCGAGCCGGTGGTCCGCATCCAGGCGGAGAACATCGACATCGCGGCCGAGATCGCGGCCATGACCGGCGGCGGCGCCGTCGGCGGCCTCGTCACCTTCTCGGGCTATTGCCGCGACGAAGGCGGCCGCCTCGCGGCGCTGGAACTCGAACACTATCCTGGCATGGCCGAACGTGAGATCGCGCGGATCGCCCGTGAGACCTTGGCGCGCTGGCCGCTCTTCGGCTGCCGTGCGATCCATCGCTACGGCCGGGTCGCGCCCGGCGAGGAGATCGTCTTCGTCGCCTGCTCCTCCGCCCATCGGCAGGCTGCCTTCGAGGCCGCGTCCTACCTCATGGACTTCCTGAAGACCCAGGCGCCCTTCTGGAAGCGCGAGCATCTGGTCGACGGCAGCACCGGCGGCTGGATCGAGGCGAAGGACACCGACGACGCCGCAACCGATCGCTGGCACCGGATCTGACGATCGGGACAACGAGCGCACCCCTGTCCTGAAACGAAAAAAGGGAGGCCATCGGCCTCCCTTCTTCATTCGGTCACCTGAAACGGCGGCGATCAGCCGACGATTTCGGTCTCGGAGAACCAGTAGGCGATCTCCTGCGCAGCCGTCTCCGGCGCGTCGGAGCCATGCACCGAGTTCTCGCCGATCGACAGGGCGAAGGCCTTGCGGATGGTGCCCTCGGCGGCGTCGGCCGGGTTGGTGGCGCCCATGATTTCGCGGTTGCGCGCGATGGCGTTCTCGCCCTGCAGCACCTGGACGACAGTCGGGCCCGACGACATCGACTCGACGAGCTCGCCGAAGAACGGGCGCTCCTTGTGGACGGCGTAGAAGCCCTCGGCCTCGCGGCGGCTCATCCACACGCGGCGCGATGCCACGACCGTCAGGCCGGCCTCTTCCAGCATGGCGGTGATCGCGCCAGTCACGTTGCGACGGGTCGCGTCGGGTTTGATCATAGAAAACGTGCGTTCGACCGCCATGTCCTAGTCCTTTTCGAATGGATCGGGGAAAGTGGGCGACCTATAGCGACGCGCCTTGGCCGGAGCAAGGCGCGGAATTCTCGACGGCCATCGTGCCCTGGCCACTATCCAATACCGGAGACCCGCGATGATCTCGACCGACACCGCCCGCCTGCTGGCTGGCTACAATCGCTGGTGCAACGAACGGCTCTACCGTGCCGCCGCCGATCTCACCGCCGCGGAACTGCGAACCGACCGCGGCGTCTTCTTCGGCTCCATGCTGGGCACGCTCAACCATCTCCTCGTCGCCGACCGGATCTGGATGCAGCGCTTCACAGGCACCGGCGACGCGCCGGACCGGCTCGATGCCATCCTGTTCGAGGATTTCGCCGAATTGCAGCAGGCGAGACAGGCCGAGGACGCTCGGATCGCCCACTGGATCGACCGCCTGACCGATCACGACCTCGACAGTCCGATCTCCTACCGCTCGCTTTCCGACCCGCGGGACTTCACCCAGAAGCTCGGCGCCGCGCTGCTCCACGTCTTCAATCATCAGACCCACCATCGCGGTCAGGCCCATGCGATCCTTACCGGATTTGGCCGGGCGGCGCCGGGGTTCGACCTCGTGACCTACCAGCGCGAGACCGGACATTCCTAGCGAGAGAGCCATCGCTGCGCCGATCGCGAACAGCTTGGCGCGCAACTGTCTCCCATCGTCCCCTTCCGCACTGCGTCATGGCGTGGCAAAAGCTGCGCCATGCTTCAGATCACCAATCTTTCCGCTCGCGTCGCCGGGCGCCTTCTCATCGACAATGCCAGCCTGTCGCTGCCGGCCGGCAGCAAGGTCGGCCTCGTCGGCCGCAACGGCGCGGGCAAGTCGACGCTGTTCAAGGTCATCACCGGCGAACTGGCGGCCGAGACAGGCAGCGTGTCGTTCCCGAAGAACACCCGCCTCGGTCAGGTCGCCCAAGAGGCGCCCGGCACCGAGGAGTCGCTGATCGAGATCGTGCTGAAGGCCGACCGCGAGCGCGTCGATCTCCTGGCCGAGGCCGATACGGCGACCGATCCGGGCCGGATCGCCGACATCCACACCCGCCTTGCCGATATCGAGGCCCATTCCGCGGAAGCCCGCGCCTCGTCCATCCTGTCGGGCCTCGGCTTCGACATGGCGGCGCAGGCCCGCCCCGCCTCGTCCTTCTCGGGCGGCTGGCGGATGCGCGTCGCGCTGGCCGCGGTGCTGTTCTCGCGGCCCGATCTGCTGCTCCTCGACGAGCCGACGAACTATCTCGATCTGGAAGGCACGCTCTGGCTCGAGAATTTCGTCTCGCGCTATCCCTACACCGTGATCGTCATCAGCCATGACCGCGACGTCCTGAACAACGCGGTGAATGCGATCGTCCATCTCGACCAGAAGAAGCTGGTCTTCTACCGGGGCGACTACGACCAGTTCGAGCGCCAGCGGGCCGAGAAGCTGGAGCTCCTGCAGAAGTCGATCGTCAAGCAGGAAGCCGCCAAGAAGCACATGGAGGCCTTCGTCGAGCGCTTCCGCGCCAAGGCGTCCAAGGCCCGCCAGGCCCAGTCGCGCCTGAAGGCGCTGGAACGCATGCAGCCGCTGCAGGGCATCGTCGAGGAGCACGTCACGCCCTTCGTCTTCGAGGGGCCAGAGAAGCAGGCCGCCTCCCCGATCATCCGCATGGAGCACGTGACGGTCGGCTACGAGCCCGGCCGGCCGATCCTGTCGGGCCTCGATCTGCGGATCGACACCGAGGACCGGATCGCCCTCCTCGGCCAAAACGGCAACGGCAAGTCCACATTCGCCAAGCTCCTGGCCCAGCGCCTGCGCGAGCAGAGCGGCACCATCACCAGGGCACCGGGTCTGAAGATCGCCTTCTTCGCCCAGCACCAGATCGACGATCTGCGCCCGGCCGAAAGCGCCGTGCAGCATGTGCGCCGGCTGATGCCCGACGCCACCGAGCCGAAGGTGCGCGCCAAGGTGGCGCAGATGGGCCTGCCGACCCAGAAGATGGACACCGCCGCCGAGAAGCTGTCGGGCGGCGAGAAGGCCCGCCTGCTGATGGGCCTTGCCACGCTGGACGCCCCCAACCTTCTGATCCTCGACGAGCCGACCAACCATCTCGACATCGAGGCGCGCGAGAGCCTGGTGCGGGCGCTGAACGACTATCCCGGCGCCGTCATCCTGATCAGCCATGACCGCCACATGGTCGAGGCGACGATGGACCGCCTGTGGATCGTCGCCGACGGCACGGTGTCGCGCTATGACGGCGATCTGGAAGACTACAAGAAGCTGGTCCTGTCCGGCGCGACCAAGGGCAGCGGCGCTCCGGCCGTGGGCAGCGCCGGCGAGGCCGCGCCTGCGCCCGCGCCGGTTTCCAAGGTCGACCAGCGCCGCCAGGCGGCCGAGCGCCGTGAGGCCCTGAAGCCACTGAGGAAGAAGATCAGCCAGCTCGAGATCCAGATCTCGCGGCTGCAGAAGACCATCGAGGCCTTCGACGAGAAGCTCGGCGATCCGGCGCTCTACACGAGCGATCCGGCCAAGGCGAGCGAGCTCAACAAGCAGCGTGCAGCGGCCGCCAAGACGCTTGCCGCCTGCGAGGAAGACTGGCTCGGCCTGACCGAGGAACATGATTCCGCAATGGCCGCCGAATAACGCCACCGACCGCCGCGAGACGCCAGCCGGTGAACGGATAGTCGTTGTCGAAAGCAACGTCCCCGGCTTGCGGTGGGCGTCACGAAAATGACATCTTGGCTGCACACGCCTGCAACACGTCGTTGCCGGCGTTCGGTCGGCGCTGGCTGTCCCCGCCGGGCGGCCCCGCCATGTCGAAGCCGCCCTCCGGCCGCCAGTCCTTTCGGACAGTCATGGAGAGCGCTTCAGGAAAGCACCTTGCATGCGCATCTCATATGCCGGCCTGTCAGGCCTCCCCGGAGACATTCTGCATGTCGTGCGACAACGGCTGCATTGGCGTGAGATGGCGGTTTTCGCCGCCATTGCAGCGGGAGCGATTCTGTTCGCTGTCGCCTGCAGCCTCCTGCTGGTGGGCGCCTCCGCCGGCGATGCGACGATCGCCGAGAACAGCCCGCATGAACTGCTGCAGGTCGCAACCGTCGCGCTGGCCGCCGTCGGCTTCCTGATCGCGGCGCTGCGGTTCGACTTCGAGACCTTCTACGTGACGTTGCTCGGCAGCTTCGGCTGCGCCATGGCCAGCATGCGCGAGACGCCGGCCTGCTCCAGCAGCTTCTACGAGGGCGGTCCGTGCCTGACCGGCACATACAAGGATGTCATCCCGTTTGCCCTGGCGCTCGGCGCCGTGGCGCTGCTGCTGTACCGCCGGGTGCCGCTGGCTCGTAGCATCCGCGAGGTCACCCTGTTCTGGCTCGTGCCGGTGGGTGCCAGCACGCTGATGCTCGTCGGCGCCGAATGGGCCGAGGCTCGCAACGCCGTCTGGATCGAGGAAACGCTGGAACTGGCGAGCTTCGCCAATCTCCTCGCCTTCGCCCTGATCGTTCATCTGCGACCGGGCTGGTACCGGGCGACGCTCACCGCGGCGAAGACGGTGCCGACCCATCTGGCGCGGCGGACCGAACCGGCCGACGCGCGCGACGAAGGCTGGCTCGGTGGTCACAGCAGCGAACGCTGACATCCGGCAGAGCTATCGCCGGCTCAGGCCTTCTTGATCCAGCGGCTGTCGTCGTTCTGCTGCCAGTAGGTGACGGCGTGCCCGGCGGCCTTCTCCACCTTCCAGCGCGAGCGCGCCAGGTCGAGCTGTTCGGCATCGTGGCCGTCGAAGAGGTAGACCGCCCGCACATAGCCCTCGAGGCTCGCCGGCACGGCTCCGTCGACGAGGAACCGCACCTGCGGGTCGTTGGCCTTCTGCTCGGCTTCGACGGTCAGCAGGATCGGCTGCAACGCGCCGCTGCTGTCTGAATCGCTGCCATGCGGCAGGAAGCTCTCGTCGCGATAGACCCAGAGATGATGGTCGAGGGCGTCGCGGCGTTCCTCCGAGGAGAACTGCACCACGACGCGCCACCCCCGCCCCAGGCTCTTCTCGAGAAGGTCGGGCAGCGCCTCCTCGAGCCGGCTCTGGGTCAGGTGGTAGAACAGGACCTCGGTCATCGGGCCGCGTCCCTAGCCGGCCTGGTAGTGGTCGGACACCAGCCGGTCCAGGAGGCGCACGCCGAAGCCCGACGCCCAGGACTGGTTGTACTCGGTGGCCGGCGAGCCCATCGCCGTTCCGGCGACGTCGAGATGTGCCCAAGGCACGTCGTTGACGAAGCGCTGCAGGAACTGCGCCGCGGTGATCGCACCGGCTGCCCGTCCGCCGCCGATGTTCTTGATATCGGCGAACTTGCCCTCGATCATCTTGTCGTATTCCGGTGCCAGCGGCAGGCGCCAGACCTTCTCGCCGGTGCCGATGCCCGCGGCGAGCAGCCGGTCGGACAATTCGTCATTGTTGGAGAACAGGCCGGCATGCTGGTTGCCGAGCGCCACGATGATGGCGCCCGTCAGTGTCGCCAGATTGACCATGAACTTCGGCTTGAAGCGGTCCTGGCAATACCAGAGCGCGTCGGCCAGAACGAGCCGGCCTTCGGCGTCGGTGTTCAGCACCTCGATCGTCGTGCCGGACATCGCGGTGACGATGTCGCCCGGCCGCTGGGCATTGCCGTCGACGGAGTTCTCGACGAGGCCGACAATGCCGATGGCGTTGACCTTGGCGGACCGGCCCGCCAGCGCGCGCATCACGCCGACCACGGCGGCCGCACCGCCCATGTCGCCCTTCATTTCGTCCATCGAGCCCGCCGGCTTGATCGAGATGCCGCCGGTGTCGAAGACGACGCCCTTGCCGACAAAGGCGATCGGCGCCTCGTCGTCGGGACCGCCGTTCCAGCGCATGATGGCCAGGCGCGGCGGTCGCGGCGAGCCCTGCGCGACGCCGAGCAGCGCGTCCATCTTCAGCGCCCGCAATTCCGTCTCGCCGAGGATCTCGACATCGATACCCTGCTGCGACAGCGCAGCGATGCGGTCGGCAAACTCGACCGGCCCGAGGACATTGGCCGGCTCGTTGACGAGGTCGCGGGCGAGCATCGTGCCGGCGGCGATCGCCTCCTGGACCGTGTAGGCGTCCTTTGCAGCGGCGATGTCGGCGACCGCCAGGGCGATCTTCGAGGCGATTTTGGGCTCGTCGTCGCCGTTCTTGCGCGACGATTTCGTCTTGTAGAGGTCGAAATCATAGGCGCGCAGGCTGGCGCCCGCGGCGAGCATCGCGGCTTCGGCGGCCGAGACGTCCCCGTCTGCCCGCTCGCAGCGGATCGTCACCTCGGAGGCACCCTTGGTCTTTGCGGCGATGACGCCGCCGAGCTTCAGCCAGTCCTCGTCGGTCAGCGGCTTGTCGGCATGCGTGCCGACGACCAGCAGCCGGTCGGCATCGACATCGGCGGGCGCCAGGACGTCGAGTGTCGCGAGGTGCTTGCCCTTGAACCTGGCGACGCCCGCGGCGCGGGATACGAGGGACCGAACCGCGTCGCCCGCACTCGCCGCCAGGCCGGCATCCTTGCCGGCGAGGACGACCAGCACACCCTTGGCTGGTGCATCCTTTGCGACGAACTCGATCGAGGGAAGGCTGGCCATGATGTCTCCTGCGGGTCGAATGAAATCGTGTCGCGGCGGAACAGCCGTCCGGGGGCGGCATGCGGCGACGCGGGCAATGATGGTCGGGACGGGGCGCATTGCAAGGCCCGCGACCGAAGATACGCCCTGTTCACCATCGTTCTTCGCCCTTCTTTAGCCAAGCTGGTGTAATCTTCCTTCCACGACGAGAGCCGGCCGCCGGCTGTTTCTCCAGGCCCGCGCCGGCCGCAAGTGAAAAATCGAGCGAGGCAATGGGCCAATCTGCAGCCGCGGGAACCGGAACCGCATGACGATTCTGGAACGCTACATCTTCAAGCGGGCCTTCGTGTATGCGGCTTCGTCGCTGACCTCGCTGGTGCTGATCGTCTGGATCGTCCAGGCGCTGTCGCGCATCGACGTGGTGAAGACCAGCGCCTCGGCCGCCAGCAATATCTTCTGGATCGCCCTGATGCTGCTGCCGGACCTGTTCGCCGGGGTCCTTCCCTTCGCGCTGCTGATCGGCGCGATCCAAGCGCTGAACTCGCTGAATTCCGATTCCGAACGGGCCGTCATCTCGGCCGCCGGGGCCTCCCAGGCCGTCATCGCGCGTCCCATCGTCGCCCTCGGCCTTCTGGGCGGCCTGATCATGCTCCTGATCGGCAATGTCGTCGGGCCGGCCTCGATGAGTGCGTTCCAGAACGGTATCCGCTCGATCAACGCCGACATGATCACCCTGTTTCTGAAGCCCGGCCGCTTCGAGCAGGTGCAGGACGGCATCGTCATCAGCATCGGCGACGTGAACGGCGCGACGGTCGAGAGCCTCGTGATCGCCGACACCCGCGACCCGGCCAGCGACCTCACCTATTTCGCCCGCGAGGCGAAGATCATCGACGAGGACGCCAATTCGCTGCTGCTCCTGTTCGACGGCCAGCTGCACCGTCGCAACACCGCCGACAACAGCGTCTCGGTGATCCAGTTCCAGACCTATGCCTTCGATCTCGCCGCGCTGCGGCCGGCGACCGATAACAGCTGGGTGCGCGCCTCCGAGCGCAGCACCGCCGCGCTGATATGGCCCGATCCCAATGACGGCCTCTACCAGGAACGGCCGCACAGCTTCACCGAGGAACTGACCGACCGCATGACCAACTGGCTTTTCGCCATCGCCTTCGTCCTGTGGGCGATCGTCGTTGCCGGCCAGCCCTCGACCAACCGCCAGGGTACCGGCCCGGCCATGACCCTCGGTCTGTGCGGCGGGCTGATGCTGAAAGCCGCCGGCTTCGTCACTCTCTCCCAGATCGAGCAGGGCGTCTTCTGGGTGGTGATCTCCTATCTGCTGCCGCTGGCCGCCATCGCTTTGAACAGCGCGCTGATCTGGCGCAATTTCGACCTCGCCGGCTGGGCGCCGCTGCAACAGGCGACGACCGCCCTGCAGGACGGCTATGCCGCCCTGTTCGGCCGGCGCCGGGCCGCGGGGGCCGCCCGATGAGGAACTGGACCCTCAACCGCTATTTCTTCCGCATGTATGTCGTCAGCTTCCTGTCGACGCTGCTGACGGTCTTCGCGCTGATCTACCTGATCGACCTGATCGAGGTCAGCCGTCGCAGCCGCTTCGAGGATCTCGGCTTCGGTGCGACCGCCCTCTTCTCGTTGCTGCGGGTGCCGAGCTTCATCGGCCAGGCCTTCCCCTTCATCGTCCTGTTCTCGTCGATCTACACGCTCCTGACCCTCAACCGGCGTCTGGAACTCGTCGTGGCGCGTGCCTCCGGCGTCTCGATCTGGCAGATCCTCCTGCCCTTCGTGGTGGGCTCGTTCCTGATCGGGATCGTGGCGACCTTCGTCTACAATCCGCTGACCGCCTATACGAAGACCCTGTCCGAGGACATGCAGACCACCATGACCGCCGGCGGCGACGTCTCTAGCTCGGACCGCGTGCCCTGGCTGCGTCAGGAGGGCGACGGCGTCCAGTCGATCCTCGGCGCCAAGACGGTGGCGCGCAGCGGCACGGTTCTCGGCGACATCACCGCCTTCGTTATGAACGACGAGGGCATCGTGAAGGAGCGCATCGACGCGGCGCGCGCGGTTCTCAACGACGAGTACTGGCTTCTGGAGAAGCCGCGGGTGACGCGGGTCGGCTACCGGCCGGAATTCCCGAAGGAATACAAGCTTCCCACCAGCCTGCGCCCCGAATATGTCGAACAGCGGATCGCCGATCCCGAGGCGATCTCCATCTGGCAGCTCGGCTCGAAGATCGACGTTGCCGCAAGTCTGGGCTTCAACACCGACGCCTTCCGGATGCAGTACCACACGCTGGTGGCGCAGCCGGCCCTGTTCATCGCCATGACTTTGCTCGCCGCGACCGTCGCCACGAGGTTTTCGCGCACGGGCCAGTCTGGTAGGACGATTGCGGGCGGTGTAATGGCCGGATTCGTGCTTTACGTCGTCACGTTCTTGGCGAAAGCTCTCGGAAGCAATGACGTGGTACCACCGGTTATGGCAGCGTGGTTTCCGGTCTTGGCGGCAGGATTGTCTGGGGTGACGATCCTGCTCCATCAAGAGGATGGTTGAGTATGGTTGCGAGGGGGGCCAGTCGCGCAGAACGCCGCGACGCGCAGGCCGGCATACGGGCGGTTCTCCTTGCGGGAACAGCCATTTGCGGCCTCGGCTTCGGGGGCCAGGCAGCGTGGGCACAGGCGGTCATTCCGGCCGACATGTCAGTGCCGGACGACGCCCAGATGTTCCTGGAAGCCGATACCGTCACCTACAATACCGACAACTCCATCGTCACCGCTTCCGGCGGTGTGCGGATCGACTATGGCAGCTACAAGCTGGTCGCGCGGAACGTCACCTACGACCAGAACACCCGTCGTCTGGTGGCTTCGGGCGATGTGGAATTGCAACAGCCGGACGGAAATAAGGTCTACGCGGACAGCATCGACATCACCGATGATTTCCGCGACGGCTTCGTCAAGGCGCTGCGGATCGAGACCCCGGACAACACCCGTTTCGCCGCCCGTGACGCCGTGCGTCAGGACGGCAGCGTCACGACTTTCCAGCAGGGTGTCTACACGGCCTGCGAAACCTGCCGCGAGAATCCGGATCGGGCGCCGCTCTGGCAGGTGAAGGCCCGCAGGATCGTCTGGGACCAGACCGAGAAGGAAGTGCGCTACTACGGCGCCAAGTTCGAGCTGCTCGGCGTGCCGATCGCCTACATGCCGTACTTCCAGTCGCCGGACCCGACGGTCAAGCGCAAGACCGGTTTCCTGACCCCGACCTTCAAGTCGTCGAGCAATCTCGGCTACGGCCTGCGCACCCCGTATTTCATCGACATTGCCGACGACAAGGACGTGACCCTGTCCGGCACCTACTACACCAAGCAGGGTTTCCTGGCCGAGGCCGAGTACCGCCAGGCCTTCGAGAACGGCTTCTTCACGCTGCAGGCCGCCGGCATCAGCCAGAACGACCCGGACGCCTTTGCCGGCGACAACGTCTACAACACGACGACCGGCGAACTCACCAGAGCCTCACCCGACTTCGACAACACCGAACGCGGCATGATCGGCTCGAAGGCGCAGTTCGCCCTCAGCGAGCGCTGGACGCTCGGCTGGGACGTCATGGTGCAGTCGGACGAGAACTTCTCCGCGACCTACGAGATCCCCGGCTACGGCGACACCGTGAAGACGTCGGAGATCTATCTGACCGGTCTCGGCGACCAGAGCTATTTCGACCTGCGCGGCCAGAAGTTCCAGTATCAGTCGGTCAACCCGGATGCCGCCGACACCCAGCCGCTGGTGGCGCCGAGCTTCGACTATGAACGCATCGAGCAGGAAAGCGTTCTCGGCGGCGAAGTGAAGCTGGAGATGAACGTCGCGTCGCTGCATCGCGACGACGGTTCGGTCGATCCGATCTGCGCGACCTCGCTCTACCTCGTCGACGACATGAACGAGGCCTGCCGGACGCCGATGAACGGCTACCAGTATCGCTCCGACCTTCTGCGCTACAACGCGCTGGAGGGCGACTATACCCGGGCCTCGGCTGATCTCGCCTGGCGTGACTCCTATACGCTGGAGACCGGTCTCGTCTTGTCGCCGACCGCCTCGGTGCGCGGCGATTTCTACACCGCCGACATGCGCTCCGACGGCTTCGCGAACTATTTCTACGAGCCCTACACCTATACCGACCCCGCGACCGGCCGGCCGGTGACGATCCCCAATCCGGTGACGCCGGCGGCCTACAATCTGGTCCCGAACGACCAGAAGGGCGACTGGCTGGCCGATTACTACCGACAGGGCGCCCTGTCGCTGGACGATACCGGCACGCGCGGCATGGCGACCGCGGCGATGGAAGCGCGCTACCCCTATCTGATCGAAACCGCCAATTCCTCGCATGTGATCGAGCCGATCGGCCAGGTTATCCTGCGGCCGGACGAGCAGAAGATCGGCCTTCTGCCCAACGAGGACGCGCAGACGCTGGTGTTCAACACCGCCAATCTGTTCGCGCTCGACAAGTTCTCCGGCTACGACCGGATCGAGGGCGGCTCGCGCGCCAATGTCGGCGTCAAATACGCCGGCAATTTCGACGGCGGCTACTCGGTCAACGCCGTGTTCGGCCAGTCCTACCATCTGGGCGGCGTGAACTCCTTCGCGCAGACCGATCTGGCGCTGGTCGGCTACGATTCCGGTCTGGAGTCCGATCGCTCCGACTATGTCGGCTCGATCGCCGTCGGCACGCCGATCGGCATCACCCTCGGCACCCAGGCCCGCTTCGACGAGGAGAGCTTCGCGGTCCGGCGCACCGACGTCTTCGGAACCTACGGCTCGTCCGATGCCACCGCGACGGTGACCTACACCAACATCGACGCCCAGCCGATCTATGGTTCGATCGAGGATCGCAGCCAGATCACCGGTTCGGGCACGCTGAAATTCGCCGAGAACTGGAGCGCCTTCGGTTCGGTCGGCTACGACATCAAGAACCAGTCGGTGGTCGAGAAGACTTTCGGCATCGGCTATGCCGACGAGTGCTTCAGCCTGCTCGTCTCCTACCAGGATACGGTGAACCGCTATTCGCAGGAATCGGATTCCTCGCGGCTGATGTTCACCATCGGGCTCCGCACGATTTCCGATTTCGGCTATTCCTACGATCTCGGCGACGACGGCTGACATCCGTTCGCCCCGCCGCCGGGCGAACGGCCGACCAGATCACGGTTTCGCCAAAGCTGCACGCTACGAGCAGTCCGGACTTGCAGGCGAAACGGCTTTGCGGGAGCCTTGCCCTGTGCGACATCCGGGCGGATGGTCGCCATGAGCGGGCGAAGGACAGGGCGCGGGAGCGGGACGCGCCGCCATTCAGGGAGTTGAAGCAGTCATGATCGTTGGAAACGTCGCCAGGCGCGCGGCCCTCGCATTCGTCCTTGCCGGGTCGGCCGCAGCCACGCTGCCCGCCACCACCGTATCGGTACAGGCCGCCAGCGAGATCAAGGCGGTGGTGAACGGCATGCCGATCACCAGCTATCAGATCCGCCAGCGGGCCGCCTTCCTGAAGCTGCGCCGCGTCGGCGGCAATGCCACGCAGAAGGCGACCGACGAGCTGATCGACGAGGCGCTGAAGAAGCAGGAAATCGGGCGCCGCGGCATCGCCATTCCGGACGAGGCCGTCGACGAGGCCTTCGGCCGCTTCGCCGCCGAGAACAAGCTGACCCGCGAGCAGCTCGGACAGGTTCTGTCGCGCGCCGGTTTCTCGTCGGACGGCTTCAAGGACTATATCCGCGTGCAGATGGGCTGGGGCCAGGCCGTCCAGGCAAACATGCGCAGCACCGAGCGGTTGAGCGAGCAGGATGTGGTCCAGCGCATGCTGGCCCAGGGCGGCGAGAAGCCGAGCACCACCGAGTACACGCTCCAGCAGGTGATCTTCGTCATCCCCGACGCCCAGCGTTCGGCCCTTATGGCCCAGCGCAAGCGCGAAGCCGAGAGCATGCGCTCGCGCTTCCGCTCCTGCGATTCCACCTATGAATTCGCCAAGGGCCTGCGTGACGTGACCGTCCGCGACCTCGGCCGCGTCGCCCAGCCGGAACTGCCGCCGCGCTGGAAGAAGGACATCCAGGCGACGTCCGTCGGGCGCGCCACTCCCGCCCAGGCCACCGAACGCGGTGTCGAGTTCATCGCCGTGTGCAACACCCGCAACATCTCCGACGACAAGGCCGCGGCTCTCGTCTTCCAGGCACGGGAGATGGAAAAGCTCGGCGAACAGGCCGAACCCGACGCAGCCTATCTGAAGAAGCTGCGCGACAGAGCCCAGATCGTTCGCCGCTAAGGGGCAGCTCATGCGGGACTTTGCGATGGATGCACCGATCGCGGTGACGCTCGGCGATCCGTCGGGCGTGGGCCCGGACATCGTGATCGCCATCCATGGCGACCACCGGGCCGACCTGCCGCCCTTTTTCGTGATCGGCGATCCCGACGTCCTCGCCTCGCGGGCCCGCCGCCTCGGTCGCGAGCTGGCCATTGCGATGATCCACAATCCGGCGGAAGCGCATGGTGTGCCCGCCGGCACCCTGCCCGTCCTGCCGCTGGTCAACCGCCAGTCCGATGCGCCCGGCAAGACCGACCCGGCCAATGCCGCCGGCACGATCGAGGCGATCGACCGGGCGACGGCACTGGTGCTGGAGGGTAGCGCCACGGCGGTCGTTACCGGACCGATCGACAAGAAGGCGCTCTACGACGCCGGCTTCCACCATCCCGGCCATACCGAATATCTGGCGCATCTGTGCCAGTTGCGGCTCGGACGTCCCTTCACGCCCGTCATGCTGCTAACCGGTCCGGACCTCTCCTGCGTCCCCGTGACCATCCATATCCCCATCGCCGACGTGCCGGCCCAGCTCACCGCGGAGCTGATCGAGACGACCTGCCGGATCGTTGCCGCGGACTACAGCGCCCGCCTCGGCATTGCGCGCCCGCGCCTCGCGATCGCCGGTCTGAACCCGCATGCCGGCGAGAAGGGTGCGATCGGCACCGAGGACGAGACGGTGATCCGCCCGGCCGTCGCGCGCCTTCGCGCCGCCGGCATCGACGCGGTCGGGCCGCTGCCTGCCGACACGATGTTTCATCCCGAGGCCCGGGCCCGCTACGACGTCGCCGTCTGCATGTATCACGACCAGGCCCTGATCCCGGCCAAGACGCTGGCCTTCGACCAGACGGTGAACGCCACACTCGGCCTGCCGATCATCCGGACCTCGCCCGATCACGGCACGGCCGCCGACATCGCCGGCTCGGGCGACGCCCGGCCCGACAGCTTCCTCGCGGCGATCCGGCTGGCCGGTCGCATGGCCGAAATCGGCACGGGTGCGGGCAGCGCCGCGACGGCCAACGCGTGAGCCCTATCGACAGCCTGCCGCCCCTGCGTGCGGTCCTGGAAGAGCATGGCCTCGATCCAAAGCGCAGCCTCGGCCAGAACTTCCTTCTCGATCTGAACCTCACCGGTCGGATCGCCCGCCAGGCGCTGCCGCTGGAGGGGGCGACAATCGTCGAGATCGGCCCCGGTCCCGGCGGCCTGACCCGTGCGCTGCTCGCCGAAGGCGCGTCGCGTGTCGTGGTCGTCGAGAAGGACAGCCGCTGCATTCCGGCGCTCGAGGCCATCGCGGCGCATTATCCCGGCAGGCTGGACATCCGCCGCGCCGATGCGCTGGATTTCGATCTTGCGGAGGTTGCACGCCCCGACGGCGCCGACACGCTGAAGATCGTCGCGAACCTGCCCTACAACGTCGGAACGCAACTGCTGCTCAACTGGATCGCGACGCCGCAATGGCCGCCGCTCTGGTCGAACCTGACCCTGATGTTCCAGCGCGAGGTGGCCGAACGCATCGTCGCGGTGCCCGGCTCGAAGCATTATGGCCGTCTCGGCGTTCTCGCCGGGTGGCGGACGCAGGCGAAGATCCTCTTCGACGTGCCGCCGGAAGCCTTCACGCCGCCGCCGAAGGTCACCTCCTCGGTGATCCAGCTCCGGCCGCGCGTCGAGCCCGAGCCGGCGAGCCTGGCAGCCCTCGAACGCGTGACCGCCGCCGCCTTCGGCCAGCGCCGCAAGATGCTGCGCCAGAGCCTGAAGAGCCTTGGCGGTGAAGCGCTTCTCGTGGCGGCGGACATCGATCCGCAGCGCCGGGCCGAAACCCTTTCGGTCAGCGAATTCGTCCGCCTTGCCAACGGCTTGGACTAGCCGGCTGACTCGGATTGTCAGCCGGTGACGGGCGCAAGCGCCGGTCTCAGCAGACGGTCTGGGAGAGAAGTTCGGCGGTGAAGTCGAACAGGCCCGGCCGCCGGTCGCGGCGCAACCGCTCGGCATTGATGATCGACCGCACGGCCGAAAACGCCTTGTCCAGATCCTCGTTGACGACGACATAGTCGTAGTCGCGCCAGCGCTCGATCTCGACCTTGGCGTTCTTCAGGCGGACCGCGATGGTCTCGCCGGAATCCTCGGCCCGCCGCAGGAGGCGGGTCTTCAGTTCGGTCATGGACGGCGGCAGGATGAACACCGAGACGACGTCCGCCTTGGCCTGCTCCTGCAGCTGCAGCGCGCCCTGATAGTCGATGTCGAACAGCATGTCGCGGCCGTCGCGCATGGCCTTTTCGGCCGCCGCCCGGGGCGTGCCGTAGAAATTGCCGTGGACCTCGGCCCATTCCAGCAGCGCGCCCCCGTCGCGCAGCCGCTCGAACTCGGCACGGTCGATGAAGCGGTAATGCACGCCGTCGATCTCGCTGGCCCGCCGTTTGCGCGTGGTCACGCTGACCGAGAGCTGGAAGCCGGGATCGGACTCCAGGAGATTGCGCGCGATGGTCGACTTGCCGGCGCCGGACGGTGACGACAGCACCAGCATCAGCCCACGGCGTGCGATCGGCGCCCCCGATTCCGTTTCGAAAATCGACGTCATTCTATGTTCTGCACCTGCTCACGGAATTGATCGACCGCCACCTTCAGTTCCAGTCCGATGGCGGTCAGCGAAGTCGCATTCGACTTGGAGCAGACCGTATTCGATTCGCGGTTCAATTCCTGCGACAAAAAATCGAGGCGTCGGCCGATCGGCCCGCCGTTCGACAGCAGCGCCCGCGCCGCCGCCACGTGGGTCTGCAACCGGTCGATCTCCTCGCGGATATCGGCGCGGGCGGCGATCATCGCCGCCTCCTGGTGCAGGCGCTGTTCGTCGAGCCGCTCGTCGGCGCCCATCAGTTCGGCCACTTGCGCGCGCAATCGCTCCCGGCAGGCCTCGATGCTGCGGGACGGGTCGGCCTCGGCCGCATTGGCCAGCCGTTCGATCTCGGAAAGCCGCTCGGAGAGAATGTCCGCAAGGGCGGCACCCTCGGCCTGCCGCGCGGCGGCAAGGCTCTCGACCGCGGCAACGTAGGTCGTCCTGGCGGCAGCGAGCTGCGCCTCGCGCTCCTCGGGGTCGAGACGGCTCTCGGCGACCTCGACGATCCCCTTGATCGCCAGGATGCCGTCGGCGCTCGGCGGACCGGCGTAACCATCGGCGACCAGCCGGCTGGACAGTGCCAGAAGCTGGCCGAGCATCGCATCGTTGATGGAAAAGGCGGGCGCCGTCTCGTCGCGTCGGATCTGGAGATTGGCCTGGATGTTGCCCCGGCTCAGCCAGGTGGCGGCCGTGCGCTTCAGATCCGCCTCGATCGCTTCGAAGCCCTGCGGCAGACGCAGCCGCAGGTCGAGCCCCTTGCCGTTGACCGAGCGCAATTCCCAGACGAACTCGGCGCCGGCCTGCGTCGACTCGTGGCGGGCAAAGCCCGTCATGCTCTGCACCGGCATCGCGGTTCTCCCCCTCGCGCCGCCGGGAACGGCGGCGTTGCTACTGCTCGGCCCGGTTCTGGCGCTCCAGCGCACGGTAGTCGCGGACGTTGCGATTGTGCTCGTCCAGCGTCTCGGCGAAGACATGGCCGCCGGTGCCGTCGGCCACGAAGTAGATGTCCTTGGTCTCCAGCGGATTGGCCACGGCCTCCAGCGCGGCCCGGCCGGGCAGCGCGATCGGACCGGGCGGCAGACCCTTGATCTTGTAGGTGTTGTAGGGCGTGTCGCTGTCGATGTCGGACTGGGTCACCGGCTTGCCGGACGGTTTGCCCGCGCCGCCATAGACGCCATAGAGGAATGTCGGGTCCGACTGCAGGCGCATGCCCTTGCGCAGGCGGTTGACGAACACCGAGGCCACGTGCGGGCGCTCGCCGGCGATGCCGGTCTCGCGCTCGACGATCGAGGCGAGGGTCAGGAACTGGCCGATATCGTCGATCGGCAAATCGTCCGCCCGCGTTTCCCAAATCTCTGCGACGAGCTTGTTCTGGGCCTCGCGCATCCGCCGCACGATTTCCTTGCGGGTCAGGCCGCGCTGGAACAGGTAGGTGTCGGGCATCAGCGTGCCTTCCGGCACCATCTCCGGCATGTCGCCGGTCAGGGACGGCTCGGCGGCGATCCGCTCGAAGGCCCGCTCCGCCGTCCAGCCTTCCGGAATGGTCACCGAATGCATGATGGAGCGTCCCTCGCGGAGCTTCTCCATCACCTCGCGCATCGAGGTGCCCGGGGCGAAGGCGTATTCGCCGGCCTTCAGGTCACCCGCGGTCCCGGCGAAGCGCACGCCGTATTCGAACACGGTGGCGTCGCTGATGACGCCTTCCCGCTCAAGCCCGCTGGCGATCGTCTGGAGACCGCTGTTGCGCGGCACGACATAGGTGGTTTCGGCCTGCAGCGGGCCTGCGCCCTCGAACTGGCCGACGCCCCAATAGATCAGCGCACCCGCCGCGAGCATTACGAAGAGCGCGGTCGACAGGCAGAAATTCAGGAAGATGACGAGCTGGTTGCGGGAAGCCCGCGAGCGTTTGCGCGCCGGAGCCGGACCCCGGCCACGACGGCCCTTGCCTGAGCGAGCGCCCTCGCCGCGTTCGTCGGTCACCGCATACCCCCGAATGAAATTGCCTCGTGGCTGCCGAAGCACCATCGGATTGTGGCGAAAGCCCGAACGGCAGCGGCGGCATCATGCGCCGCCGCCATCGTTGTCAGTCGGCCACGCGTCGCAGCACGAGCGAAGCATTGGTGCCGCCGAAGCCGAAGGAGTTCGACAGCGCCACGTCGATGCGCTTTTCGCGCTTCTCGTGCGGAACGAGATCGATCTTGGTCTCCACCGACGGATTGTCGAGATTCAGCGTCGGCGGTGCGACATTGTCGCGGATCGCCAGCGCCGAGAAGATCGCCTCGACGGAGCCCGCCGCGCCGAGCAGATGCCCGATCGCGGATTTGGTGGACGACATGGTGATGCCGCTGGCGGCATCGCCGACCAGCCGCTCGATCGCCCTGAGTTCGATCTCGTCGCCCAGCGGCGTCGAGGTGCCGTGGGCGTTGACATAGTCGAGCTCCGACGGCTGCACGCCGGCCCGCTTCATCGCCGCCGACATGCAGCGGAACGCGCCGTCGCCGTCGGAGGCCGGAGCCGTGATGTGATAGGCGTCGCCCGACATGCCGTAGCCGGTGACCTCGGCATAGATTTTCGCGCCGCGCGCCTTGGCGTGCTCGTATTCTTCCAGAACGACCACACCGGCGCCCTCGCCCATGACGAAGCCGTCGCGGTCGCGGTCGTAGGGCCGTGAACCGGCCGTCGGGTTGTCGTTGAAGTGGGTGGACAGCGCCTTGCAAGCGGCAAAGCCGGCCATAGCGAGGCGGCCGACCGGTGATTCCGCACCGCCCGCAACCATCACGTCGGCATCGCCGAGCGCGATCAGTCGCGACGCGTCGCCGATGGCATGCGCGCCGGTCGAGCAGGCCGTGACCACCGAATGATTCGGGCCCTTCAATCCGTTGCGGATCGACACATGGCCGGAGGCCAGGTTGATCAGGCTGCCGGGAATGAAGAACGGGCTGATGCGCCGGGGGCCCTTCTCGGCCAGGATCAGCGACGTGCGCTCGATCCCCTGCAGGCCGCCGATCCCCGAACCGATCAGAACGCCGGAAGCGATCTGGTCCTCGTAGGTCTCGGGATGCCAGTTGGCATCGTCGAGGGCCTCGGAAGCAGCTGCGACAGCGTAGATGATGAAGTCATCGACCTTGCGCTGCTCCTTCGGCTCCATCCAGTGGTCCGGATCGAAGGTGCCGTCCTGGCCGTCGCCGCGCGGAATCTGCCCGGCGATCTGACACGCCAGGTCGTCGACCTGGAAGTTGTCGACACGCTTCAGGCCGCTTTCGCCATTCAGCAGACGTTTCCATGTGACGCCGGCACCCGCCCCGAGGGGCGTGACCATGCCGACGCCTGTAATGACTACTCGTCTCATCAATCGCTCTTCGCCCAGGCGGTTAGGCCGCCCGATTGGGTCAGGCCTGGTTCTTCTCGATGAACTTGACCGCGTCGCCGACCGTCAGGATGGTCTCGGCGGCATCATCGGGAATCTCGACGCCAAACTCTTCCTCGAAAGCCATGACGAGCTCGACCGTATCGAGGCTGTCGGCGCCCAGATCGTCGATGAAGCTCGCGTTGTCCGTGACCTTCTCCTGCTCGACGCCCAGGTGTTCGACGACGATCTTCTTCACTCGCTCAGCGGTATCGCTCATTGTCAGTCCTCTATTGCGATTGGTTTCGCCGCTTTCGTTAGACGTGGCACGACGCATTATCAAGCGTTGTGGTCATCCTCGTCGCGGCCAGTCCGCAGGCAACGACAGCGGAAAATTCGAAGTGCCGGCGCATAGCATGCCCTGCCGCGGTGGCCAAGCGGCCAGCGGCGGGGCAGCCGTGCCCTCAGATCATGGCCATGCCGCCGTTGACGTGCAGGGTCTGGCCGGTGACGTAGCCGGCCTCGTTGGACGCCAGATACACCGCCGATGCGGCGATTTCATCGGCTTCGCCCATGCGCTTCATCGGGATCGCCCCCATGATCGCGTCCTTCTGCTTGTCGTTCAGCTTCTCGGTCATGGCGCTGGCGATGAAGCCGGGCGCGATGCAATTCACCGTCACCGAGCGCGAGGCGATTTCCTGGGCAAGCGATTTCGACAGGCCGATCATGCCCGCCTTCGCCGCACAATAATTCGCCTGGCCGGGATTGCCGGTGACGCCGACGATCGAGGTGATGTTGATGATTCGCCCGAAGCGGCGCCGCATCATCGGATGGGTCACGCCGCGCGTCAGGCGGAACGCCGCCGTCAGGTCGACCTCCAGCACCGCGTCCCAGTCCTCGTCCGACATGCGCACGAACAGCCCGTCGCGGGTGATGCCGGCATTGTTGACCAGGATGTCGACGCCCTGCATCTCGGCCTCGGCGGTTTCGGCCAGCCGCTTCTGCTCGGCCCGGTCGGACAGATCGGCGGGAAACACCATCGCCCGCTCGCCCAGCGAAGCGGCCAGGTCGTCCAGCTTCTCGCGTCGGGTGCCGTGCAGGCCCACGGTCGCACCGGCGCCGTGCAGGGCGCGGGCGATAGCCTCGCCGATGCCGCCGCTGGCGCCGGTCACGAGCGCCTTGCGCCCGGTCAGATCGAACATGTCGGATTCCCTCCGTTATGGTCTGCTCCGCAGCGCCAGGCGCCTGCGGCTCTCTCTAGATAGGATGATCAGCCGGCGGTGAAAGCGCGGACATCGTCCGCGGTGCTGATGGCGCGCCCTTCGAGGCTGCGATCGATTCGCCGAGCGAGCCCCGTGAGGACCTTGCCGCTGCCGATCTCGACCAGCGCATTCACGCCGTTGGCTGCCAGCCATTCGACGCTTTCGCGCCAGCGCACCTGGCCCGTCACCTGCCGCACCAGCCGCTCGCGGATCTCGGCGGGATCGGATGTCGGACCGGCCGTCACGTTGGTCACGACAGGAACGCGCGGAACCAGGATCTCGGCATCGGCCAGCGCCTCGGCCATGCGATCGGCCGCCGGCTGCATCAGCCGGCAATGGAAGGGCGCGGACACCGACAGCGGCAGCGCTCGCTTGGCGCCCCGCTCCTGCGCCAGCGCTATGGCCCGGTCGATCGCCGCGGCATTGCCGGAAATGACGATCTGGCCGCCGCCATTGTCATTGGCCGGCTCGCAGACCTCGCCCTCGGCAGCGTCCTCGCAGAGCTTGGCGACCGCCTCGGCATCGAGGCCGATGATCGCCGCCATGGAGCCCGCACCGCTCGGCACGGCCTCCTGCATGGCATTGCCGCGGATGCGCAGGAGCTTCGCCGTCTGCCCGATCGATAGCGCGCCGACCGCGGCGAGCGCCGAATATTCGCCGAGCGAGTGGCCGGCGACATAGGCCGCCGTCTCCACCGAGAAGCCTTCGGCCTCCAGGGCGCGGATCGCCGCCATCGACACCGCCATCAGGGCCGGCTGGGCATTCTCGGTCAGCGTCAGACGGTCCTCGGGTCCCTCGAAGATAAGCTCCGACAGCTTTTCGCCGAGCGCCTCGTCGACCTCGTCGAAGACGGCACGGCTGGCGTCGAAGCTGTCATAGAGAGTGCGGCCCATGCCGACGCTCTGACTGCCCTGTCCCGGAAAGACCAGTGCGGTGGTCATGCGGCTCTCCCTTGTGTTGCTGGTTGCAAAACGAGTGCAGGCAATGGTTTGGTCAAGCCCGTCCTGTCAAGCAGGCCGCCCGATCCGTGCTGGAGCCCGGGTGCGACAGCCCGGCCGAGACGCGGCGCCCGCGTGGCGAATGTCCGCCGGGACTTGCCAAACGCCGCACAAGCGGGTAGTGGCACCCTCCTCATTGTCCGGGTCTCAGCTGGGGGCTGAACGGAAAGCTGTCGATGTCGTCGACAACAGATGCCAAAAGGTATCGGTTTCCCGTGTCTCCGCTCTCGACCGTTCTTGTACTGACGCCTTTCCGATCGTCCTGCTTCCCGCGGGTTTCGCACGAAAGTCGTTGAGGCTTAGCCGCTGTACCCGGGCGAATGCGAACGTGAAACGGAAAGGCGATAGCGCATGGCTCTGTACGAGCACGTATTTCTCGCGCGCCAGGATATCTCGAACCAGCAGGTCGAGCAGCTCGTCGAGCAGCTCCGCGGCATTCTCGAGACCAATGGCGGCAAGATCGGCAAGGTGGAAAACTGGGGTCTGAAGACCCTCACCTTCCGCATCAAGAAGAACCGCAAGGCGTATTACACGCTGATGAACATCGACGCCCCGTCGGCGGCGGTGCAGGAGATGGAGCGCCAGATGCGCTTCAACGAAGACATCCTGCGCTACATGACGATCCGCGTGGAAGAGCACGAGGAAGGCCAGTCGGCCATGATGCAGAAGCGCGACGATCGTCCGCGCCGTGGCGATCGTGGCGACCGCCCGCGTCGTGACCGCGAAGACGGCCCGCGCCGCGACCGCGACGACGACCGTCCCCGCCGCCCCCGCGACACCGATTCGGAGTAAGCCAAGATGGTCGATATCGCCCAGCTTCCCACCCGCCGGCCCTTCCATCGCCGTCGCAAGTCCGACCCGTTCGCCGGCACCGATTCGCCGAAGATCGACTACAAGGACGTGCGCCTGCTGCAGCGCTACATCTCCGAGCGTGGCAAGATCGTGCCGTCGCGCATCACGGCCGTGTCGCAGAAGAACCAGCGGGCTCTTGCCCAGGCCATCAAGCGCGCGCGCTTCCTCGGCCTTCTGCCCTACGTCCTGAAGTAGGACCGACCACATCTCCGGCGGCGCTCATGGCGCCGCCGGCTTTCCGGACGCATCAGGCGGCGCCGGAATGATGGGACGAAAGCCGGCATGGTGCCGCGACCGTCCGCAAAGCCGAGTTGGGGCATCTGGCCTCTAACTGCCACGAGCAGGACAGCGAACGAGTTCATGCAGCCCACCGCCATCATCATCGCGATCATATCCGGCCTTGCCAGCGCGCTGCTGTTCGCCGGTATCGTGCTGCAGTCGAGCTCCGCCGTCAGCCTTGCGCTGGCCGCCCCCATTCCCATCGCCATTGCCAGCCTCGGCTGGGGATCGACCGCCGGTTTCGTCTCCGCCGCCGTCGCCACCGCGGCGATCTATGCCATCGCCCAGTCCGTGCCGAGCGCGCTGACGCTGCTCGCCTCCATGGCGCTGCCGACGGCCGTCGCCGGTCATCTCGTCGGGCTGGCCCGCCCGCTGGCCGACGATGCGCCGCGCCCGCTGGGTGCCGCGAACGCCGCCCCGCCCCTCGACTGGTATCCGCTGTCGCGCGTGCTCATGGCGATCACGCTGATGGCGGTCGGCTCCTGCATCTTTCTCGGCTGGTATCTCGGCTTCGACCCCGAGGACTTCATTCCCGCCGTCGTCGACGCCCTGCGCCAGAGCGGCGGCGCCATGGACACGGCGACCGACGACGAGCGCCGCGCCATCGCGCAGCTGATCATCGGCCTCGTTCCCTTCGTCCAGCCGGCCGTCCTGGCGATCTCGCTGATCGTCGGGCTGTATCTCGGCGCCGCCATCGTGCGCGTCTCGGGCCGCCTGCCGCGGCCGAAGGACGACATTCCGACGAGCGCGCAGCTGCCGCAGATCAGCCTCGTGATCTTCGCCGTGGCCGCCGGCGCCGCTTTTGCCGGCGGCACGATCGGCCTTCTCGGCGACGTGCTCCTCGGTGGCTTCGCCGCCGCCTTCACGCTGGTCGGCCTCGCGGCGCTGCATCGCCGAACCCGCGGACGCCAGGGCCGTTTTCTGGTCCTGTTCTCCAGCTATGCGGCGCTGATCCTGCTTTCCTTCCCGATCGTCCTGTTTCTGGCGATGGGGATCTACGAAACCTGGCGGCGCCCGGACGATCCGGCACCGACCGGTCGCAACTGATCCAAGAACCAAACCTCCTGAAAGGACAGACCAATGGACGTCATTCTTCTCGAACGCATCGCCAAGCTCGGCCAGATGGGCGAGACCGTGAAGGTTCGCGACGGCTTCGCCCGCAACTTCCTGCTGCCGTCGGGCCGTGCGCTGCGCGCCAACGAAGCCAATGCTGCGCGCTTCGAAGCGCAGAAGGACCAGCTCATCGCGCGCAACGAAGAGCGCAAGGCCGAGGCCCAGGGCGTCGCCTCGTCGCTCAACGGCAAGAGCTTCATCGTCGTGCGCCAGGCCGGAGAGACCGGTCAGCTCTACGGTTCGGTCTCCACCCGCGACATCGCCGACCTGCTCGCAGCGGCCGACTTCAAGGTCAACCGCAACGACATCCAGCTCAACCAGCCGATCAAGACCATCGGCGTGCACCCGATCACGATCGCGCTGCATCCCGAGGTCGACGTCAGCATCTCGATCAACGTCGCCCGTTCGCAGGACGAAGCCGAGCGCCAGGCGCGCGGTGAAGACCTGACCTCCGCCGATGCGATCTACGGCATCGACGAGGAAGAGGAAGAGCTGGACGAGGACGAGCTGGACGGCGAGGAAGTCGAAGCCGGCGAGACCGACGAAGCGACCGCAGAGTCCGACGAGACCAACTGATCGGCAGTCGCCGGCGGGCCCTGCCCGCGCCGGCGATCCTGCAGCGATCCGTAACGAGAGGGGCCGGCATTGATTGCCGGCCCCTTTTGCGTTGGGATCGCGCCTCTTCCCATCGCGCCGCAGGCTCATAAGATAAGGAAGGCAGTGCATACCAAGCGATAAGTTCCCGTGACGCCGCGAGCCGTCAGGCTCAGGCCGACGCAGGAGTGGTGACATGAACCGCATACTCGCGACGTATCTGAAGCATCTTCTCGTCTTCGGCGATCTCACCGTGACCGACAGTGACGGTCGCGTGACCCGCTGGGGCGACGGCACCGGCGATCCGGTGCATCTGCGCTTCAACACGGCGGCCGCCGAACGCGGCGTGGCGATCAATCCCGGCCTGAAATTCGGCGAAGCCTACATGAATGGCGGCGTCGACATCACCGAGGGCACGATCTTCGACATGCTGGCGCTGGTCTTCCGCAATGCCGGCAACAAGGCCCAGAACGAGCCGTGGATGCGGGCGATCGCCCGGCTGCGCCTGATCTATCGCCGGGTGATCCAGAACAACACGCCGCAGCGCGCGCGCCGGAACGTCAAGCACCACTACGATCTGTCGTCGGAGCTCTACGACCTGTTCCTCGACGTCGACCGGCAATATTCCTGCGCCTATTTCGACCGGCCAGGCGCCGGGCTCGACGAGGCGCAACTCGCCAAGAAGCGCCATATCGCCGCCAAGCTGGCCTTCGACCGGCCGGGGCTGAAGACGCTGGACATCGGCTGCGGCTGGGGCGGCATGGGCCTGTATCTCGCGCGCCATCTGGACGCCGACGTCACCGGCATCACCCTGTCCGACGAGCAACTGGGCATCGCCCGCTCAAGGGCCGACGAGGCCGGGCTCTCCGACCATCTGCGCTTCGAGATCGCCGATTACCGCGACACCGCCGGCCCCTTCGACCGCATCGTCTCGGTGGGCATGTTCGAGCATGTCGGGGTCGACTTCTACGACGATTATTTCCGCCAGTGCGCCCGCCTCCTGGACGAGGACGGGGTGATGCTGCTGCACACGATCGGGCGCTGGGACGAGCCGGCCAACACCAATGCCTTCATCAACAAGTACATCTTCCCCGGGGGCTATCTGCCGTCCCTGTCGCAGATCGCCCATTCGGTCGAGCGCGCCGGCCTGATCATCAGCGATGTCGAGGTGCTGCGGCTTCACTACGCCGAGACGATCCGCCACTGGCGCGACCGCTTCGCCGCCCGCCGCGACGAGGCCAAGGCGCTGTATGACGAGCGCTTCTGCCGGATGTGGGAGTTCTACCTCGCCGCGTCGGAAACCGCGTTCCGCTGGCAGGATTGCGTCGTCTTCCAGGTCCAGCTGACGAGGAAGGTCGACACCCTGCCGATTACCCGGGACTACATGCTGGAAGCCGAAGCCAGGCTGCGCGAACTCGAGCAGCGGGACACCGTCCGCCCGATCGCCGCCGGACGGACCGAAATGGACCGGCAGGCCGCGGAATAGTCATTCGGGCCGAAGGGACACCGGCGCACCCGTCAACAGCCGCGCCGGTTATCCCCGATCTTATCCACCGTCACGCCGCCCATCGTGGCGGTTTCGCCGATGCGGATCACTCACCGCCGGATCGGCGTCACGGCCGGTGCGAATCGCTGGCAGCGGACGGCCCTGTGGTGTAGTCAGAACGCTTCCTGAAGCGATGGCAGAGGTGACGCGGCATGGCGGATGCAGCGCGCAAGATGGACGATGACGCGGCGGCGCTCTATCGCGAGGCTCCGAGCAATATCGAGGCCGAGCAGGCGCTGCTGGGCGCCATGCTGGTCAACAACGACGCCTATTACGTCGTCCACGATTTCCTGAAGCCCGACCATTTCTTCGAGCCCCTGCACCGGGAGATCTTCGCCAAGACGTCCGAGATGATCCGGATGGGCAAGATCGCCAATCCGGTGACGATCAAGACGTTCCTGGCCGCCGGCGACAAGGTCGGCGACCTGACCGTGGCGCAGTATCTCGCGCGTCTGGCCGCCGAGGCGACGACGATCATCAACGCGTCGGATTACGGCCGGGCGATCTACGACCTCGCCATCCGGCGCTCGCTGATCCGCATCGGCGAGGATGTCGTCAACATCGCCTTCGACGCGCCCCTGGACATGGAGCCCAAGGCGCAGATCGAGGACGCGGAGCGCCGGCTGTTCGAACTGGCCGAGACCGGCCGCTACGATGGCGGTTTCCAGTCCTTCACGGAAGCCGTGACGCTTGCCGTCGAGATGGCGACCGCCGCCAAGGACCGCGACGGCGGCCTCTCGGGCGTCTCCTCCGGGATCAGCGCCCTCGACCGCAGCATGGGCGGCCTGCAGGCGTCGGATCTGATCATCCTTGCCGGCCGACCGGCCATGGGCAAGACCTCGCTTGCCACCAACATCGCCTTCAACATTGCCGCCGCCTACGAGCCGGCCGAGCAGGCGGACGGCTCCTTCAAGGCCAAGAACGGCGGCGTCGTCGGCTTCTTCAGCCTGGAAATGTCGGCCGAGCAGCTCGCCACCCGCATCATCTCCGAGCAGACCGAGATCTCCTCCTCGAAGATCCGGCGCGGCAACATCAACGATCAGGAGCTGGTCAAGCTCGTCGGCTGCTCCGAGACGATGCAGCGGATCCCGCTCTATATCGACCAGACCGGTGGTATCTCGATCGCCCAGCTCTCGGCGCGGGCAAGGCGCCTGAAACGCCAGCGCGGCCTCGACGTCATGGTCATCGACTACGTCCAGCTGATGCAGGGCTCGAGCCGCACCCAGGGCAACCGCGTGCAGGAGATCACCGAGATCACCACCGGCCTCAAGGCGCTGGCAAAGGAGCTGGCCGTCCCGATCATCGCCCTGTCGCAGCTCTCGCGTCAGGTGGAAAACCGCGACGACAAGCGGCCGCAGCTCGCCGATCTGCGCGAGTCGGGCTCGATCGAGCAGGACGCCGACGTGGTGATGTTCGTTTATCGCGAGGAATATTACCTCGCCAACCGCGAGCCCAAGCCCGGCACGGACGACCATCTGAAATGGGAGCAGGCGCTGAACGAGACCCGCGGCAAGGCCGAGGTGATCATCGCCAAACAGCGACACGGCCCGACCGCCACCGTGCCCCTCGCCTTCCAGGCCGAATACACCCGCTTCACCGATCTCGCCGACGACAGCTATCTGCCGGAACGGTTCGAATAGCCGGTGCGACCGTGACTGCTCCGCACCATTTTGGGCGCATGCCCGTGGTCGAGATCGACCGCGCGGCGCTGGCCGCCAACTGGACCCTGCTGGCCGCACGCAATCCCGGCGCGCGCACCGGCGCCGCGGTCAAGGCCGACGGCTATGGTCTCGGCGCCGCCGAGACCGCCCGCACGCTCCACGGCGCGGGCTGCCGCGACTTCTTCGTCGCCTGGGCCGAGGAGGGCCGGATCGTCCGGGCCGCGCTCGATGCCCTGAAGCGTCCCGATGACGGCACCACACAGCCGCGCATCTTTGTCCTCCAGGGGCTCGAACCCGCCAGCGTTTCCCTGCATCTCGACGCCGGTCTGATCCCGGTCCTCTCGACGCCCGGTGACATCGCCGTCTGGCGAGATGGTCTGAAGACGGCCGGACGGCGCGCCCCGGCGGCGATCCAGCTCGAAACCGGCATGAACCGGCTGGGGCTCGACCGCGCCGATGCCAAAGCCGCAGCTGACCTCGCCGCATCCGGCGAACTCGATCTGGCCCTGGTGATGAGCCATCTCGCCTCGGCCGACGAACCGACGGACCAGAGCGCCCGGCAGCAGGCCCGGTTCCGGGAACTGGCCGCGCTGTTTCCCGGCGTGCCGCGTTCGCTCGCCAATTCCGCTGCGGTGTTTCTCGGCGAAGAATTCGGCTTCGACCTCACCCGTCCGGGGATCGCCCTTTACGGCGGCGAGGCGGGGCCGGCTTCGCGCGGCGTCCTGCGGCCGGTCGCGCGCCTCACCGCCGCCATCCTGCAGGTCCGCACCGCCACTGCCGGCGAGGCCGCCGGCTATGGCGCCGCCGCACCGCTCACACGTGAGACGCGGATTGCGACGGTCGGCCTCGGCTATGCCGATGGTTATCACCGCGCCGCCTCGGGCGCCGGGGTGGCCGTGCGCGACGTGCGGCCCGGACCGCAGGCCGTCGTCGCCGGGCAGCGCGTGCCCGTACTGGGACGCGTCTCGATGGATCTGACCCTTCTCGATGTCACCGATGTTCCGGATGACGCGCTCGCGCCCGGCGATCGGGCCGAGTTCTTCGGCCCGAACCTGTCGATCGACGCGGTGGCCAGTGCGGCCGGCACGATCGCCTATGAATTGCTGACCGGTCTCGGTCCGAGGGTCGAGCGCCGCTGGTCCTAGCCGATCTGTCCCACGATCCATTGCTGCACCGTATCGGCCCCCAGCACGAGAACTGCCATGCCGAACCCCACGATCAGGAGCACCTGCATGGCCGCGATCGCCCAGAGCTGCGTGCGGAACGGCTCCTTGCGCATCTTGTGACGGATGATCTGCTGCGCCGCGATGGCCCCGACGCTGCCGCCCATCAGCGCATAGCGCAGCAGCGTGCTCTCCGGCGTGCGCCGCACCCCGGCCCGCGCTTTGGTCTTGTCGAACACGAAGGCCCAATAGGCGGCGATATTCACCGCCACGAGATAGAAACCGATGATCAGCATCGTCGCCTCGCGCTCAGGTTGCGGCAACGATCATCGCACCGCGGGATTGCCGAACCCTTGCCGTGCCAACCGTAGCTGGCCGGCCCGCAAATCACGGCGCAATGCCGGGCCAATCGCAGACTTGTTTTTGTTTTGTTCTTGACTGACGGGCGCCCGGAAACCAAGAAGGCGCCATGGCCAAAGCGAAACCTTCCTTCATCTGCCAAAACTGCGGCACGGTCTACACGCGCTGGCAGGGCAAGTGCGAATCCTGCGGCGAATGGAACACCGTCGTCGAGGAGAACGCCTCCGGCGGCATCGGCGGCGGGCCCCAGCGCGGTCGCCGCAAGGGCACGCCCTCGGCGCTGCTGCCGCTGTCGGGCGAGCTCGAAGAGGCGCCGCGCATCGTCTCCGGCATCGATGAGCTCGACCGGGCGACCGGCGGCGGCATCGTGCGCGGCTCCGCCCTCCTGATCGGCGGCGATCCCGGCATCGGCAAGTCGACCCTCCTGATGCAGACCGCAGCCGCCCTGTCGCGGCGCGGGCACAGCGTCGTCTATGTCTCGGGCGAAGAGGCGGTGGCGCAGGTGCGGCTGCGCGCCCAGCGGCTCAACGCGGCCGATACCGACGTTCAGCTCATGGCCGAGACCAATGTCGAGGACATCCTGGCGACCCTTGCCGAGGCGCGGCGTCCCGACCTCGTCATCATCGATTCGATCCAGACCCTGTGGAGCGACCTCGCCGAATCGGCACCCGGCACGGTGACCCAGGTGCGGGTCGGCGTACAGGCGATGATCCGCTTCGCCAAGGCGAGCGGCGCCGCCGTCATCCTTGTCGGCCACGTCACCAAGGAAGGCCAGATCGCAGGCCCGCGGGTGGTCGAGCACATGGTCGATGCCGTCCTCTATTTCGAAGGCGAAGGCGGCCATCACTACCGCATTCTGCGCACCGTCAAGAACCGCTTCGGCCCCACCGACGAGATCGGCGTCTTCGAGATGGGCGATCTCGGCCTGCGCGAGGTGCAGAACCCGTCCGAGCTGTTCCTGGGCGAGCGCAACGAGAAGGCCGCCGGCGCCGCCGTCTTCGCCGGCATGGAGGGCACTCGGCCGGTCCTCGTCGAGATCCAGGCCCTCGTCGCGCCGTCGGCCCTCGGCACGCCGCGCCGTGCCGTCCTCGGCTGGGACCAGCCGCGGCTGGCCATGGTGCTGGCGGTGCTGGAGGCCCATTGTGGCGTGCGCCTCGGCCAGCATGACGTCTATCTCAACGTCGCCGGCGGTTTCCGCATTTCCGAGCCGGCGGCCGATCTGGCCGTCGCCGCGGCGCTGGTCTCCTCGCTCAGCGGCGCGCCCCTGCCCGCAGATTGCGTCTATTTCGGCGAGATCAGCCTGTCCGGCTCGGTGCGCCCGGTCGGCCAGGCGGCGCAGCGGCTGAAGGAGGCGGAAAAGCTGGGCTTCCGGCAGGCCGTCCTGCCGTCGGGCAGCCCCGACCTGCCGCGCACCCGCGACATGGTTGCCAACGAGATCGAGGCCCTGCCCGATCTCGTCGCGCGGGTCGCGGCGGGCGGCAATGGGAGCGAGGCTTGATTTTCCGGCAAGTCCCTAGTGTAAAACTGTCATGAAAAGCGCTACAGCGTGGGCGAGCGGGGCAGCCCGGACGATCCCGCGCCCGCCCGCACGATCCATATGCCTACGGGGCCATCCTTCATGACCGTCACGCTTCTCGATGCGATTCTCTTCGCGATCATGCTGGTCTCGGCGCTGCTCGCCATGGTCCGCGGCTTCTCGCGGGAGATCCTGTCGGTCGTCTCATGGCTGGTCGCGGCGGCCGCGGCCTTCTTCTTCTACAAGCCGCTGACCCCCTATGCCGCCGAGTACATCGCCTCCGACACCGTCGCCATGGTGGCGGCCGCCGCAGCGATCTTCCTCGTCGTCCTGATCATCGTCTCCTTCATCACCCTGCGCATCGCCGACTTCATCATCGACAGCCGCATCGGTGCGCTCGACCGCACGCTCGGCTTCATCTTCGGCGCCGTGCGCGGCCTGCTCCTCGTCGTCGTGGCGATGCTGTTCTTCAACTGGCTTGCCCCCGAGAACCAGCCGGACTGGATCGCCGGCGCGCGCTCCAAGCCGTTCCTCGACAATCTCGGCCAGCAGCTCGTGGCCGCCCTGCCCGACAACCCGGAAGAGGTCATCCTCGACAGCATCCGCGGGCCGCAGGATGCGGATGGCGTTCCCGAGGGCACGGCGACGCCCGGCGAGCCGACCTCGATCGAAGGTGTCATCGAAGGCACCGACACCCCGACGCAGCCGGCGAACTAGCCGGCGTTGCGGCCGCGGCATGATCTCTTCGCTCACCGCCTCGCATGCGACGACATAAGCGCGTATAGGGTGGGGCATCTAACGGACGGCCGACCGACAACGGCAAACGGCGGATAAAATCGATGGATGACACGCCTTTCGGCGATGACTCGCTGCACGAAGAGTGCGGCGTTTTCGGCATTTTCAAACGGACCGATGCGGCCGCACTGACCACGCTCGGCCTGCATGCCCTGCAGCACCGGGGCCAGGAGGCGGCCGGCATTGTCTCCTTCGACGGGAGCCAGTTCCATGTCGAGCGCCACGCCGGCCTGATCGGCGATACCTTCACCAAGCAGGCGGTCCTCGAGCGCCTGCCCGGTTCCTCGGCCATCGGCCACACGCGCTACGCCACCACCGGTGGCGGCGGCCTGCGCAACGTCCAGCCCTTCTTCGCCGAATTGTCGGCCGGCGGTTTCGCCGTCGCCCACAACGGCAACATCACCAACGCCATGACCGTGCAGCGCGAATTGCAGCGCCGCGGCTCGATCTTTTCCTCCACCTCCGACACCGAGACGATCCTGCATCTGGTGGCCACCAGCGCCGCCCGGCTGTTCGTGGAAAAGCTCGTCGACGCGCTGACGCGGCTCGAAGGCGCCTTCTCGCTGGTCGGCCTGTCGTCGAAGAAGATGGTCGGCGTGCGCGACCCGCTGGGCATTCGCCCGCTGGTCCTCGGCGATCTCGAAGGCTCGCCCATCCTGGCATCCGAGACCTGCGCCCTCGACATCATCGGCGCCGACTTCGTGCGCGACATTGAGCCCGGCGAGATGGTCGTCATCAGCGACGACGGGATCGAGAGCATCTTCCCGTTCCAGGCGCGGCGCGCCCGCTTCTGCATCTTCGAATATGTCTATTTCGCCCGGCCCGATTCCACCGTCGAAGGCCGCAACGTCTACGAGATCCGCAAGAAGATCGGCGGCGAGCTGGCCCGCGAGAGCCATCCCGAGGCCGATCTCGTCGTGCCGGTTCCCGATTCGGGCGTTCCGGCGGCGATCGGCTACGCGCAGGAGTCCAACCTGCCCTTCGAACTCGGCATCATCCGCAATCACTATGTCGGCCGGACCTTCATCCAGCCGACGGACTCGATCCGCCACATGGGCGTGAAGCTCAAGCACAACGCCAACCGGCGCATGCTGGAGGGCAAGCGGGTCATCCTCGTCGACGATTCGATCGTGCGCGGCACCACCAGCCAGAAGATCGTCCAGATGGTCCGCGAGGCCGGCGCGACCGAGGTGCACATGCGCATCGCCTCGCCGCCGACGCGTGCGAGCTGCTTCTACGGCGTCGACACGCCGGAAAAGGCCAAGCTGCTCGCCTCGCGGATGACGGTCGAAGAAATGGCCGACTTCATCAAGGTCGACTCCCTCGCCTTCCTGTCGATCGACGGGCTCTACCGGGCCACCGACGAGCCGTCGCGCAACAAGATGGCCCCGCAATTCTGCGACGCCTGTTTCACCGGCGACTATCCGACCTCGCTGACCGATCAGGAGGGCGTCGAGAACGTCCGTCCCCTGACGCTGCTCGGCGGCGCCGGCTGAGACCCCAGACCATATCCATTCTACCGGCAGACAGCAGATGACAAAGCAGCTTCAGGATCGCGTCGCACTGGTCACCGGTGCCTCGCGCGGCATCGGCTACCAGATCGCCAAAGGGCTTGCCGCCGAGGGCGCGCATGTGATCGCGGTCGCGCGCACGGTGGGCGGTCTCGAGGAGTTCGACGACGAGATCAAGGCGCTGGGCGGCTCGGCCACCCTGGTGCCGCTCGACCTGACCGACATGGGCGGCATCGACCGTCTCGGCGGGGCGATCCACGAGCGCTGGGGCAAGCTCGACGTGCTGGTGGCCAATGCCGGCCTCCTGGGCGTCCTGGCGCCCATCGGCCACATCGAGGCGAAGGTCTTCGACAAGACGATGACGGTGAACGTCAACGCCACCTGGCGGCTGATCCGGACCACCGACCCGCTGCTGCGCAAGTCCGACGCCGGGCGCGCCATCATCATGTCCTCGGGCGCGGCGCATTCCGCCAAGGCCTACTGGTCGCTCTACGCGGCCACCAAGGCGGCCTGCGAGGCGCTGGTGAAGTCCTGGGCCAACGAGACCGAGAACCTGCCGCTGCGCGTCAACTCGGTCAATCCGGGTGCCACCCGCACCGCCATGCGCGCATTGGCCATGCCGGGCGAGGACGCCAAGACCCTGCCGACCCCGCGCGAGGTCGCGGCCAAGATCGTTCCCCTCGCCTTCGCCGACGTCACCGCGACGGGCAAGCTGTTCGACGTGCGGCAGGATCGCTTCCTGGACTATCGCGACCCCGCCTGAGGGTCGCGCTACAGCGACATGCCGGACATGCTGCGTCCGGCTTCGCGGCTCTGCCGCTGGCGATAGGCGCGGACCGAGAAGAAGATCGACGCGCCATAGACCAGCACCGTCAGCGTCGCCGTCGCCCAGAAGAAGCTCAACAGCACCGCGATATAGCAGACGACCGCCAGCATGATCGGGATGGCGTAGTCACGCCGCACCCGGATGCCGGCGCCCTTGCCCGACCAAGTCGGAATGCGGCTGGCCATCAGAAGCCCGATGAACACCAGATAGACCGAGGCGACGACGGCGGTGACCTCCGGCAGGCCGGATTCGAAGCCCGCGAGACTCAGATAGATCGGAAACATCGCCATGCCCGCACCCGCCGGCGCCGGCACGCCGACGAAGAAGGCCGACTGCCATTTCGGCCGCTTGGGGTCGTCGAGCATGGTGTTGAAACGGGCCAGCCGCAGCGCGCTGGCGCTGGCGTAGAGCAGCGCCGCGATCCAGCCGAGCGAGCCGGCGTCGTGCAGCATGTAGGCATAAAGCACGAGCCCGGGCGCCACGCCGAAATTGACGATGTCGGCAAGCGAATCCATCTCGGCGCCGAACCGGCTCTGCCCCTTGAGGAGACGCGCCACGCGCCCGTCGATACCGTCGAGCAGCGCCGCCCCGAGCACCATGCCGACGGCCAGTTCGAACCGGCCCTCGAAGGCCAGCCGGATGCCGGTCATCCCGGCGCAGATCGCCAGGATGGTGATGAGGTTGGGCACGATATGCCGGAACGGGATGCGCCGGCGAACCTTGTCGTCCTCGGCGTCCGGCTTGCCCGGATCGAAGGGCGGAAACGGCGACTCGATCGCCATCAGTCGCGCCTCGACGGCCACGTCTTCAGGTTCTCGCCGAACTCGGCGATGATCGTCTCACCGGCAACGGCGCGCTGGCCCTCGGCCACCCGCGGCACGAAACCGTCCGGCAGATAGACGTCGAGGCGCGAACCGAAGCGGATCAGGCCGAAGCGCTCGCCAGCCTCGATGCGGTCCTCGACATTCGACCAGCAGATGATGCGGCGAGCGACCAGCCCGGCGATCTGCACCACGCCGATCTCCCCGCGCGGTCCCTCGATCACCATCGAGGAGCGCTCGTTGACCTCGCTGGCCTTGTCGAGTTCGGCATTGCGGAACTCACCCTCGCGATAGGAGATCAGCCGCACCCGGCCGCGCATCGGCGCGCGGTTCACGTGGCAGTCGAAGACGTTCATGAACACCGAGATGCGCAGCATCGGCTCGGTGCCGAGGTCGAGCTCCGCCGGCGGCATGACGTGGCCGACCAGCGACACATGACCGTCAGCCGGGCTGATCACCAGATGTTCGGCGACCGGCGTGACGCGCTCGGGATCGCGGAAGAAATAGGCGCACCATGCGGTCAGGACGAGCCCGGCCCAGAACAGCGGCTCCCACAGGAAGCCGAGGACCAGCGAGACGACGAAGAAGCCCGCGATGAACGGATAGCCCGCCCGGTGGATCGGAACGAGCGCGTTGCGGATCGAAGTGAAGATGGTCACTGGCTGTCTGGTTCCTTCAAAACTGGCGACGCGGCTGCGCCTGCCGGTCGGATAAGGGGCAATGGCGGCAAAGCAAAGACGGTTCCTCTGCGCCAGATACGAGAACCGAAATCACGTCTCCGGCGTGCGCCAGCGATCGACGATCCCGAACTCGTCCGCCTCGCGGGCACGCCGCAGGGCTTCCTCGGCCTCGCTGGCCTCGCGCTGCATCGCCCACATTTCGGCGTAGAGCCCCGCATTTTCAAGCAGTTCGCGATGGGAACCGCGTTCGACGATCTCACCGGCCTTCAGGACGATGATCTCGTCGCAGTCGATGATCGTCGACAGGCGGTGGGCGATCGTCAGCGTTGTGCGCTCCCGCGAGACGAGATCGAGCGCCGTCTGGATTTCCTGCTCGGTATGGGTGTCCAGCGCCGAGGTCGCCTCGTCCAGGACCAGGATCGGCGGCGCCTTCAGGATGGTCCGCGCGATGGCGACACGCTGCTTCTCGCCGCCCGACAGCTTCAGGCCGCGCTCGCCCACCATGGAGTTGAAGCCCTCCGGCAGTTCGCGGATGAAGCCGGCGATCTGCGCCAGTTCGGCCGCCCGCAGCACTTCGTCCTCGGTCGCCGTGATCCGGCCGTAGCGGATGTTGTAGAGCACCGTGTCGTTGAACAGCACCGTATCCTGCGGGACGATGCCGATGGCGCCGCGCACCGACGCCTGCTGCACCTTGGCGATGTCCTGGCCGTCGATCAGGATGCGGCCGGACTTCACGTCGTAGAAGCGGAACAGCAGTCGCGAGATCGTCGACTTGCCGGCGCCGGACGGTCCGACGATCGCCACCGACTTGCCCGGCGGCACCTCGAAGGAAATGCCCTTCAGGATCTCGCGCGCCGGATCGTAGCCGAAGCGCACGTCCTCGAAGCGGATCGCGCCCTCGGTGACGCTCAGCGCCGGCGCGCCGGCCGGATCCTTCACCTCCGCATCGACCTCGAGCAGGCCGAACATCGCCTCGATGTCGGTCAGCCCCTGCCGGATCTCGCGATAGACGAAGCCGATGAAGTTCAGCGGCACCGAGAGCTGCATCAGCATGGCGTTGATGAAGACGAAGTCGCCCAGCGTCTGGGTGCCGGCCCGCACTTCCAGCGCCGACATCACCATGGCGATCGCCATGCCGACACCGAAGATCACGCCCTGGCCGAAATTCAGCCAGCCGAGCGAGGTCCAGATGCGCGTCGCCGCCGTCTCGTAGCGCGCCATCGAATGATCGAAGCGCTCCGCCTCCATGCCTTCATTGCCGAAATATTTGACGGTCTCGAAGTTCAGGAGCGAGTCGATCGCCTTGGTGTTGGCGTCGGTGTCGGAATCGTTCATGTCGCGGCGGATCGCGATCCGCCAGTCGCTGGCCTTGATGGTGAACCAGCCATAGAGCCAGACCGTCGCCGCGATGACCGCGAGATAGGACAGGCCGTAGGCGAAGCCGAAGATGATCGCGACCAGCGCGAATTCCAGGATCGTCGGCAGCGTGTTGAGAATGGTGAAGCGGACGATCGCCTCGATGCCCTTGGTGCCGCGCTCGATGATCCGCGACAAGCCGCCGGTGCGCCGTTCCAGATGGAAGCGCAGGGACAGGCGGTGCATGTGCACGAAGGTGCGGTAAGCGAGCCGCCGCACGGCATGCTGGCCGACCCGCGCGAACAGGGCGTCGCGCAACTGGTTGAGCCCGACCGAGATAATCCGCGCGACATTGTAGGAGACGACCAGCGTGATCGCGCCGGTGAGCGCCAGAGGCAGCCATTCCGTCGCCGTATCCGCGCCGTCGAGGGCGTCGGTCGCCCATTTGTAAAAATACGGGACGAGGACGGTCAGGAGCTTGGCAAGGACGAGGAAGATCGTCGCATAGGCGACGCGCATCCGCAGGTCCGGGCGCTCCGACGGCCACATATAGGGCCACAGATTGGCCAGCGTCTCGAAGGTCCGGCCGCTATCGCCGGACACGCGTTTACCGGGGTCTGACGCCACGTCGATCCTTTCCAACGAAGCGGCGCGCCGGGCTGTCCCGCCGCGCCGTCGACGTCTGGTCTGTGTCCGCCCGCGTCTAGATCACCGCCCGGCCGAATACAACGACGCCGCGCATCTTGCGGCCTTGCGCCGCCCTGCGCGGCGCGGCGCGATCAGCCTTCGCCGTCGCCCTTCGCCTCGGTGGCACCGGCATCGTCCCCGGCATCGCCGTCCGCCGGCGTCTCCGGCAGGCGGAAGACCTGCGCCGGATAGATCAGGTCCGGATCGCGGATCTGGTCGCCATTGGCAAGGTAGATGACCGTATAGCGCTGGCCCTCACCATAGGTCCGCCGTGAAATCTCCCACAGCGTATCGCCCTTGCGGATGATCACGCGCCCATCCGCATTGGCGAGCGCCGGCTGCCGGTTGACCGGCACATCGGCCTCATCGCCATCGGTCGCCGACTCGGCTTCCGGCTGATCCCCGACGCGGCTTCCCGCGGCATCGGTCTGCGGCGTCTGCGCGTCGGCCTGCTCCGGAGTGGTGGCAGCGACCGCACTCTCGGGAACCTCGGACGCCACGACCGTCGGCGAAGAACCGTCCAGCGAGCCCGACGCGGCATCGGCGGCGTCGGCAACGTCGGTTTCCTCACCGGTGGCGTCGCGCACGGCCACCCGGTTCTCTTCCGCCACGCCGGCCGCAGGTTCCGCCGGTGCTGCCGCGACTGCATCCGGCGTACCGGCACCAGTCTCATTGGCGTCCGCAACCGTCACCCGACCGGACTTCTCGGTCCCTGCCTCGGCAGAGGTCTCGCTCATATCCACCGGCCCGGCACTATCCGCCGCCCGGCTCGCATTCCCGGCATCCGCCATCGACGGCGTCACTTCCGGTTCGCTTGCCGGCGAAGCCTCTTCGCTGCTCCCGGCCGCGTCGGCAGCCGCCCTGTCCGCTGACGCTCTCTCCTGCGACGCGCCAACCTGCGCCGGTGCCACGGCGGCGGCCGTCGCGCCCTCGGGGCGCGTAAACGGCACCTCGGCGCGGGCCACGACGCGGCCGTCCGGCGAAATCTGGTCGGCGCGCACCAGATGCTCGCCGACGCTCATGCCGGTGTCGCCGGTGACCAGGAACCGATCGCCGAAGCCGGCCTCGTCCTCGGCCAGGAAGACGTTGTCGACATACACCCGCACGCGGGCCCCGCGCTCGGCGGCCCCGGCGATATAGACCTGCGAACCCTCGACCTCCACCGCCTCGACCCGCAGCAGCGGCACCGTGGACGGGCTCGACGGCACGGCGTCGGCACTCGTGTCGCGCGGCAGCATGACGGCGCCGCCCGGCTGCACCGGCGCATCGCTCCCGGCCACATCCGTTTCGCCCGGCGCGCCGGCGGCGCTGTCCGCTGCTCCCTCCGCCGGGACCGCCACCGACGCGGCACCCTCCGCGACCGTGTCCGCAGGCGCGGATCCGCCTTCCGCAGGCAGACGCGCAGCCGTCTGGCTCGGCGTCGGGGATGCCCCGGCCGCATCCGCCGTCTCAGGCTTCTTGGCCACGGCCTCGGACGGCGACGCCGCCTCCGCCGGCAGAGCCGGTTGCGCTGCTTCAGAAGCGGCGCCACTCGCGGCGGCCTCTGCGCCGGCGGCTGGCATCTCGATGAGCCGGGTCGGCGCATTCGGCGCCTCGACCATTGCCAGCAACTCGCCCGGACGATCGCGCGGCGGGACGCTGACGATCGCGGTTTCCTGCGAGCGCGTGACGCTACCGTCCGGTAACGTCGCGCGAATGGTGATCGCATGATCGCCCGGCGGAAGCGGCGCATCGAGCACCACCGCGAAATCGCCACCGATCCCGGCCGTATCGCCACCGAGCACCGTCTCGCCCGACATCAGCGCGATGCGGCTGTCGGCCGGCGCGCGCCCGGCAATGACGGTGGAGCCATCGGGCTCGACCCGGAGCAGATCGAAGCGTGGCGCATCCGCAGCGGCAGCAGCGTCGCCGTCGGCGCGACCCTCGTCACGATCGCTGGCATTCGCGGCAGCGGCAACCTCGGCCGAATCGGCCGCCGCCGGGTTCTCCACGGCGCCGGCCTCATTGGCGGCCGTCTCCGGATCGCCGCTTGCCCCGTCCTCCGTACGACCGTTGCCAGGCGTCTCCGATACATCGGCAGCGTCCTCACCGGCTGTCGGGTTCGCGGCCGCGTCGCCATTCTGCGCCGAACCGGTCTCGCTCGCCTTGGCGACCGTTCGATTCTCGCCGTCGGATGCGGTTCCGACGGGAAGCTCCGTTCCACCGGCATCGTCGCCTGTGCCCGTACTGCCAGCACCGGCCTCGCCCACATTCGCAGACGCATCCGCGACAGTCCCCGTAGCGCTCGCGTCCGAATCGCCGGCATTATCACTGGCCGATGACGTGGACGCTGCGCCGCTGGTGACATCCGACCCCGTATCCCCACCGGCTTCGGTGGAAACCGAGGGATCCTCGACAGATCCCTGATCCCCCTCGCCCGCAGTCGCGACCTCCGTCTGCGCCTGTGCCGTCTCCGGCTGTCGCTGCGCCTCGGCGTCTTGCCCTGCCTCTTCGTTCCCCGCGACGGCCGGCGCGACATCGGACGTTGCCGAAGCGGTCGCGTCTCCTTCGGTGACCGACGGTTCGTCCGCAACGTCTGCACCGGGCGACGCAGTCCCTGCATCCGCTTCGGAATCGGCCGCGGCCATTTCCGACGAATCGTCCCGGACCGCCCCGGCATCAACCGTCTCGCTGCCAGCGTCCGCACCGGCCGCCCCATCCGTCACCTCGGCCGGATCGCCGCGTTGCGCCACCCGCAGCTTTTCACTGCTCAGCATGTCCCAGTAGCCGGCGACGATCGCCGCCAGGAGCACGAGACAGACGAGGACGATTCCGAAAGCTTTTTTCTGCATGATCACACCATTGCCGCCGCCCCGATCGCACGGCCGCTGAACCCCGGGGACAACTCCCTGTGATCTTTAGCGAAGCACCGACCCGGTCACAAGCGAACCGCGCTGCGCCTCGTTTGCGCCGCCCGGCACGCAGGCACGCCGCCCCCCCCTTCGCCCCATGTCCGGGAACGAACGAAATTGCCGAAGACGGCGATTCCCCACGAGTTTTCTCGCCCACGCCCTTGCAAGCACGTGCCACGACGGGTAATCCGCGCAATTGGAGAGGTGGCCGAGTGGTCGAAGGCGCTCCCCTGCTAAGGGAGTATACGGGAGACCGTATCGAGGGTTCGAATCCCTTCCTCTCCGCCAGAAACAAGGCTTTGGCACTCCCCCGACATCTACGGTTCAGAACGGCTCGACCCGGAACATTCCGAGAAAATCCCCCTCGTTGCGGGGGAAAATCGGGGGACGTTGTTGTCGTTGCGTTCTCCATCCACGACTATCGCCGTCTGTGGACAGCCAAGTGATCGTGAGGGGGAAATACGTGCCCGACAGCCCATGGTCCGGCGACCCGGATCAGCCCCACGACGACCCGGCCGCGCGCTTCGCCTTGGAGCACGCCGATACCCGCGAGAAGGCCATCGCGGAGCTTCGGTTGATCGCCAGTGTCGCGGATCCTTCAGTCGCGCGCTCCGACAGCGCCCAAGTCATCGACGAATTGCTGCGGGCGATCGGCTATGGTGACGTCGCCGACGCATGGAACGCCGTGAACAGGGAATGGGATTGAGCGACGACCCGCACAAGATCGATACCCTCGGCAAGCTGGCCGACAACGGCATGGGGCTGGCCTGGTACTGTGGCGCCTGCAAACGGAAGCTCGGGCTCGATCTGGACGAGGCGATCCGCAGGTGGGGACGCTCGCAGGTTTTCATCAGGTGGTCGCCGCCGGTGAAGTGCTCCGGGTGCGGCAGCCGCGAGATCACAATGACCGTGCAGGCGAAGGTTCCGGGGCGCTGAACGAGAAAGCGGTCGCATCACTCAAGGTGACGAGGATGGTGTCTTCACTGCCAAGGGCTAGGATGCTAGGCAGCGTGATGAACTCGCCCGCATCAACTGACCGCGCCGTTTCCCTGGACATCGTCAGAGGTATCGCAGTAGTCGCGATATTGGTTTTCCATTACATCTGGGCCACTGGCGTTGTTCGAACGACCAGCGGGCTGCCTTGGCTGGTAAATCTGGTCATTTCGTCTGGCGCGTTCGCGGTCGACCTGTTCTTCGCTCTTTCCGGCTTCCTTATTGCCGCTTCGCTTCGTTCGACACGCGGGCAGGACGGATATTGGGGCGCCTATTTTTTGAAGCGTCTGGCGCGGCTAGCACCGCTCTACTTTCTGTGGCTCGCGCCATTCCTGCTCCTGCGCGCGGCGGGGGCGGCAAGTTGGGGAGGCGCATTCCCTGCTCTCTTTGGGTCCGAGCCGATTGAAAGTTGGGCTTACCTCACGTTCACACAGAACTGGCGGCAAGCAGCCTTCGGCGGCTGGGGGCCCTTGTGGATGGCCGTTACCTGGTCGTTAGCCGTCGAAGTGCAGTTTTACGCCATCGCGGCTGTTGTCGTCGCGTTGAGCCCGCCGCGCTACCTGGCTGCGGTCAGCCTTGCAATCGTCACTGCGTCCGCTGCGCTATTCGTCTGGCTCACCAGTAACGGTTATGCCTACGCGGCGCTCGTACTAACACCATCGCGGCTCGATGCCCCATTCGCTGGCGTGATTGCTTGCTGTTTGGCAAGCACGCCGGCGGTGCGACAAGCCATCGCAGCGAACGAGCGAACGGCGAAGTTTCTGAGCATCGCACTGCTGATGGGCGTCTATGGACTCTTCGTACTGGCGGCCGGAGGCTACCCTTTGGTTAGCCCGAGCGGTCATCTCATGGCCGCACTAAAGCCGATCTCGTTAGGCGCGATCGTTCTAGTTTTCGCAATTTGCCGCCAACCGCTGTCACTGGGATTGCTAGCGCGCGGGCTGCGTTGGGCCGGCGTTCGGTGCTTTGCGATCTACATCATCCATTACCCGATGATGCATGGTGCTGCACATCTTCTGTATGGGAGGCCGGCTTATTTCCTGCCGGGAGAAGGCATTCCCGCCCTCATTCTCGGGCTGGTCGCCACTTTCGCGCTCGTCACGCTGAGTTGGCGCTACGTTGAGGCACCCGTCATCCAGTGGAGCCACCGAGCGGCCAAGTTGCTGCCCCGCCGAAAAACCAGCAATGCTTCGGCAGTTCGATAACTAATAACGTCATGCGCCTTTTGCGTTCGCAAACGAGAAGCCCTGGGATACCTGCCTCTCCGCAAGGGAGGGACGATGAACGCAAAAAGGCCCGGCTACCCTGCGAAGGGCGGCCGGGCCGGTCTGTCTGATGAATGGTCGTCAGTCGCGCCGCATCGGGTCATCCTGCCCCCTCAGCTTGTCTCGAAGGCGAGCGACTTCGCGCTCCAGCGATTCCCGCTCGCGCCGCTCTCGTTCCTCCTCCTCGCGCTCCGTCAGCACGTTGCTGCGGTGGACATTCGAGGACAAATCCTCGACGGCGGAAACCATCGCCTTGAGCGTATCCACGCGCGCCTTCCCGATCGTCTCGCTGTCGCGATGGATGGTCAGGAGCGTGAGGTTGATCGCCTCGATAGAGGCCGCGAGGTTCTTCACCGACGAGCTATCGACTAGTGCCCCGGCGACCTGGGTGTAGCTCTCCGGCTCCCCTGCCGCTTTCCCCTTCTGCAAGCTCACCTTGGCGAAGAAGCCTGTGACGATCGTTGCGAGAACGCCCCCGATCCAGACGCCCCATTCGGCGAGGAAGTCAGGATCTGTTGGTGGCGCCATTACGACAGGCCCCCTTGTCGTGCAGGATCTGCGTCACGTTGTAGAGGGAGAGCATTGACATCATGAAATATGCCCACCAGCCCGTGGACAGCAGCCCGGTCAGGAAGAATGAAATGACGAACCCTGTCGTCAGCATCGCGTAGACGACGACCCCCATGCAGGCGCAGCAGGCGCGCACCGTCGATGTCAGGGTCTCCTTCCGCCCGTTGTACCAGAGCCCAAAGAGCCAGAACGCCGCGACCGCAAATGTGATGATGCCGGTTCCGGATTCGCCAATGGACTGGTCGAACGCCCTGTAACTGGAACTGTCGAACGTCCTGCTCGGGTGAAGGAGGGTGAGGCCGAATCCAAACATGAACACCGCCGAGAACCATTCAGGCGCTCGGCTGTGGTTCTTCCGGCTGATCGAGATGTAGATCATCGCGGCACCCAGAGCGACCACCGGACGCAACCGCGCCCGTCCCGCCAGGAGACTTCCATTCGCCCCTGCCGATCGAGCCGAATGGCCGGCATGGTTCCGGCGCGGTCACAGTCGAGGTCGGCCAGACGGAGCGGCTGCCTTGGCGTCGGCGCTGCTGGTACGGGCTGACTGGCAAGCGCGATGATGGCGATGGTCGTCAGCCCCGCCACCATGCCCCAGAACAGCCAGGACAGGACGCTCACGGCGCCACCCTGTCGATCTGCCGCTGGATATGCGGAACGACGAGATCGGCGATCTTGTTGTCGGATAGGCCCAGCGTCTTGACCGTGTCGGGCACTGACGCCTTCACGTAGGCGATCGCCGCGCCCGTGGCGTCCGAAGTCACCGCAGGCATGACACGTGCGCCCCCTGCCCGCGCAATGGCCGTCAGCGCCGCGTTCTCCAGTGCCGACTGCAAGAGCTTGGCCCGCGCCTCGTCCTTGATGACGTGGCTCGCCTTCAGCCATGCGATGGCCGCCGGAATGGCGATCGTCGTCAGCACCGTGGCGAGCAGCGGCAGGACGACGGCGAGCGTGATGTCGATGGCGTTTTCCATGGGTCAGGCCTCATCAAATGGCTGGAGTGGAACGGTCTGCCCGGCGAGCGGATGGGTGCAGTCGCCGAGGAATTGGATGCGGCCCTCGCGGACGAAGGAGTGGCACACAGCCGGGGGCGCACCGTCCACGCCCGCATCTGCGCCGGGATAGGAGACCATGACGGACGGCGTGAAGGTCGGCCGCGCATAGTCGTCGTTGAAGCCCCAACGCGGGCCCGGGCCATCGCCAACGGTCACCCTGTGGGCGCCATCGCAACCTGGACACCAGAACATCAGGCTGCCGTCCTCGCCGGCTCGGAGGATGCCTCGCGCGCCCATCGTCAGGCCTCGTTCTGGCTGATGGCGCCGGATGCCGTCTTCGCTACCGATCCGGTGGCGGTGGTGTCGGTCTCCGGCCAGCGGGCGCCGAGGAAGCGATCCTTCGCCATCCGCGTCACGCTGATCTGGTTTGACTGGTTGCCGCCGAGGACGTGGTAGGTGCTGGCGTCCTCGCCGACATAGAAGGCGACATGCCCGGAGATGCCGTTCCGCGATCCGCGCCAGAACACCATCACCGCGCCAAAGCGGGGCTTGGTCTCGACGCCGAACTTCAGCCAGTTGCGGGCCAGATAGGGGTTGGTCGGCATCGGCTCGTCGGGAAGCGTCAGCTTGATGGCCGTCTGAACGAAATCGCCACACCAGGGCAGCTTACGTGGATCGCCCAGCGTCGGGCCATCCGAGCGCAGCCAACTGGAGAGCGCGGTGTAATCCCTGACCTCGTGCAGGCCCATCCTCGAGCGCGCCTCGACCATCCAGGCCGGCTCGCCCGTGACGATCGTCTTGGCCTTGGTCTTCGCGTCCTCGTCGAACAGCAGGTGCAGGGTCTGGATCACCGGATAAGGCCGGGCCACGAAGCCGTGGGCGGCCTTGAAGTCCGCAAGGGCGGCTTCCGTGTTCGGGCCGGCGTCACCGTCGATCTTGCCGACGTAGTAGCCAAGCTCCTGAAGCCGGGTCTGGACGGACTGGACGATCTCTTTCGACATTGGTCGATCTCCACGAGAAAAGGCCCGCCAAGCAATGCCGGGCGGGCGCGTGAAAAAGGCGCCTCATGGGCGCCGGATCAGGATTCCTGGATTACGAGATCACGCCAAAGGCGTGCTGCCACCGCTGCCACTGATACCAGCGCATCTGGTCGTTGGGGTGGACGCCATCGACGCGCATGGAGACCGGCCACTCGTCGTCGTTCGGGCCGATGGACATTCCGGCTTCGACGGCTGCAACCGACTGGCCTCGAACGATGGCAAGTCTGTTCGCTTCGGTGCAGTAGAGCTGATAGGCACCCAGGCCGACGATCATGTTGTTCTGATAACCCGCCGCCTGCACATCGCGGATGAACCGCGCCGTCCGCACCGCAAACGCCTCGCTGGACGTGCAAGACCACATATCGGCCTGCCCCTGCATGTGAACCCATTCGGTCGGGTGCAGGCCCATGCAGGAAAGCATATCGAGCAAGTATTCGACCCGATGGAACAGGTCGCCGCCCTTCATCCAGCGGTGCGCGTGAGAGCCGCCGATGTTGAGGGAGCACAGCAGCACCCGAGCGGACTTGCCGGAGGATACGAGGCAATGGCCCCAATAGGGCAGAACGCTCAAGCGACCGGCCGAGCCATCGCAGTTCATAATCTGCCCGCCGTCGCTCTCGTAGATGTTTCCATCGTGGATCGACAGTTCGTAGACCGTCTGCGGGATATAGGCCGAAGGATCGAACATGGTCAGCGCGCCATAATTGGCGAGCATCGACTGACCGGTGGTCGCGAGAACGCGCGTCCCAGACTGTTGGAATATCGCGGGATCGACGGGCACCCGCCCACGCGCGTCCTTGTTCTCGCCGAAATCGGTGAGAGTGATCATTAATCATGCCACCCGGCTTCAGTGTCGATCTCATCGAGAGCATCGGCGTCGGATGCTTCGAGGATGGCGTTCTTCAAATTCCGAGCATGGACGATGACCCGGCTGTGCCAAACGCCCATGTCGTAGATCGCAGTGGCGGCGGTCGCAGCGCTCGTTTCGAAGACGGCGTTCGATTGATCGATCACCTCGACCCGATCGGTCTCCGACATGCCCCGCCATATTTCGCGCAGGGCCAACCACTGGACGCGGTCGCTGTCTGATCTGGTGTCTAGCGTCCGAATACCAGCCGAGCCGCCAAAATTGTGCCTGTAGCCAGCGACGATGATCGCATCCCGTTTGGCGTTGACCGCCGATGCCATCATCGTCTTTCTCTCATCGAGAGGCACAGGCGGGGGACTGAGTTCGCCGTCCGTATAGGTCCAGCCAGCGCCGGCAGTGGCGTGCTCGATCGCGACCTGCCCCTCGGCGTAGATTGCAGCCTCAGCCGAGGGCGCTTCGAGGGCCGTTATTGCAGCATCACCCTTGACGATGACAAAGCGTCGGTTTTCCATATCGCTCACCACTCGATCCAAATCTCACCTCGCGCGCCAGCGCCGCCAGCCCCATTGTTGCTGGACCCGCTGCCGCCACCTCCCGCTGCCGAGCCCGTGTTGCCTGTGCCAAAGGACGCAGGGCCACCAATCCCACCGCTTATACCGCCGCCACGGCCCCCCTCGCCGCCCTGCGCAATCTGCGGCGCCCCTTGGTAGCCACTCCCACCAGAGCGGATCAGCCCCTTAGCACTGAGTCCTGTGCCGCCCCCGCCGCTGCCAGGGACACCGGCCCCGCCGCTGAAAGCGCCGGTTCCGCCACTGCCGCCAATGGCTGTCCGGCCAGCAAACGTCGTGTTGCCCCCGGCCCCACCGGTTCCTCTTGGGACAGCGCCCCCGGCCCCACCGGCACCGATGTTGCCGGTAACAGGTGTGCCTGCGATGAAGTTTTCGTAATCCTCAACACAGCCACCGCCGCCGCCGCCAGCACCAGCGCCTGTTCCCTCGGCAGAGCCCCCGCCAGCACCCGGTGCGTAGAGTATGATGCGATGGCGACCTGTGAATGTTGGCGTGAACGAAACGGCACCAACAGTCGTCAGAATCACCCGGTTGGTGAATCGCTCTGCCGCACCCGCAGCGACACCGGCGGGGGTGACGGCAAGCGTTGTGCTCGTACCATCTCTGGCTTCCTCGATGGTCGCCAACTCGACCCGGCCCGCCGCAGTCTCGGTCGCCAGATCCTCGGCCCATGACGTGCCATCGAAGCGCAGAACAATCTGCCGAGTATCCCAGTATTGGACCTGCAGGCCGGCCACCGGATCCGCGAACACCCAATCGTCGCCGGCCCACATGGCGATCTGGTTGTCATGACCGGCGAAGTCCCCTGTGCCTGTCGGCAGCACGATGTAGCGGTCGCCGTCGGCGGGCGAGCCCGGAGGCGCGGATTGCCAACCGCTGACCGGGATGTCAGCGCGGCCGTTTCCGAGAGACAGAGCATTGATCGCCTGCTGGAGATCCTGAAACAGGCGGTTGTGCAGCTCCCGCAGTCCGGTCGCGCCGCACTCGAATCCCTGATCCAGTTCCGAGACAGTCGGCTCGCGCAGGTTCGGGCTGTTCTCTGCCCATACGGCCGGGAACGGCAACTCATATGCCATGAGGCACCTCGTTGGTTGTCATGATGTCGGGAGGCGCCGTTAGGCGCAGACGAAGGGATCAATGCGGACCGGGCAAAAATATCCGGCGTCTTCGCAATAGCCGGCCCAGCCGGCGCCGTAGCCGAAGATCAGACCGTCGCCGTCGTGGACATATGTTGTGATGCCAGGCGCAAACGGCAGGACGCGGAATGCGAGTGGAAGCTCGCGGATTTCCGCATCGCTCAAAGCCCGGCCCGGTGCCACGCAAGCCCTCGCCTGCCCCATGCTCACGGCATAGGCAGTGCTGCCCCAGATATGCCGGGCCGCAGCCTGTAGGTCGTCAATGCTGTATCGCTGCAGAGCCTGGTAGCGCCGCGCCTTGATGTAGCCGCGATAGACCTCGTCATCGTTCAGGCAGAGATCGCCGGACCCGGCGGCATAGCAGCCGTCGAAGACCGCATCCTCGCAGTAGCCGACGATCGTCAGGTTCGGGTTCGCGGGCTCGCAGGGATAGCCGAACAGCGGCGGGATGACGCACACACAGTGGCAGCGGGGCCAGCCCATTCGCTCACCGATGAGCGTCAGTTGATCCCCGACTGCTGTCTCGATGTCGAAGAATGATGGGATGCTGTCGATCTCGACCGCGACGTCCGCGATTTGCCCCACGTCGTACCGGATCATACCGAGAAGGCGCGGCGATTCCCGGTATTGCGTGAGGATTTTGTCGAGCGCTTCCTCGACGAAGGCGTCACGGTTCAAGGACATTGATCGTCACGTTCGCCAGGGTGATGAGCGGGATCTCGTCGAAGTCGAATGCGAGCGGCAGCGTCGCCACTGCATCGTCGTTCTTCGCGCCCCGCACGGCGACAACCTCGACGTTCGGCTTCGTGCAGAGCGCGGTAGCGATCATGTGCCGGGTCAGGGTGACGCCGTTGCGTGGCCGGGCGGCGCCGGTGAGATTGAGCACCAATTCCTCGGCAATCGCCTGCGTCGGGTCCGGCGGGCAGCCGCCGGCATCGGCCCACTTGTAGATGTCGACCTCCAGCGTGGTCGGCACCTCCACCGGGCGATCGATGTAGATGGTCCGGCAGAAGCCATCTATCTCGGTCTCGACGCGGGTATTCCCGAAGGAGGTAATCCCCGGCACGATATAGCGGCGCGCGACAAGGGCGATGTCTTCGTCGTCACCGCCGAGGGCGACGACAGCGACCGAATGGGCGTCAAGGCCATTGTCGTCCGCCACGGTCCCGTCGTTGGTGTAGACCTTCGCCCATGTGACGCCGGTCACACCGATGATCGCCCGGTAGAAGTCCGCGTCTCGAGTGTTGGCCACGCCGGCATTGGTGATGGCCTGCGCCAAGTCGGCGTCGGTCTCGCCAGGCTGGCGGGTGATCAGACGCAGCGCAGCGAGCCGTTCAAGTGGGATGCCTTCGGACTGGTTCGGGTCGTAGGACTGGTAGGCCGAGAGCGCGACCTCCCAGAGCACCCGTTCACGCTCTGCCCGAAGCCCGTTCATCTGACCAAACTTCGTCTGTGACGTCTGGATCAGCCCGGGCCCGAAGATGGCGACGTTCTGCTGCTCGATGTCGTTGAGGATTTCCGCCAGCGTCGGGAGGATGAAGCCGGTCGGCTGAACGCCTGTCGCCATTACACGGTCACCTCTTCATCGTATTCGGTTGCGAGCGTGGCGCGGGTGACGTTGAGCCCGCGAAGCCTGCGATTGAACGAGATCGAGAACGCCTCGATCGCCGTCACGCCGTCGGTCTCGATCAGCTCTTTCTTGATCACGCTCTCGGACAGCGCCGGATCGAACTGGCGGCCCATGATTTGGTCCAGCCAGGGCACGCCGCAGGTCGTGTCGAGGAACCACTCACCCTGGAATGTCATCACGCGCTGCCGGGCGTGCTGGCCAATCGCTTCGGCGTCATAGACGAATTCGAGATCGCCCTCCGGAGTCAGCGCGAGATCGTGGATACCGTCGGCGTTCGGGCGAGAAGCTGGGGCGAGACGGGTAACAGTCATAGCTGCATGGCCTCCAGCTTGTCGGCGATCGCCATCAGCGCCGCGCGGTTCTGCAGCGCATGGCCGGTGCCAGCGGACGAGCCGTAATTGATCTGCAACTGGTCCTCGGCGATCAGCCGAAGGGCCTCGGCGATCAAGGCGTAAATGTTCCCCTCAGCGCCTTCGATCGCGACCTTTCCGCTCTCGGAACCGCGGATGCCGTACTGGCCCGCTTCATCGAACCGGACATGATGGTTGGCCGGGTCGAAGTTCTGGATCGGATCGGAGAGGCTGTTGCCGCCGATCAGCGTGGCCCGCATGTCGGACAGAGAGAACGACCGATCGGAGCCGACCGCGAACGCGCCGCCGGCCTCGTCATAGTTGCTCGTATCTCTCATCATGGGAGATAGCCGGACCTTGTCGCCGACCTTCACCGGCGATGTGACCGCACCTCCGCCGCCGCGTGGAAACTCGATCGGCACATCCAAGAGGTCCGCCACCTGCGTCGGCTCGCCATTGAGCCGCTTGCGGTAATAGGGCCGGATGGTGGCTGTCTGGCGCTGGGGATCGAACGATACGATCTCCCCATCCATGTTGCCCCACATCTCCTCCCGTTCGGCCAGGATGGTCTGGCGAATGGCGTCTTCGAACGAGACGTTCGTCTTGTCGGGGTAGCCGAAGCCCATGATCAGTTCTCCGGTCGCGGTGTGGGGATCGGCGGACGCGCCGGCCCGACGTTGACCTTCTTGCCGGTGACGGATTCTGCCGAGATCGAGACCTTGAACTCGCCGTTCCGGTTGTTCCCCGTGTAGGTGCAGGAGCCGACCCGGTAGACGCCGCCCTCCGAGTTCATTTCCAACGTGTCGGACTCGATCCGCACCCGGCGCCCGGGCCGAATATCCGGCGCCATCATGCAGTCGGCCTTGACCCCCGCGTCGGTGATGGATGGCGCCCCGATCAGCCCGGTATCGAGCGTCAGGAGCGTCAGGCCCCCGAGAAAACCATCCGCGGGGATGACTTCGAATGTCTCGTTCTGGATGCTGGCGTGCAGACCGTAGGACCTGCCGATGTGGTCCAGTTCACGCATGCAGGATCCGCACATCGAATAGGGGCGCTTCGTCGGCGGCAGATCGTCCAGACCCTTCACCTCGCCGCGGCTGATGCCCTCTTTCTCGAGTTGGGCGCCGATGTCATCGACTATGGTCCCGACCTTTGTTCCGGCCGGATAGGTCTTGTTGATCGTGGCCCGGCGAATGGCGGCATCACCATCGCCGCATTGGACGGTGGTGATGATGTTGTCCTTCTGGTCCGGATTGTGCGTCACGTCTCGGAAGCTGGCCGCGAAGATCACACCGACGTTCGATCCACCCGATGGCGGGATATAGCCAGCTTCCAGGACAATGCCGTCGAACTCCCGGCCGAAGGCGTTGCGTGTTCCCTCGGCCAAATTCCATATGTCGACGAGGCCGGTGTTCGCAGAGCTCGAGAGGTTCTTGTCGATCGAGAACTGAACCTGAACCTGGTCGTTGGTATCGTCGCCCGGGTTGATGGTGTGGACGATCCTGCCGTTCTTGCGCAGGTACAGCCTGACCTTCCGAAGATAGAACTCGGACATCAGCCCCTCGCCGCGATAGCCGTTGCGATGTCCGCGTCGGTGAAATGGTAGAGCCGCACGACGCCGTTCGGCAGTTCGTCGCGACCGGGAACGGCGGTGCCGCCCTCCTGCGCCGTCGCTGCCACCAGATGCCCGATGCCGAAGTTGAACGCCGCCAGCAGGTCGACGCCCAGCACGACCCGGCGCCCATGCAGGACCGGCTCGTCATCGAGGGACAGATCCAGCGACCAGCGATCCGAGAACGGCGCATATCGCAGCCGGAACGTCGCCCGGCGGTTCAGAAGCACGACGGAGAACTCCTGATCCGCCGCGTCGATCACGGGAAGCTCGATCATTGTGTGAGCCCATAGAGGATGGAGGAGCCCCGGCCGCTGTCAGCCGGGACGGGGGTGGTGCGCGCGTCGCCACGGTTGACCGTGCCCGATGCCCGATCGACCGCTGCCGCGCCGGACGCTCGGGAAGCCGCAGGCGTGGCCGCACGGCGCGATTTCGCCCCGCCGGGGTTCTTCGCCCCACCGGATGATGCTTCGCTGCCCCTGCGCCCGCTCTCGCCGCTGGCGGATGCATCGCCGGGCACCGAAGCCGACGAGACGATCAGGACCTTCTGGAACTCGACCTTGCCACGGAAAACCCGGCTGAACTGCGATGTCCGCTCCGGAGCAATGCGCTTGATCAAGAGATCGGTGTGGACGTCGAAGCCGGAGACCACCGTGAACGGGACGCGCTCCGCCTGCCACGCCTTCAGCGCCTGCCATGTCACCGCCGCGTTGTCCGTCACGACGTTCCAGGCGAGGCGTTCCGGCTCCATGTGTGCGTGGTCTGTCGCCGTCGCACCGTTCTCCAGCGGGATCTCCGTGATCGACAGAACGCTTTCCGGCTGTTCGGATTCCACGACTGCAATCGGCACCGGCCCGATGGCGCGGGAGAAGAGGATCGCGCTCATGGATGGGCCTGCTCAAGGTTGCAGCGGTAGGGATCGGACAGCCGAAGGAGACCGAGATGGCGACGCACATCAAGAATAGGATCGAAGGCGAGACCGCGATCATCACCTCAGTGGACGGTGACCAAGAGATTGATGTTCGGATGACTGTCCGCGGTTCACAGGAGTTCGCGGCCTACGTGCTGGACGACTCACGACGGTCGGGCGTGGAAATGCCTGCCGATGGCAAGCCACTGTTTGAATTTCCAGCTACTGAGATGCGAGCCGGCATCCATCCCGGGCACACGGTTGAAATCCGAGTGCGCGTCGAAGGGCTAGCACCGATGATGTTTTCACTGCCTTCTAAGGCCGCTCTGGATCTCGCAATGGACCTTGCTGTCTTACTCGATCAGCGTGGTCGTAGTAACTAGGCCCCAGTTCGTAGAAGGCCGGGCCGACGAACCCCTCAGCTCGTGGGGTGATCCCGAGGTCGGGCCGGAACCGCCGTTCGCGCAGCGGCAGCGCCGCGAGGTGGCGCAGATGCGGGTTCGTCTCGTCCGGGCTTATCGAGTGATAGACGTTGCTGGCGATCTGCCAGAGTTCCTTCGCCAGCTCCGGGTTCGGAACCATCGGATCATCGACGGCGGCTGCTTTGCATGGGCCGTAGTCAGCGTACATGGCCATGCCGATCCGCCAAATCTCTTCGATCACCTCCGGGCTAGGCCCTGCCGGCTTCGCCGCGGCTTCAAGGTCGGCGGCTGTGAGATACCGCTCGTCCAGCCGCAGCCATCGGATGATCAGATTGCGCATATGTGCCTCCTATGGTGCCGCCGCCGACTGTGCGACCTGCGGACGGGACCGGACGGCGCCCGATGCCCCGCCGGCTGCTGCCTGCAGCGTCCGCAAGCGGGTCTCGGCCCTGTCCGCGTTCGCCATCCACTGGGTGATGTCGAGGTTCGCCACAGCGGTGAAGCCTCGGGACAGGTCAGCCTTGATCCGCAGCGCCTGGTTGGCCGGCGCCAGGAACTGCGACAGGTCGAGAGCCACCTTCATGATGGCCTCCTCTGTCAGCCCGTACTCCGCCTTCATGCCCTCGATGGTCTGGGCGCCAGAGCGAATGAGGTCCACCATGCCGGTGGAGCCGCCAGTGGTTGACGGGGCACGTGTCGTCTGACCGGTGGTCGCGACTTTCCCAGCGCCGGGGTTGGCCTGCGCCGTCCCGCCGGCGCCCGGCAGCATCGCATCAAGCGATGCCAGGGTGGCCTTCAGGCTCTCGATGGCCGACTTGATGGATTCGATCGGCGACGACAGCGCCGTGAGGACGGCCGCCACGTTCTCCATCGCCGCGGCCAGGTTGTTGATGCCCGTCGTCATCAGGTCGATCGCATATTGGCCGGGATCGGTGACCAACTGCTCAAAGCTCTTGAGCGTCCGGTCGATCATCTCCGCCGGGCGCGAGAGGATGCCTTCCATCTGCACGCCGAGATCCGGCATATCCGGCAGGGTCAGGGCTTCTGCGATGCGGTCCCGCACCGAACCAAGGCTGTCAGCGAAGCCGGTCGCCGCTGTCTCCAGCGCCGTGAACTTCTCCTTCAGGCCGTCGAGCGCCTGTTGGCCTTCGACGGTTGATCCGACAAGGCTGTTGTCGCCGTTCAAGCCTGAAACGATGTCATCGATCGCCAGAGCTGCTGCGACATACGGTATCCGCCGGGCCAGAGCCATGATGATGCCGCGGCCCATCGCCGTAGACGCGACCGCCCCCGCACCCAACCCGGCCGCGACCATTGTGTCAGACAGCCCTGTCACACGGCCGATCAACTCGCGGACGCCTGCGGCTGCATTATAGAACGCAGAGCCCACGCGCCATGCCTGGGTCGCCAGATGCGTGGTGGTGTTCAAGGCCGCGATCAGGCCGTCAGAGATGCCGCCAGCGACGTCAGCGACCATGCCGCTTTCAAATGCCGTGTTCACGAAGTCCAGCGTGCCCTGCAGCCGGCGCTTGATGTCGTCGTAGTAGCCTGCGTCACCGATCTCGCGAAGGAATTCCGTCCAGCTATCGGACAGGTTCGACGTCATGCCGACCCAGGTCTTCGACTGCTCGTCCATCGCGCCTTTGAACCGGCCGAAGATGCCCATCAGGGCCTTCTGGATCTGGACGGCATCCTTCTTAACCGTCTTGGTGAGGACCTTGCCGTTCTCGGTCCATGTGTACGTGATGTTGTCGCCTTCGGCGCTGGCGCGAACGCCGAACTCCTTCAGGCGCTCGTTCTCGCCGGTCACCGCGTCTGCGATGGCCTCGACGCCAGACATGAGCGATTTGCCCATGGCCGATGCCGCATCGCCGACCGTCCGAAGTGAGCCGTCCATCGGATCGATGCCATAGGACTTCAGCCGAACGAATGCCTCGGTGACCTGCCCAGCCTCGTAAGGCGTGGTGCGGCCGAACTCGGTGATCCAGTCCATCGACCGGCGGGCTTCCTCCGCCGACCCGGTGATGGTCTTGAGCGTGGCTTCGTAGGTTTCGAACTGCGCGTTGACGGTGGCGATCGAACTGACGAAGTCGCCGACCTGACGACCAATAGCCAAGCCACCAAGAGCCGCAACTGCCGCACCTCCAAGGGCGACGAGCGTTTGAGAAAAACTACGCGCCTTGCGCTCAGCCCCGTCGAGACCACGGTTGAACTTCCGAAGCTCGCCTTCTCCGCGAACGTCGAAGCCCAAAATTGCGACGAGTTCGTCGATCACGGCCATGCGTTGATCCTTTGGGCTCAGGCGTCGATATACGGGGCGAACTCAATGGAGGAAGACCGATGCGAAGCCTGATCACCGCGTCTGCGATGCTGCTTTCGACCGCTGCCCATGCCGACTGGAAAGACGCTGCTCTGGAAGAAATCAGAGCGGAGCCGAAGGTCGTCGAGGCCATGTTCCAGAACGGTGGCCGTACCCTGTGGGTGTCGATGCAGGATGATGGCTCGTCCAGAGACGGCTACGCCAACTATCTCTGCCTCGTCATGTCAGATGCAGGCTTGCCTGCCGGGGACCGTGTGAGGATTCGCATCTGGGATGCCGCCGTCATGCGGGACGAACTGCGACAGATCGGCGAAGGCTTTTGCGAGACCGGCAGCTAGTCCTTCTCCATCGCCCGTTCCTGCATGGCGCCCTTCAGGTCCAGCGCCTCGTGCATGTCGAGCAGGTCGGTCAGCGTCACCCACTGATTGAGGTCGCCCGGCGTGCACATCGGCGGCTCAGATATGACCGGCCGCCACAGAAACAGGTTCAGGTTCGGCGCGATCTTGCTGATCTCGGCTTCGCTCAGGCTTTTGCCGGAAGCTTTCGCGCTCCATTCGCCGTGAGTGCGGTAAAAAAATCACCGAACTGCTCCTGAAGGACGAAGCCGACGACCGGGAGGATGCCCTGCAGGTTGCCGGTGAAGTCCTGATCCATGATGACCCGTCGATAGCGGCCGCCATCCTGAACCTCGGCGAGTTGGACGATCTCCTCAACCAGATCGCCGAAGGCCTCCGGGTCGATGGTCGCAGCGATGGCGTTCAGAGCATCGATCGCCGCCTTCTGCTGTGCCGCCTCGTCCGTCCGGTTCGCCAGCGCAGTGATCAGCGCCGGCAGCGCCGGGCCGATCACCTTCGTCAGCTTCGCCTGCAGGACGACCGCCCGCTTGGCGAGGATCGGCGTCACCGAGTAGATGACGCCGTCGATCTTCTTTTCAGCCACAGATCACCTCAACCGTTCGGGATGCTGCGGTCATACTGCGACGTCCACAGCACCCATTCCCGCATGGTCGCGGCCTTGCCCTTCTCGGTGGCCGGCGCCTGCATGATGAAGCACTTGTCGGCCGTGCCGCCCTCGCCCGAGCGACGGTCCTGGACGGTGAACGGCACGCCATCAAGGCCGCCTTCCCGCTGCTGTTCCAGAAGCTGCGTCAGGTAGCGGTGCGTCGGCGAGGTATGCTGGAGCTTGATCGAGATCTGCGATGCCTTGCCCGCGTGCTGCGAGAAGATGCCGGAGCCGTCGGCGCCGGTGAGGCCAGTGCCGATGTCCTCGCTTTCGGTGATGGCGACTGCATCGTCGCCTTCCCACATGCCGAGGACCGCGCGCTGGTTCAGCGTGCAGGTAACATCAATGTACGAATAGCTGGAGGTCTGTGCCATGTTCCGAGGCCCCTATCAGTAGCGGACGTTGATCTGGGCCTGCGCGTAATGCACAGCGCCGGCAGCGCGATAGTTCACGACGATCGGCGGGGCGATGCGCGCCTTACGCTGCGAGGCCGGGACCGAGAACACGTCCGGGACGATGATCTCGTAGGGCGGCAGGCGCTCGTCGGTTTCCTCGTCGTAATCCACTGCCACGAGTCCGGCCCGGTCGGCCTGCTGCATGACCGTGCGGGCGCCCGAGGCCAGAAGGTTCAGGCCGGGATTGTCGAACGAGACGCGGGGATTGTTCAGAAGCACGCCCAGGATCTCCTCCTCCATGCGCGCCACCATCCAGTCGCCCGAATGGATCTCGTCGATGAAGACGTTGGGCGTCAGGGTCGTGCCGAACTGGGTATGGTTACGGCCGCCGATATCGACATAGGCATTGGCGACGTGGCCGCTGATCTCGTCCTCGCCGAGCGCCGGCACGAAGCCGGTGATCGCCTGGAGCGCTGCGGAACCGATATTGGACGCCGGCAGGCCACGGATGAACTTGAAGGCGCCGGTGTAGGCCGAGTTGGCGCTGTCGAAGCTGTAGGTGCCGAGAAAGGCTGCCAGAGCGAAGCCGGGGAAATAGGCGGCGTTGTCGTGCCAGAAGATCGCCGTGCGCTCAACGGTGCCCTTGTAGCGGGCCGCGACGTTGGTCGTGTCGGTCTCGTCCTTCATCAGCGCGTCGTTGGACGTGATCAGCGCCATCTTGCGATGCGCTTCGATCCACGGGATGACGCCGTCGAGCAGCGGACTGTCGCGGAGATCGGTCTCGACATCGAGCCAGTACCAGCCTGGGTCGACGTCCTGGATCGCGTCCAGTGCATCGGTGAGCAGCGCTGCCTTGGCCGGAGCATCGGCGCCGGCATCGACCGCGTCCGCGTCATAGTAGCCGGCCTTGATCTGGAGCGGCGACGGGCGCTGCGAGAACGCCTGCTGGGCGGCCAGATAGAAATCGTCGGCCGCATCCCAGTCGGCGGCGACCTCTTCCATCGATCCGTAGACCTTGGTCAGGTTCGTTGCGTCCAGTTCGCCGGCCACTGCCGTCGAAGTCAGGAACAGGGGGACACCGAAGCCGCGACGGCTCGGGAATGCGTCCTGCCGGGTGAGCTGCACGTTGACGACGCGCGAATACGGAAGTCGTGCCATGGAGGGAACCTCATGGTTGAAGCCCTAACCGGGCCAGGCTTGATGATGGGAGGGCGGTTGCCCGGTTAGACCCGGCTCACATCGACCGGGGCAGTCTCGGCGACGTCGATGACGAGGCCATCGCGGACGATGCCGCGGATTTCCAGATCCATCTGCGCCCGTGCCTGCCACTCCTCGTTCAGGAGCTCGGTCGCGTCACGGATCTGCGAGGTTTCGAAGAGAGACAGCGGAGCGAGGCTTTCCAGCGCCGTCGGCACGTGCTGCGCCGTCTTGATCTTGCGCAGGAGCGTCTTGCCTCCGTCTCCGTAGACGTTCAGCGAGAAGCGCCAGAACCAGTCGCGCACCGGCGCCTGGCGGATCGTCTCGTCTTCGGTGCCCTCGTCGGTCACCGGGTATTCGATATCGCTCGGGTGCTCATGCACGGCGTCGGCCATCGTCAGGTTGATGACGCCATAGGGTTCCGCCGGCTCCGGCCCGCCCTGGTAGCTGTCGATCCAGAGAATGCCCGTCGCGTCGGCGATCCAGTTGCGGGTGGCGTCCAGAACCTCGGCCTCGGTCATCGCAGCGCCCCGAGAATCGCCCGCGTGTAGCCGCCGAGCTTCTGCCAGTCGTCAGCCGAGAGCACCTTGTAGGTGGTCGCCCCGTCGATGATCCGGTCGCCAGACTGCACCGCATGGCGGGTGATGCACTTCGCCTGCGCCTCGTTGCGGATGGTGGACGGGAGGTTGTTATACTCGGAGCCGGAAAGGGGCTGCACAGAAGCCCTGATAGGCGTGACGACCGTTTCCCCCGGAACCCATTTCCCGTTGACGTATGCCCCTTCCTCGTCCCGCTCGTGACTTACCGCCGTGGTGGTCAGTGCGTTGAATGCGGGAGCGAGGTTGAGCAAATCACTGCGCCTTTGCCTTCGCCAAGAGATAGCGTCTGCGGTTGTCCGCCCGCTTCTTCTCGCGACGTTTCAGATCGTATTCGTTCCACCGAGCCCTATCCCGAGCGATCTGCTCGGGTGATCGCCTCGCCAGATGCGCTGCCGCATTGATCCGCCCGCAGGCTCTGCACCTACGGTCGCCGTTCGGGCAATAGCCGGTGTTCTCTGCGTCGAACGGATGCCCATTGACGCAATGCGTCTTGACCGCGTTCTCCGCCGCGAAGCCTTCCCCGCGAAGCACGTTCACCTGATGAGTGACCGGCTCCAGATGGGCCGGGTTCACACATCCTGTGTTCCGGCAGAGATGATCGAGGATCAGCCCGTCAGGAACCCTGCCCCGCAGCGCCTCATAGGCAAACTTGTGAGCCCGTAGGGTCTTCTCGTTCGCTGAAAACTGCGCGTAAGGGTTCCTCGTGAAGAACGTGCCGCGCCACTGCCAGCACCCGTTTTCCAGCACCTCAATGTTATCGAATAGGCGCTGCCGCGCCTTCCTCCAGTACGGTTCCTCCGACCACGGATCACTGGACTTCGGCTTCGGCGGTCGCCCGCCTTCCGGGTCGCCGTAGGTCTTCCACTTTGCGTAGTGATGCTCGCAGAGTTGGCGCTTCAGATTGACAACCGGCCTCTCGCATCCTTCGATGCGACACGTGCCGGTCATGCCTGACGTTCCGCTTCGATCGCATTGATGCCACTATCGGCAATGCGGTCACTGGATGGCAGGCTGTGAAAAACTTTGTGGGCGCGCTGGTAGTCGCCAGAAGACGGCGCGGTTCCGAACCGCCATCCCGACATCGTGGTGGCGTCAGGGAAGACGGCTTTGGCAAAAGGCTCCAGTGCGGCCAGCACATTGGCTATCGGGGTGACTACAAGAGTAGACCGGATGCGGCGCTCGTAGTCGGCCTGGGCGGCGGCTTTGGCTTCTTCGGGTCTGTCGCAACCTGCTGCGATCCGCGACCCGTCGAAGTCGCACCGAAACAACCCGCCGCCGGAGTCATAGACCTCATATTCTGCGTTCTGGTGCAGCGCGGTTTGCACGCTCCAGTATTCGACGACGCCGCTTTTCTCGAGTCCCTCCCACTCAAGCGGCTTCACCGCCACTGGCCCCGGCGTCCCCGCTGTGAGCGCCGCGTCGATGGCGTCCTCGGAAATCGGGACCTGCCTCTGCTCAACCATTGCGATCGCCGATCGAGCGTCATCGACCATGTATGAGGGAGCGCCTTCCTCGTAGAGCCTATCAGCGGCGATACGAAGCGCATGAACGAGAAAGCTCACCTGCGCCCCCAGCGAGCCCCTGCCTCTATAATCAGACATCGTTTTCTCCAATCGTATCTACGATTGAAGGTTTATCGTATATATGCTACCCCGTCAACGTATCGTACATACGAAAGGCGAGCCATTGATCGAATTTCATACCTATGCAAAGCCGTCTCGCGTGGGACGGAAGATGCAATACCCGGAGCGGATCACCTTGCCGCTCGCCGAAGGCACGACCGCGCGGATCGATGCGGTCTGCGCCGATGGTGAACCGCGTCTTGACGTGATCCGCGAGGCTATCGAGCGGGAACTGAAGAGGCGGGAGCGGCAGAAGCCCGCGAGCCCCTAGTCCTCGACTTTCCAAGTCACCTTCTGCCTCATTTCTCCGCTCGAAATTAGCGGGTTACTGCTACCCTTGAGCTTGATCGTCACCGGAGAGTTCGGCGGGCTCCGGAGGGACGTGATTTCAGCTTGAATGTCGCCCTGCGCCAGAATGCCGATCTGGTCGAGTGAATTGCGCAAAGGCGAGCCCGTCCTAAGCGCCAACCCGGATGACCCAGCCTTGAGCGTGTTCATCGCGGCCGCCTGCATGAACCTTCGGTATTTATCGCGGTTCGCCCGCATCGCATTCCGCATGAAAGGGCGTTCTGGAATGGGGCCGCCCCAGCCGCCGCCCTTCGTGCCGAATTCTTGCCACATCGCACGCTGGACGATGTCAGCTTCAGCCTCGCCCGCCGGGAATCCGACTTTCACCTTCGTCGGGCCGCGGTAGAGAGCAGCCAAGGCCTTGAAGCCGAGCCACTTCAGTCGCCGTTCAATTCGCGCCGTGAACATCAGGCGACCATCGGCCCGCCGAAATTGGCCCTGCGTAGCGCTAGGAAGCGCTTCCCGTACTCGGTGGCGGAAAGGCCCGACAGATCGCCTGACGCGGCTCCTGCCCCCTCTCCTGTCCCGGCGTAGCTGACCTGCACCTCGCCGACGCGATAGGACTTCACCGCCCCCGTCGTCGTCATGCTGGACGTGCCGTCGCCATCCGGGTTGGCCCGCTCGACCGCGCCTTCGGTGACCAGCATATGCGCCGTCAGGAGCATGATGGCCGAGGCATAGTCCCGCTCCAGCCATGAGGTTGAGACCGTGCCGGCCGCTTCGGTGATGACGAGCGTGACGAGGTCATCGGAGACCGCATCGAACTCGGGATACCGCGCCTTGAGATTGGCAACGGTCGGCACGGTGTAGGCCATGATCAGTCCTCGGCCTTGTTCGCCTCGACGAAGGCGGCCTTATCGTCGTCCGAGAACTCGTCGAACCCGGCCACGTCGTCCTTGCGCAGACCCTTGGTGACCTGCTCGTCGCCCTGGAAGACGGCGAACCAGCCCGGCGAGGTCTGCTTGACGGAATAGGCGCCAGCGGGAGCGTCTGCCGTCTCGGCCGGACCCGTAGCGAAGCCGCGAAGCTCGTCCCGCTTCAGGCCGGCAAGGGCTCGCTCTGCCGGCTCCTCGTCGGCCTCGATGACGCCCAGCTTCAGCCAGGTCCGCACGGCATTGCCGCCGGAGACCATCCGCCAGTTGTCGATCTTCGCCGTCTTGCCCGGCTGGACCGTGACGCCGCCCATCGTGAGCGGCGCCGTATGCTTGTTCGTGACGTTCGCCATGGTCCGCCCTCCTCAGATGCCGTCGCCGTAGCGAACTTCCTTCGGGCGGCGGATATCGAGGCCGCCCAGCCGGAAGACGCCCGGAACGACCCAGTGCAGCGGGCCATCCTGGAAGACCGGCAGGAACCGGTGCGGCATCGGGATATGCAGCTTCAGCACCGAAGGATCGCGGCGGTAGGCCACCATGCGCGCCGTATCGCCGGCACCAGCCGTGGAGAGGCCGCGCACCGTGCGGATCGTCAGTTCCTGGCCCGTCATCGCGGTGACGACGTTGTTGCGGCGAAGGAAGTCGAGGATCGTGCCCTGGGTATCGCCGAGACGGTTGGAGGCGAGGATGCTCAGCTTCTCGTAGGGAAGCAGGAGCGTGTTCGCCATCGCCATTTCCTTCGTGTCGGTGGTGATGCCGAGCAGCACCTCGTTCACGTCGGCGAGGATCTGATCCTCGGTGGCAGTCGCCCAGGCACCGGTCGTCACGCTCGCGGCGATGACCGCCGCATTATCGATCAGGCCCTTGAAGTTCTTGGTCGCGTCGCCGGCCAGAGCCACACGATCGACCATCTCCTCGTAGGCCCGACGCGCCGCCATGGCATCGTCGTTGGAGAGATTGCGGCCGGTCATCATGGCCACGTTGATCTCTTCCCAGCCGTAGCCGTAGCCGATCGCCGCGGTGTAGACGGCAGTCTTGTGCTCGTTCAGCTCGGAGCCGGCCATCGGGATGTCATCGGCATTGCCGTTGATCCAGTCGGCCCGACCGACCTTGTCGCTCGAGTAGTAGGTGACCGTCTGGGCGAAGGGGTTCGCCGAGGTGTCCACCGGGATGAGCGACGGATACTGAATGTCGGGATAGACGGTCTCGTTGACCCCCTGCTCGACATGGGTGGTCTGCGAGCGGACGAAGCCGGTTGCAGCCTGGGCGTCAAAGACGTGCTGGTTCATGATCGGGTCTCCTTAGCCCAGACGGAGCATGGCGAGGCCGGCACCAGAGGTGCTGGATTCCCACCGCGCATTCGGAATGGCCACGACGCCCGCGCCGACGGCAGTCTTGCCGATGACGCCAGAGGCGAGCGTGACGGTGACGATGTCAGCCGGGGTGACGGCGACGGCGACCTCGACCCAGATGACGCCCTTGCGCATGATCAGCGCGGACTCGTACTGGGCGAAGGCGTTCGGCGTTTCCGGCCGCACACCGCGCTCGCGCATGGTGATGCCGACGTAGGTCTGCGCCGTCATGCCGGAGAGATCGGACTTGCAGCCCTTGTCGGCGGTGCCCTGCTGGACGACCTTGCCGAAGCCGACCCCGGCAGCCGTCTCGACGGTGCGGGAGATCAGATCGACCGGCTCCATGTTCGCCCGCATACCGGCGCGGGCTGCATCCATCGTCTCGTTGTAGGTGGACTGGACAGCCATTTACTTCGCTCCCTTCCAGGCGTCGCCGAGGCGCGCTTCGTAGGCCGTCTGGCCGTTGTCGGTGACCGGGGCCGGCTTGCCATCGGCGAGTGCGCGGGCCACCGGATCGGTGCCCTTCTTCGCGTCCTCGGCGAGGATGTCGAAGCGGGCATCGACGTAGGCGGCGGACTTGCCCTCGACCGCGGCATCGCCGAGCTTGGCGACCACGACGGCCTTGCGAATGTCGGCATCGGAGACGCCGGTCGTCTTCACGTCCCTGGCGATGGCGCCGGCCAGCGCGACGAGATCGCCGCGGTCCTGGACGCGCTTGTCGAGATCGGCGTCGGACAGGATCTTGCCCTTCGCGTCGTCGAGCTCGGCGTCCTTCTTGGCGATCTCCGCATCCTTGTCGGCCAACGCCTTGGCGTGGACCTTCTCGGCGTCGGAAAGCTTGGTGGTGGTGTCGCCGAGCCGCTGCTGCAGCGTGGCGATAACCGTGGCTCCCTGATCGGTCACTTCGATCGGGATGCCATCGACGGTAACCGTCTTCAGGGCCATGGGAGGTTCCTTGTCCTCTACAGTGAGCGGGGCGATGCCCCAGTGGACCGCACCGTCACCGATGCGGCATTCCGATCCGGCTCGCCCGCGCTGGACGATCGCCAGGTGGTTGGCCCGGATGTTCTTCTGGATCGCGTCGTAGGCCTCGCCTTCGGGCGTGACGCCGTCCTCGAATGAGAGTTCGCAGGAATAGCCGGCGGAGAGCTCGCGCTTGCCTGACTGGATCGTCTTGACCGCGGCCGCGTCCTTCACAATGAGCGGGATGCGCAGGCGCTGGCCGTCCCGCAGCACCTCGTCGCCGGTCTCGCCCTTGGCCAGCGATGCCCAGTTGTCGGCCGTCACGGCTTCGGCTGGGTGATCGTTGGTGATCGGGATGTGCGAGAACGAGGCCAGGCTGTCGCGGTGGAAGACTTCCGCTTCCGGCCGGTAGACCCGGACCATCTGCATCTCGGGCTTGCCGACTTCGATGCCGGCGTAGATCTGGATGCCGGTGCGCACGATCCGGGCGTCGGCCACGAGGTAGCCGTCGGCGGTGACGCGAGGCTTCTCGACCTCGGCCGCGTCGATGAACTGCATCACATGTAATCCTTGGTGCCGTCCTCGCGGACCGTGTAGGGCCGGATGTCGATGCCGTGGGTGGCGATCCAATCGGCTGCCCGGTTCGGCCAAGGCAGCGGCAGGAACGTGAGCGCACGGACCCACCAGCGGACGCGGATGTCCGCGCCAAACTTCACACAGATCATGGCCAGAGCCCTCGATTGTGGTATTGTCCGCGCCGATGACGACCAATCCCGACCGCCTCAAAGAACTGGAAAGCCTCGTCCGCACGCTGCGAACCGACGTGCTGAACAGCGCCCTGAAAGTGCACGAGCTGGAGTTTCACCTGCGACGCCAGGACGAACGGCTGGAAGCCATCATGTCCAAGCTGTTCGAGTGGTGTGCGCCGCAGTCCTTGAAAGACGCGATCCTGAAAGACTTGATGTCCGAGCGCATAGACGCGCCGAGCGATGTGATCGGCGCGCTCGACGAGTGGATGAAGCGGAACGACTAGGTGTTCGGGTGATAGCGCCGGTAGAGCCCCTGATAGTAGGCGATGACCTTCATCGCAGCCATCATGTCCGGCCGCTCGCAGTTCGGATCGCCCTCGGGGATCTGGTGGATGTGCCAGTCGATCAGATCGAACGTGTATTGCAGGTGCGCCTCGTCGTAAGGCGGTAGCCTGTGGGTCGTCTTTACAGCCATCAGAACCGCTCCCCGTCCATCACCACGATGCCGCGCGCGACGCACCGGCACATAATGGGCTGGCCGGGCGGCAATCCCTGTTCAGCGCCGGTCGGCTTCCCGTATTCGTATTCCTTGCCGTCCAGTTCCTTGTGACGCGGCCGCACGCGCTCGTCCCGGCTCGTCATCCAGGTGTAGGACGTTACCCCCGCCTGAACGTGCCGCAGCCGGTTCAAGTCCGAGGTGGTCTTCGCAACCTGATCCCTTGCGATGATCTTGGCGCGGCGATCGGCAACCCCGAACTCGTCGGTGAGCCGCTTGCGTAGCTGCGCTGCCGTCTGACCCTGCAGAACCGCGTCGTAGGTGGCGCGCTCGATCTTCGCGACGGTGTCCCGCGCAAGGCTCTGGATCAGCCCAGCATTGCGCCGGTTCGCGTCGATCAGGTAATCCGCCAGATCCTCCTGGCTCACCACCGCGGCAAGGTCGATCCCGATGGTCGACCGGACCGAGGCCAGCCACTTCTTGGTGTGCCGCTCGCTCTCCAGCCGGAGGATGCGACCGACCATGCCCTCGGCAATGACGCCCAGCCGGACGGCCAACTGCTTCAGACCCTCGAACACGAACTCGCCCAGCGCGTCCTGCGTCATGGATGACCGCTGACGGGCGATCTCGGCTTCGGCGGCCGGAAGCACCTCGGAACGCACCGTGGCTGCCAGTGACCGCAGCATGGCACGGAGAGCGCGTTCGTACTCTTTGCGGGCCCCGATGCTATCCGTGATCGGCGGAAGCGTGATCGTCGGCCGCTTGGTCTTCGTCGCGGCCATGCGGGAGAGGCTGTAGGACTGCACCGGTCAGGCGGTGACGTGCTTCACCGCCCACATGACGGCTTCCTCGACCTTCGTCTTGGCGATCGAGACTTCCCGGCTGCTGCCGAGCGCGCCGATCCGGTCATGGAACGCGAGCCCCATGTCCTTGATCTCCTGCATCGACGCCTTTTCCTCGTCGCTCAGGACGCGGTAGGCGTGGCGCATGGTGTTGTTGACGGTGCGCTCGTCGCTAGTGCTGTCGACTTCGGACATGATCAGCTCTCCTTGATGCCCTTGGCCCAATCCTCTTGGACCTCTTCGAAGATCTCCGGCCCGAGCACGATCTCACCCTGATACGGCTCGATCTCGGCCAGCGGGCGCTTGTCGCCGTAGCTGATCGTGATGTGCGGTTGATACTCGGGATGATCCCAAGTCGCGCCGGCCTCGATGATGTCGCGATGACGCCAGCGAAGGTCGGAGGCAGTGAACAGCAGGACCGTGGCCTCGCCGAACCGCTCCATCTGACGCGGGCCACCGGCACCGATCTCCAGCTTGGGCGACCACGATTCCCCGACCGCGAACCAGTCCACCGGCTGGCGGGAGAACGCGATCGTCACATGCAGGTCGTCGGCTGGGAGCGTGGTATCGAACCCCTGCCCCTTGGCCCAAGCGATGATGTCGGCCGCGTTCAGCACGTCCCGCCGCACATACAGCGTCCGGGGTGCAGCATCGTTCGCCGCTGCCTGCATGCGGGCCACGGTAGCCGGCGCCTGCTGCGCTGCCCGTGCCGCCTCTTCCGCTGCCGTCGCCTTCTCGCTGAAGTCGATCGCGTCGCCTTCGGCCTCGGCTTCGTCCATGGCCGCCTCAAGGCCGGGGTAGGTGCCAGCCTCGACCAGTTGATTGACGCGGCCCTTGGCGAGTGCACTGTCGGGGATCAGGCCCGAGTTCGCATCGATCTGGAACGCTTGCGCGTGCTTCAGTGCGATCTCCGCGTGATCCTTCTCGTCGAGCTGGAACAGTTCGGACCAGCGGTAATGCACCTCTGCCGGACGCTTCCCGAGCGCGGACCAGATGATGCACTCGTCGAGCACGGACATGGCAGGCCGCATCTCCAGTTCCTGCATGGAACGGACGCGGTTGAAATAGTTCTTCTCGTCGTGGGCGCCGGTACTGTTCATGCCCGCAGGGCTCTGGCCCAGAAGCCGCGTCACCGGGATATCCGCGGCGCCGGCTGCGATCTGCATGAAGCGGTCCATCACGTCCGGCAGCGTGGCGAAGTCGATCTGCTTCTGCTGGTAGTCCTCGGCGCCGTCGATGATCAGCGCGTTGTAGAGTCCCTTGATCATCATCGACGTGGCCACGCGCTTGGTCAGCCGGGCCTCATAATCAGGCAGCGACGCCGAAGCAGTAAGTTCCGGGATCTTGATGACGTCGAGCTTGGCCTCGTGGGTCATCTCGGACACGTTCGCCGCGGTCGCCTCGGCATCCTTCAGTGCGCGGGACACGGCCTCCAGAATGCTGTCGCCCCACGTCGTGGCGACGGTGGTTTCCACGTTCGGCAGCGGGGCACCGATGAACCGCACCAGCCGGGACGGATGAACGATCACCTGCGCGCCTGTGCCGGTCTGCAGTGTGTAGACCTTCGGCGTGCCGTACCATGGGGAAGTTACGTCGGTCTCCAGCTCGCCGGCTGCCAGGCGGGTGCATGTCAGGACAGGGAGATAGCGGAGCCCCCCTCCGGCCAGCCGCTCCGGTCGCAACTCGTCGGACTGGTTGACCGACCCATCGCCGATGAACATCGCCGCGCCGCCGTACAGCCGCGCCTTGGTCTTGGCCTCCAGCGCCTTGCCGCGGACGTTCAACCGCTTTTCCTCGGCCTCGATCTTCTCGATCTCGTCGTTCTCAGCCTGCCAGTCGCGCCATTCCCGGCACATATCCATGGCGGGGATGTCAATGACCTTCCGGGCCAGCCACGACCCGCGATAGGCCGCCTCCAGTTCCATCGGGTCCATGGGGGCGAAGTTGTAAGTCGCGCCCTGCGATTTCCCCTTACCAAGCCCCTGGCCGGTGAAGATGTTGACGATGGAATCGAGAAACCGCACCGGCTACTTTCCTTTTTTCGGTGGGTTCTGGATCAGGTGGCGGCCGACTGCGGGGAAGGTTTTGGCGACTGCCATAGCGCCCTTCTTCCGGGCCTCGGCCAGCATTTTGCGGCGCTCAGCGCAGGATTTGCAGGGCATCGGTCACCCCCATGCGGCGAGGTTGTAGTTCGACCCCGTTAGCATCAGATCGGTCATCGCCCAGACAAGCGCATCAGCGCGATCCGGTGAGCCGCTGCCTTGGTATCCATCGGTCGTGAACATCGCCATCTGGTCTTCAAGCTCGACGAACGTGCCGACGTGGTGCGCCCGGGCCGGATAGCCATCGCGATCCTCATAGAGGCCGGCGATCGGCTCGGCCCGGACATGCTTGCCCCTGGACGCCGTCACCAGTTGGACCGGCACCGTGTTGTCGGCCAGTTTGATGGTGCTCTCGACCATCGCGCCGCCGTAGTTCGCTTCCGCGACCACCTTGTCGGCACGCCACTTGGCATGCATCTCGACCACTCGACGGCCCCATCCGGCAGGCGACAGACGACAGGTCGCGTCTTCCAGCACGTAGGCATGACCATCGACGCCTTTGCCGACGACGATGATGCCCTGGCTGTCGCCGCCCATGCCGTCCGAACCCGATGGGTCGACGCCGATCACGATGCGGGTCAGGTCTGGCGGTGAAGCCCGGCGCCCGGCATCAATGCGATCCTGCGGCCATAGTGTGCCCGGCACCTCCGAGAGGTATTTCCCCTCCTTGAAGCGCTGGCGCTGGCGCTCCGGGAGCGTGTCCAGCTCCTCGAGATAGGCAGCCGGCAGGTGCGGATTGTCATCCGGGTTCAGCGTGACGTAGGCGCGAGTGCCAGTCGGGAGTGGAAGCCTGTTCTCCGGCCGAACGCCCTCGACAAACTCGCGATAAGTCCAGTGGGATCGACCGACAGGATTCAGGTCGTAATAGGCCTTGAGCGGGAGATCTCGGCCGTCTCGGCGCTTCACGTTCTGCGCAAGGCGGGTGCGGAGCGTGAGGATCGTTTCGTAGGCGATCTGCGAACACTCGTTCGAGTAGATGGTGGCGAATTCCTTGCCGAGAATCTTCTCGACCCGCTCCTTGTCGTCCAAACCTCCGAACCAGATCTCGGCGCCATCCGGCATCGTGATGAACTGGTCCTGCTTGTTCTGGGTATACGGGACGCCGGGATAGGCGGCCCGCATCATCGCCGGCCAGGTGTCCATCATCACGGCCTGCCGCACGTCGATGTTGTGAAGCCGGGCGATGAGGTGGCGTGAGCTGGGAGCGGCGAGCGCACGCGTCGCGACGCAGTAGCAGAACCCGAACGTCTTCCCCGACCGCGACCCGCCATAGCCGAGAATATGGCGGGATGGCCCAGCGGCGGCGTTGCGCAGTTCCTGCTGTTTCGCCGTGAGGCTAAAGGTCGGCATCCGGGCCGGCGATGTTGACCGTCACATTCCCGCTTGTCTCGACCTGGTCCTTGAACGCCTGTACCTCGACGTGCTTGCCGATCAGCTCAAGGCGCTTGACGCGATCGGACAGCTTCAGCTTCCGGATCACGCCAACAGTCACGCCCTCCTCCTTCACCTCCTCGACATCGAGGCCGGCAACAAGGCCCTTGCGCCAAATCGGGGGCCAATCCTGGACCGACCGGAGTGATCCGTTCTCGTCATAGAGATCGGCCACGTCGGCCTCGGCTTCGTCGGCGAGGCGGCGGAGCAACCAATCGGCGTCGACCCGTGTGCGGGCCGATCGGGCAGTCTTGGCTCCGGCGATGGCGGCCGAAACCTCAACATCCTTCAACAGCCGCTGGCCTTGCGAATAGGCCGTCTTCTGGCTGTAGCCGGCCCTGATGGCCGCCTGGGTCGCGTTCAAGTCGTGGAGATATTCCTCGACGAAGCGTCCCCGCTTCTCGCCGAGCGCCATGACCATGTCCTTGGGTGATGAAAAAGAAAAGGGCCAGCTTCCGCTGACCCATAAGACCCCATCCATGCCGCCTAGCTATCGCTGGGGCTGGGTCCGAGCGTGCGCGTCATCATGCGCATCAAACCGGGGGCGTCCTGCGCGTATAGATTCATGCCGCCTCCAGCATGTCAAGCGCGATCTCGACGCCATCTACAGCACCCCCGAACAGCGTCATGCCCAATCTGGCGAACCCGCCCCCGATCGCTACGACCGGCACGACCATGCCATCGAAGGGGCCGTCCATGACCCGAACATCATCCCCTACTGAAAATTCCCTATGGGTGCGCATGTGCTTCTGCGCCTCGGGAGCGTTTAGGCCGGTCGCAGTGCGCCGGATCAGACGGCGCACCTCCTTGTTCGGAAGCAGCATGGGCCTTCCGTCCAAGCCGGCTACGACTCCCGTGATGCATGGTAGGTTGAACAACCTGAACCAGAGCGGCCTTCCCCTCTCGAACCCTGCCAGCACGTAACGTGGAGCAACCGCCATGCGGACTTCGCGTTTCGGCAGCCGAAGCTGTCGGGATTTTTTGCTGGAGTGCCGGTATTCCACACGCACCGGGACAAACGTCCGGAGCCCATACCGACGCAGGATCTTCTGCGCCACGAATTCCTTCTGTGGCGGCACCTGTAGCGCGTACCAGTTCAGACCTGCGGCGACTTCGAGAATGTCGGGGGAGACGTCATAGTCTGACATCCGGTCCCGCATTGGTGGCATGGATGTGGGGCTGATCTTGTCCTGCATCATGGCTCCTCGTGTGGCGGCGAGGAGCCCGGAACGGGGCGTCGTGAGCGGGGTGATTGTGTGGTGTGTTCGCTATCGGGTCAACTCGTTTTCAGGGCGAGCGTGTAGAAGATCGAGGGTCTGCCGCGGCGCCCCTCGCCCTCCCTGCGGATCCACACCTCGCCATCCTCCGCAAGCGACGTCATCACAGTCGTGATCTGCGCCGACTTCGCCCTGCCCTTCAGGCTGCGCACTAGGTCCGCATGACTGACCTCTCCGCCAGCCCGGATCAGCCGGACTGCCTCGACCGTGACTACCCTGCGGATGTCCGGATCGATCCCCCCCTGGGGATGAGGATCGAAGGCGTTGGCGAGGTTCCGGATTGCCCTCGCCCCACGCTCCCGACGCGCATCATCGACGATGGCACCAGCGAAACCTGCGAGCAAGGCTTCAAGCCTCTCGATGCGTGCCTCTAGCTGCGATACCCGGTCCATGGCGGTGTTCCCTCGCGCGCGTGAATATCTGTTCTGCGGCCCGATATTGCCGGGAAATCTGATAAACGGCAATAAGAGGTTATAAGAAGGATAGGACGGGAAAAAGCGGGAACACCGTGAACACTGAATAAATATATATATAGATTAGGTACTTAGACCCGGAACGGTGTTCACACCGGTGTTCACGGTGTTCACAAAATTTCCGGCCGGTGTTCACGGTGTTCACGTCGAATTGGGAACACCGTGTGAACACCGACTTGGACACGAAAAAGCCGCCCCGGAGGGCGGCTCTCGTGGCGTGAGTGTGGGGCAGTCAGGCTGCCTGCGGCGGTGCCGGAAGCAGCCTCGGGAGATACGCGAGGGCAGCGCTGTCCTTCCCGGAGAAATAGGCGATCGACCTGTTCGGCAGCCACTCGTCACGGAAGTGGCGGCGCCAGTCGGCCAAGAGGCTCTCCGGATAGGCCTTCGCCTGAACCCGTCGACCATCTTCGAACACGTGAGTGTACGTCGGCAGCGTGTCGGTATCGATGCCATGCTTATCCCGCAGCCATTTGCAGAACATCCGCCCATGGGAGATGTCCGGCATCAACCGCTCCGGCAGCGTGTAGCCCATTATCTCCAACGGGGGCGATGAGAGCTTGGGTCATCTCCGTCAGAAGCGAGAAATGACCGACCGGCACATTCCTCTGGTTCGCGACATACCGCCGGAGGTGATAAGGGACCGAGGGAGTGGCTGGTTTGGCTCTGCCAGCCATCCAGTCATAGACCCACTGGCTGACCTTGACGGCAAACTCCCCGGAGAGCCACTGGGCAAGATTGATTGCCACTTGGGGGTGGACCCAAGTGCCTTGGATGCGCACATCCCCACCCTTGATCGACTGGACAAGCGTCGAAGCCGGAATACCGGTTTCGATAGCCAGAGCGTCCAAAAAAGCTCTCGTGGAACTCACGACGGAGTAGTGGTTCCACCGCTTGCCTGCGGCCTGGCACATCGCTGTAGCGTTGATATAGCCGTCACCGGGTCGCTGATAGATGGTCGATCCCTGGGCCTGGTGAGGGATCAGTTCGAGATGCTGTTGCACTGAAATATCGCTCCTTGGCGAATGGAGCGGAGGCTTCAAAGATCGGTTGACATAATCCGGTGTTGGCCGACATATGGTCTCGTGATCACAACGAAGCCCCCGCAAGGTGGTTTGAAATACGGGCCGCACCTGTTGACGCAGGGCGGCCCGCCCCTTTTGACCTCGACGAATCGGGGCCAGAGACCAACATCACCGATTCCGTGCTGTTCGGCAACGGCCACACCTCATCCGTGCACGTATTCAGAGTCGGTCTCCGTCAGAACGCGGTCGGCGCTATGCGGCTGTGTATAACTTCGGGGATAAGCTGCTCACTCGAGTGTCCGGTACCACGTCACTGGCGTGCCACCCGCATCCGGCTCGACCTTCTGCAGCTCGAGTTCCTCGGCGTCGACCATTGATCCCAGCAGGTCTCGCAGATCCCTCGCCTTCATTGAGTGCTGCATTGCCCGTAGCAGCACCTTGTGTTGCACCCGACCGCCGCGCTCCTTGACAATACGGCGGACCCGCTGGGCGGCTGCCTGATTGTCCGTGTCGGCCATATAGTCCGCCGCGCCGGCGATCATCGTCTCGGCACTGTCGAGCGCGACCAACTTCCCGAATTCCATGTCCTCTACCGAAACGGAATTCAGGCTATTGAAGGGGTGGCGACCGACGGCGACGATCGTCGCGATCCGCAGCGCCATTTCGGCCGTCCTGGCATAAAAGCTCGCGCTGTCGGGGTCGGAAAGCTTCGCCTCCACCCGCTTGCTGAACTGGTCGTAGGTGTGTTTCGCATCGGGCCCAGACCATGAAACCACCTGCCGGTTCGGTGTCGGATCCATGTCGGCCTGGTTGCGCAGGGTCGCCTGCATAGCGCCGGACCGCTCATAGATGGCGAGCAGCGCGTCGACGATCGAAGCGGGGACTGTCGCAGGATCATGGGTCGGGTCCCGCTCCTCTGGACGGCCAGCCCCACCCACGAGCAGGAACCGGTTCAGCGTGCCATCCTCTACGCTCCCGCCCTCCATAGCGCGCCAGAACTGCTCCGGAGTCGATGCGCCATAGATCGAGATGGCAGGCGCGTGGATCGTCGCAGCCTCCTTTCCCGCCCATTCCGGCGTAGTGTAGTTGGCGAAGGACTTGCCCCACATCGTCCGCAGCACCTTCGAGATCGAGCGCTCGAAGCCCGACGCCCGCTTGTTGCCGATGCGCGCCATGAAGTCGCCGAACTCGTCCATGGCGCAGAGGGACAGTGGCGACCTGACGAGGAAGTTGACGACTGCCGGCATGGAAATGAATTCGGATGGGCCGATGTGATGCGACATCCTGGCGGCCGCGAGGATCCGCTCGATCTGCTGCAAGGCGAAATCCTTGCCGGCGCCCGTCGGCGCCAAGCCGAGAACGTAGAGGTGCGTGGCCGATCCGGTCGGACCGACGAACTGCCGCCCGGCCGCGGTACCGACGATCGTCAGCGCGGCGCCAAGGGCAAGCCCCGGCTGCGGCCGCCGGGATGTGTCGCAGATCCATTGCGCGATATCGCCCACCAGGCCGGGCGGAAATGTGGGGTGTGATGGCTGCGGTGGGGTGGTGGCAACGCTTGCAGTCGCCAACCCCTCACCCTGCCCACCGACATCGACGATCACCCCATCCTCATCCGTGACGGTACCGTCGGAGTGCTCGATCAGGCGGCGCGCACGTGAGAGGGCCGCCACGACCTTCCGACCATGGGCGAGCGCCTCCGGATCCTCCGGGGGCATGTGGGCGATACGGATCGCCGAGAGGTCGGCTCCGTACTGTTTTGCCAGCGCGGCGAGGGTCGCACCATTCACGCCAGTAGATCGGAACGACTTCCACTTCCGGGCAACCTCGCCGGCCTTGTACTTCGACCCGCCGGAGCTCCAAGCGTCGGCAAGGGAGAGGCCATGGCCGGATCCGCCCGTCGCAGCATGGACAGCCATGAGCGCCTGCACCCACTCGTCATAGCCGCAGTCGGCCGGGATGTGGCTGAGGAGGTCGGCGATCTCGTCGGGGCTGGTATTGGTCGATGGCGCAGATGGCGAACCCAAACCGGCCGGGTCTGGAGCCTTGCGTTGCAGGAGTTCGACGGCTCCACCGCCTCCCTCGCCGGCCACCCCCTCAAGCCACCCGGCCAGCCAGTCGGGGACCGGCGGCGCCTCGGCAGGATCGCCGTCACATTCATATCGCCGCCCATCGGCCATGATCGCGCCGGGCGCGACGATGTAGCCGCCGTCGCCCCGGACATCGACGCCCTTGGGAAGCCGGCCCTTGCGATTACCGAGGCCGCCCTCTTGCCGGAATATCCAGTGATTGCCCTCGTTCGGCGTGGCCACGATCGGGATGCCATAGGGGGACGCGTGGGCATCTTCCATGACAGCCGCCCATGCCTCGACGCCGTCATGCTCTGGATCGTGCCGGTCGGCATCGATGACGAAGAGACCCGACTTGCCGACGTCCAGCGCCGGCGCCGCATCGGGCCACTTCCGCCACCATTCGCGGATGACGGTAGGGTCCGAGCACGACTGATCACGCCACCGGAAGAACGGCATCGGCGCCTTGGCCTTAGGCCCGCCGGACTGCACCGGGAACACGGCAAAACCCTTGGCCGCGAGCGATAGCGCAACGGCGAGATTGGCCGGCTCGCCGGGTGGTGGTGGTGTGTCGATACCCACGGTCAGAATGGCGCCTCGTCCCGGAGTTTCACCTTCAGCGCGGTCCGGTATCCGGCCACGACCTGGCGGGCGAACTCGCAGCGCTGCGCATCGGTCATGTCGGCGAGATCGGCCGTGCCGATGCTGATGGCGAACGCCTTGCCCTGCTCCAGCCCCTCCTGCGCCGCAAGGCTCTCGATGCGGTTGAAGTCTTCGGACGACATTCCGTAGGTCTCCCTTGCGATGGCGAGGCAATCGGGGTCTTCGCAAACCCACATGACCGGCAGTGCCGGCTGGCCCCAGCGGGCCTTCGGCGCATAGCCGTAGCCGACAGCCTGCCGGGCGCAGACGCCGCAGCACTGGTCGTCGAATCGGGTTGGTGCTTGTGCGTCACAAGTCGCGGACATGGCGGCCCATCTCCCTGCGCTTGCCGGGGTAGGCCCGGACGCCGTGCAGCACGGTCGTGTGGTCTCGATCGCCGCAGAACCGGCCGATCTGAGGGAGCGACTTCGAGGTCAGCCGGCGCGCCCAGTAGAAGAACGCGTGCCGGGGGAGAGCTATCTTTCGGTCACGACTGGGGCCGAGGATCTCCTTCGGGCTGACCTCGTAAGCCTTAGCCACGCGATCCAGAATACGCCGAAGGGCCGGCCTGTACGGAGCGGGTGGCAGGAAGGACCGCTCGATCTGCCGCTCGTAGACGAGGCGGTATTTGAGATTGAGGCTGGCGGCGGGTGCGCGTGGCAGGGGCGTGGGCGCAGGTGGTGGAGCGAGTTGAATGAACCTGCCCTGCGTCCCTGCCAGCCTCTGGCGCTCCGCAATGCCCCGGGCGGTGAATGTGGAGTGTGCCGCGACAACGCCCATCAGGCTGCCCTCCTGGTGGTCGAGGGGGCGCGCTGCCGCAGGGCGTGGCAAACCATCTTAGTGACGGCCTGCCCCGACAGGGTCCGGGCAAGGTGATCGGTGACGGCTTCTGCTGGGATGTCAGCGCCCGCCGTGAGACCGCGTAGCTCCATCGCCGTCAGCAGGCGGAGCATCCGCAACGGCCATGGCGGTATCGGGGTGGGAAGCTGCCATTGATTGTGCGGCCAACCTCCAACCGGCCACTGCCAGAGGGTCCCGGCGCCGTGGAACTCGATGACCTTGCGGACATCGCAGTTCGGGTAGTTGGCGGCGCGGCCGCACCACTTCTCGTCGGCCACGATCACGAGACCATGGCAGGCAGGGTGGAACAGCTGCACCTGCCGGGAAAGACGGTGCAGCTTGTCCCGGCCGCTCTTGATCTCGAAGAGCCAGAGGTGATCCGTAGTCACAGCCGCAATGTCCGCACGCCCCGCGCCACCCTCGACGTCCAGTTCATGAATCACGTGCGCTGATGGGAGCAACGTGTTGATCCGCGCTACTACTGCTTCGCGGATTGGGCGTTCGTCTGTGGTGTGGTGGAGGGCGTTCAGCGCCATCAAGCAGCCCTCCCCATCTCGCTGACCGCGTAGCCGCACCACTGGGCGGCAGCGGCGGCCATCATTCCGGGATATGAGCGGCTGCGAAGACGCGTCCGGTCAGGTCCCGGCGGCATCCTGTGAACCGCGTTCCAGCGTTTCCATTCGTCCGAACCTCGCTCGGGCTCGGGCAAAAGGTCCGTCGCTGCCAACAGGGGAAGCCCGCGCAGATACCAGCCGGTCCCTTTGTAGGCCGGATCCCCGAACCAGAACGGCTGCACCATCTGAGGGCGCGGAAGTTCCGCTGGCATCCGGTCCCGTGCGAGATCGTTCATCTCCGGGTTCTCGATTGCCACCCGGTCGATCGGCGCATCCCAGCACGCAGTGAAAACGCTGACGCCTTCCTCGAACTCGGCACGCATGTCGTCGAGCGTGCGACCCTTGGGGAGTTGGCGAGGCTCGGTCCATTTCCCGGCGCCGCTCATCCACCGACTACCAGACCGGCAGAGGCGCGTGCACGGCGGGTGCATCACCGCCAGCAGGTCCCATCCTTCCGATAGGATGCCGTCTCGCACGTCGCAGCGGATATGCCGGTTGCTGCGGTCCTCGGCGGGGAGGATGTCGCAGGACCAGACGTCGTGCCCGAGTTCACTAAAGGCACGACGGGCGATCCCGCTCGTCTCACAAGCGACCAAAACCCGCATCACGCCGCCTCCCGCTCAGGAAATGTTCGCCCGACGATGTCGGTGAACTTCGGGTTCTGCTTCGATGGCCGCACCGAGATGGTCGACGGCGGGACAAGCTCTGACTTGCGTGCAAGCATCTCGTCCGCGCTCACCGGGAACGGCGACGCGCCGCCATGCATGACCCACCATTCGGCAGCCTTCCTGCCGGCATAGCCGTCATGTTCGGGGCAGACCCATTCCGGGTAGCGTTGCAGGCCGGCCAGATAGTCGATCCGGACGGAGTCCGGCGCTCCCGCCTTCTTCCAGCGGCGGAACTGCCAGTCGACAACCGGGACCATCTGCGGCGGTACCGCCTCGGTGGAGAGGATGCCGGTCGTGCCGTCGGCCTCTGCCTCGTGCCGTGGCTTCTCCTCGCGCGGCCACTCGTGGCCGCATGTCTTGCACGACTGCGCATTCAGGGCCGCGAGCGTCTCGCACTCGGGGCACGCCTTGGCGCGAATGTCTGAGACTTCGGCCTTGCCCCTCTCACCGGCACCGCCGCCCTTCGGCATGATGCTCACCGCATCGACCGGACCATGGCGCCGGACGTTGCCGGCGAAGTCCAGCACCAGGCAGTTCTCTTTCCCGGGGGCCAGCCTTGTTCCGCGTCCGACGATCTGGACGTAGAGGCCGGTCGAGAGCGTCGGGCGGAGCATCACAACGAGGTCGGTGGCCGGCGCGTCGAAACCGGTGGTCAGGACGTTCGCATTGGTGAGGCACCGAATTCGACCGGCACGGAAATCGCGGATGATCCGATCCCGCTCGCCGTTGGGCGTCTCGCCCGACACCATCTCCGCGATGACACCCCTCGCCCGCATCGCGTCCCTGACGGCCGCGGCGTGCTTCACGCCGGCGCAGAACACAAGCCACGACCGGCGGTCCTGCCCGTAGCGGATCGTCTCCTCCACGGCGGCCGTGGTCAGGCGATGCTCCATTGCCGCGGATTCCAGCGAGCCGGCCACGAACTCGCCGCCCCGCCGCTGGACGTTCGAGACATCGATCTCGGACGCCGAGGCCTTGGAGATGAGAGGAGTGAGGAAGCCATCCTCAATCCCTCGCCCAATGCCGTAGGAATAGACCGTGTTGTCGAACAGGCGGTCCGTGCCGTCGTCCAGGCGTCCTGTGTCGAGCCGGAACGGCGTGGCGGTGAACCCGCACACCCGCATGTCCGCCATCTCGCCGAGGTCGTCGAGGAGCTTGCGATACATGCCGGCGCCCTTCGCACCATTCGGAACGAGGTGGGCCTCGTCGATGATGACGAGATCGCGGGGGCCAAGCGCCCTCGCCTTCCGGTAGACGGACTGGATCGAGGCGAAGGTCACGCGATGATGTGTGTCGCGCTTGCCGAGCCCGGCGGAATAGAAGCCGATCGGCGCGTCCGGCCATGTCCGGAGCACAGCCTCATGGTTCTGGGCGACCAGCTCCTTCACGTGGACGAGCATCAGGACGCGCATCTGCGGCCAGGTCGTGAGAAGCCGGCGGACAACGTTCGCGATGACAACCGACTTGCCGGTACCAGTGGCGAGATCGACGAGTGCATTCCCGCCTCCGCCCGCCCAGTAATCGAACACCGCGTTCTCGGCCTCGGCCTGGTAGTATCTGGGTTGGATGATCACGACTGCCGCTCCTCGATCATGCTGACGATCTTGCCGGCCAGGCCTTCTGGAGCGCCGGTCTCGCTGGTGGTCAGGGATCGCCGCAGGACGCCGGGCGTGACGCCGTATTGGAGCGCGATGGACAGAAGGACAGCCATGTCGCGGACCGCAGTATCCATGGCGGTGCCGATCTTGCGGGTAGAGAGGAACACCTCGCCGATCCGGCCGTCGTCGTAGTATCCGAAGGTCACGGACACGGTGATGCCGCCGAAGACGATGTCCTCGTTCTCGCAACAGCGGCGCTGGAGAAGGGCTTCGCGGGTCATGCTGCAAACCCCGACAGAAGATCACCGGCGAACGTCGTGTCGGAGATGTTCGTGAGATTCTTCACGGCCTGCCGAAAGTAGGCCTCCTTCAACTCGAACCCGATGAAGCGGCGCTTGCATCGCATCGCGCCCCACCCTTCGCTGCCGATCCCCATGAAAGGCGAGAGAACGGTGTCGCCGGGGTTGGACCAGAGCCGGATGGCGCGCTCGATCAGGTCGATCTGGAGGGGGCACAGGTGGCGTTCATCGCGCTCGTCCTTGGCCATCCGCGCGTTCAGGACATTACCCTGCTCGATGTCCATCCAGACCGGGCTGGCCCACTGCTGCCACTGGTGGACGGGGAATTCGGAACGATCCTTCCCGACCGGATCGATGGTCTTCTCGTCCTCCGGCGTCTTGCGGAACACCAGGACGTAGTCTGGCAGGCCCTGTCGCGACCGGGCGCTATCCTTGCAGAGCGTCTTGTAGAGCAGCCCGTGCGCCTTCGTGCGCTGCATCTCGACCACGGGGTCTTTCCAGACGGTGATGCGGCTGTGATAGGTCCACCCGGCCGCCTCATGAGCAGCGATGATCTCGCCGGGCATGTCCCACAAACCGCCGCGCCCGTGTGTCGTCTTGGTACGTGGCATGTCAGTGCAGTGGACCGCAGTCAGGCGCCCGGGCTTGGTGACGCGGTGCATTTCGCGCAGCAGGAAGCCGTAGTGCTCCATGAACTCCGCGTCGTCGGCCGCGTTGCCCATGTCGCGCTCACTGTCCGAATAGACGAACAGGTGAGAAAAGGGCGGGCTGTAGATCGAAAAGCCGACGCTGTTTGCCGGAAGCTGCGACACGCCCTCGACGCAGTCAGCGTTGTAGGCCGAGAACTCGGCGCCGTGGTGAACGTCCAATACCTTCATGCCGTCAACCAGGCTGGCAGCCCGGCCTCCTTGGTTGGGGTGTAGGTGATTTTGCGTTGATGGGATTGGTGCGCGGCACGCATCGCGGCCTGCATCTCGCGCTTCATTGCGAGATGGTCGCCGGCCTTGCGGTCGATCACACGCTTGATCGCCGCCTCTGTGTCGGCCATGGCGATATGGACTTCGACGGGCCGCGTCTGGCCAAAGCGCCAGCACCGGCGGATGGCTTGGTAGTAATTCTCGTAGGAGAACGAGAGGCCGACGAACGCCATACGGGCGCAGTGCTGCCAATTCAGGCCGTATCCCGCGATGGACGGCTTGGTGACGAGGACACGAAGGGCGCCAGTAGCGAAAGCATCGAGCCTTGCCTCCTTGATGGCCAAGGGCATTGAGCCGCGCACCTCTTGGGCGTCTGGCACCCGCTCCATGACCGCGTCGGCCTCATAGTCGGTGTCGCACCAGACGATCCATGGTTCGCATGGGTCGCTATCGATGCACTCCGCTACCTTGTCGGCACGATCGTTGATCGTCAGACGCTTCTCGGCATGGATCGAAGTGGCCGAGGTATCAGGCATCCGGAAAAGTCGGTGCTGGCCAGCAAATTTGCCATTCTTCTCCTCGCCCGGGTCGAGGGTTCGATCGGCCTCGACGAGGTGCTCAAAGACTTGGATAGACGGCAGAACGTAATCGCCATCCTCGAAGCCGAGATCGGACGGCAGGGACACGCAACGCGACCATGACGCGACCCATCGCCAGAAGTCGGCCACAGCGTGACCCTTGATGCGCCAGTGCTGGGAGGCGGTGGCCGTATCGTTGATGAACCACCGGGGCAGCATCTCGTCGCGCCGCATCACGCCGAGGAACTCGGCATGGGTGCCCAGCTCGGTATGATCGTTCGGCGCCGGGGTAGCGGTGCAGCAGAGCCGATAGGGCGTTTTCTCGAACGTCTTGATCAGCTTCTTGGTCGTGACGCCGGCAAAGGATTTGAGGATGGAGCTCTCGTCCAGGATGATGCCGGCGAAGCGGGAGGCGAGGAAGTTGTCCACCCGCTCGTAGTTCGTGATGTAGATCCGGGCGCCGCCATCCACTTCGTCGGCGGTCCGGACGTAGCGGGCATCGATGCCAAACCGGTCCGCCTCGCGCTCGTGCTGTGGTCCGACCGCCAGTGGCGCGAGCATCAGGACCGGCTTGTTCGTCCGCTCCATCACGACACGGCCCCATTCGAGGGACGAGAAGGACTTGCCCAGCCCGGTATCGAGGAACATGGCCGATGATCCGGCGCGCAACGAGAACTCCGTCACGGCCCGCTGGTGTGGGAACAGATCGGGGTGAAGATCGAAATCGTGATCGAAGCCGCGCGGCGTGAAGGCGACGGCCTTGCGGGCGATGAGGTCGGCGTAGGTGGTGGAGAGGGTCACGCCGCCCTCCCGTCAATCCAGGTTGAGCCATCACCCATCCGGTAGGTCACCGACGACCCGTCACTCGCGGCATCGACCTGCTCACCCGGCACAAGGTCCGGAATGAACAAATGCTCGCCGCAGCCCGCCTGCTGATCTTGAACACTGAGTTCCCGTCCATGACGTTCGCAGCGCCACGCGGCATCACCGCCCATGACGGGGGTCGAGTGAAGGCAGGTCCGGCAATTGCGGAGGGCCATCGCGCCGCCATGGCACACGGAATGCGCAGGGCATCGCTTGCAGATCCAATGGTCGGGATCATCGCTGATGCGGGGCAGCGGACGAGCGGCGTCGAGGACGCGCTCCGCCTTCGCCATCAGCGCCCCCGCCTGGGCAGCGTCGTAGCGGATGCGCTCGCCGTGGAACTCGTTCGTGTCCTTGTTCTCGACGACGTAGAACGCACGCTCGAGGCCGAACAAATGCATCCCGAGTTGGATGGCCGGCATGCGCGCCGGCGCGGCTTCGGCAAGGCCGGCTTTCCTGATCTGCTGAAAGGCCTTGTCCCGCTGCCGGTCGGCATAGAGCAGGTGAACGCGCTTCGGCGCCTCGATGAGGCCAGTGACCTTCCCCTGCAGCCTCTGGAAGAAATGACCGTCCAGCGCCGATGTCTCGAATGGCCGGAAGGTCTGACTGTCGGCCTGCTCCACCACGAGCCCCGGAACTGACTGGCGCAGATCGGAGAGCGCCTGGACGATCTCCTGCACTGCCTGTTCGCGGGTGAAATTCGCCCGGACGGTATGGCCCTTGAATTCAGACGGCGGAGCCGACCACCGGAATTCGAGCCAGACGCGCCTGTCGCACTCAGCGGCAAGCATTCGCCCGGTCAGCCGCTGATTGTGCCGCGCGTCCTGGTGCGCCTCGTAATGGGCGTCGATCGCGGCGATGGTCGGGGACAGGAGGGTGGTGGGAAGGGCGACCATCAGGCAGCCCTCCGCTGCTGTTCGATCTTGTCGATCGCAGCCGCAACTGCGCGATAGGTGAGCTTCAGCCGGCGCGCGATTTCCGTCGACGGCCAGCCCTCGGCGCGGAGCCGCGCGACGTTCTTGATGTCGGCGTCGTCGATCGAGCTGCGGACGTTCCGCGTGGCATTGAAGCTCTCTGATTTGATTAGCGCGGCCTTGGCCTCATCGCCGATCTCCAAGTGGTAGCCGACGCCCCACTGCGTCGCGATCACGAGGCCCATCGGATCGATGAGCTTGCGAACGCGGCAGACCAACACGTCGACCAGCTTCGGCTCAGGCCAGTCATCCGGGTTCGGGCCGGTGGCGACCGCCGAGAGGAGAGTGTCTTTCGTCAGCGTGCGCGGATACGCATCCAGCAGCGCCTTGAGGAGACGGAATTGCTGGGCCGGAAGCCTGACCGTCACGCCTTCGTGCATGACGATCCCGGTGCTCTCGTCCATGACGAGATCAATCGGGGAGACCTTGGCCCCGCAGCATGGGCAGGTCGGGTGATTGTCGCCCATCACGCCGCCTCCGCCATCGCTGCCACAGCCGGCATGCAGACACTCTCGGCGACGCCGACCACGTCGAAGCGATATCCGGGGTTGGCAATTGCCAAGGCCAGGGCCTGCTTGGCAGCGGCCTCACGGCACGCATACTCGAACGGCCACCATGCGGGCCGGATCCGGCCGGTGTCGTCGCCGCGACGGAAGACGAACCATCCGCCGCCGATGGTCTCGCCCTTCCGGGCCAGCTTGGGGTTCTTGAGCCAGCCGGTGCGGCGCGGGCGTTTCCCCTTTTCAGGGCACACGTTTCCTGTCATCGCTGAAATCTCCTTCGAGCGACGTTGAAGATGTTGGTCGATGGGAAGTGCGGAGCGGTGTAGGTTCCTAGGCCGTCACCACCGCTCCGCCGCTAGGCTATGCCCGCTTCGGCCAGCCTCCGCTTGCGGCCGCCCCGGTATTGGCCGCAGTCTGGCCGCCGCCGAAGCCGGACCTCGCACCGCCGCCCGCGCTACCCGCGCCCGCCGCCGCACCAGCGCCGTTCAGGGCCTTCACGCCCTTCACCTCGTCGTACTGCGGGTTCTTCTTCTGCGGCCCGTAGCTGACCTCGCAGGGGATGTGGTGCAGCTCCTCGGTGTCCTTCGGAGCAAGCTTGCCGACTGCGTGACACACCGCCGAAAGCTGGCGGGCCGCGATGTCGCGGGTCTTGTCGCCCTTCTCGCCCTGCACGTTGTAGCCATGCAGGATGTCCTGCCAGATCAGGCGCCCTTCGAGCGGGCCGGTGATGATCTTCCACGTCAGCGAGAGCTTGACGCCGCTGCCGCCGTTCTCGCCGATGCCCTTCTCTTCCGAGTTGACGATTTCGGCGTGGTAACGGCCTTCCGGGATCCGCTCGAACTCGCCTGACGGCTCGTGATCGGCGGCGTTGTAACCTGCGATGTTGACCATGATGACGTTCCTTATGCCGCGGCCTTGGCCGGCTCTGCGTTTCCGATCTGGGGGAAGTACTGGGCGAGCGCCTGGTAGCCGGCGCCGCGGTCGAACCGCATGCTCTCCGGCAGGCCGTAGCGGTTCTTCGCCACGTAGGCGGGCTTACCCACGCCGTGCATCAGAACCGTCGATGCCGAGCCCTCGGCGCGGGTGCGGGCCGTGGTCTTGTCCGTCTTTGACAGGGCGCCCTGCTTCGTCTCGCCCTTCACGTTCACCGGCTTCTTCAGCAGCAGGATCGCGTCCAGGTCGCGGGTGATCTCGCCGTTCAAGTGCTTGTGCAGGTCGATCTCGTACCGGTCGTAGGACGCCGTCTCCGGGTCGTCGAACTTCGTCACCACGCTGTGTGCGATCATGACGATTGCCATGCCGCGATCCCGCCGAAGCAGATTGCAGCCGTCCAGGAACTCGCGGAGGACCACCTTCGCGTTGACGTAGCCCTTGCCGTAACCGAAGTCCTCGATCCGTGCCTTGGCCGAGCCATGCTCGTCGCCGCGCCGGCAGGTCTCGTCGAAGATGAGCCGCTGCAGCGCCGTGACGCTGTCCAGCACCATCGTCTGGAAGCTGTGGTCGTCGTTGTAGAGAGCCTCCATGGCTTCCATGACCGAATTGAACGTGGAAAGCGTACCGAACGACTGGAGCTCGAGCTCGCCCGGCGTGCCTTCCTCGGCCTGCAGGAAGACGGGGTTGGGGAATTCCGACGCGAGTGTCGTCTTCCCGACGCCCTCGTTTCCGTAGATGAGGACACGCGGGGGCTGGTCGGCCCGAACGGTCCTGAGGTCACTGAGGCTGATCGCCATCGTGGTCTCCTTCGTCACAAGGCGCTTCGATAAACCACCCGCCGGTCGCGCCGTTGGTCGAGGGGTGGAAGCTCACATCAAGCCGCTGCACCGGCAGCAGGCGGACGTGGGACATGCCGTTGGCTGATGGCAGCCAGGAAATCGCGAGGGCGGTCACGAAGCGGTCGTCGTCGATGGTCTTCGCCTCGACGATCGCGTCCAGCATCGCCTTGATGCGGTTGTCGATGTCGGCGCGATCGGACATGCGCTCGACGCCGAAGATCACGATCACAGGGCCGGAGATTGGCACGATGCCCTGCCGACGAATTGCAGTGACGGCCATCCGGACGAAGTCGTCGTAGTGCTTGGCCTTGACCCGGCCGACGCCCTTCACGTTCTTGAACAGGGCGTTCGCCGACGGCGGGGTCGGAATGGTGAAAGCGACCGGGGCGGGCTGGGAGGCTCCCTCCCCGGCCACTCGCTCACGGCGCCCCGCCACGGGCTCCGATTTGGTGATCTGGACCGCGGTCATTCAGGTTCGTTCCTGTCCCGCTCGGCAAAGCGGCGACGACGCCTGCGGAACAGGCCGACCAGCCAGTAGACGATCGCCTTCCACGCCGCTCTCGCGCCGCTCTTCGCCATGCGCTTCATTCAGGAGATCCTTCGTTTTGCGGTCGAAGTGGTCGCCCACCTCGTCAAGGCGGTCGCACTGGGCGTGATAGGCGATCAGCAGCGAGCGATATGCGCCGCCCGACACGTCCTTCATGTCCTGCCAGCGCTGCCACAGGCGGCGCGCATAGGACTGATCAAGGCCGATCTTGCGAGCGGTTCGATCCCGCGCGGCCGTCCAGGTATCGGTCGGGCCGCGGTGCTCGCATCTCGTCAGGAAGACGAGCCGCTCCCTCGCTTCCATCACAGCGACTTCACTCATGTCGCCCTCGTCACGCTTGATGTCGCGCGCGACACGTCTGGTGTCGGACATGCCAGTCCCTCCATGCCAAGTTCTTGGTCATGGACGGAGCGGCGAACGAAGGAGACGGGATTGAAGGGACCAAGAGGGCCACCATGGTGCCGGGAAGCGAAATGGTGGCCGTGAGCATCGGCGAAATCACCGAGAGAATAGTCAGACGACTGCGGATGGTGGACGGCGAAAGCCGGGCCACCACGCCGCGCGTCGAGGAAGATGCGAACAAGGGTCGCTCCCGCGCACGCCGCTGACGCAGTGAGGGCGAGCGCCGCAATCATGCTGCGGCCTCGACATCGCTTCGGTCGGACAGGCGGGAGAGGAGTTGACGGATCGGACCACTAATCCGGCCGCCGTTTTCAAGGCGCGAAACAGTGGACTGATCACAGCCGAGGTATTCGGCCAGACGGCCCTGCGACCAGCCGAGACTGGTGCGGACAGAACGGACATCGATTTCCTGGCGAGATTCCATGATCTGCGACGAGCTCTCTTGTTGGTTCTCCCTCATAATGCGTTACGCATAATGCATCGTCAATGCCATTCGCATAATTTTTCGATGCATTCTGCCGATATGGAAAAATCAGATCGCTTGAGGATGGCCCGCGAGGCCGCCGGGTTCACAACCGGAACAGACGCCGCCAGCGCGCTCGGGATGAAGGTCGCGACCTATCTCGGACATGAGAACGGATCGCGCGGCTACGGTGCGGTTGCAGCGGCAACATATGGGCGCCGCTTCAAAGTGGACCCGTCGTGGCTGCTCTTCGGCACCGGCAAGGGCCCGAGCGGCGATGCATCGATGACGATGGGGTTTACCACTCACCTCGAGTCGCCGCCCAACGCCGTCATCGACCCCAAGCCGGTCACCTTCGACCCGAACGAGAAGATCCCCGTGTACGGCCACGCCGTGGGCGGCAGCGAGGGCCAGTTCCCGCTGAACGGCAACAAGATCGAGGACGTCCTGGCGCCTCCCGCTCTTCGCGGCGTTCGCAATGCTTATGGTGTGATGGTGGCCGGCGACAGCATGGAGCCGCGCTACTATGCCGGAGAGACGGTCTACGTGAACCCCGGCGTTTCAGTGCGTCGCGGGGATTTCGTGGTCGCCCAGATCCGGGGCGACGACCCGGCCACCCCCGACGCATATGTGAAACGCTTTGTCCGGAAGAACGTCCAGAGCCTCACGCTCAGCCAGTTCAACCCCGAACAGGAACTGACCTTCGATGCCGACCGCGTCGTGTCGGTCCATCGCATCGTGATGGGCGGCTAAGCCCACCTCGGCCACAGCAGGACATTCGCTGCCTCCCCGCCCAGGGACAGACAGTAGCGACACCGCAGTCGCCGCCCCAGCTCGTTGACGGTGGCATGCGGAGGCAAGGCGCCGGCCAGGATTTCGGCCGCGGCGATTTCCCGCTCCCGTCCGCAATCATCGCATGAGATGCGCAGCGTAGAGACATACGCGATACACCGGTCTCCGTGCCTCAGCAGCATCCCCGCCTCCCCTTAGTTCATGTTTTGTTCTTTTAGGCCCTCGCCCGGATCGGAGTCGAGTCCCGTCGGAGGGTGATTCGTCCGCGCTCAACAATTTTATGCGTTATGCATTGACACCGCGTTATGCGTTACGCATTATCCGCTCATCGCAATCGATGGAGCCCGGAAATGCCAACCACCACCAAGAACCGCCACCCGGTCGACGAGCTGGCCGACATCAAGGCGCAGAAGGCTGAGCTCGACGAGCGCGAAAAGGCGCTCAAGGCGCAGATCATCGAGATGGCCGGCCCGCGTGATGCGGTAGGCGGCGACGAATTCATCGCCATGGTCTCCCTGCAGTCCCGAAAATCCCTGAACCGGAAGGCGCTCGAAGATCGCTTTGGCAAGGCCGCCGTCGCCGCATGCGACCGCGAGGGCGAGCCTTTCTTCGTCGTGAAGACCCAGCCGCGCGCCGTCGAGGCCGCCTGACGCCTGATCAATCACCCCGCCAATCGAAACGCACCGAACCCGGAGCCAACAGATGACCCGCTACACCGACGCATTCGGGCCGAACGTCCAAAACATCCTCTGCCAGGGTTCTCGCGTCATCCATGGCCGCATCCCGGCTGCGGTTCGCAAAGAACTCGCGGCAGCGGTCAAGGCAGGCGCGCTGGGCCGGCTCAAGAAGGACGGTCTGCGCCCCGAGATCTTCTTCCACCCCGACCACAAGCACGGTGCGCGCGAGCGTCAGGATCGTGAGGCGGCCTACGCCGTCTCCTGCATCGCCAATGTGATGGCCGGCCCTGCGGAATACGAGGCGGATCGAGCCGCTCTGGAAGCGCGACTGACAAGCGCCGCCTAACCCCTCGGGGCCAAGTGCCCCGCCCCTCCCCATCGAACGCCATACGGAGAGACGAAGATGAAGACCTTCGAAATCACGATCCCGATCGCCGGGCACGCTTTCAAGACGGTTCAGGCCGAGAGCAAAGAAGAAGCGATCTCCATCGCCTTCGAAGAAGTTTGCCGGGACGACATCGAAGAATGGGAAGCAGTCGATCAGTTCACGCAGGGGAACGTCTGCTACTGCCCGCACCCTTGGGAAGTCGAGGCAGTCGAGGTCGGCTCAGATGATGACGAGCCCGCCCGCGATTAACCCCCACCCCCAGCAGCCAAGCGCTGCCAACCGGAGGACAGAGCATGACGACGGAAGCGAAGCATACGCCCGGGCCTTGGCTTATCCGCGAAGGGTTCAGCACTGACACCCTCGAAGTCTACCCGCGGCGGGATGGCAAACCCGAGATCGGTTCTTGGGCAGAGCTTGCTACCGTCCGGTCTGATTACGGCAACGGTGATGGCGACACGGCAGAGGGCGAGGCCAACGCCCGCCTCATCGCCGCCGCCCCCGACCTGCTCGCTGCGCTGGAATCCCTCACCGCCAATCTGGACGAGGGAGACTTCATCAGCCTGACGCGCATCGACGCCGCGAAGGCTGCAATCGCCAAGGCCCGATCCTAATGCGCCGCCTCCTCCTGATCCTCCTCGACCGTGACGGCTTCGTCCTGGCGATGGAGCGCGAACACCAGAAGGCCGTCGCACTCGCAAACGAACTGCGCCGGCAACTCGCCGTAGCTCACACCAACCCGAATTGAGGACGAGCCGATGAGCCAGAACCGCATTGTGTGCCGATTTTCCTGCGGGGCTGCCTCGGCGGTCGCGACGAAACTGACGCTGGCGAAATACCCCCGCGAACGTGTCGTTATCACCTACAGCGATCCGGGCTCCGAGCACCCCGACAGCAAGCGGTTCCTGGCCGACTGTGTTCGGTGGTTCAACCACCCGATTGAGACGCTGAAGTCCGACAAGTATCGCGACACTTGGCATGTCTTCGAGAAGGAACGCTTCCTCGTAGGACAAGGCGGAGCCAAATGCACTGGCGTTCTGAAGCGGGCGCCGACCTACGACTTCCAGCAGCCCGGCGACGTTCTCGTCTTCGGCTACACGAAGGAAGAGGCGCATCGGGTTGCACAGTTCCGAGAACAGAACTTCGAGCAGCCGTTTCTGACGCCGCTCATCGACGCTGGGCTCGGCAAAGCAGACTGCCTCGCGATGATCGAACGCGCCGGCATTGAACTGCCTGCGATGTACCGCCTCGGCTACCACAACAACAACTGCATCGGCTGCGTCAAAGGCGGCATGGGCTACTGGAATAAGATCCGCCGCGACTTCCCAGATGTCTACGAACGCATGGCCGCATTGCAGCGTGAGCTCGGCCCGAACTCGTATTTCTGGCGAGAGCGGAAGACCGGCGAACGCATCAGCCTTGACGCATTGGCGCCGGATCGCGGCAACCACAACACAGAGCCGAGCATGGAATGTTCGCTGATGTGCGTCGCGGCCGAGGCCGACATCGAAGACGCGGCCTGACCCGGCAACTCGCCAGCATCCGATCAATCGAGCACTGAGGACAAGACGATGAGCGGCACCGACGCTCCGACATGGGGAAAGTGGTTCGACTATGCCAGTGCGCCAGCGGGCTCCTATGCCTGTCTTGTTAGCCTGAAAGAACGCGGCGACTGGGGTGACCCGTACATACAGTGGATGCCCCGCACGGGGCGGGTTCCAATCGGGAAGGAATGCCGCATCATGCCGTTCCTGATGCCGGGCGATCCTCTCGCGAATGGAGCCGCCCCCCAGCCCGCCGCATCCGACTTGCCCCATGACGTGGTGCGGGCGGACGAGAAGCTTGGGGCGTGGCTTGCCGCCGCGTTGGATGACGAGAACGTCTGCGCCGAGATGAAGGCCGATATCGCAGCTTGGTTCGCCGCACGTGAACCGCAAGGCTCCAGCCGGCAGTGGCCTGCATTCGTCTACGATAGCGAAGACACCCCCGCCCCATCCACCTCGACAGAGGAAGCGGATGACGAATTGTCTCCACCGCCAGACGGCTACGAGACGTGGGACGCCTACTTTGAGAACCCGCCGCCTCCGACCGAAGCATTGCGCCAGCTTTTCCGCGATTACCGCGCCAATCAGGCAAAAGGCACCTCGACAGAGGAAGCGCTGAGGGCAGAGAACGCGCGGCTTCTCGATGTTGTCGCCAATCTTCGCAACGAACTTCGCCTCGCCGACGCGATCAGCAGTCAGCAAGCCGAACGCATCGCCGCCCTATCCCGCTGAACGCCAGAGGAAGGAACCCGACCATGGCACATGACCCGCGTAAAGCCCTCGATACCGCGTTCGTCGATATGATCCAGGCGCTCCAGTTCGCCCATGCCGACAGCAAGCAGGCGGTCTTTTTCAGCGACCTGTCGCACGGCGAGAAGCACGCCAACCAGCGCGTCATTGCGCCGATGACGGCGGATCTGGTGCAGAGCTTCGGCAAGCTCGTCAAGGCGCTGTCCGAGGCCGGCTGCGACGACTTCGTGAGCCTTCTCGACATCATCCACCCGCTGACGGACGGCATATCCGACGCCCGCGATCGGCTGTGGATGCAGACCGAAGACATGGCGCTGTCCGAGATGCGCGAACGGAGGGCAGCGTAATGAGCGACCTGTCGAAGCCGCGCAACGCGGAGATCGATACTGCTTTGAACTGGCTGGACGCCGCGCTCAAGTGCGAAGGCTTCCTCTGGGACGTGGATCAGCGGGAAGCCGCGACTATGGACCTTGCCGCTGCCCGCGAAGCCGCCTCTCGCCTCCAGGCACCGGCAGTAGTCGAGATCGGAATGGCCGAGATCGAAACCGTCGCACGGTCTGACGCGAAGTGCGATGGCCGAGACTTCGACGGCTTGGGCCGGGCTGACAAGGAACGCTACCGATCCCGCGCTTGGGCTGGGCTTCGCGCTCTCCGCACTGGAGGCTCCGAATGAGCGCCGAGGAAAAGACCAAAGACATCGTCACCCGGCTTCGCAATCTCGCGAACTGGATCCGGCTCATCGCCCGGACGGAGGATCGCAACACCTGCGACGATGCGGCCGACGAAATCGAGCGGCTGCGGGCGCGGCAGCGGGAGGACTAGCGGATGGCGGACACCATTCTTGACCGCGCCATCAGCCCAGCGGAGGCTGTGGAAAAGCTGTTGATGCGCGGTGTGAAAGTCACCGAGCGCTCGCTCCGGGAGAAGGCCCGGCAGATCGGCGCGTATCGTAAGGTCGGTCGGGAGGTGTTCTTTCTGCCCGAGGACCTTGAGAAGATCGTGGAGCCTGCATGCTCGAGCCGAAGCGTCGCCCGAAAAGTCCGTACTGGGTCCTCCGTGGCACCGTCGACGGCAAGCGGGTCGAAGTCAGCCGGAAGTGGACAACCGCGGCGGCCGCGCGCCGTGCCCTCCCCGGCGTCCTCGCCGAGCTATCCTCCGATCAGATTGGTGAACGGGGACTGACCTTCACCCAGGCGGCGAACCTCTACCTGACCGCGAAGCCGACGGCCCGGTTCATCGCCCCTCTCCTGCGCTACTTCTCCAACACGCTCGTCTCCGAGATCACCAATGCCGAGATGCGCCGTGCTGCGAATGCGCTCTACCCGGGCGCCGCGCCGGCCACCATCCGGCGGCAGCTCTACACCCCGGTCAAGGCGATCCTGAACCTCGCCGCCGAGGATGATCTGTGCACCGTTCCGAAGATGCGGGCCCCAGCCGGCGGCAACAAGCGCACCGTCTTCTTCCTGCCCGAACAAGCCGATGCTGTGATCACCGAGCTCGGCCGGGACCGGAACGGCTTCCTGGCGCCGATGGTGACGTTCCTGTTCGGCCAAGGCTGCCGGATGAGCGAGGCGATCACCCTGGACGGGCACGACATCTCGCTCGATCATCGCTTCGCTATCCTGCGGGACACGAAGAACGGCGAGGAACGGCGCGTCTCGCTGATCCCCCGCGTCGTGGCCGCGCTCTCCACCCTTCCGACGATCGGCCAGACCGGACCCGTCTTCCGACGTGCCGACGGTCTCGGCTTTCGCCATGGCAAGGCCAGCGGCGGCCAGATCAAGAAGTCGTTCGACCGCGCCGTGGAGGCTGCGGAGCTGGACCCGGCCCGCTTCACGCCGCATGTCTGCAGGCACTCGTGGGCGACTTGGTTTCACGCGCAGACGAAGGACGTGCGCCGCCTGCAGGACGAAGGCGGATGGAAGTCGGGGGAGTGGCAGCGCTACACGAAGATCGGCACTCCGACGCTCGGTGCCGATGCCCTCAAGCGAGGATGGGATTTCCGAGAAGTGGGGGAAATTCGGGGGAATGCCGAAGCCGATGCATACGCATCAAGGGCTTAGGACGGGAAATGCGCCCCTGCTAAGGGAGTATACGGGAGACCGTATCGAGGGTTCGAATCCCTTCCTCTCCGCCAGCGCTACCCCATTGGTTAATTTACCGAATTTTCACGCGATTCCGGCTCCACACACAGGAGCCTACACATGCGTGCCCCGTCCTATGTCTGGAAGCGCGGATCGTCGTTCTTCTTCCAGTTTGCGATTCCCGCTGATCTGATTCCCGTTCTCGGCCGTACTCCGTTGCGCTCACGAATACCCACGGACGATCGGAGGCTTGCGTCGAAGATCGCACGGAGAGTTGCAGTCAGATTGGAGGACGTGATGTCGAGGGAGTTCTTCGTCGAATTCGGCGGTGCGCAGGTGAACCGGAAAAGCATCCTCGAAGGGGTCGAGAAGGAAATCGCGACCTTGGCGCGAATGCTCTCAGACGTCGAGAACCGACATTCGAAAAAGTCCGCACACGGCAGACTCACCGACGCGGACCGCGTTGCTGAATTGAAGGAGCGCTCAGAACTCTTATCGTCGTCGTTCCTAGCTCTTTGCGACCGAACGCGAACCCTTGCCGCAGACTACGAGCGCGATCTTGCAGCCTCTCAGTCGTCTCACTCACCTTCCAGAGCGGCATTCAATCGACCCGCATCTGAAAGGAATGCCGATCGGGCAGATTATCGACCTGGCGATATCAGGCTCGGATGTGATGCGCGGCAAACGGTTCATCACCGAAAATATGATCCTGACCGGATATATCGGACGCGTGAAATCGGCGATCAGATACGCATGTGCCGCGAACGGTATCCCTTTCCCGTATGAAAAATTTGGAAAGGTCCGGATAAAAGCGAAGAGTGCATCGGTTGTCCGTCACGAATTTTGGCCGGAGAAAGTGAATGTGATTCTGGCAAAAGCCGCCGAGCGGGAGAGGCCGGAGGAAGCGATCGTCCCGCTCCTAGCCCTTTTAACCGGCGCTCGCATTGGGGAGCTGGTGTGCCTTCAGAAAGCCACACTTGTGTCCACTGCCGGCAAGCACATTTTCAACTTAACCACGTCCCAGTATGCTTCCAGCAGATCGTTGAAGACGGAAAATTCCAGACGTTTTATGGTGGTGCATGATCTGCTCGTCGAGTTGGGGTTTGTCGACTGGGTGGCTTCATTTCGAAACGCAGAGGATTTTTGTTTCCTGGATTTCATCGAGCGGAAAATCCGTCCGGTGCCGCTTCAAAGCGATTTCAACGGCTTTTCAAGCAATGGGACTTGAAAGACGCAAGGGCGGAAGTATTCCATGCGCTTCGCCACACTTACAAGGACGTAGCGAGGGCCGCCGAGGTTTCTGAGCGCACGATTGCTCTGTAAACTGGTCATTCCCTCGATGGCGTCGCTCTAGAGCAGATCCGGCCTATTCCGGTTCATAGCCGGCAGCGGCGAAATAGTTGGCGCATTCGTCTGGCTTGAAGAG
>NZ_JAPFBM010000005.1:0-373347 GCF_026153195.1 Aurantimonas litoralis | reverse complement strand
GCATCCGCCGGCCTCCGTGCGATCTTGCGTGCGGCGAAAGCAATTGCCAGCGACGCCATGTCGGAGAAATTGTGCAGCGCGTCGGCCACCAGCGCGAGGCTGCCGGACAGGATGCCTCCAACAATCTGCGCGACTGTCAGTAAAGCGTTGGCCCAGATTGCGATCGAGACCCGGCGGTCGCCGGATTCCGGGTCGATATGCGCATGTCCATGATCGTGCGGCATCGGATGTCCCCTTTGGCCCATGTGCTGAAGAATCGACGCCCCCAACAGTCCGCGGACGCAGTCCAAGGATTTACGGCCTATGCCCTGTGTGCCAGAGATGCATTGGCGCAACTTGCGGATGGAGCGGTGCACCAACATCAGCCGAAGAATCAGTCGAAGAGACGTGTAATCGCTCCAGCCACTGTAGCTTCAAGAGGAAAGATTCAGGCGCCACGCGGGGAAGCGAGAATGATCGCTGCACCGAGTAGGCAGACAGTGGTACCGAGCACATCCCATCTGTCGGGGCGATGTCCTTCGGCGAGCCACATCCAAAGGACCGAGGCCGCGATTTAGATCCCGCCATAGGCGGCGAAGGCTCGTCCCGCTGCGATGGTATCGACCTGTGCGAGAAACCAGCCGAACGCCACAAGAGCGACCACCCCCGGCGCGAGCCAAAGGGCAGATGCATCAAGGCGCCACCATGCCCAGATGGCAAAGCAGCCGGCGATCTCGGCCAGCGCGGCAAGCAGATAGACGAGTGCCGCGGGCATTCTAGGCACCGATCTCGTTGTGGTCGGTCAGGCATTCAGAATGGTCGCGCAGTACCTCCAGCACGCGGCAATCTGCTGTTCGGCCACCGCTACATTCATGCACCATGCGTTCCAGTTCCGTACGCAAGGCTTCCAGCCGCGCGAGACGCTGCTCCACCTGCTTCAACTGCCGTCTCGCAATGGAGTCGGCTTCTTGGCACGGCTTGTCTGGCTGGTCGCTCAGATTCAGGAGCTCGCGGATCGCTTCCAGTGTGAAGCCGAGCTGACGAGCATGACGGATGAAGGACAACCGGTCGAGTTCGGCGTCGCCGTAGCGCCGCTGTCCACCCTCGGTTCGGTCCGGTGCGGGCATCAACCCGATCTGCTCGTAGTAGCGGATCGTCTGCACCTTCGACCCAGTCTTTCTGGCAAGATTGCCAATCGTCAGCATCCGCGCCTCCACAATGTTCCAGTCTTAGTGTGGGGAATGAACCGCAGCGACTTTCCCGGAGGCCGGCTGACTTGAATCCTGCGCGGCGATCGGTACGGCCTCAAGCTCGGCCTAGTGTGCGACCTCCGCCTCGGCGGAGGGTGATGGAGGGGCAAATCATCTTCGGATCCCTCTCGCATACCGCACCCGCCTGGTGGCGGCCGACAGTGTATCCAGGAGGAGCGGCCGCCACCAGGCGAACTAGAACACATTCCGGCATACGCCGGCGGGTCACCCGCCGGCGGTGCCGGTCGGCCAGTTCGCGTGGTGGTCGTCGATCACCAAGGCGTGCCGATGGCGGATCGGCTGGTGGCGATGCGGATGGCGGTGTGGCTCCGGACCCTCCCAACCCTTGTGTTCGTGCCGGTGGTGATCGTCGTGGACATGCAGTGAATTGTGCGCCAGCGCCTGGTGGACATGCTCGACCTCGACCGGATCGTTCGCCGGCCACAAGACCATCGCGACCACGGCGCCCGCGGCCGCTCCAGCAGCCATGACCAGGAAGGTCGGGCCAAGGCCGATCGCCGCGCCAAGCCACCCGGCGGCTGGATAGGTGACGAGCCAACAGGCGTGCGAAAGAGCGAACTGCGCGGCGAAGACGGCGGGCCGGCTGTCCGCATCGGAGGAGCGGCGCAGGAGCAGCCCCCCGGGCGTGCCGATCGCCGACGCGGCCGCACCGAGCAGGGCCCACAGGATGAGGCTGCCCGTCCATCCAGGGCCCGTGCCGGCCATGACGAGGAGGCCCGCCATGGCGCTCGCGCCAGTTAGCATGACGGTGCGGGCGGGAACCCGGTCGAGAAGCCGCGAGAGCAGGATGGCGACCGCCATCGAGCCCAGGCCATAGGCGGCGAAGAGGAAGGCCACGTCGTCGTTGGTGCCGCCGAGATCGGCGCGCACGAAGACGACGGTGTTGACGATCACCATCGCCCCGCCCGACGACGCCGCGAAGGACAGGGCCAGGAGACCGCGCAGGCGCGGCGTCGCGAGGTAGACGCGGATACCCCGGGTCAGCTTGTCGACGAACCGACCGCCGCCGGCCGCCTTGGCGACCGGAAGCGCGACCGAGACGACCAGCGCCGCGGAGGCGAGGAAGCCGAAGACCGTGCCGAGAAACAGCCAGTGGAAGGAGATCACGGTGAGCAGAAGCCCCGCCAGGAGCGGGCTGAAGAGCGTCTCGAGGTCGTAGGCAAGCCGCGAGAGCGACAGGGCGTTCGTGTACTCCCGCTCGTCCGGCAGGATGTCCGGGATCGTGCCCTGGAAGGTTGGCGTGAACAGCGCCGACATCGACTGGAACGCGAAGACGAGGGCGTAGACCTGCCAGATCTCGGTGACGAAGGGCAGGACGAGCACGAAGGCCGCTCGGGCGAGGTCGAGGCCGACGAGCAGCGTCCGCCGCGGCAGGAAACCCGTCAGGACCCCGGCGAACTGCGAGACACCCACATAGGCGATCATCTTGATCGCAAGTGCCGTCCCGAGCACCGCGCCGGCGTTCGCCCCGGCAAGGTCGTAGGCAAGCAGCCCCAGCGCTACCGTCGTCAGGCCCGTCCCGATGAGCGACAGAACCTGCGCTGCAAAGAGATGGCGATAGGTGCGATGGCGCAGGACGGTCAGCATCGGCTCGTTACCTCGAACCCGGCGAAGTCGCGGCTGGCCGCCTCGACGGATTCAAGCGCGTCGACCTCCACGGTGAGGTGGGAGAGATCGTGGATGTGGGCGAGCTTGGCGCGATAGGTCTTCAGCGGGCGGGGTTGGGCGGTGACGATCGACACGATGGCCGCATGGTGGCCCGGGCCGACCTGCCAGACATGGAGATCGGTGATGCGGTCCCCGTCGGCCTCGATCGCCTCGCGGATCTCGTCGGGCAAGTCCTCGCCTTCCGGGACGTAGTCGAGGAGCACCGTCCCGGCATCCCGTACCAATCCCCATGACCAGCGGGCGATGACGAGAGCGCCGACGATGCCCATGACCGGGTCCAGCCAGATCCATCCGTAGAGGCTGCCGAGACCAAGCGCCGCAATGGCCAGGACCGAGGTCAGCGCGTCGGCGAGGACGTGAAGGTAGGCGGCCCGGAGATTGTTGTCGCGACCCCCGGCATGAGGGACGTCGTGATCATGATCATGGTCGTGATGCCCGTGATCGTGGCCATGGTGGTGGTGGTCGTCCTTCAGGAGCCACGCACTCGCGAGGTTCACCGCGAGCCCGACGAAGGCCACCGCGATCGCCTGTCCGAACGAGATGGGCACGGGTGAGACGAGGCGCAGGAAGCTCTCGTAGCCGATGAGGAGAGCGACCAACGCGAGGATGATCGCGCTGGCGAATGCGGCGAGGTCTCCGAGCTTGCCTGTCCCGAACGTGAAGCGAGGGTTCCGGGCGTGCTTGCGAGCGAAGAAATAGGCACCGACGGTGATCAGCATGGCGGCCGCGTGCGTCGACATGTGAAGCCCGTCCGCGACCAGGGCCATGGAGCCGTAGATCGTACCGGCGACGATCTCGATCACCATCATGGAGACGGTCAAGGCGATCACGAGCCAGACACGGCGCTCGTTCCGACTATGGCCGTCGCCGAGAAAGACATGACTGTGGGAGCCGCCATGCTCCGACATCGCCGACACTTCCCCCCTCGTCACTTCAGGTAGGTCCGCAGGACCGCGATCAGGTCGGTCGCCCCCTTTGCCTTCTCCGGATCGTCCTCGCGGTCAGGGTTCACCACGTGGTTGCGCACGTGCTCCTCCATCAGCTCGATCGTCAGGCCGTTCACGGCACCTCGGATGGAAGCGACGAGTTGCAGGACGTCGCCACAAGGCGCCTTGTTCTCGAGGCTTCGGGCGACCGCGTCCAGTTGGCCCTGGAGCCGACGGATGCGGGCAATGAGCTTAGTCGGGTCGTTTGTGAGATGAGCCATGATATAGGCCCCTACCCTATTTCAGGGCTTCCGTATAGCACGGGTCGTTCGGCATCCGGGATGCCGACCGACGGCGGGAAGCCGTCGATCGGCGGAGATGGCTGTTGTCAGACCTTGCGATCGAAGGCGGTGTAGGTGCCGCTCGTGCGCAGCGTCAGGGACACGGGCGCATCGCCGCGGTTACGCCAGAACCATCCGTGGTTGCCTGTGAACGCCGCCTGGATGGTCCCCTCGTCGGAGGAGACCGAGCGCCCCTTCTCGTAGGAGATGTTCTGTCCGCCGCCGTCGCCATGCGTGTCGTAGTTGACCGCGCCGCCTTCCGATACGACCCAGGCGAACGAGGCGATCTCGCCCTCCTGCATGGTCAACTTGATCTCCGCGCCTTCCCCGGGGGCGAGCGTGATGGTCATCTCGTCCTGACGCATCTCCTGAGCGACGGCGGACGAGACGAAGAGGCTGCCGATCGCACCGAACAGGCTGGACTGCCGCTCCGGGGCGGGCGGTGCCGGTGGCGCGGGCGGCGCCAGCGGAGCGACGGGCGGCGGCACCACGCCGACGGCGGCAGGCGGAAGCGGCGTCGCGTCGGCACCGGTTGCCGGGGCAGCGCGGGCGGCGGCGTCCCTCGCGGCATCGGCTTCGGCTTCTGCCGCGAGCTGGGTCTTGATCTCACCCATCTCGGTGAGGTTCAGCGCCGATCCGACCCCGGTCGGATCGATTCCGTACTCGGCGGGAAGCACGACGGCGATCAGGATCGCAGTGGCAGTGACCGCTGCGATCGCGGTCGAGCGCACCAGCTTCCCCGTGGAAGGAAGCTCGGCGCGGGTGGGCATGTCGGTATTGTACATGTGTCGGTATCCTTGAGTTGAGAGGTTGTCAGGCGACGAGATAGCCGGCGACCTGGTAGCCGAAGAGCACGAAGCCGGCGGCCATCATGACGACGTTGGCGGTGTAGGCGTGGCGGAAGAAGCTCGGTGTCCTGCGCCAGAAGCCCATGACGATGAGGATCGCGCCGAGGGCGAGGAGCTGACCGATCTCGACGCCGACATTGAAGGCAAGGAGGTTCGGCACCAGGCCGTCCGGCGAGATGTCGTATTCGAGGATCTTGGTCGACAGACCGAACCCGTGGAAGAAGCCGAAGATCAGGGTCGCGGCCTTGGTGTTCGGCTGGAAGCCCAACCACCGCTGGAACGCCCCCATATTGTCGAGCGCCTTGTAGACGACCGACAGGCCGATGATCGCGTCGATGATGTAGCTGTTGATCCCGACGTCGAAATAGACGCCGAGGAGCATCGTCGTGGAGTGACCGATCGCGAAAAGGGTCACGTAGATGCCAATGTGCTTCATCCGGTAGAGGAAGAAGATCACACCGAACAAGAAGAGGATGTGGTCGTAGCCCGTCGCCATGTGTTTGGCGCCGAGATACATGAAGGCGATGAGGTTCACCCCGGTGATCTCCTGGATGTAGCCCTGATCGCCGGCGGCAACGCCGTGCGCGAGAGCTGTCGTGCCCCATGTCGTCGCCAGAAGAAGAGCGAGCATGGGGGTGCGAAGTGCCGCCCGGATCGCGTCACGCGAGCGGGTGCGGCCTTCTGCGGAAGGTCGTGTCATGGATGGGTTCCGAGTGTCCGAAGGCTATCGTGCCGCGGCTAGGCGCTAGCCCCGCGCGCGGCGGCGGTCAGGCGATTTCGGACGGTCTCGGAGGACGGTCGAGAGTGGCGGACAGGCCAGCCAACGCGGCATCTCCAAGGGACAAGAGACGCGTGCGCGCCGTCCCCGTGACCGGTGACGCGAACTCAGGCGGGATGCCGAGCTTCTCGTGGCTGTGGTCGCCAGGATTGTGCTTGTGGTGGTCGCCCGCGGCAACGGTCGATTCCGGGTTGGAGATCTCGACGTCGACATCATGGGAATGGCCGTGGTGGTCGAGCGCGGCAATCGACTGATGGCCCCCGGCGACGATGTCGTGGAAGGCAGACGAACCCGTTGGCGCGCTAAGCACGGCAACGACGATCGCCAAAGCGATCGCCAAACGTCCTACGAAGAGGCGGCCGAGTGTCAGCATGCGTTCCTTCAACGATGCCCCTATGCCGGAACGCTTGCCCCCGTTCGCGGCGGGAGGGTTGTCGCTGCGGATCATGGCGATGTCAAGGTTGAGGAACGGTGAACAGGGGCATGCCCACGGAGCCGCGAGCGAGTTCCCGGAACATGGGAAGCAGCCATCCAGGAACGTTTACGGTTCAGAGCGTCCGAAGAACCGCCTCGGTGCCGGCGACGGCTCCACCGCCGTTGGGAAAGGACTCAACGGAAGTGATCGTACCGAGACCGGGCACGATAGTCCCGACGATGACACGGACCAAGTTGTTCGGGGTCGCGAGGAACGCCTCGCCTTCGAAGACAGACACGATGGAATACTCGCTGGCCCGCACTTCGTTCGGCTGGTCCGCTACGGGCATAGGGACGGGTATTTCGGCTGAGTCCTCGACCGAAATCGAAGCGTTGCCCGCGTTCCGAAGGGCGGCGTATGCGCCAAAGGCGGCGAGCAGCAGGGTCCCGCCGGCGAGTGCGGCAAAGCTTCCCTTGGCAGTCATCCATGCGGGTAACCCGCTCTTCCTCGTTTCCGCTGCGCGCGTTGAATCTCCAGCCATGCGGTCGTTCTCGCTCCACTCGTTCAGGCATGAGATGATGAAGCTTGGCCCTTCGCTTTCCGTGGAGAAATCCGTTCGCTTTTGAGTGAATCGCCCGAGCCGCAGGGAGAGCTGCCGACGCTAGTGTCCCGGTTCGAGTGATGGCTTTTGGTAGGGGACGGCGATGGCGCGCGAGTGGGGACCGCGGCTCCAGAGGGAGCGGTGCCACCCCGTTTCGCCGTTCGGTAGAGGCGCTTCAATCCTGGTTCCGGATTTCTTCCTGTCGCCGAAGCTCCGCTTGGCTCGGCGCTTTCTCGTCTTCGATCGCTTGGAGCCGCGGTGCTCGGTCCCGTTGTCTGGTTGGGCAAGGATTCGGCAAGCTACCACGGCTATCAATCGATGATCTGCGGGGAAGACGATCTGGCTCTCTGGCGATTTTACGATCATGCGCATTCTAGCTCCTTTCCGCTTTACGTTGGCCATGCGCCGACACACCATGGCGGATATCCTGCGGGGGATGTAAGCGGGGCGTGCATTCGAGCCGCCGCCGATAGTCGACCTGGGCCAAGGTTGAATCCCGTCGTGAAACAGTCGGCAGCGTTGTCGATTTCGGTGCGGGCGACGGCCGCTTTGCGCACCATGGTCGCTATTCGGACTACAACGGCTACGAGATTGACGCGCGACGGGCAGACGGAGCGGTCTTGCCCCCGCACGCACGCCTTACGCACGCCTGCGCCTTCGCTTCGCGCTTGTCGAACGCGGACCTGTGCATCGGGAACCCTCCGTTCGTTCGGAACCAGGACCTCCCGGAGGGCTGGAGCGAGAAGGTTGCCGCAGAGCTGCGCGAGCGATCCGGCGTCGCCCTCTCGGGACTGGCCAACGCATGGCAGTACTTCTTCCTTCTGTCCTTGCTCTCCACCGCCGACGACGGCATCTGCGCGCTGGTCATCCCGTTCGAATGGGTTTCGAGGCCTTCGGCGGCCAAGATCCGCGACTTCATAGCAAGACACGGTTGGTCGGTAGACGTTTACCGCCTGCCCGACGAGGTTTTCGACAGCGTTCTGACGACGGCGTCAGTCACTGTCGTCGACAAGAGAGACCATTCGGGCCGGTGGCGATTTTTCGATAAACGCGGTGACGGGGAGATCGTCGAGCTGCTCTCGACGACGGGTTCCGCAGTGGGCCACGTCGAATATATGTCCAGGACGGCACGTCGTGGGCGACCGCGGGCGATGCGCGGGCTGAGCCCCGGCACCCAGAAAGTCTTTACCCTGACCGAGGCCGAGCGGGCGCGCCTTGGTCTCGCCGTCGGGCGCGACGTCGTACCGTGCGTGACATCGCTAAGGCTGCTCGGGGCCGACGCATGCGAACTCGACAGGCCGACCTTTGAGGCAGCGTTCCGGTTCGCCGGACAAAATGTTGGCTGATCCGCCCGGACGGGACACCCAGCCGTACCTTGCAGGCTTACCTCGACTCCGTTCCCGCGAACGCCGTCGCGACGAGCACCTGCCTAGAGCGGGACGTCTGGTGGCGTTTCAGCCTGCCGCCTGTTCCCGTCGCCTTGGTCGCGACCTGCTTCAAGGGACGTGTTCCAAAGGCCGTCCGCAACACGGTCGGTGCGATCGCGGTGGGCGGGGTCGCAGGCATTCACGATGCGGACAGTGAATGGGCACGGGCCTTTCTGCTGCATTTTGCATCACTGGGCTTGGACGAAAGGATCGTCGCTCATGCCAACGGTCTGCGGAAGGTGGAGATAAACCAGCTCAACACACTCCTGGCGGAGTTCGACGGGGTGACGGCATCGGATGTCTAAGGATGCGGCACGTCAAATCCTCGATCAAGGATCGCTCCCGTTCACTATCGAAAGCCGTTTGATACGAGAGCTCGGAGAGCGCCTCGTACGTCAGCCGGATGTCGCCATGCTGGAACTAGTCAAGAATTCCTATGACGCGGATGCGACCGAGTGCGCCGTGACCGTCGGAAACGATCGACTCGTCATCAGTGACGACGGAAACGGAATGAATTTCGCCGATTTCCGCGACGGCTGGATGCGGCTAGGCACAAGTTCGAAGGGCACGGCTCGAGCGGTGTCGCCGGCAAGTCCTTGAAGGCCTCCAGATCGGCGACGAGCCGCTCGCCGATCGTCTCGCTATGGCGTCCGGCGACTTCGCCCTGCCGCTGCCGGCAGCGCTCCGCCAGCATGGCGTTGAGATCGTCGAAGCTCGCCGCCTGCGGGATCGGCGTCATGAAGTTCGACCGGGCATACTTCACCAGTCCCTCGACTTTCCCTTTGTCATTCCCCTTTCCAGGGCGGCCGAAACGATCGGCAAAAAGGTAGTGGCTCTGGAGTTCCGTGAAGGCCCGGGTGCGCTCACGGCGGCCGTCGCCGCAGATCCTGGCCACCGCGATCGTGGTGTTGTCGTACAAGATCGACAGCGGCACCTTGCCGAAGAAGTCGAACGCCGACACGTGCCCGTCCAGGAAGGCTTCCGTCGTCTCCCGCGGATAGGCCTTCACGAACGGCGCGTCCGACTGTGGCACGTCCATGCAGAAGAAGTGGATCTTCTGCCGGACCCCGCCGATGACGCTGATCGCCTCGCCGAAGTCCACCTGGGCATGACCTGGTGAATGCGCCAGCGGAACGAAGGTCTCGCGCAGGCGCCCCCGGGCAATCCGGACATAGTCCTTTACCACCGTCAGGCCGCCGCCATAGCCGTGTTCGTCGCGCAGACGCTCGAAGATCCGCTTGGCCGTGTGCCGCTGCCTGACCGGCGCCGCGCCGTCCGCTTCCAGGATCGCATCGATCACCGGCAGCAACGCTCCCAGCTTCGGCTTGGCAACCGGCTTCACCCGCGTGTAGCCCGGGGGTACCGAGAACCGGCACATCTTCGAGACCGTCTCGCGGCTCAGCCCAAACACCCGGGCCGCTTCTCGCTGGCTGTTGCGCTCGATAAGCACGAAATGCCGAACGGCGGCGTAAACTTCCACAGCGAACATTCCCGGCCGTTCCCCAAAAGGAAATCAGCCTAACCACTGGCCGGATTTTACTCCGGCCGCCGCAGCATCAGCGCCGCCGCTCCGTGGCCTACTTTCTCACCGCCCTACACACATTCGACTAAGTCTTCATCTCTGTGGGCAAACGTGGGTAGGCGGCCTGATCGCCTCTCGCGGCGGCCGGTCCTCGCCAGCGAATCCATCTGCCCCCCGCAAACGAACAACGCCCGACCGTGAGATGGCGAGAGCTGGGCGCGCAACTTATGCATCGAAGCGATCAACTCATGGGCCAGATCACACCATTCGGTCAGCCTATCCCTGTTAGCGGAAGCCTAACCCGTTACAGACCGAGCCCAATCCCTTTCCGCTACATCGGACTCTGAGCGGGCGCGAATCCGGCCCCACGTGAGCGGGGCGCCGGATCGACGTCCCTGAGCTTCGCGCCGCGGGTATCGGAGTCGCGTCTGCCGGATCCGCGCAGGCCAAAGTTGGCGGCAAGCACGTAACCGGTCCTCAGCCAGTTCCGCGATTGGAAAACTGAAGTGGCGTCCTGCCCGGCTTCCCGCGTAGCGAATGTTGCGGTCGTCTGCTGAGGTGCTTCGGTGTCTTGAAAGTCGATGGTTTGGAGCTCAAGCTTGGTCGTGACAGCCGGAGCTGAGAGACATGACCGCGAAAATCGTCGACCCCGCTACACCATCGGGCCTCAGTGCAGACTTCGTGCTCCGACATCATGTCCCTGCCCTGAAGAGTCTCATGGCGACGGGACATGTTGAGCTGACGGCTCGATTCCTGCCGGTCACCAAGAAGTATCTCGGTTGCAGCGCGGACGCTCAGATCATCAGCTTCCTTGCGGATGCTGATCGGTGGCTTTCGCAGGCCGTCGAGTACGAGCGCTTGAACGGCCGGAAGAGTCTGCGAAAGGTTTTGGCCGCGGGGCACGTAGTCGGCGACGGTCGGGGGCTCGCCGGTGACTGGTCACCCACCGTACCCAGTGTTGCTTGAGGGCACGGCGTCCGCCAGAACCTCAAGTCGTATGGCGGCGGCGTCCATCGTGAGAAACCCGGACGCTTCGATCCTTCCAGACCCCCGTTCGAGCAGAACGAAAGCTGTCCGACTCCTTCCATCCTTGCCCGTGGTCCTGAGCGCCAAGACTTCCCAAGGATCGTTCGGGGACTCCGACATCTCCCGGGCCGTGAGATCCTCGGCGTAACAATGCTCCGCGGCGACCTCTCGCGCCCGGAAATGGTCCTCGGCGTCGAGAGCCTGCCGGATCGCATGGACCGCATCGTCCGCTAACTGCGCCGACGGGAAGGTCTTTCCCAGAATGCCGATCGCCGAGTGCGCCACGTGATGCTTGTCGCCATCGATGTAGACGATGGAAACGTTCGGGTTTCCGCTGTCCAAAAACGTCGCCTCGTCGTCCTGCACGTCGTCGCTCACGAGATCGAAACTCCCCTCAAGATTCAGCGAGTCAGGTTTCTTCGGGACCCGCGTCAGACACCGACGCCGTTTGAGTCGGTGTTCTGGGCCTCGCTACATCAGCCTAATCGCTTGCACAGTTGGCGCAATTCCTTGCATCAAAGGTGCAATTACTTGCAGGCACAGGTCCGCCGATCGTCAGATATCCAGATTGGCGACCTGCAGGGCGTGTTCCTGGATGAACTCGCGGCGCGGCTCGACCTCGTCGCCCATCAGCCGCGAGAACAGCTGGTCGGCGTCGGTGGCGTCGTTGATCTTGACCATCACCAGGGTGCGGGCTTCCGGGTCCAGCGTGGTTTCCCAGAGCTGCTCCGGGTTCATCTCGCCCAGACCCTTGTAGCGCTGCAGGGTCAGGCCCTTGCGGCCAACCTCGAAGACCGCGGTCAGAAGCTCCAGCGGCCCGGTGAGCTCGCGCTCGGTATCGCGCCGGCGCAGCACAGGCAGGCCCTGGTAGATCTCGGCCAGCCGTCCCGCGAGGCGGTTCAGCTGCAGCCCGTCGCCGGAATTGATCAGCGCCGCGTCGATCGTCTGCACCTCGGAGACGCCGCGCACGGTGCGCATCAGGCGATAGCCGCCATCGACCGCCTCGCCGGACCAGCCGCGCTCGGTCTCCTCGGCGACGTCGTCCAGCCGCTCGGCGATCCGCTGGGCCATCTGCGGGCCCTTGGCCGCGTCGTCGGCCATCTCCGGCGACAGCGCGCCGACGACGGCGGCCTGCTCGATGACGCTGCGGTCGTAGCGCGAATGCAGGCTGCTCATCACCTGGCGCACCTGCAGCGCGTCCTCGACGACGCCGCGCAGGTCGCGGCCGGTGCGCACTTCGCCATGGGCAAGCGTCAGCCCGGCATCGTCGAGACCGCCGTCGATCAGGTAGTTCTCAAGCGCCTTCTCGTCCTTCAGATACTGGCTCTGCTTGCCGCGCGTCACCTTATAGAGCGGCGGCTGGGCGATGTAGATGTAGCCGCGCTCGATCAGCTCCGGCATCTGCCGGAAGAAGAAGGTCAGCAGGAGGGTGCGGATATGGGCGCCGTCGACGTCGGCGTCCGTCATGATGATGATCTTGTGGTAGCGCAGCTTCTCGATGTTGAACTCGTCCTTGCCGATGGACGTGCCCAGCGCCGTGATCAGCGTGCCGATCTGGTCGGAGCCCAGCATACGGTCGAAGCGGGCGCGCTCGACATTCAGGATCTTGCCGCGCAGGGGCAGGATCGCCTGGTTCTTGCGCGAGCGCGCGCCCTTGGCCGAGCCGCCGGCCGAGTCGCCCTCGACGATGAAGATCTCGGATTTCGCCGGATCGCGCTCCTGGCAGTCGGCCAGCTTGCCGGGCAGCGAGGTGATGTCCAGGGCGCCCTTGCGCCGGGTCAGGTCGCGGGCCTTGCGGGCGGCCTCGCGGGCCGAGGCGGCTTCCACCACCTTGGCGATGACCACCTTGCCCTCCTGCGGATGCTCCTCGAACCAGGTCGCCAGGGTCTCGTTGACCAGGCTTTCCACGACGGGGCGCACTTCCGAGGAGACCAGCTTGTCCTTGGTCTGCGACGAGAATTTCGGGTCCGGCACCTTCACCGACAACACGCAGGACAGGCCCTCGCGGCAATCGTCGCCGGTCAGCGTCACCTTCTCGCGCTTCAGCGCGCCGGAGGTCTCCGCATAGCCGGTCACCTGCCGGGTCAGCCCGCCGCGGAAGCCCGCCATATGGGTGCCGCCGTCGCGCTGCGGGATGTTGTTGGTGAAGCAGAGCACGGATTCATTGTAGCTGTCGTTCCACCACAGTGCCGCCTCGACGACGATGCCGTCCTTCTCGCCATGCAGCACGATCGGCTCGGGGATCAGCGGCTTGCGGGCGCGGTCGAGATAGCGGACGAAAGCTTCCAGGCCGCCCTCGTAGAACAGCTCGGTGACCTTCTCGTCGGCATGGCGCTTGTCGGTGAGGATGATCCGCACGCCCGAATTCAGGAAGGCCAGCTCGCGCAGCCGATGCTCCAGCGTGCCGTAGTCGAACTCGGTGACGCCCTGGAAGGTGTCGGTCGAGGGCAGGAAGGTGATCGCCGTGCCGGTCTCGTCGCCTGCGTCCCCGGTCACCTCCAGCGAGCCGTCCGGCACGCCGTGGGTGAAGGACATCTCGTGGATCTTGCCCTTGCGCCGGATCTTCATCGACAGCTTGACCGACAGCGCGTTGACCACCGACACGCCGACGCCGTGCAGACCGCCCGACACCTTGTAGGAGTTCTGGTCGAACTTACCGCCGGCATGCAGCTGGGTCATGATGACCTCGGCCGCCGAGACGCCCTCGCCGGTGTGGATGTCGGTCGGGATGCCGCGGCCATTGTCTGTGACGGTGCACGAACCGTCGGGGTTCAGCGTCACGGTGACATGGGTCGCGTGGCCGGCCAGCGCCTCGTCGATGGCGTTGTCCACCACCTCGTAGACCATGTGGTGCAGGCCCGAGCCGTCGTCGGTGTCGCCGATATACATGCCGGGACGCTTGCGCACGGCGTCCAGCCCCTTCAGGACCTTGATCGAGTCGGCACCATATTCGGGATTGGCAAGCGGATCGGTCTCGGGGATAGCTGACATGATGGTCCTTGGTCTCGAGCCGAGCACCCAGGGAGGGCGAATCGGCCAAAATTCACTCTTTTATATAGGGTCTCTCCTTCATTGACGAAAGCGCCTGCCGGCCCTACCCCCAGCAGCGGGCCGGAATGCGGCGCGAACGCAACGCCTGGCCGGCCGCGCGCCCCGTGCCGTTCATCCGCTTCCGCTGCAATCTTCGCCGTTAGGGACCGATCCATGCCTTCCAACGACCCGACGCGGGACGACTTCCCGTTCTGGACCCGCGACAAGCTGCGCTACGGCGACACCGACCGCCAGGGCCATGTGAACAACGCCGTCTATGCGACCTTCTTCGAGACCGGCCGGGTGGAAGTGCTGCATGCCGGCGAGGCGCCGCCGCCGGCCGGAACCGCCTTCGTCCTGGCGCAGATCACCATCGACTTCCGGCGCGAGATGAACTGGCCGGGCGAGGTGGAGATCGGCACGGCGGTCGAGGGCCTGGGCAACAGCTCGATCCGCCTGCGCCAGGGCGTCTTCCAGAATGGCGTCCTGTGCGCCAGCGCCGCCGCGGTGATCGTCCTGATGGACGAGACGACCCGCCGCTCGACGCCGCTGCCCGACGACATGCGCGGCCGGCTCGCCGCCCATGTGCGGACGCGCTCCGCCGAGGCCTGACCGCACGCCCTGCCTGACCCGCAGCCGCCGGCGGCAGGGCAACGGCGCCCGGCGCCGACCCGCGACGATTGCGACGCTCGACGCGGCAATCCTCGCCACCCATATGGAATCGCGGTTCCTCTCCTGCGGCGAGTCGCATTTCATGTCCGATACACTGACCGCTCCAGCCCAGGCCGCGTCCGCCGCGCCCGTGCGGCCGTTCCGCGCCCCGGCCCCGGTGCCCAACGCGACGCCGCTCGGCTTCTTCGGCTTCCTGACGACGGCCTCGCGCAATCCCATCGAGATCTGGGGCACGCGGGCCTTCAAGGAGCCCTATATCGTCGGCAAGTGGCTGGGCGTGCCGAACATCGTCATCAACGATCCGGCCGGCGTGCGCCACTGCCTGGTGGAGAACGCCAAAAACTACGTCATGCAGCCGCTGCGCCAGCGCATTCTGCGGCCGCTCCTGCGCGACGGGCTGCTGACCGCCGAGGGCGCCCTGTGGCGCCGCACCCGCAAGGCCATCGCGCCGGTGTTCACGCCGCGCCACACGGCCGGCTTCTCGGAAACCATGCAGGACCGGTCGGAACGCTTCGCCGACGGGCTCGCCGCGCGGACCGGCGACATGGTGGACGGCAGCCACGAGATGACGCTGCTGACCTTCGACATCCTGCAGGCGACCCTGTTCACCGACGACATCGCCGATGACGGCGAGACCTTCGCCCGCTCGACCCGCGACTTTCTCGGCTCCATGGGCCGGGTCGACCCGCTCGACCTCCTCGGCGCGCCGGCCTTCCTGCCGCGCCTGCGCCGGATGCGCGGGCGCAAGTCGATGGATTATTTCCGCGGCCTCATCGCCCGCACCATCACCCGCCGCCGCGAGCAGATCGCCCGCGACCCCGACGGCGCGCCGAACGATCTCCTGACCCTGCTGGTCAAGACCGACGGCCTGTCGGCCAGCGAGATCGAGGACAACATCATCACCTTCATCGGCGCCGGCCACGAGACCACCGCGCGGTCGCTGGCCTGGACCCTGTATCTTCTCAGCCAGGCACCCGCCGAGCGCGCCGCCGTCGAGGCCGAGCTCGACACGATCCTGCCGACCCTGTTGCATCCGAGCGAATGGCTGGAGCGCCTGCCCTATACGCGGGCCGTCTTCGAGGAATCGCTGCGCCTCTATCCGCCGGCGCCGTCGCTGAACCGCACCGCGCTGGCGCCGGACCGGGTTGGAGACGTGGCGATTCCCGCCGGCGCGACGGTGCTGGTCATGCCCTGGCTGATCCATCGCCATGAAATGCTCTGGGACCGGCCCGACCATTTCATCCCGAGCCGGTTCCTGCCCGGCAATCGCGAGGCGCTTGATCGCTACCAGTATCTGCCCTTCGGGGTCGGCCCGCGGGTCTGCATCGGCGCCAGCTTCGCCCTGATGGAGGGCGTCATCGCCCTCGCCTGTCTCCTGCGGGGCCTGCGCTTCGACTATGAGGAGGCCCAGCCGCCGGAGGTGGTCCAGCGCATCACCGTGCAGCCCGATGGCGGCCTGCCGCTGAGGGTCAGCCGCCGCACGCCCGCGCACCCGGCAGGCTGACGGGAGCGATTGCGGCCGGGACGAATCCGGCCGCCAAGGCCCGCCGGACAGCGCTTTGCGGGCCGCCAGCCGGGCCGCCTCACCGCGCACAAACGACAGTGCGCTTGCGTTCGGGCGCGTGAAAGCCCATACTATCAGTTCGGGTATTTGCAGACCCGGAGTCTGGCAGACGTTCCGCCACCGTAAAACGGCGGTTCGCTTGGTAGCGCATTGGCGCGACCAGCGCGACGAGAACCAAACCTTTCGCCGTAACCCTTGTGAAGTTCCGAATCTCCGGCCGCGGCTGCACGCCGTGTCCACACCACTCAAGAAGTCAATCGCGTCGCGAGAACACTTCAGACGATCGCCCACAGGGCAGCGACGAAAGGTAATACCATGAGCCAGACCGGCACCGTAAAGTTCTTCAACGAAGCCAAGGGTTTCGGATTTGTCACCCCGGAAGGCGGCGCGAAGGATGTCTTCCTTCACGTCTCCGCTCTCGAGCGCGCGGGCATCTCCTCCCTGAACGAAGGCGACAAGATCAGCTTCGACACCGAGCCGGACACCCGCGGCAAGGGCCCGAAGGCTGTCAACGTTCAGCGCGCCTGATTGCATGATGTGACCGGCGGGCTTCTGGCCTGCCGGTCTCTACTGTTTCGCATGGGTTCGCGGCGTTTGGTGGCGAACAACGGCGGAAGAAGGTGACGATGGAAAATTCCAGGAAGGCGCGTGAACGCGCCGAAGCGGCACTGTCCGGACCGCCGGAACGACCGGCCAAGGGCTCCGCGATTGGAATCATCGCCGCCGAAAGCCTGGCCGTCCAGGAAAAGACGGCACGATTGAAGAAGCTCCGCATGGAGCGGGATGCGGCCGAAGCGCCTGAGCCGACCAAGGCAGAGGCGAAGGCGTCGAAGGCGAAGGCCAAGACGACAAAGCCGACGGCGCGCGCTAAATAGCCGGTTGGCAGACCGACTCGGTCGCCGATCAATTCCGAGGCCCGGCCACCACCTGCCCCGCAAGGCAGGGAAATGGCCCGTGGCCCATCAACTGATGGAAGGAGTCGTTTTGAAAGTCGACGTCAGAGACAACAATGTCGATCAGGCCCTGCGGGCGCTGAAGAAGAAATTGCAGCGCGAAGGCGTCTTCCGTGAGATGAAGGCGCGTCGCGCCTACGAGAAGCCGTCCGAGCGACGCGCTCGGCAGAAGCAGGAGGCGATCCGCCGCTCCCGCAAGCTTGCTCGCAAGCAGGCGCAGCGCGAAGGCCTCGTGCCCGGTCCGAAGCGCAAGATCCGTCCCGGCGCACCTCGCCCGGGCGCACCGAGCACAGGCGCCAGTGCCAACGGCGCAGCCGGTGCACCGCGTCCGGCTTCCGCCACCTCGCAGTACTGATACGACCCATTCGCTCCTCGAGAGCAGAAAAAGCCCGGCGGATCCGATCCGCCGGGCTTTTTCGTGTCTGGGTCGCCCTAGCGGCCTGACGGTCCTTGCGATCGTGGCCGCCACCCATCAGGCTTCGGCACCAGCCAGCGGCGGTATTCGCTTGAGACCTCGCACATGTCGGCATAGAGCCAGACCATGCGGTCGACGAACCAGATCTTGCCGCCCTCCGCGATGATCAGTCCCGCAACCGTGGCGGTCGCCTCGCCCCGGATCAGGCCATAGGCCAGGATGGCGACCCCGATGGCGGTGATCGATGTGAGGATCGTCGCGGCCCGGCGATGGTGGTCCGGGACCGGCACCGCCTTCCGGTTCAGATAGACCCGCTCGCCGAAGGTCGCCCGCGACGCCCAATTGTCGGGATTGCGGGGCGGCGGAAACAGCCGTGGATTGACCATGGCGAAGACCATGAGGGCCGCGACCGGCGCGAGCGCCCACCAGCCGATCCAGACGCGGCTCCAGATCGCCAGGACCAGGAGCGGCAGGATCGCCGCCCGGGTCCAGACGCTCCAGGGATTGGCATGGCGGGCCCAGCTCTCCTCGTCCATGCGCATCGCCCGCTCGGCCAGCGCGAAGACATCCATGGCGCCCTCCCGTCGACCGAACGGCCGGAGAAGTCCGGCGCTATTTCGCGTCGTCTTCGTCGCCCAGACCGTCGAACAGCGCCGTCGACAGATAGCGCTCGGCGAAGGACGGGATGATCACGACGATGTTCTTGCCCTCCATCTCCGGGCGCTGGCCAACTGCGATCGCCGCCGAGAGCGCCGCACCGGAGGAGATGCCCACCGGCACGCCCTCGATGCGGGCGACGAGACGGGCGATCTCGAAGGCGTCGTCATTGGTGACCTGCACCACCTCGTCATAGACCTCGCGGTCGAGGATCGCCGGGGCGAAGCCCGCACCGATGCCCTGGATCTTGTGCGGGCCGGGATCGCCGCCCGACAGGACATGCGAGGCTTCCGGCTCGACCGCGACGATGCGGACGCCGGGCTTGCGCTGCTTCAGCACCTGGCCGGCGCCTGTGATCGTGCCGCCGGTGCCGATGCCGGACACCAGCACGTCGATTTCGCCCTTGGTGTCGTTCCAGATTTCCTCGGCGGTGGTGACGCGGTGGATTTCCGGGTTGGCCGGGTTCTCGAACTGCTGCGGCATCACCGCATCGGGGATCTCGGCCACCAGTTCGCCGGCCTTGGCGATGGCGCCCTTCATGCCCTTGGCGCCCTCGGTGAGCACCAGATCGGCGCCGAGCAGGCGCAGCATCTTGCGGCGCTCGATCGACATGGTCTCCGGCATGGTGAGGATCAGGCGGTAGCCCTTGGCAGCGGCCGCAAAGGCGAGGCCGATGCCGGTATTGCCCGATGTCGGCTCGATCAGCGTCGTCTTGCCCGGCGTGATCCGGCCGTCGGCCTCGAGCTTCTCGATCATGGCGACGCCGATGCGGTCCTTGACGCTGGCGATCGGGTTGAAGAATTCGAGCTTGGCGAGAAGGTTGGCCTTCACGCCCTTTTCCTTCGCCAGCTTGTCCAGCCGGACGATCGGCGTGTCACCGATGGTGTCGGCGATGGAATCGTAGATGCGTCCACGCCCGTGGGTCCGTGCGGCGCCCTCTTTCACTACCTTGTCCATGATGGTCTCCTTCCCTGTCGCGGCCCGGCGTTCATTCACTTCGCGCCCGGTCATCCTTCCTAACCTATGCCGGATCGCGCGCGGTTTTGAGGTCTGACAATCCAAAGCCGGCGGTCTGGCCGGAATAGCTTGCTAGGCCGGCGCTGGCCGATCCATGCAATTTGCAACCAATTCTTTACCCTCTCTTAGGCCGCCGCCACCAGTATGGCGGATCACGGCGGGTCCCTCGCGCCCTTTGCACGAAACGAGATTGCGCATGGCACGCTCCTTCCAGCACATTCGCACCATTTTCGGCGAGTTCGTCCTGTTGCTCCTGGCCATGACGCTGCTGTCGGTGGTCGCCGCCTTCCACATCTTCGACGGTGTCGGCCAGGCCGCGCTGAACCGTGCGCTGGGTTTTGCCGTCGTGGTGCCGATGCTGAGCGCCGTGCCCTATGCGATCTATTTCGTCGTCCGCCTCACCGGGCTGATGCAGCACAATGACGGCTTGCAGCGCGCCGCGACAACCGACCGCCTCACCGGCGTCCTGAACCGTCCGGGCTTCGACACCGTCATCCGCCGCCACATGGCCGCCCTCGGCGACCACCAATATGCCGGGCTGATGCTGCTCATCGTCGACGCCGACCACTTCAAGCGGATCAACGACCGTCTCGGCCATCCGACCGGCGACAAGGCGCTGAAGGCCATCGCCGGGGCCCTGAAGCGTTCGATGCGCGGCTCCGATGCGGTCGGGCGCCTGGGCGGCGAGGAATTCGCCATCTCCTTCCCCTGCACCAGCCTCGAACAGGGCAAGGCCGTCGCCGAGCGCCTGCGGCTGAGCATCGGCAAGCTGAGTGTCAGCGACGGCAAGCAGAGCGCCCGCCTGTCGGTGAGCATCGGCGGCGCCTTCTATACGACGCCGCAGCTCTTCGACCGGGTCTATGGCGCGGCCGACGTCAATCTCTACCATTCCAAGCGCACCGGCCGGAACCGCACGACCATCACCTCGGTCGCCGCCCATGGTCGCCGCTATCTGCAGGCCGACGGGCAGCAGCAGAACCAGCAGGCCGCCCGGCTGACCGCCCTGCCCGCGCGCTGACCCGTCCGCCTAGCTGCGGCCGGTGGAGCCGAAGCCGCCGGCGCCGCGGGCGCTGTCCGACAGGCTCGCCCGTTCGGTGAAGGTCGCCTGCACCACCGGCGCGAGGACCATCTGGGCAATGCGATCGCCCCGCGCGACGGCGAAGGCTTCGCTGCCCAGATTGACCAGCACCACCTGCACCTCGCCGCGATAGTCGCTGTCGATCGTGCCCGGCGTGTTCAGCACCGTCACCCCGTGCTTTACGGCAAGGCCGGAGCGCGGCCGGATCTGCACTTCGAATCCCTCGGGGATCTCGAAGGCGAGGCCGGTCGGCACCAGCCGGCGTTCGCCCGGCGCCAGTACCAGCTCCCCCGTCACCGCCGCGCGCAGGTCGGCACCCGCCGCCCCGGCGCTCTCATAGGCCGGCAGCGGCAGGTCGGGATTGTGGGGCAGGCGCAGGATCGCGATGGCCGGCCCGCTCATGAGGCCGCTCCCGTCAGGCGGTCCGCCACCCAGGCGGCCAGGCGCCTCGCCACTTCCGTCTTGTCCATCTTCGGCCATTCCTCGACCCCGTCCGCCGTCACGATGTGCACCGTATTGGCGCTGCCGCCCATGACGCCGGTCCCGGCCGACACGTCGTTGGCGACGATGGCGTCGGCGCCCTTGCGGGAGAGCTTGCCGCGGGCATTGGCGAGGAGGTCGTCGGTCTCCGCGGCAAAGCCGACGACCAGCTTCGGCCGATCCGGCGCATGGCCGATGGTCGCCAGGATGTCCGGGTTCTCGGTCAAAGCGAGCGCCGGCGGGCCGCCGCCGGTCTTCTTGATCTTGCGCGCCGTCTCGGCCTCGGCGCGCCAGTCGGCGACGGCGGCCACGAAGATCGCCGCATCGGCGGGCAGCGCGGCCTCGACCGCGCCCAGCATCTCGCGGGCGGTCTCGACATGGGCGACGGTGACGCCGGCCGGATCGGGGAGCGTTACCGGGCCGCTGACCAGCGTCACCTCGGCGCCCAGCTCGGCCAGCGCCGCGGCAATGGCGTGGCCCTGGCGTCCCGAGGAACGGTTGGCGATGTAGCGGACGGGGTCGATCGGCTCGTGGGTCGGCCCGGAGGTAACGACGATCCGCCGGCCGGCCAGCGGCTTCGGCCTTGGGTCCAGCATGGCTTCCACCGCGTCGGCGATCTCGGTCGGCTCGGCCATGCGGCCGGTGCCGGCCTCGCCTGCTTCGGCCATCTCGCCGGCATTCGGCCCGACGAAGCGCGCGCCGTCGGCGATCAGCGCGGCGTGGTTGCGGCGGGTCGCGGCGTGGTTCCACATGGCCGGGTTCATCGCTGGCGCCATCAGGATCGGCGCGCGGGCGGCGAGCAGGATCGCCGTCGCCAGATCGTCGGCCAGGCCGTTGGCGGCGCGGGCCATCAGATTGGCCGTGGCCGGCGCAACGAGGATCGCATCGGCCTCCCGGGCGAGCCGGATATGGCCGACATCGTGCTCGTCCTCGCGGTCGAAGAGATCGGAGAAGACCTTGGCGGCCGACAGGGCACCGACGGCGAGCGGGGTGACGAATTCGGCGGCGGACGCGGTCATCACCGGCGTCACCGCGGCGCCGCGCTCGCGCAGGCGGCGGATCAGGTCGAGCGACTTGTAGGCCGCGATGCCGCCGCCGATGATCAGCAGCACCCGTTTGCCCGAAAGGCCGCTCATGCCGGCTCCGCCTGAATGATCCCGATCGTCGCGGTCGCCATGCCTGCCTCGCGAAAGACGCTGTTCCACGGCCCCGTGTCTAGCGGCCGGCGCTTACCGGAGCAACAAAGGCGCCGCCGGGCGAAATGCCGGCGGGCCGGTCTCAGCCGAAGGTGTAGCCCAGCGCGATGGTCATCAACGACAGGGCGATGATCCACTGGGCAATCAGGCGCAGGATCACGCTGGAGCGCTTGTCCGTCGCCAGATTGTTCAGCGTCTCGTCGTCGAGGCGGATGCCCTTCTCGATGAGGTCCGGCATCTGCCGGGCGAGGATTTCCAGCCCGCCGGCGAATTCCGGCGTGCGCCGCAGGAGATGGAACAGCGAATCGACGCCCCGGCGCGCCTCGCGCAGCTTGGCCGCGGGCCCGAGCTCGGTGAGGATGTATTCCGAGACCACCGGTTCGGCCGCCACCCACATGTTGAACTTCGGGTCGAAGGAGCGCGCGACGCCCTCGACCACCACCATGGTCTTCTGCAGCAAGACGAGCTCTGGACGCGCCCGCATGTCGAAGAGCTCGGTCACCTCGAACAGCAGCGACAGGAGATGGCCCATGGAGATGGTCTCGGCCGGCTGGCCGTAGATCGGCTCGCCGATCGCCCGCAGCGCCTGGGCGAAGCTCGCCACGTCCTGGCCGCGCGGCACGTATCCGGCCTCGAAATGCAGCTCGGCGACGCGGCGATAGTCGCGCCGGATGAAGCCGTAGAGGATTTCGGCGAGGAAGCGTTTGGACTCGTCCGACAGGCGCCCGACGATGCCCATGTCGACGGCGACGACGGCGCCGTCCGGTGCCACGAACAGGTTTCCCTGGTGCATGTCGGCATGAAAGAAGCCGTCGCGCATGGCGTGGCGCAGGAAGGACTGCACGATCAGCACGCCGAGCTGCTTGGTGTCGTGGCCGGCTTCGACGATGCCGGCGACATCGCTCATCTTGATGCCGTCGATCCATTCCATCGTCAGGACGTCGCGGCCGGTGCGCTCCCAGTCGATGCGCGGCACCCGGAAGCCGGGATCGTCGGCGGTGTTCTCGGCCATTTCGGACGAGGCCGCTGCCTCCAGCCGCAGGTCCATCTCGATGCGGGTGGACTGGGCCAGCGTCTCGACCACGGCAACCGGCCGCAGCCGGCGCGAGGAGCGCACGTAGCGTTCCAGGAACTGGGCGATGAAGGCGAAGGTCTCGAGCTGGCGCAGGAAGCGGATGCGCACGCCCGGCCGCACCACCTTGACCGCGGCGAAGCGCTCGCTGCCGTCCTCGTTGCGGATGCGGGCCTTGTAGACCTGCGCGATCGAGGCGGCGCCCACCACCTCGCCGAGATCGATGAACAGGTCGTCGATCCGCCGGCCGAGGGTCGTCTCGATCTCGGCCACGGCCTGTTCGCGGGGGAATGGCGGCACCTTGTCCTGCAACTGGCCGAGTTCCTGCGCCGTCGCCGCCCCCACGAGGTCGGGCCGCGTCGCCAGGAACTGGCCGAGCTTGACGTAGGAAGGGCCGAGCCGGTTCAGCGCCCGCGACAGATTGTCGGAACGCGGCCGGTTCTCGGCCGAGCCGCGCTCGATCAGTCGAGCGAAGCGGTGCAGCAGCGCCGGGCCGGGCGGCAGGCCCTCGCCCGGAAACGAGCCGACGACGCCTTCGCGGGCCAGAACATAGACGGCCCGGATAAGCGCAAGGGTGCCGGTGACGGGATTGGCCAAGAGAGGCTCCGTTCGTTCAGATCAGAGCTTCCAGCCGGAATGGATGGCCGCGATGCCGCCCGACAGGTTGCGATAGGAGACACGCTCGAAGCCGGCCGCGCGGATCGCGGAGGCGAAATTGGCCTGGTTCGGGAAGCGGCGGATCGACTCGACCAGATATTCGTAGGATTCCCGGTCGCGCGCGACGGTCTCGCCGATGCGCGGAATGACCTTGAACGACCATTGCTCGTAGATCTTGTCGAGGATCGGCATGTCGACTTCCGAGAATTCCAGGCACATGAAGCGCCCGCCCGGCTTGAGCACCCGGTAGGCCTCCGACAGCGCCGCGTCGATGCGCGGCACGTTGCGGATGCCGAAGGCGATCGTATAGGCGTCGAAGCTGGCGTCCGGCAGCTTCAGCTCTTCGGCGTTGCCCTCCACGAAGACGAGATTCTCGTCGAGGCCGCGCTTGACCGCGCGCTCCGCGCCGACGCCCAGCATCGAGGCATTGATGTCGAGAACCGTGCCGCTGGCCCGCCGGCGCGAGGCCTCGGTGATGCGGAAGGCGACGTCGCCGGTGCCGCCGGCCACGTCGATGAAGTTCCAGCCGGCCCGGTGCGGCGGCGACAGCCAGGACACCATGGCGCTCTTCCAGACGCGGTGGAGGCCGCCCGACATCAGGTCGTTCATCAAATCGTAGCGCTCGGCGACCCGATGGAAGACGTCATTGACCCGGGCCTGCTTCTCTTCCCGGCCGGTGACCGTGGAAAAGCCGTAGGCCGTCTCCATCGCTTCGGCTCCGGTCACACGCGTTCGCGACATGGGGCGGCACCTTCATTGCATCGCATCGCTTCGATGCGGATATAGGGACGGACGATCCCGGCATGCGACGCGTCCTCGGCGAAGCAGGCTGGGTTCGCCGGGCGCATCGCTTGGATGGCCCAACGGTTCGGGACTTAATCGAATATGCCGGAATTGCCAGAGGTAGAGACGGTCCGCCGCGGCCTGCAGCCCGTCCTGGAGGGCGCGCGCATCACCCATCTGCATCTGGCGCGGCCGGATTTGCGGTTTGCGCTGCCCGAACGCTTCGCCGAACGGGTCACCGGCCGGCGCATCACGGCGCTCGGCCGGCGGGCGAAATATCTCGTTGCCGAGATGGAGGGCGACCTCGTCCTCGCCATGCATCTGGGCATGTCCGGCTCGTTCCGCATCGAGGGGCCTGACGGCGACAGCCTGCCGGGCGTCTTCCAGCATCCGCGCTCCACCGCCCGTCTCCACGATCATGTGCGTTTCGAGGTGACGACCGAGGCCGGCCGGCCGGCCGCGGTGATCTACAACGACCCGCGGCGCTTCGGCTACATGACACTGATCGCACGGGCCGAGATGGAGACCCATCCGCATTTTGCCGGCCTCGGCATCGAGCCGACGGGCAATAGCCTGTCTGGCGCGGCGCTGGCTCCGGCCTTCGCCGGGCGCGCGGCGCCGCTCAAGGCGGTGCTTCTCGACCAGCGCATCATCGCCGGCCTCGGCAATATCTATGTCTGCGAGGCGCTGTGGCGCTCGCGCCTGTCGCCGCGACGCGCGGCGGGAACGCTGGTAAAGAAGGACGGCCGCCCGAGCCAGCGCCTCGACCTCCTGGCGCTCAACATCCGCGAGACCATCGCCGACGCGATCGCGGCCGGCGGCTCGTCGCTGCGCGACTACCGGCAGGCCGATGGCTCGCTCGGCTATTTCCAGCACAGCTTCGCCGCCTATGACCGCGAGCACGAGCCGTGCCGGCACACGGGCTGCCGCGGAGTCATCCGGCGGATCGTCCAGTCGGGACGCTCGACCTTCTTCTGCCCGGCCTGCCAACGCTAGGGCCGGGTCCGTAACGGTGCGGCGGCGCGAAGAGGAATGCCCGCCGGGGCCCGACTTTGTCTTGACGCGCCGAACGCTCTTGCCTATAGAGGCTCTGAATTCGGCGGCACCCATGGTGCGGCCCGTTTCTTCGTGCTGCAGCGTGCACCTCTTGCCGCCCGGCACGATCAAACCGCAGTTTACCGACACAAGCGCATCGTCGCGACAGACAGAGAGAGACGAACATGGCCAACACCCCTTCGGCCAAGAAAGCGGCGCGGAAGATCGCGCGACGCACTGCCGTCAACACCGCTCGCCGCAGCCGGGTCCGCACCTATCTGCGCCGCGTCGAGGAAGCCATCGCATCGGGCGACAAGACCGCCGCGATGACCGCCTTCCTCGCCGCCGAGCCGGTGATGATGAGCGCGACCTCGAAGGGGATCTTCCACAAGAATACGGCATCGCGGAAGATCTCCCGCCTGTCGCATCGCGTGAAGGCCCTCGGCGAAGCCTGAGGCTCGCCCGATCCACTGACGGGGGCGCATCGCGCCCCGTTCAGACCCTTTCGAAAGGCCTGGCTTAACCGCCGGGCCTTTTTGATTCCCGGCCCCGCCATGGCGTCCCGCGGTGATTCCCGGCGCCTTTGCAGGGCCTTCGGCGAGCCCGTCATCGATTCGACACACGCAAACCTCCCGATCGCCCGCCGCGATTCCATCGTGCGGCTTTGCCAAATGATTCCAGTGACTTGCAGAAGGTCAGTGAGCATCACAAAACAGCCGGCTAAGGGCGGTTTCGGCGGCCCTTGAGTCAAGCGGACTGCCTTATTTTTTTCATTTTTATCTTTTGCCCGATGCGCTCAAAAGCTGCTTGGGAGCCAAGTCACCAGAACCACTGGTGTTTACCCTGATGGGCAATGATTCACTCGGGACGAGTCTGCCACACTGGGGGTGCTCGCATTGCGATTCACGGTTTGCGAGCCTTGCCCGAAGCTGTCGCGTTTCGTATTTTCCTCCTCGAAACAAGTGCGGGGAAAGACGAAGTGCGGGGACAACCGAACTTATCCAGAACATTCGGTCACGGTTCGAGTTGCCAGCGGCGCGGCCCCATCTCGCCTAGAGTCTAAATCCGTCCTTCCACAATTTATTCGTAGTCGATCCCGGCGCTCCCACGCCGCGGGTGCGGCTGACTTCTGCCCAACGATGGGCCGGAGCGCAGGAGAGCTTTTGCATGAACGGTGAATACAAGGGCGATGTCACGCCGAAGGAATGCTGGGCGACGCTCGCCGACACGCCGGACGCGGTCCTGGTCGATGTGCGCACGGTGGCCGAATGGAGCTATGTCGGCGTCCCGCAGCTCGCTCCCCTCGGCAAGGCGGCGATCCTGCAGGAATGGCAGAGCTTCCCCTCCATGGCCGTCGATCCGGATTTCGCGGCCAAGCTCGCCCGGCGCATCGAGAGCGAAGGTGGAACCCGCGACACGCCGGTCTTCTTCCTCTGCCGTTCGGGCGTGCGCTCCATCGCCAGCGCCGTGGCGCTGACCGGGGCGGGCTACAGTAACTGCTTCAACGTCCTGGACGGCTTCGAGGGCCCGCCGGACGAGGAAGCCCATCGCGGACGCAAGGCCGGCTGGAAAGCGGAGGGTCTCCCGTGGGTGCAGAAGTGATGCAGCAGGGCGCAGGACGATCGGCGGACACGCTGCCGATCTGGTCCGGACGGCATGACGCCGCCCGGGTGACGAAAGACAACACGAACGATTTCGGGGGCGGCATGGCGAGCGGCGGCACAGGTACTGCGGACATCATGGAGCGGGTGAATGCCCGTCTGAAGGCGCAGCTTGGGCAGGACATCTTCGCCAGCTGGTTCCAGCGCATGAAGCTCGAGGCGCCGGGCAAGGGCGTCTGCCGCATCACCGTACCGACCGCCTTCCTGCGCAGCTGGATCCAGTCGCACTATCATGAGCTCCTGACCGAGATCTTCCGCGAGGAAGTGCCGGGCACCCTGCGCGTCGACATCGCCGTGCGCAGCGCCGTGCGCGGCGGCGGCGTGACCATCCGCCAGCCCCGTGTCGCCGAGCCGGAGAGCGTCCCGGCCAGCGCGGTCGCCGCCCGTCCCGTCGCGCAGATCGGCGAAAGCCGCGCCGCGCGCAGCGCCGCCCCGGCCGAAGCCCGGCAGATGTTCGATGCGGCGCCCGCCCCGACGCCGACCTTCGGCTCGCCGCTCGATCCGCGCTATGTCTTCGACACTCTCGTCGAGGGCAGCTCCAACCGCGTCGCCCTCGCCGCCGGCCGCGCCATCGCCGAGAACGGTCCCCAGTCGGTGCGCTTCAACCCGCTGTTCATCCACGCCGCCGTGGGTCTGGGCAAGACGCATCTCCTGCAGGCGATCGCCAACGCCGCGATCCGCCGCGAGGACAAGCCGCGCGTCGTCTATCTGACGGCGGAATATTTCATGTGGCGCTTCGCCACCGCGATCCGCGACAACCGCGCGCTCGACCTCAAGGAGACCCTGCGCGGCATCGACATCCTGATCATCGACGACACCCAGTTCCTGCAGGGCAAGTCGATCCAGCAGGAGTTCTGCCATCTCCTCAACGCGCTGATCGATTCCGCCAAGCAGGTGATCTGCGCCGCCGATCGCCCGGCCATGGAGCTGGAATCACTGGATCCGCGGGTCCGCTCGCGCCTGTCCAACGGCATCACGCTGGAACTGGCGGCGCCGGACTACGAGATGCGCCGCTCGATCATCCGCACCCGCGCCGCGGCCATGCGGGCCGAGGATTCCTCCTTCGACATGCCCGACGGCGTCATCGACACGATCGCCCAGCGCGTCGCCGGCTCCGGCCGCGACCTGGAAGGCGCCTTCAACCAGATCGCCTTCCGCCATTCGCTCGGCCAGCCGCTGTCGGCCGAGCATCTGGACGATCTCCTCAGCCAGCTGACCCGCGCCAACAGCGAGCGTCGGGTGCGTATCGAGGACATCCTCAAATTCGTCTCGCGCCACTACAATGTAACGCGCACGGACATCCTGTCGGCCCGGCGCACGCGGACCATCGTGCGGCCCCGCCAGATCGCGATGTATCTGGCCAAGACCATGACGCCCCGCTCGCTGCCGGAAATCGGCCGGCGCTTCGGCGGCCGCGACCACACGACGGTGCTCCATGCCGTTCGCAAGATTGAGGGCGAGCGGGCCAAGGACGACAAGCTGTCCGAGGAGCTCGACATCATCCGACGTATGATCGAGGAGTAGGCCGCCCCGGCGCGGCGCCGTCAAGCGGCGCCGCCGGTCGGCGGGCCTCCCCCGCCCCGGCTCGCCCAGCCTCGCGCGGTCCGGCCTTTCCAAGCGGCCTCCGAATCTCTAAGACCATCGGACCCCGGAACGGGTGCCGTCTCCTGCGGCGCCTGCCCGAACCAAACGGCTTCGTCATGCGCATCATCATCGAACGTTCGAACCTCCTCAAGTCCCTGGCGCACGTTCATCGTGTCGTGGAACGCCGCAACACCATCCCGATCCTCTCCAACGTCCTGTTGAAGACGGAAGGCGAAGGCCTGCGACTGAAGGCGACCGATCTCGACCTGGAGATCACCGAGAGCGCACCGGCGACGGGTGAGCAGGAGGGCGCGACGACGGTGCCAGCGCATCTGCTCTACGACATCGTCCGCAAGCTGCCGGACGGGGCCGAGGTGAGCCTGGCCACCAATGCCGAGGGCACCCAGATGACGGTCTCGTCGGGCCGCTCGAACTTCCGGCTGCAGTGCCTGCCGGAATCGGACTTCCCCGACATCACCGCCGGCACGCTGAGCCATGCCTTCAAGCTCAAGGCCGCCGAACTCGGCCGGCTGATCGAGCGCACCCAGTTCGCCATCTCCACCGAGGAGACGCGCTATTATCTGAACGGCATCTATCTGCACACGATCGAGGCCGACGGCGACCTGCAGCTGCGCGCCGTCGCCACCGACGGCCACCGGCTGGCGCGGGCCGACCAGAAGGCCCCGGCCGGCTCGGAAGGCATGCCGGGCATCATCATTCCGCGCAAGACCGTCGGCGAATTGCAGAAGCTCCTCGGCGACAGCGACGACGAGGCCGAGATCTCGGTCGAGCTGTCGGACGCCAAGATCCGCTTCACCATCGGCGCGGTGGTGATGACCTCCAAGCTGATCGACGGCACCTTCCCAGACTATCAGCGGGTCATTCCGCAAAACAACGACAAGGCGCTGACGCTGGACCGGCAGACCTTCTCGGCCGCCGTCGACCGCGTCTCCACCATCTCGTCGGAGCGCGGCCGGGCGGTGAAGCTCGCCGTCGCCGATTCGCAGCTGGTGCTGACCGTCAACTCGCCGGATTCGGGCACGGCGACCGAGGAACTGGCCGTCGGCTACGATTCGGACGAGATCGAGATCGGCTTCAACGCCAAATATCTCCTCGACATCACCAACCAGCTGTCGGGCGACGAGACCGTCTTCATGCTCGCCGATCCGGGCTCCCCGACCCTCATCAAGGATGGCGGCGACGATGCGACGCTCTACGTCCTGATGCCGATGCGGGTCTGACCGCCGCAACGCGCTTGGACCAGAGCCCGGACGCCGCCGTTTCCCCCTCCACCGACAGCCGGACGCCGCCCGCGGTGCGGCTCGACGAACTGCGTCTGGCCGATTTCCGCAATTACGAGACGCTGTCGCTGCGCTTCACCCGCGGCTTCGTCGTCTTCGTCGGCGACAATGGTGCCGGCAAGACCAATCTCCTGGAAGCCATCTCGCTCTTGACGCCCGGCCGCGGCCTGCGCCGCGCCCCATATCAGGATGTCGCGCGCAAGGGTGGCAGCGGCGGCTTCTCCGTCCGCGCCAATGCCGTCTCCCACGGCGTCGAGACCATCGTCTCCACCAAGATGATGCCGGACCCGACGGGCGCGGCGGCGCGCAGCGTGCGGATCGACGAGACCGCGGCGAAATCGGCTGACGAACTGCTCGACCTCCTGCGCATCCTGTGGCTGACGCCGGCCATGGACGGCCTCTTCACCGGACCGGCCGGCGACCGGCGCCGCTTTCTCGACCGCATGGTGCTGGCCGTCGATCCGACCCATGGCCGCCGGGCCGCCGATTACGAGCGCGCCATGCGCTCGCGCAACCGCCTCCTCGCCGACAACCGGCTGGACGATTCCTGGCTGTCGGGCATCGAGGCGCAAATGGCCGAGCTCGGCATCGCCATGGCCCTCGCCCGCTCCGAACTCGTCGGCATGCTGGCCGGCATGATCGCCCGGACCGGCGCCGGCTCGCCCTTCCCCAGCGCAGGGCTCGAGCTGACGTCGGGCTATGACGGTCTCGACCTTGCCCGCCCCTCGGCCGATATCGAGGACGAGGCGCGCATGCGGCTGCGGTCGGCCCGCTACGGCGACCGGGCCGCCGGCCGCACGCTGGAGGGCGCCCACCGGGCCGAGCTCTCCGTCACCCATCTCGCCAAGGCGATGCCGGCGGCGCTGTCCTCCACCGGCGAGCAGAAGGCGCTGCTGATCGGCCTCGTCCTTGCCCATGCGCGGCTGGTCGCCGCCATGTCGTCGCTGCCGCCGCTGCTGCTTCTGGACGAGATCGCCGCGCATCTCGATCCCGGCCGGCGCGCCGCCCTGTTCGACCTGATCGCCGAGCTCGGCGTGCAGGCCTTCATGACCGGCACCGACGCCAGCCTGTTTGCGGCCCTCGGCGATCGGGCCCAGATCATGGAAGTGTCGGGCGGCACGGTCCGCCCGGCCGATCCCGCACGCATCGAAGGCGCATCACCGGAGACGTCGCCATGAGCCAGGTTCCCCTCGCCCCCGACGAGCTGGAACGCTACGCCCGCCATATCGTGCTGCCGGAAGTCGGCGGCGCCGGCCAGCAGGCGCTGAAGCGCGCCAGGGTGCTGGTGATCGGCGCCGGCGGCCTCGGCTCGCCGATCATCCTCTATCTGGCTGCCGCGGGTGTGGGCTCCATCGGCATTGCCGACGACGACACGGTCTCGCTCTCCAATCTGCAGCGGCAGGTGCTGCACGGCACCGCCGATGTCGGCCGCTCCAAGCTCGACAGCGCGGCGGACGCCGTCGCGGCGATCAATCCGCATGTCACGGTCGTGCCCCATGCGCTGCGCCTCGACATGACCAACGGCCCGGCGATCGTCGCCGGCTACGATCTCGTCATCGACGGGTCCGACAATTTCGCCACCCGCTACGCCATGGCCGATCTGTGCGAGGCGGCCGAGACCCCCCTCGTCACGGCGGCGGTGAACCGCTTTTCCGGGTCGCTGACCGTGCTGAAGCCGTATGAGACCGGTGCCGATGGCCGCCGCAATCCGGGCTACCGCGACCTCTTCCCCGAGGCCCCGCCGGCCGGCATGGTGCCGTCCTGTGCCGAGGCCGGCATTCTGGGCGTCACCACCGGCGTCCTCGGCACCCTTGCCGCCTCGGAAGCGATCAAGCTGATCTGCGGCATGGGCGAGCCGCTCATCGGCCGCTTCCTGATGGTCGATCTCCTGACCATGCGGATCGAGGAAATCCGCTACCGCCGGCCGAAATCCGGCTGATCCTCCCGGTCCCGCGGCGACCTCAAGCCGGCTGCACCGGGCTTTCTGCGGTGGAGGGCTCCGCCACCGCGTCGTCCCCTTCCGGGATCACCAGCGACAGGATGATCGCCGACAGGCCGCTCAGCGTGATCGGCGTCGCGAAGACCTGGCGGATGAAGTCGGGCAGGTGCTGCGTCGCGTCCGGCACCAGCGTCACGCCGAGGCCGAGGCCGAAGGACACGGCCATGATGTAGGCCTTGCGCCGGTCGATCGGCTCGGAGGCGAGGATGCGGATGCCGGCCACCGCGATGGTGCCGAACAGCACCAGCGTCGCCCCGCCCAAAACGGGTTTCGGCACCAGCAGGAAGGCGTTGCCGATCACCGGGAAGAACCCCAGGACAATCAGGATCACGGCGATGATCATGCCGACATGGCGGCTGGCGACGCCGGTCATCTGGATGACGCCGTTGTTCTGGGAGAAGGTCGTGTTGGGGAAGGTGTTGAACACCGCCGCAAGGCCGGAATTGACGCCGTCGGCCAGGATGCCGCCCTTGATCCGCGCCATGTAGAGATCGCCGCGCACCGGCTCGCCGGCGATGATCGAATTGGCGGTCAGGTCGCCCGTCGTCTCAATGGCGGTGATCAGATAGATGAAGGCGATCGGCAGGAACAGCGCCAGGTCGAAGTCGATGCCGTAGCGAAACGGGATCGGCAGGGCGATCAGCGGCCCGCTGCCGGCGCTGGAGAAGTCCACCTTGCCCAGCAGCGCGGCGACGACGAAGCCGATGACGAGCCCGGCCATGATCGCCGAGATCCGCACGGTCGGATTGGGCTGGAAGGTCAAAACGAGGATCGCGGCGACGACAATGAAGCCGAGCAGCAGATTGACCGGCTCGCCCAGCGCTTCGCCGGCCGTCGCGCCGCCGGCAAAGTCGGTGAAGCCGACCTTGACCAGGCTGAGGCCGATGATGGTGATGACGATGCCGGTTACCGTCGGGGTGATGATGCGCCGCAGCCGGCCGACGAACTGGCTGAGGCCGATCTCGACCAGGCAGCCGACGAGACACAGGCCGAAGATCATCGCCAGGATGTCTTCCGGCGTGCCGCCCCGCCCCTTCACCGCAAAGCCGGCCGCCAGGATCGCGCCGACAAAGGCGAAGCTGGTGCCCTGCACCGACAGCAGTCCCGAGCCGACCGGGCCGAAGCGGCGGCACTGGATGAAGGTGGCGACGCCCGACACGAAGAGCGACATGGCGACGAGATAGGGAATGTGCTCGCCCAGCCCGAGGACGCCGCCGATGATCAGCGCCGGCGTGACGATGCCGACGATCGAGGCAAGGATATGCTGGATGGCGGCGAGGACGGCCGGGCCGTTCGGCGGCCGGTCCTCCAGCCGGTAGATCATGCCTGAAAGAGGGGCTGCCGTTTTCTGCGTCATCGCGCTGCTCCGGTCATCATTCCCCCGTCTCCCGCAACCGTGTCGGGGGGCATGGGGAGAGCAATGCAGGAAGCATGCCACGGGCGCGGCGCAACGCCCATGGCCGCGACGCAGAAAGGGCGGCGCCCGTCACGGACACCGCCCTTTCAGATCGATGGATGCCGGCGCCTTGTGGCGCGGCAGGTCTAGATCGAGCGCCGGCGGAAGCCGCCAAAGATCAGCGACAGGACGAAGAGCACGATCGCGATGAAGAAGATGATCTTCGCGATGCCCATTGCCGTGCCGGCGATGCCGCCGAAGCCCAGAACGGCGGCGATCAGCGCGATGATGAGAAACGTAACAGCCCAACCCAGCATGGCTGGCACTCCTTTGATGTTTGCCTGGCTTACTAACGCGGATCGACCGAAAAGGTTCGGCGCGTCGCAGCCGCCATCGCCGGAGGGTTAAGCCTTCCTTCTGCCCGTCACTTCCTGATCGCCGTGCCGGATGCGCTCAGCGGCCGAGATGGTGCACCTCCTGCAGCCCGTAGACCGGCGTCGGAATGCCCTCCTGCCGGGCCTTGATCTGCAGCGCCAGATACAGCGAATAATGCCGCGACTGGTGCAGATTGCCGCCGTGGAACCAGAGATTGTCCACCTGGGTCGGCTTCCACATGTTGCGCTGCTCGCCCTCCCAGGGACCCGGGTCCTTCGGCGTATCGGAGCCCAGTCCCCAGACCTTGCCGACCTTGTCGGCCACCTCCTGGCTGATCAGGTCGGCGGCCCAGCCGTTCATCGAGCCGTAGCCGGTGGCATAGACGATGAGGTCGGCCGGCAGTTCGCTGCCGTCGTCGAGCTTCACGCCGGTCTCGGTGATCTCCTCCACCTGCCCGGCCTTCAGCTTGATCTTGCCGTCGATGATCAGCTGCGAGGCGCCGACATCGATGTAATAGCCCGAGCCGCGGCGCAGATATTTCATGAACAGGCCGGATTCGTCGGCGCCGAAATCGAGCTGGAAGCCGGCCTTCTCCAGGTCGCGGTAGAAGTCGGCGTCGACCTCCCGGATCTTGTCGTAGATGGGGATCTGGAACTCGTGCAGGATCCGGTAGGGCAGCGAGGCGAAGATCATGTCCGCCTTGTGGGTGGTGATGCCGTTGGCCACCGCCTGTTCCGAATAGAGCGCCCCGAGGCCATGCTCCATCAGCGGATCGGAGCGCACGATATGGGTGGTCGAGCGCTGCACCATGGTCACGTCCGCGCCGGCTTCCCACAGGGCCGCGCAGATGTCGTGGGCCGAATTGTTGGAGCCGATGACGACGACCTTGCGGTCCTTGTAGGCGTCCGGGCCCGGATGCTGCGAGGAATGGTGCTGCTCGCCGCGAAACCGCTCCATGCCCTTGAACTTCGGCACATTCGCCTTGCCCGACATGCCCGTCGCCATGATCAGCTGCCTGGGCCGCAGCGTCACTTCCTCGCCGTCGCGGTCGACGACCAGCTCCCACTCGCCCTTCGCCGCGTCGTAGCGGGCGCTCGTCGCCGTGGTCTTCGCCCAGTAATTGAGCTCCATGACCTTGGTGTACATTTCCAGCCAGTCGCCGATCTTGTCCTTCGGCGCGAAGACCGGCCAGTTCTTCGGAAAGTCGATATAGGGCAGGTGGTCGTACCAGACCGGATCGTGCAGGCAGAGCGACTTGTAGCGCTTGCGCCAGCTGTCGCCCGGCCGGTCGTTCTTCTCGATGATGATGGTCGGCACGCCGAGCTGGCGCAGCCGCGCGCCCAGCGCGATGCCGCCCTGGCCGCCGCCGACGATCACCGCATAGGGCTGGGTCTCGTAGCCCAGGGTGCGCGCTTCCTCCTCGCGCTTTTCCAGCCAGCTCTTGCGGTTCTTCGCCGCCCCGTGCTCGGCGCCGGCCAGGCGGCGCTCGTGCGACGGCTCCTCGAAGCCCTTCAGCTCGGTCATCGCGGTCAGCAGCGTCCAGGCCTTGCCGTCCTTCAGCCGCAAGACGCCCTCGCCGCGGGCGACCTCGGTCTCGAATACGAACCAGGCGGTGGTCACGCCCCCGTCCTCGGTCGGCTCCTCCGACAGGGTGAAGCCGCGCGGGCCGGTCGCATCCAGCTGCGCGGCCAGCATGTCGCGCACGCCTGCCGGCCCCTCCACGGTCTTGATGTTCCAGGTGAAGGTGACGAGGTCGCGCCAGAAGCTGGTTTCGGCGAACAGCTCGGCGGCGGCGTCGATGTCGCCGGCCGCCAGGGCACTCTCGAAGGCCGACAGCCAGCCTTCGGCGGCGGCACGGGCAGCGCTCGGTTCGGCCGTCACCGGCCGTTCGATGGTCTCGCTCATGGTTCCTCCCCTTGCGCGGTGCTCGAGGAGAGGATTGCCGCGCGACCCCGGCTTGTCCATCATGCGGCTGCGAAACGCAGGCGCAGCAAAAGCCGCAGATCAGGGTCGGCTTCCGCGCAGCGGATATTACCGAGACGTAGAGGCGATCGTGGCTCTGCGTTTGCGGAAAAGTCGACCGCGCGCGGCGCGGCCGTTGCGTCAGATCTGGCCGGGCAGGATGCGGTCCGGCGGGCGGTGGCCGTCCATCAGCGTGCGGATGTTGATGATCACCTTCTCGCCCATCTCGATGCGCGCCTCGATCGTGGCCGATCCCATATGGGGCAGCAGCACCACCTTGTTGTCGCGGGCCAGCTTCATCAGCTTGCGGTCGACCGCCGGCTCCTCCTCGAAGACGTCGAGCCCGGCGCCGGCAATGCGCTCCTGCTCGATCAGCTTCACCAGTGCCTTCTCGTCGATGATCTCGCCGCGGGCGGTGTTGACGATGAAGGCATGCGGCTGGATCAGCGCCAGCCGCCGCGCCGACAGGAGATGATAGGTCGCCGGCGTGTAGGGGCAGTTGACCGAGATGATGTCCATGCGGGCCAGCATCTGGTCGAGGCTCTCCCAGTAGGTGGCGCCGAACTCGGCCTCGGTCTTGGGGCTGACCCGGCCGCGATTGTGATAGTGGATCTCCAGCCCGAAAGCCTTGGCCCGCCGGGCGACGGCGGTGCCGATCCGGCCCATGCCGAGGATGCCGAGCTTCTTGCCGGAGATGCGGCTTCCCAGCATCCATGTCGGCGACCAGCCCGGCCATTTCTCGTCGCCCAGAAGCCGCATGCCGCCTTCCACCAGCCGCCGCGGCACCGCCAGGATCAGCGCTATGGTCATGTCGGCGGTGTCCTCGTTGAGGACGTTGGGCGTGTTGGTGACGAGGAGATTGCGGTTCAGCGCCGCCTGGATGTCGATATTGTCGACGCCATTGCCGTAATTGGCGATCATCTTCAGCCGCGGGCCGGCCTGCTCGATCACCGCCCGGTCGATGCGGTCGGTGACGGTCGGCACCAGGACGTCGGCCTCGCGCACGGCGGCGACGAGGGCCGGCTGCTCCATCGGCCGGTCGGTCTCGTTGAACCGCACGTCGAACAGCTCGGCCATGCGCCGTTCGATCGGCGCCGGCAATTTGCGGGTAATGATCACAAGCGGCTTTTCGCGTGACGCCATCGGCCGCGCTCCTCCCCAAATCAAGACGATATTAACCGAAACGAACGATCATTCGACCCCGGAGCCGAGGGCCCTCCCTAGCAAGGCGGCAGGCGAAAACAAAGCGCTGCGCCTGCCGGGGTCCCGGCCGCTGGAAGACCCCGGCGCCGCCTGACCGCGCGCGCCCCGTGCATCTTGTCGTCTGGAGTTTGCGATGCCGTTCTTCGCCCGTTTTCGCCGTCCGCTGCTGGCGCTTGCCGGCGCCGCCGTGCTCTTCACCGGCGCCGCCCCCCTGCCCGTTGCCCATGCCGTCGAGCTGGGGCCGGTCTCCAAGCTGCCGCTGCCGCGTTATGTCAGCCTCAAGGCCAGCCGCGTGAACCTGCGGATCGGACCGGGGCGCGACTATCCGGTGACTTGGCTGTATCTCAAGGAAGGCCTGCCGGTGGAGGTCATCCAGGAATACGAGCTGTGGCGCCGCATCCGCGATTCCGAGGGCACCGAGGGCTGGGTCTATCACTCGCTCCTGTCGGGCGACCGCACCTCCATCGCCGCCCCCTGGCTGCGCGGCAAGGCGACGATGATCGACATTCACAACAGCCCCGCCACCGATGCGCCGCTGGTGGCGCGGATCGAACCGGGCGTCGTCGCGGGCGTGAAGACCTGCACGGCCGGCTGGTGCGAACTCAAGGTCGCCGACCGCGACGGCTATGTCCGCCAGCAGGAGATCTGGGGCGTCTATCCGGACGAGCGCTTCGAGTAGCCGCAATCCTCTTGCGTCAGCGCCGGCTGCGGCCGGCGCCAGACATCAAAAAAGCCCGGGTCGCGACCGCGATCCGGGCTTTCTGCGTTCCTCGGGATGGACCTGTCGTCGGCGCCTATTCGGCGGCCTGGTCCAGTGCCTTCTTGCGGCGCAGGCGCACCACCACGTCGACATTGACGATTTCCATGCCCTCCGGCGCCTCCGGCAGCCGGTCGAGCCGCAGCCCGCCATCGGGAATGTCGATCATCGAATTGTCGTCCTCGACGAAGAAGTGATGATGATCGGAGGTGTTGGTGTCGAAATAGGTGCGCTGGCCCTCCGCCGAGAGCGGCCGCACGAGGCCCGCATCGGTGAACTGGTGCAGCGTGTTGTACACGGTCGCCAGCGAGACCGGATCACCGGCCTTGTGGGCTTCCTCGTGCAGTTCCTCGGCCGAGAGATGGCGGTCGCCGGCGCCGAACATCAGGTTGCACAGGGCCACCCGCTGCCGCGTCGGGCGCAGACCCACCGAGCGAAGGCGCTCGAATACACAGAAGCTCTGGGCGCGCGTCCGGTTTTCCATTGCTGAATGCCACCAGTCTCTTGTTCGTGCGATAAGTGTCCGCAGGCTTACCGAAGGGCCTGCACGACCGCAATATACGTCATCGGCATCGCGGTCACAAATGCCGCCCCGCAGAACCCGCCATAACGGTTGATGGCGGGGCCTAGCCGCAGCCCTTGGTGAAGGCCGCCAGCGCGTCGCCCGACCCTGTCGGCGGCAGGCTGTATCGCCCGACCGGCCCCGCCACCTCGACGCTGCGGCCCTTGCGCAGGGCCTCGATGAAGGCGGCGCGGGCCGCCAGCGCGCCCTCCGCCACCAGAATCGAGCCGCTGCCGGCATCGCGGGCGATCGCCTCCAGCACGAAGGCCGTGTCGTCGACCGTCGCCACCACCGTATGGGCCTGGCCCGCCTGCAGCCGTCCCGGAAAGCCGGAAAAACTCACCGTCACGCGGCCGGCGCTCGCGCAGCGGAATGTCAGCCCGGTAAATCCCGCCCCCGCCGTAAAGCCCGCGACCGCGCCGTCGCTGCGCCAGGACTGTCCAAGGGCCGGCGCGACCACGGCGAGCAGCATCAAGGCGCCGGCCGACAGGGCGAGAGCGTGGCGGCGCGAAGGGGTGAAAAGGGCGGTCACGGCGGTGCTGCATCCTGTCGAGGGCGGCGGTCACGGCGCGCGCTGAGGCGGCTTCCTTCGCCCGGTGCTATCGAAATTGCGCGCCATGTACCACAGATAGGCTGGCGAGGACGGCGTTTGCCGGCCGCCATCCTGGCGCGCCGGATACGCCGGGCCCAGCCAAACGGTTTCACCTGTGCGGGTGGCGTGGTATGGGCGCAGCCGACAAGGGCCCATGGCAGGGTCGGGAGAACAGGGCGGACACAAGCGATCATGGCGACGAAGAAGACCTCCTACGATTACGACGACCTCATCGCCTGCGGTCATGGCCAGCTGTTCGGCGCCGGCAATGCGCAATTGCCGCTGCCGCCGATGCTGATGTTCAACCGCATCACCGAGGTCGACGAGACGGGCGGCGAGAACGGCAAGGGCATCATCCGGGCCGAATTCGACGTGAACCCGGACCTGTGGTTCTTCGATTGCCATTTCGAAGGCGATCCGGTGATGCCGGGCTGCCTCGGGCTCGATGCGCTGTGGCAGCTCACCGGCTTCTATCTCGGTTGGCTGGGCGAGCCCGGCCGCGGCCGGGCGCTCGGCGTCGGCGAGGTCAAGTTCAGCGGCCAGGTGACGCCGAAGGTCAAGCTGGTCGAATACGGCGTGGAGTTCCGCCGCGTGATGCGCTCGCGCCTGAAGCTCGGCATCGCCAATGGCTGGATGAAGGCCGATGGCGAGGTCATCTACAAGGCCAGCGATCTGCGCGTCGGCCTGTTCAGTGACGAGGACGCGGCTCAGGCCGCTGTCTGATGACGGCGCGAATCCTGGAATCGAGAAGGAGCGGACGATGAAGCGGGTCGTCGTGACGGGCATGGGGATCGTTTCCTCGATCGGCAACAATGTCGACGAGGTAACCGCCTCCCTCAGGGATGCGCGCTCGGGCATCAGCTTTTCCGAGGAATACAAGGAACTGGGGTTCCGCAGCCACGTCCACGGCAAGCCGACGCTGGACCCCACCACCATCCTCGACCGGCGCGCGATGCGCTTCCATGGCGGCGGCACCGCCTGGAACCACATCGCCATGGACCAGGCGATCGCCGATGCGGGGCTCGAGGCCGCCGACATCTCCAACGAGCGCACCGGCATCATCATGGGCTCGGGCGGCGCCTCGACCCAGACCATCGTCCAGGCGGCAGAGACCGCCCGCGAAAAGGGCCCGAAGCGCATCGGACCGACGGCCGTGCCGAAGGCGATGTCCTCGACCGCCTCGGCGACGCTGGCCACCTGGTTCAAGATCAAGGGCGTCAACTACTCGATCTCGTCGGCCTGCTCGACCTCGAGCCATTGCATCGGCAATGCCTACGAGACCATCCAGATGGGCAAGCAGGATGTGATGTTCGCCGGCGGCTGCGAGGATCTGCACTGGACCCTGTCGGTGCTGTTCGACGCGATGGGCGCCCTGTCCTCGGACTTCAACGACCGCCCGGAGATCGCCTCGCGCGCCTATGACAATGCCCGCGACGGCTTCGTCATCGCCGGCGGTGCGGGCGTCCTCGTGCTGGAAGAATACGAGCGGGCCAAGGCGCGCGGCGCCAACATCGTGGCCGAACTGGTCGGCTACGGCGCCACCTCCGACGGCGCCGACATGGTCGCCCCGTCCGGCGAGGGTGCGGTGCGCTGCATGCGCCAGGCGATCGGCCATCTCGACGGCCCGATCGACTACATCAACCCCCATGCCACCTCGACCCCGGTCGGCGACCGCATGGAGGTCCAGGCGATCCGCGAGGTCTTCGGCGACAACATCCCGCCGATCTCCGGCACCAAGTCGCTGACCGGCCACAGCCAGGGCGCCACCGGCGTGCACGAGGCGATCTACTCGCTCCTGATGATGAAGCACGGCTTCCTCGCCAAGAGCGCTCATATCGACGAACTCGATCCCGAGTTCGAGGGCATGCCGATCCTGCGCGAGCGGGTCGACAATGCGAAGATCGACCGGGTCCTGTCGAATTCCTTCGGCTTCGGCGGCACCAATGCCTGCCTCGCCTTCCAACGCGTGACGGACTGAGGTTTGGTGGGCACATGACCGATCTGATGAAAGGCAAACGCGGGCTCATCATGGGCGTCGCGAACCACAATTCCATCGCATGGGGCGCCGCCAAGGCGCTGGCGGCGCAGGGCGCGGAAATCGCCCTGACCTATCAGGGCGAGGCCTTCGGGCGGCGCGTGCGCCCGCTCGCCGAGGAGATCGGCAGCAAGCTGGTCATCCCCTGCGACGTCGAGGACACCGATTCGCTCGACCAGGTCTTCGCGACGCTGAAGGAGGAATGGGGCACGATCGACTTCGTCCTCCACGCCATCGCGTTCTCCGACAAGAGCGAACTCAAGGGCCTCTACGCCGACACGACGCGGGAGAACTTCACCCGCACCATGCTGATCTCCTGCTTCTCCTTCACGGAGGTCGCCAAGCGCGCCGCGGAGATCATGACCAATGGCGGCTCCATGGTGACCATGAGCTACGGCGGCGCCGTGCGGGTCATGCCGAACTACAACGTCATGGGTGTCGCCAAGGCCGCGCTCGAAGCCTCGGTGCGCTATCTCGCCGCCGATTTCGGACCGCGCAACATCCGGGTGAACAGCGTGTCGGCCGGACCGGTGCGCACGCTGGCCGGCGCTGGCGTCTCCGACGCCCGGCTGATGTTCAACTTCCAGCGCCGCAACGCGCCGATGCGCCGCAACACCTCGATCGAGGAAGTCGGCGGCGCGGTGCTCTACCTGATGTCGGAGCTGTCGAACGGCGTCACCGGCGAGATCCACTATGTGGATTCGGGCTACAACATCATGTCGATGCCGTCGCTCGAGGAGCTGAAGGCCCAGGAACACCGCAAGGCGGTCGTCGAGGGCGAGGACGAGAGCGGCGGCAAGTAGCCGCCCTCCCCACTCACAGCCTCAAAGCCTATCGCCGGTAGGGCGCGGTCGCCGCGAGCCATTCGCGCGCCCGCGCTTCCGGGTCCGCGGCCCGGGTCACGTCGGTGACCACCGCGGCGCCGTCGGCGCCCTGCGCGAAGACCTGCGGCAGCCGCTCCACGGTGATGCCGCCGATCGCCACCAGCGGCAGATCGCCGATACGCTGGCGCCAGACGCCGAGACGCTCGGGCGTCTGCGGCGCCCATTTCATCACCTTCAGCTTGGTCTGCCAGACCGGCCCCAGCGCGACGTAATCGGGCTCGGCGGCCAGCGCCACGGCGAGCTCGGCGCTGTCATGGGTGCTGATGCCGAGCTTCAGGCCCGCCGCACTGATCGCCGCCCGGTCCGCCTCGGCCAGGTCCTCCTGCCCCAGATGGACGACATCGCAGCCCTCCTCGATCGCCAGCCGCCAGAAATCGTTGATCACCAGCAGGCAGCCATGGGCCGCGCAGACATCGCGCGTGCGGCGGATCTCCTGCCGCAGCCTTGCCGCGTCCAAGTCCTTGGCGCGCAATTGCAGGAGCTTGACCCCGACCGGCACCAGCCGCTCGGCCATCTCGGCATCGTCGACGATCAGGTAGAACGGATCGAGCCGTAGCCCCGTCCCCGGCCGCTCCTCGGCACCGCGCTCCCCACTCCGATGTCCCTCCGCCCGGCTCATCGCGAACCTCCCGGTCCGCCGACATCGCCGAGCATCGCCTGCCCCAGCATCGGCGTCGAGGGCGCCGCCATGTCGCGCGGCGCCATCGGGTCCGCCTCGAAGGCCAGCCGGCCGGCCTCGACCGCCAGGGCAAAGCCCCGCGCCATCGCCACCGGATCGCCGGCCTTCGCGACCGCCGTGTTCAGGAGCACGCCGTCATAGCCGAGCTCCATGGCGGCGGCCGCCTGCGACGGCAGGCCGAGCCCGGCATCGACCACCAGCGTCACGTCGGGAAAATGCGCCCTGAGCTGGCGCAGGCCGTAGCGGTTGTTCAGCCCGAGCCCCGAGCCGATCGGCGCACCCCAGGGCATCAGCACCCGGCAGCCGGCCTCGACCAGCCGGTCGGCGACCGACAGATCCTCCACCGTGTAGGGCAGCACCTCGAAGCCCTCGCCGGTCAGGATGCGGGCCGCCTCCACCAGCCCGAACACGTCGGGCTGCAGGGTCTCGGCGTCGCGCACCACCTCCAGCTTGATCCAGTCGGTGCCGAAGATCTCGCGGGCCATCTGGGCCGTCGTCACCGCCTCGCGGGCCGAATGACAACCGGCCGTGTTGGGCAGGACGTCGAGGCCGAGGCCGCGGATCAGCTCCCAGAAGGCCTGGCCGGCCCGCGCCTCGCCGGATTCGCGGCGCAGCGAGACGGTGACGATACCGGCCCCGGACGCCTTGATCGCATCGGTCATCATCTGCGGCGAAGGATAGAGCGAGGTGCCCAGCATCAGCCGCGAGGCGATGCGGCGGCCATAGATGTCCATGCCGGTCACGGCGTGCGCCGTGTCGGTGTCGATCGTGTCCATGCTCAGCCTCCCTTCATCGGGGCGATGATCTCGATGGCGTCGCCCTCGGCAAGCCGCACCGTCCCGCGTTCGGTCTTCGGCACGAAGTCGCGGTTCAGCGCGGTGGCGACCACGGCGCCCTCATAGCCCAGTTCGACGAGCGCCCGGTCGAGGGTGGCGGCCTCGACGCTGCGCTCCTCGCCATTGACGGAAATTCTCATGATGCGTCCTTCAGCGTCTCTGCGAAGATTTCGGCGGCGGCCTCCGCCGCCATGGCCGGCGACAGCAGGAAGCCGTGGCGGTACAGCCCGTTCAGGCTGATAACCCGGCCGCTCCGCGTCACCTTTGGCAGATTGTCGGCATAGGAGGGCCGCAGGCCGGCGCCGGTCTCCACCAGCTCGGCCTCGGCAAAGGCGGGATGCAGCGCATAGGCGGCGTTGAGCAGCTCGACGGTGCCGCGCAGGGTGATGCCGCGATCGTCGTCGCTTTCCAGCATGGTCGCGCCCACCATGAACAGCCCGTCGGCGCGCGGCACGACATAGATCGGCGAGCGCGGATGCAGGAGCCGCACCGGCCGCGCCAGCGACACCTCGTTGGTGCGCAGCAGCACCATCTCGCCGCGCACCGCCCGCAACCGCGGCAGCTCCGGTCGCGCCGCGATGCCGCGCGCATCGACGATGCGATCATGGTCGAGGTCGGCGGCCGCGACGCGGCTGCCGAAATGCAACGCCACGCCGCGTTCGAGCAGCCGTTCGGCCAGCGCCTCCAGCGTGCGGCGCGGATCGAGATGGGCTTCCTCGGCAAAGAACAGGCCCTCGCCGAAACGGCCGGCGAGATCGGGCTCCAGCGCGGCGATCGCGTCGGCGTCGAGCCGCTCATGACCCTGCGTGCGGCGGGCGAAGCGGGCAAGGTCCGCGCGGTCGCGCCAGGGCGCCAGCACCAGCGTGCCGTGGCGCGCGACGTCCGGTACATGCCGCGACCACCAGTCGATCCCCGCCAGACCCGGCGCGACGATGGCCGCATCGGCGCTCTCGGCCTCGCAGTGCGGCGCCAGCATGCCGCCGGCCAGCCACGACGCGGCGGCGGTGCCAAGCTCGGGCGCCGCCTCGTACAGCGCGACATCGGCGCCCCGCTCGGCGAGTTCCAGCGCGGTGACAAGCCCGGCAACGCCGGCCCCGATGACGGCAACCCGCATGGTCAGGCCCCGCCGATGCAGCAGGCGTCGTGCAAACAGGCGACCCGGTCGGCCATTGTCTCGATCCTCCTCGACGCGTCTCGGAGATCCGGGTGATGGGCAGGGGAAAGATCGGCGGCGCGGCGCTCGCCGGCGGCGAACCGCATGCCATGGCCACCGCATTCCATCCCTCCGCCGGTCTCAACCGGATCAGGTTCGAAGGGTCGCCACGCGCTCACGCCTTTCGGCGGCCGATGGCCTCTCAGTTCCCTGCCGGAACTCCCCTTGGATGGACGGAATCTGTGCCTCCCAGGCGGCGCTGTCAACGCCGCCGCGCCAAGATCGCGGTCGCGGGCTCAGCTCGACGGCAGCCGACGCTCGCGGCGGCGTCGGCGCATGCGCGCGGCGCCATGGCCGCCGGCGCCGATCGCCCAGCCGAGGGCGAAACCCGCGACCGCCAGAAGCAGCCCCTCGACGGTGATCGGCAGGGCCGGCCGATAGTCGGCGGCGGCCCGCTCGGCGATCTCCCAGTCCGGATCGCCGGCCGCGACGAAGGGGCGGAACAGGGGCGCCGATTCGGCGACGCTGCGATAGCGCCGCTCCACCGCGTCATACCGTGCGATCGTCTGTTCGGCGTCCGTGCCCTGGCGCGCGACGAAGGCGTCGCGGTTCTCGCGCAACCGCGTGACGGCCTCGCTGCGCGACAGGTCGGAGGCCGCGGCACTGGCGTCGAAACGCTCGACGACCTTGCGCAATTCATCGACGGCGCCACCGAGGCGCTGCAGATATTGCTGGGTGAATTCCAGCGACTGGCTGGAGACGAGCCCGAGAAACAGCGCCGCCACGACGCGGATGATCAGCCCCGGCATTCCCTCATCCTCCCTCAAGGCTCCCCAACGCACCGGTCGCACAGAATGACCGCCGGCCCCGCGTCAGACGACGCGCCCCCGGCCACGATACGCCTGCTGCCTGATCATACCAGTCCCCGCGCCTGTCAGGCGAACAGCCGGGTGCCGCGTTCGGCGATGGCGCAGAAGCTGGCGGTCACATGGGCGGCCAGCGCATCGGCGACCGGGCCGGCGCCGTCGCGGCGGGCCAGCGTCATGCGGTAATTGCCCAGCGGCGGCAGGCCGCGCTCGGCGCCCAGCTGCACGATGTCGTCCGACACGACGCTGATCGGCAGCGGCGCGATGGCCAGGTCGGCGGCGACGGCCGCAAGCTGGCCGGTGCAGAACTCGCTGGTATAGGCGACGCGGTAGTCGATATCGCGGGCGTCCAGCGCCGCCAGCGCCATGCCGCGCCAGGCGCAGCCGGCATCGGCGAGGGCGAGCGGCAGCGGCGTTTCGGCCACGGCGAGCCCGCCGCGCGCGCCCACCCAGACCAGCGGCTCGGAATGGATGTAGTCCGGCCCGTCGAGGCGTTCGTCGTGACTGTAGACGGCGAGATCGAGCTCCCCGGACCAGCAGCGCCGCCGCAATTCCTCGGTGCGGTCCAGCCGCACCTCCACCTCGACCTTAGGATGGGTCCGGGCGAAGCGCCGGAGGATTTCCGGCATGGCGACCACGCCGTTGTCATTGGGCACGCCCAGCCGCACGCTACCCTCGCAGCAGGGCGACAGGAAGCGCGAGAAGGCCTCGTCGTTCAGCTTCAGGAGGCGGCGGGCATAGCCGAGGAAGATCTCGCCGTCGGCGGTCAGCGCCACGCTGCGGGCGTCGCGGCGGAACAGGTCTCGGCCCACCATGTCCTCCAGCTTCTTCACCTGCAGGCTGATCGCCGACGCGCTGCGATGCACCCGCTCGGCGGCCCGCGAGAAATTGCCGGTGTCGGCGATCGCCACCATCGTGCGGGCGAGGTCCATGTCGAGATTGGGCAGACTGGGGGTCAGCACAGGCGGAGCCTCCTGTTAGCGAAACTTGCCGCTAGGCTTACTCCTTCTCGTTTGTCTCATCAATGAGAAACCCTCACATTCGGCCCATCGGCAATTGGAGGTTCTCATACTGCATCATTCGGCCCTGCCCCAGCCCATCCGGCTCCACGAGGAGACGACCGGTCAACCCGGCCTTGTCGGCTGGCTGCATAACTGGACGGTGGAGAAGCGTCGGCAGCGGCTTTGCCGCGACGCCTTCAACACCCTTTTGCGCGTCGACGACCATATCCTGCAAGACGTCACCGGCCTGACCCGCCCGCAGGTCGAGGAGGTCGCGCGGCTGCCGCTCGCCCTCCACGCACTCGAGGCGATCGCCCGGCTGCAGGAGCGCTCGTCGCGGCGGCGGCACCGGCGGTCCGCCTGACGCGTAGGCACCGATCGGGTCCGAAGGTCGCGACCCTTACCCCAACGAAAAAGGCGCGCCCCGAGGGACGCGCCTTTCATTCTGTCAGCGAAGAGACGGCCTGATCAGGCGGCGTCTTCCTCGCCCTTCTTGATCTCCTGGCCGGTCTCCTGGTCGACGACCTTCATCGACAGGCGAACCTTGCCGCGCTCGTCGAAGCCCATCAGCTTGACCCAGACCTTGTCGCCTTCCTTGACGATGTCGGTCGTCTTGGCGACGCGATCGGCGGCGAGCTGCGAGATGTGGACGAGACCGTCACGCGAACCGAAGAAGTTCACGAAGGCGCCGAACTCGACGGTCTTGACGACCGTACCCTCGTAGACTTCGCCGACTTCCGGCTCGGCCACGATCGAGTGGATCCACTTCTTGGCCGCCTCGATCTCCTTGCCGGAGGACGATGCGATCTTCACCGTGCCGTCATCCTCGATGTTGATCTTGGCGCCCGTCTTCTCGACGATCTCGCGGATGATCTTGCCGCCAGCGCCGATGACGTCGCGGATCTTGTCGGTCGGGATCTGCATGACCTCGATGCGCGGGGCGAACTCGCCCAGCTCGGCGCGGCTTTCCGACAGCGCCTGGCCCATCTCCTGCAGGATGTGCAGGCGGCCGCCCTTGGCCTGGTCGAGGGCGATCTGCATGATCTCCTCGGTGATGCCCTGGATCTTGATGTCCATCTGCAGCGAGGTGATGCCCTCGGAGGTGCCGGCGACCTTGAAGTCCATGTCGCCGAGATGGTCCTCGTCACCAAGGATGTCGGACAGCACCGCGAAGCGCTCGTCTTCCTTGATCAGGCCCATGGCGATACCCGCCACCGAACGCTTCAGCGGAACGCCCGCATCCATCAGCGCCAGCGAGGTGCCGCAGACGGTCGCCATTGAGGACGAGCCGTTCGACTCGGTGACCTCGGAGACCGCGCGGATCGTGTAGGGGAACTGCTCCGGTGCCGGCAGCATCGGACGCAGGGCGCGCCATGCCAGCTTGCCGTGGCCGATCTCGCGGCGGCCGGGCGAACCCATGCGGCCGGTCTCGCCGACCGAGTACGGAGGGAAGTTGTAATGGAGCAGGAAGCGCTCCTTGTAGGTGCCGGTCAGGGCGTCGACGAACTGCTCGTCCTCGCCGGTGCCGAGCGTGGCGACGACCAGCGCCTGGGTCTCGCCGCGGGTGAACAGTGCCGAACCGTGGGCGCGCGGCAGGATGCCGGCCTCCGAGACGATCTTGCGGACCGTCTTCAGGTCACGGCCGTCGATGCGGCCGCCCGTGTCGAGGATGTTCCAGCGGACGATCTTGGCCTGCAGCGACTTGAAGACGGTGCCGACCTGTTCCTTGGAGTACTTCGTGTCCTCGACGCCTTCCGGCAGGAAGTGGCCGGTGACCTTGGCCTTCACCGCGTCGACGGCGTTGTAGCGCTCGGTCTTGTCGGTGATCTTGTAGGCGTCGCGCAGCTCGCCTTCGACCAGCTGCAGCATCTCGGCCTCGAGCGCCGAATAGTCGGCAACGACGTGCTCGCGCGGCTCCTTGGCGGCATGCTCGGCCAGCTTGATGATCGCGTCGATCACCGGCTGGAAGCCGCGATGGCCGAACATGACGGCGCCCAGCATTATATCTTCGGCCAGCTCGTGAGCTTCCGATTCCACCATCAGGACGGCGCCCTCGGTGCCGGCGACGACCAGGTCGAGCTGCGACTCGGCCATCTCGTCGACATGCGGGTTCAGCTTGTACTCGCCGTTGATGTAGCCCACGCGCGCGCCGCCGATCGGGCCCATGAAGGGCACGCCCGACAGGGTCAGCGCGGCCGAAGCGGCGACCATCGCCAGCACGTCCGGATCGTTCTCCAGATCATGCTGCAGGACGGTGACAACGACCTGGGTCTCGTTCTTGTAGCCCTGGGCGAAGAGCGGGCGGATCGGACGGTCGATCAGGCGGGAGACCAGCGTCTCCTTCTCGCTCGGACGGCCTTCGCGCTTGAAGAAGCCACCCGGGATCTTGCCGGCGGCGAAGGTCTTTTCCTGGTAGTTCACGGTCAGCGGGAAGAAGTCGAGGCCCGGCTTGGGCTGCTTGGCCGACACGACGGTCGCCAGAACGACGGTCTCGCCGTAGGTCGCCAGCACGGCGCCGTCGGCCTGACGGGCGATCTTGCCGGTCTCGAGGGTGAGCGGACGTCCCGCCCAGTCGATTTCCACCTTATGGGTATCGAACATGTTCTTGCCTTTTCATCCTGCGCGCCGAAACCGCTTTCTAGTGGTCATGGGCGGCGCGCGTTGCGGTGCCGAAACGCATCACGGGCAAGACGACGGGAGGCTTCACTTGTGGCACGCGGCGGGGGCGACCCGCATTCGCACCGGAAGCATCCGGCAATCCTGCCCCGTGACCGTTCGAAGGGTCGGACCTGCGAGCCTTGCGGGCGCGCCGGGTACCGGGGCATGACCGCCTCCGACGTGCGGAAGCGGCATAAGCGGCGGGCCGGAAGCGTATCGCCCCCGGCCCGCCGGAAAACTGACTAGCGGCGCAGTCCGAGACGGCCGATCAGGGTCGTGTAGCGCTGCTCTTCCTTGGACTTCAGATAGTCCAGGAGGCGGCGGCGCTGGGAGACCATCTTCAGAAGGCCACGACGCGAGTGGTTGTCCTTCTTGTGGTCCTTGAAATGCTCGGTAAGGTTGGTGATCCGCTCGGTCAGGATCGCAACCTGGACTTCCGGCGAACCGGTGTCGCCGTCCTTGGTGGCGTATTCCTTCATGAGCTCGGCCTTGCGCTCAAGCGTAATCGACATCGGATTCCCTTTCTTGGAAAATGTGAGGGTTGGTCGCCCTGGCCGGGATGTCGTCCAGCGAGGGCCATGAACAGCGCGGGGCAGGCAAACCGCCCGGCGCTGCGGCGCATATACGCGATCTCGGCCCACAATGCTAGCCGCGACCGGCCGTGGCCCGTTTCGCCCCATCGCTGCCGCCGATCCGCCGGCATAGACATTGCCGGCTAAGCAAGCATTTCGCCATCACGATCGCGTCAACCGAATATCAACAGGGTCACCGGTAACAATGCTGCACGAAACGGGCGACCCTGATCCCATGCCAGCAGCATCAGACGATCACGACCTGCGTATCGCCTGCGAGAAGAGCTTCGACTTTTCTGGCCCGGACTATGCCCGTCTCTTCGAAGCCGCGGCCACCGGGGCCTTCGCCCATCCGCTCTGGCTGGGCACATTCTACGCGATGCTGGCGCCGGCGCGGGGCGCTGCGCCCGTCATCGTCACCGGCCGCCAGCCAAACGGCCGCCTCGCCTTCGTCCTGCCGCTGATCCTGCGCCGCGTTCAGGGCATCCGGCTCCTGGAAGCCACCGATCTCGGCGTCAGCGACTACGCCGCGCCGGTGATCGACCCGGCCAGCCGCCCGGCGCTCGCCGCCGACACGACGCTCACCGCCCGCATCCGCGCCGTCCTGCCGGCCCACGACATGCTGCGCCTGCGCCCGGTCCGGCCCGAAGCCGTCGCCGACTGGCGGCTGTTCCTGGCCGCCGAACCGGAACCCGCCGATTTCAGCGCCCATGCCGCCACCCTGACGGCGCCCTATGCCGACTGGCGCCGGACGACCTTCTCGCGCAGCTTCCAGAAATATCTCGACCGCCGCAAGAAACGCCTCCTGAAGAACCCCGCCGTGCGGCTCGACCGGCTGGAGGGCGCCGCCGCCGCCGAAGCCGTCCACCGGCTGCGCGATCTGCGCAGCGGCCGCTTCGACGGCGACCCGATCCAGACGCCGGACGTCGCCCGATTCTACGCCGCCATCGCCGAGCGCGGCAGCGGCGCCGGCTTCTGCGCCCTCTACCGCCTGTCGGAGGGCGACACGCCCATCGCCTATGTCTTCGCCCTCACCCAAGGCGAGCGGCTGCTCTACCTCCTGATCGGCGCCGACTACGACAATTTCGGCCGCCACTCCCCCGGTCTCGTCCTCTACGATCTGATGATGGAGGACTGGCTGGCGCGCGGCGGCCGCATCTTCGACTTCACCATCGGCGACGAACACTTCAAGACCGATTTCGGCACCGCGCCGACACCGATCTTCATCCTCACCGGCACACCCACTGTACTGGGCCGGGCCGCCCGGCTAGTCTTTGCGATACGCGAAAAACTTCGCCGCCTGCGCGGGGTCATGCTGCGCCGCACAGTATCGACGAAGACCAGCGAGACATAAATGCCTGCCAGGCCCGACTTTCTGACCAATTCCATGATCATCGGCGCGCATCCCGACGACGAGATGCTGTGGTTCAACGCCATCGTCGGCAAGGTGGACAAGGTCGTCATCGTGTTTCGCGACTTCTGGGCCGCGCCCCGCCTCGGCCCGGCGCGGGCGGCGGCCATGGCGGCGCTGCCTCTGCGCGACGTCACCTGCCTCAACATCGCCGAGCCCGGCACCTATGGCTGCGCCGACTGGCAGACCCCGGTGCTCACCGATTACGGCATGCGGCTCGGGCCCGAGGAGACCCGCCGCGAGGTCACGCGCCTTGCCAAGCGCGCCCTCGGCAAGGTCTCGCCGCTGTCGCCGGTCACCTCGCCCGAGCGGGTCGCCCAGGCCTACCGGGACAATTTCACCCGCATCTGTGATGCGCTGGCGCCGATGCTCGCCCCCGACATGAACGTCTTCACCCACAATCCCTGGGGCGAATACGGCCATGAGGACCATGTCCAGGTCTTCCGGGCCCTCGACCATCTGCGCCGCAAGATCGGCTTCACCCTGTGGATGTCGAACTACTGCACCGAGCGCTCGCTGCCGCTGGCCATGCGCTATCTGCGCTGCGACCCCGCGCCCTATGTGCGGCTGCCGACCGACAAGGCGCTGGCCGAGGCGATCGCGGACGTCTACCGCGAGCATGATTGCTGGACCTGGACCGACGACTGGGCCTGGTTCGACGACGAATGCTACATCGAGGCGCCTCGCGGCGAGGCCGGCGGCAACCAGAACCGCCTGATGCCGCTGAACTTCTTCAGCGGCGAAACCGCCCCCCGCAAGCCACTGCCCCTCAAGACCTCCTCCGCCCTCATCCTCTCCGCCCTCGCCGGCGCGGCTTTGGCGGAGCTTTGGTAGGGGGCTTGGGACAAGCATAATCGAGAGTGGCCTCGCTAGCCTTCAGGTACGGAGCGGACCAAAGTTACGAAGACGCATCCGGCGAAGGCCATGATTGGACCATAGGAGGCAAACAGCCCGGCGCTACGCATGGCCGGGGCGAAAAGCCGTATACGGGGCCGACTTTGAGCCACGCCGGCCACTCCGCTGCGCCGCTCTTCAGGAGCGATTTTCAATATTGACCCTTGATGTATTCTGCGACAGCACGCCCGCACGAAGCTCTTTCGAAATCAATTATTTTATCCTGACTGGGAATGCTAAACCTATTTATTCTATCGAATATCTTACGTGATTTCATTTTTACAGCCCGATGAACTTGACACTCGCATTTAGACGCCTGCGCATTCCGGGTTGACGTCGCAACAGCCTCTACTTAATCTAATGATCAGGAGACCAACTATATGCGCGTCGGTTATGTAGAGATCAATCAATTCCGGGGCATTAAAGAATTAAACTGGGCACCTGCGGAGGGGCTTAACTGTCTTATCGGCCCGGGCGATTCTTGTAAAACTACTATTCTTGATGCTGTCGAACTGGCGCTTTCACCACGTCACAACTTACGCTTTGATGATTTAGATTTCTTTGGAGGAGAATTCAACGAAGACACTAGAATAATCGTAACGCTAACTGACCTCCCGGACGAATTTATTTCCGATGCGAATTATGCTCCTTATCTCAGGGGTATCTCCAATAATGGCAAGGTTGTCGACGAACCTCCCCTTCCCGAGGAGGGGCAACATGCCTTGTCAATAATGCTCAGCATCAATGAAGGTCTAGAGGGAACGTGGACGCTATGGAATGAGCGTGTTGCTGCGGGCCACATGAGAGAGCGCTCGCTGTCCTATGCGCACAGGACAAGAGTTGCCCCTGCTCGCCTTGGTATCTATGCGGATCGGCATCTAAGTTGGGGGCGAAATTCGACGCTCGCCCGTATGAGCGAAGGAATCGCGGACACCCAGAACATTCTTGCCCACGCTGGCAGGATTGCCCGCAATCATTTCAGGAACGAGGCGGCAACGCTTTTCAAAAGCAGCCTCGATAGCGTCAAACTGGCTGCCAAGAAGGTGGGCCTCGCACTTCCCGGTACAATCGCTGCTGGTCTGGACGTCCAGAACCTGGCGATCACGAACGGAAGCGTAGCCATTCATGATGGGCAAGTTCCCCTGCGTGCGCTGGGAACGGGGTCGTCAAGGCTGCTCGTTGCGGCGCTGCAGGATTACTCCAACGCGTCTTTATGCCTGACCATTATCGACGAGGTCGAGCACGGGCTCGAGCCTCATCGGATCGTTCGGCTGCTCAAGCACTTGAAATCGAAAGACCGCCTAAGTCCTCAGTTGCTCATCACTTCACACTCGCCGATTGTGATCCGCGAGCTGAGTGTTCACGATCTGAATGTTGTCCGCCGAGATGAGGATGGTCACGTATCTGTTCGGCCTGCGGACAAGAAATATAGCAAGCGGGATCCCCAAGCGCCTCCTCGTTCAATGCCTGAGGCATATCTGGCTCCCACAGTGCTCATATGTGAGGGAAAAACTGAAGTTGGCCTTCTGAAGGGACTGGATGATTATTGGGTTGCCCAGCATTTCGACAACTTGGCTCTCAAGGGCATCGCCCTTGCTGACGGTGGTGGGGTCGACCATGCCCCGGCGCTGGCGGGACAGTTCTGTGGTCTAGGCTATCATGTGGGCTTGCTGTTGGATTCAGATCAGGATCCTGCTGACACCGAGATACTTGGCAAGTTGGAAAGGGCCGGAGTCACCGTTTTCCGTTGGGACAAAAGCTACTCAACTGAAGATGTCCTGTTTCATCAGCTGCCCTTGGCCGCTGTCGAAATACTCTTCGATTACACCCTCACATTTCTCGATCAGACAGCTATGCTAGATGCGGCCAACAAGCCCAGACAAGCGGATGATCGCTTCATTTCCATCGATCAGATCAGAGCCCGGCTAAGCGACAAAGCCGTTCTCGACGCTTTGGCAGCGAGAGCAAAGGGGAAAAAGAGAAAAAGTAGCGAGCACCTGCATGGAGCTTGGTACAAGGACATAGCGAAGGCGGAGCACATAGCACAAACGATTCTCGGCCCCCATCTTAAGGACGCGCAAGAGGGCCTACAGGGAAAGATAAGCACTCTTCGGAGCTGGATTGATGGCCATTCCTGACCAACTCCGGATGGCCCTGCGAGAAAAAGTCCACGGTTCGGTCGTGGCACCAGCTGGATACGGCAAGACAGAAACGATTGCCGACATCGTCGCGGAAACCACGTGCCGCTGTTTGCTTCTCACCCACACCCTCGCAGGCGTTGATGCGCTCCGAAAGCGCCTCCGTGAGAAGGGCGTGAGGTCTGATCGCTACCAACTCGAAACGATTGCCGCGTGGTCCTTAAGATACGCGGCAGCATATCCGGCAACGTCGGGCTTTCCGCAACTGACAACGCCGCGGGGGCATCAATGGTCGATAGTCTATGCATCCAAGCGGAAGCTGCTTGAAGGGCGCTCGATCAACCGCGTGATCCAGGCATCCTACGGCCTCGTTCTCGTGGATGAATATCAGGACTGTAGTGCTGACCAACACGCAGTCATGGTGCTGCTGTCAGAACTTGTCCCAACCCTCATTTTCGGAGATCCGTTGCAGAGCATCTTTGATTTTGGAGGCGAAGCAGCTGTGCGCTGGCATGAGGACGTACTGCCGGCCTTTCCTGAACTCTACGAGTTGGTCACCCCGTGGCGATGGAAAAATCAGAACAATGATCCTCTTGCCGAATGGCTTTGCAACGTGCGCGCCAAACTATCCGCAGGCAAAGCTATCGACTTGCGCAAGACGCCAAACTGCGTCCGGGTGCACCACCTAGACGAACCCGAACGATTAAGAGCCTTGGAGAAAAAGGCTTGCAGTCACACTGGTCTGTCAGACACGAACCGGCTCGCCATTATAGGCTCGAAAAGCAGCGAACGGGTGCGGGCGGCGTTGGCGAAGCGAGTCCATGCTCAAAACGTCGAGACAATCGAATGCAAGGATTTGCAAACAGCCTGCTCGACGATTGAAGCGACGGCCGGCATGGATCGGTTAACGTTTGTGATGGGACTACTTCAGGGGGCGATTGTTGGGGTGAACAAGACCCCTTTCCTACGTCGGATAAGTGAAATCCATGCCGGCAAGCAGATCCGGAAGCCTCTGACGGTGGCCGAAGCTGAGGCCCTAACGATCTTGTCGGATGATAAATTGGGGCCTGTCATCGCGCTACTCGATGAATTCCGGAAGCGAGGCCGTACGTTCCGCGGTGAGCTCATCTTTGCGCTTCGTGAAAGCCTTCAGCTGCGTTGTATGCCGGACAGCCCGTCGCTGCTGGAATGCGCTTGGCATGTGCAGGAACGCCGGCGTCATGCCGGCCGACGCCATGGCTACAAGATTGTCACCAGCACCCTCCTTGCGAAGGGCCTTGAGTATGAGAATACGGTGATTTTCCTGACAGAGCCCGCCACGAAGGAAGACATCTATGTCGCTTTGACCCGAGCGTCACGCCGCATCGACATCGTAACAACCGATCTCGACCTCTTAGCCAAGTGATTGCGATCACCTGCGGTGATAGCTCGCCTTAGTAGCACCCAGTGCGCATTTAGCGCAGATCGCAGCCAGTAGCGATCTGACAAAGGTGAGTTTATTCAGCGACTCAGGCATTCCTAAAAGACTGGCAACGGGTAGTGGAGGGAACGGCAGGTGCCCGCCTGAAAAGCGTCGAAAGCCGCCAGTCCACTTTCGGCCCACATCAGCGTAGCCCCAAAAATCTTATCCCCACCCTTCGCCACCGCCTGCACACTGCCCTCACCGCGTCCCCGACGGGACGGACGATCGCCGGGATCGTTCGGGGAGGCGGGCGGCGTCCGCGACGCCTGGCCCTTCCGGAGGGTCGGGCGGCCCGGACGGATGCGTGGCCCCGCCGGACCCTGCCCACTAGGAGGCGGCGCGGAACGGTCCGCATGCGGGGAAACCCGCACCGAGCCGGCAGCCACCCACCCCGAGGCCTGCGCCCGCGCCCATGCGGCGCCGGCTGACGGAAGGGTGAAACGCATCTGCCAAGACGCCGTGCGGAGCGCCGGAGGCGAGCCGATACAAAATCAGTCGGAAGGTTCGCCTCCGGCGCTCCGCTGCCCATCGGCAGCCGGACGAGATCCGCCGGGGGAAGCCCGGCGCAGAACGGGCCACAGCCGGGGCGCATCGCGCCGCCGGGCGCGGCCGCGCGCCTAGCCGAGGAAATCCGCGATGCGGGCGCGCAGATCGGCGGCGCGGGCGATCCAGCCATCCATCTGCAGGACTGCGTGAATCATGCCCGCCTCGCGATGGGCGGTGACCTGAACGCCGGCTTCGCCGAGGCGCGCGGCAAAACCCTCGCCCTCGTCGCGCAGCGGGTCGTGCTCGCAGGTGATCACCAGCGCCCGCGGCAGGCCGGTGAGGTCCGCCGCCAGAAAGGGCGAGGCGCGCGGCGTGTAGCGGTCGGCGACATCGGGCACGAAGAGGTCGTTCTCATAGGCGAGCGAGTCTCGCGTCATCACATGGCCGCTCTCGGTGCCAAGCGACGGCCAGGGGCGGTCCGGCCGCAGATCGGTGTTGGGATAGACCAGCACCATTGCTTCGGGGCCCCGCTCGCCCGCCTCGCGCAGCGCCAGCGCCACGTCGGCGGCAAACAGCCCGCCGATGGAATCGCCGCCGATGGCAAAGCGCGCCGGATCGCAGCCGAGCGTTTCGGCCGCATCCCGCAGGGCGCGCGTGGCGGCGAGGCAATCGTCCTGGGGGGCGGGATGGGGATGTTCGGGCGCCAGCCGGTAGTCGACCGAGGCGATCGCCCAGCCGGTCGCTTCGGTCAGCTGGCGCAGCGGGACGTCGTGGCCCTCCAGCGAGCCCGCCATGGCGCCGCCGCCGTGATACCAGACCAGGAGCGGCGGCGATGCCGCGCCGTCTGGCCGGGTCAGGCGCACGCGGATCGGCCCGGCCGGGCCCGGCACCGCGATGTCGCGGGCGGTCACGCCGGCGGGCGCCTCGCCGGAATAATCGGCCATGGCGCCGGTCATGGCGCGGGCCTGGGCGAGTTTCTGGGCGGCATCGCGCGGCTCCACCTGCACGGCGGCCTTGCGCGCCAGATCGTCGAGAACGGCCTGGGCTTCAGGGTCGAGCATGATCAGATCCAGCGCCGTTTGCGGAAATAGACGAGCAGGCCCAGCGCCAGCGCCACCATGAAGGCCAGCGCGATCGGATAGCCGAGCGGATGCTGGGTCAGCGGCATGTTCCAGTCGGAAATCTCGGGGTTGAAGTTCATGCCCCAGAGACCGGCGAGAAAGCCGAGCGGAATGAAGATGGTCGAGATGATGGTCAGCAAATTGATCACCTCGCTCGTCTTGGCCGCCGACAGGGTCATGTGCAGGTCGATCAGCCCCGAGGCGGTGTCGCGATAGGTCTCGTTGGTGTCGATGAGCTGGTCGGCATGGTCCTGCACGTCGGTGAAATAGACCCGCGTCTCGGCCCTCAGCCACGGCCGGTCGAGCCGCAGGATGACGCCCAGCGCGTCGCGGGTCGGCCGCAGCCAGCGCTTCAGGCCCAGGAGCTCGCGGCGCAGGCCGTGCAGATCGTGCACCTGGTCGCCGTCGACGCCGGCCAGGATGTCGTCCTCGAGCTGCTCGATCCGCGCGATCTGGGCGTCCACCACCGGGAAATAGCCGTCGATCACCGCGTCGATCAGGGCATAGGCGAGATAGTCGGCATGGCCGGCCAGAAGCCGCGGCGCGCCCTTGGCGATGCGCTGGCGCACCGGCTCGAAACTGTCGCCGCCGCGCTCCTGGAAGGTCAGGACGAAGCCCTCGCCGAAGAACAGCGACAGCTGTTCGCTGCCGCCCTCGCGGTCGAGCATCCGCATGACGACGAAGGCGTGGTCCGCCTGCACCTCGCATTTGGGCCGCTGGGCGGTGTCGAGCACGTCTTCCAGCGCCAGCGGGTGCAGCCCGAAGGCAGCGCCGATGGCGCGGATCGCCTCGATGTCGGCAAGGCCCGAACAGTCGATCCAGACCAGCGGCCACGATTCGCGCAGCGCCAGCGCTGCTTCGACCGTCACGCCGGTCTGGCGCAGGCTCTCGCCGCCGCCGATGGCGACGACGCTGATGTCGGTGGGGGCGGCCTGCGGGTCGGCCTCGAGGGTTCCGGGCGGCGCACCGACGGCCAAACGCCGCGCCTTCTCCTTGCGCCGTGCCCGCCGTTTCGTTCCGGTTATGCTCGCCAGTCTCATCGCGCCCCTGCTGCCCTGCTGCCGCCCGGAGCTTTATCCCGGCGGCTCATCGCAGCGAGATAAGGCGCGGCGGCGGGATCGACAGGCGCGAACGGGATCAGCGGTGGTTCAGCCCTTGCCGCCGAACACGCGCTTGGGCCGGAAGGAGCCCTCTTCAACCGAGCCTAGCGCGATCAGCCGGCCATGGCCGGTGGCGTAGGCCTCGTCGCAGAAGGCCGGCGCATCGCGGCCGCGCAGCAGCACCGGATTGCCGGACAGGACGCGGCTCGCCTGCTCGTCGCTGAGCATCACCTCGTAGAGATCCGACAGGGCCGATTCCGGGCTGACGAGATACTCGTCCAACGGCTCGAAATCGACGACGCGCGGTTTGGCTCCGGATTCGATCGCCTCGGCGTCGAGCTCTTCCATGCCCTCTTCGGCCGCCGCTTCCAGCTCGCTCAGCGGCACCAAGTCGTCTTCCCCGAAGGCGCCGACGGAGACACGGCGCAGCTCGACCACATGGCCGTAGCAGCCGAGATCGCGGCCGAGGTCGCGGGCAATGGCGCGCACATAGGTGCCCTTGCCGCATTCCGCCTCGAAGACGGTCGTCTCGGCGTCGGGCATCTCGACGATGTCGAGGCGATGAACGGAAACCGTGCGCGGCGCGATCTCCACGGTCTCGCCCTCGCGCGCCAGGTCATAGGCCCGCTCGCCGGCGATCTTGATAGCGGAGAAGTTCGGCGGCACCTGGGTGATCTCGCCGGTATAGTCGGCCAGCAGATCCTCGATGTCGGCCCGCGACGGGCGCGCTCCGGAGGAATTGACCACCGGCCCCTCGGTGTCGTCGGTCGTCGTCTCGGCACCCCAGCGGACGCTGAAGCGGTAGACCTTGCGGCCATCCATGACGAAGGGAACGGTCTTGGTCGCGTCGCCCAGCGCGATCGGCAGCATGCCGGAGGCCAGCGGGTCCAGCGTGCCCGCATGGCCGGCCTTCTGGGCGAAGAACATCCATTTCATCTTCGACACGGCTTCGGTGGAGCCCATGCCCTTGGGCTTGTCGAAGATGATCCAGCCATTGATCGGCCGACCCTTGGGCTTCTTGCCACGGCGTGCCATCAGCCGTTGTCCTTGTCGTCGTCCTCGTCATCGAGGTCGCGGGCGACCTCCGGCGATTTGAGGAGCGCGTCGATGCGCGCGAAATTGTCGAAGGAGGTATCGGTGCGAAACCGCACCTCCGGCATGTATTTCATCTGTCGCAGCGCCGGCGTCAGCCGGCCGCGGATGAAGCGGGCATTGCGGTTCAGCGCGTCGACGAAGGGCTTGGTCTCGGTCTGACCGAGGATCGTCACATAGGCCGTCGCGAGTTTGAGATCCGACGACATGCGCACCTCGGTCACCGAGACGAGCGCCTTCTCCAGCATCGGATCGTTGATCTCGCCGCGCTGCATCACCTCGGTAAGGGCGTGCCTGACCTTCTCGCCGACGCTCAACTGGCGCTGCGAGGGTCCGGAGGATGAGGTTCGGGCCATATCCGAATCGTCCCGTCATATCGGTGGATGGGCAAAGGGTGCTCGCCGTTTCCGGCCAGCGTGACGCGCAAGGCTCGGCGGGCGAGGATCGCTCCCCGCCCGCCGATTGAGCCCTGTTGTTTCCGCGTCGCTCTAGAGCGTGCGGGCCACGTGCTCGACGCGGAAGCACTCGATGACGTCGCCCTGGCGAATGTCCTCGTAGCGCTCGAAGGCCATGCCGCACTCCTGGCCGCTGATGACCTTGGGCACTTCGTCCTTGAAGCGCTTGAGCGTCTTGAGCGTGCCTTCGTGGATGACGACGTTATCGCGGATAAGGCGCACGCCGGCACCGCGCTCGACTTCGCCCTCGGTGACGAGACAACCCGCGACCTTGCCTACCTTGGTGATGTTGAACACCTCCCGGATCTCGGCATTGCCGAGGAAGGTCTCGCGGCGCTCTGGCGAGAGCAGGCCGGACATCGCATCCTTCACGTCATCCACGAGGTCGTAGATGATGTTGTAGTAGCGGATCTCGATCCCGTCGCGGGCCGAGGCGTCGCGGGCCTGCTTGTTGGCGCGGACATTGAAGCCGATGATCGCGGCGTTGGAGGCGGCGGCGAGCGCCACGTCCGACTCGGTGATCGCACCGGCCCCCGAATGGACGATCCGGGCACGAACCTCGTCGGTGCCCAAGGCATCGAGCGCGCCGACAATGGCTTCGATCGAGCCCTGCACGTCGCCCTTGATCAGCAGCGGGAACTCCTTGAGCCCCGTATCCTGCAGCTGCGACATCATCTGCTCGAGCGAACCGCGCTGGCCGGCATTCTTGGCGACCTGCTTCTCGCGGGCCACGCGCTGGCGGTAGTCGGCGATCTCGCGGGCCTTGCCCTCGTTCTCGACGACGGCCATGCGGTCGCCGGCAAGCGGCGTTCCCTGCATGCCCAGCACCTCGACCGGCGTCGACGGCGCGGCTTCCTTGATCTGCTCGCCCTTGTCGTTGATCAGGGCGCGCACGCGGCCCCACTCATCGCCGGCAACGACGATGTCGCCGATCTTGAGCGTACCGGTCTGGACGAGAACGGTCGCGACCGGACCGCGGCCCTTGTCGAGCTGCGCCTCGATGACGGAACCCTCGGCGGTGCGCTCCGGGTCGGCCTTCAGGTCGAGCAGTTCGGCCTGCAGCAGGATCGCCTCGAGCAGCTTGTCGAGGTTGAGGCCCTTGGTGGCCGAGACCTCGACGTCGAGGACCTCACCGCCCATGGATTCCACGAAGACCTCGTGCTGCAGGAGGCCCGTGCGGACCTTCGACGCATCGGCGCCCGGCTTGTCGATCTTGTTGATCGCCACGATGATCGGGACACCCGCCGACTTGGCGTGATTAATGGATTCGATCGTCTGCGGCATGACGCTGTCGTCAGCCGCCACCACCAGAACGGCGATGTCGGTCGCTTCGGCGCCACGGGCACGCATCGCCGTGAAGGCGGCGTGGCCCGGTGTGTCGATGAAGGTGATCTTCTGACCATCCTGCTCGACCTGATAGGCGCCGATATGCTGCGTGATGCCGCCGGATTCGCCGGACACCACGGACGTCTTGCGGATCGCGTCGAGCAGCGAGGTCTTGCCGTGATCGACATGGCCCATGATCGTCACGACTGGAGGGCGCGACTGCAGCTTCTCGACATTGTCCTCGACGTTGAAGATGCCTTCCTCAACGTCGGATTCCGCCACGCGGCGAACCGTGTGTCCGAATTCCGACGCGATGAGCTCGGCCAGATCCGCTTCGATGATGTCGCCCGGCTTCATCATCTGTCCCTGCTGCATGAGGAACTTGATGACGTCGACGGAACGCTCCGACATGCGGTTGGCGAGTTCCTGAATGCTGATCGTCTCTGGAATGGTCACTTCGCGTGCAATTTTCTCCCGCGGCGTATTCTGCTGCGAGCGTTTGAACTTCTCCTGGCGGCGCCGGATCGACGACAGGGACCGGCCCCGTGCGCCATCATCGGCGGTCAGCGCCTTGTCGAGCGTCAACTTGCCGCGACGGCGGCCGGCATCGCGATCCGGCCGGGCCGGCTTCGGCGCCTCGGCACCCTTGACCGGACGACGGACGCCCGGACGGGCGCGCGCATCGTCTTCCTCGCCAGGCCGGCGACGGGCATCGCCGCGACCACGTGCAGCGGCAGCTTCCGCCGCCTCTGCGTCGGCCGGGCTCGGTGCCGGCGCGTTGGCGTCGGCCTTGCCCTGCGGAGCGCGGCGTTCGGCATCGGCCTCGGCCTTGCGGCGGGCCTCGGCCTCGAGCTCGAGCCGGGCGTTCTCCTCGGCCTGCCGGCGCTCGGATTCCTCACGCTCGCGCTGACGGCGCTCGTCCTCGGCAATGCGGCGAGCTTCCTGCTCCTGGAACAGGCGGCGGTCTTCGGCCTCGCGCTGCTTCGCGAGTTCGAGGGCACGGCGACGTGCATCCATCTCGCGCGACGACAGGTCGCTGAGAACGGCGCCGCGCGGCTGACGACCGGTGGCCGGCGCCGCGGGACGACGCTCGTCGCGACCGCCCGGACGTCCACCGCCCTGCGGGGGGCGACCACCGGCACCAGCCTGGCCGGGACGGCCCTGCGGTGCGGCGCCCGTACGGCCGGCAGCCGGACGTGCCGTTGCGGTCGGCGCGGAAGGGGTGCTGGCGACCGGCGCGGCCGGCTTGGCGGCAGCCGCCTTCTCGGCGGCAGGCTTCTCGGCAGCGGGGGCCGCAGCCTCGGCCTTCGGCGCATCCGGCTTGGCCGCTGGGGCCTCCGGTGCCGGTGCTTCCGCGGCCGGCGTCTCGGGCACAGCCGGAGCGGCCGCTTCGGCCTTCGCCGCGACCGGAGCTTCCGGCTCGCTCGGCGCCGGTGCCTTGGCAGCCGGCTCCTCGCCGGGCTTGGGACCGAGCTGGATCTGCTGCGGGCGACCGCCGGCCTGGGGCGGGGTCGGCGGCGGCGTTGTCGGCGCGACGCGCGGCGACGTCGCCTCTGCCGGCGTTTCGGCCGGCTTGGCGGGTGCAGCCGGCTGCGGCGCACGCGGCTTCAGGCCGGCGGCGACCGCAGGCGATGCCTCGCGCTCCTCCGGCTTGGCGATGCGCCGCTTCTTGGTCTCGACAACGACGTTGTTGGTGCGCCCATGCGAGAAACTCTGACGCACCGTCGACTGCTCGACGCCGCTCCGCTTCAGGGTCAGGGTCTTCTTCGTGCTGACGCTCAGCGTCTTGTCGTCGCCGGACTTGGTATCGCTCATCTACGCTTCCGCTTCCTGCGCGGGATCGAGCCCGCGCCCTTCATCTTGCCCGGAGCGTCGCTGTAAAGGCGCTCCCATGTCGTTCCCAGTATCGGTCACGTGGCCGGCGGACCCTGCGGGCGCGCCTGAAACCGATCCGGAGCCTTCGCCCCGATATGTCGCGAGTGCTCGAAGGCACGTCGCCGCAGCCGAGCCCGCGCCACCGGCAAGGATCGCTGCATGTATCACATTCCCCTGGCCAAAGGCCAAACCCAATTCGTCCGCATCGAGCAGACGCAGGGATGAAATCTCAGTTCCGCTGGTCGCCGCGACCGCGCGTCGGGCGGCGTCCAGCTTGCGTATCCCGTCCGGCGCCGCATCGCTGGCATGGATCACCATGAGCGCGCGTCCCGACCGGATGGCCGTGTCCACCTTGGTCGCGCCGGTCACCAATTGTCCGGCCTTCCGAGCCAGCCCGAGGGCGCCCAGTGCGGCCCTGGCCAGGAGCCCGTCCACCTGATCGCCGAGATCGGCGGGTCCGGTGACCTGCGCCCGGAACGCCCGGGCGAAGAGCTTGCGGCGAACCGCCTCGTCGACCAGCGTCCGGTCAAGCGAGACATGGGCTCCCCGTCCGGGAAGTCGACGCCGCAGATCCGGCACGACGGCCCCGTCGGGGCCACGGACGAAGCGGATGAGATCGGCAGGATCGCACGTCCGACGTGAAACGATGCACGTACGATCGTTCAATTCAACCTCCGCTTCGTCGCCCGCGTCCTCCGTCATGCCGATTCCCGGCCCGTCCTTCGACTCAGACCGCCTGGCCTTCCTCGGCCTCGTCGGTCATCTCTTCCCCTTCCGGTCCGGCAAGATCCGCTTCGGTGATCCAGCCGGCGATCAGACGCGCCTGCAGCACCATCTGGTCGGCGTCGGCCCGCGACACGTCGAAGGCGGACAGTGCCCCCGGGAAACGCGTCGTCTCGCCGTTCTTGCGCTCGGTCCAGCCGATCAGATCGTCGGCGGCGCAGCCGGCGAAGTCTTCCATCGTCTTCACGCCGTCTTCGCCCAGCGCCACCAGCATCGGCGTGGTCACACCGTTGATCTGACGCAGATCGTCGCTGACGCCCAACTCGACGCGCTTGGCGTCGAACTCCGCCTCGCGGCGCTCCAGGAATTCGCGTGCGCGCTCCTGGATCTCGGAAGCCGTCTCGTCGTCGAAGCCTTCGATCGCGGCGACCTCGTCCTGGTCGACATAGGCGATTTCCTCGACGGTGGCGAAGCCTTCCGACGCCAGCACCTGACCGACCATCTCGTCGACATTCAGGGCGTTCATGAAGGTCTCCGAACGCTCGGCGAATTCCTTCTGGCGCCGCTCGGATTCTTCCTGCTCGGTCAGGATGTCGATGTCCCAGCCGGTGAGCTGCGAAGCCAGCCGGACATTCTGTCCGCGACGACCGATCGCCAATGACAATTGGTCATCGGGGACCACGACTTCAATACGCTCGGCGTCCTCGTCGAGCACCACCTTGGCGACTTCCGCAGGCTGCAGCGCGTTGACGAGGAAGGATGCGGCGTCCGGCGACCAGGGGATGATGTCGATCTTTTCGCCCTGCAGCTCGCCGACCACGGCCTGCACGCGCGAACCGCGCATGCCGACGCAGGCGCCGACCGGATCGACGGAAGAATCGCTCGACGTCACCGCGATCTTGGCGCGCGAACCCGGGTCACGGGCGACGGCCTTGATGGTGATGATGCCGTCGTAGATCTCCGGCACTTCCATGGTGAAGAGCTTCGCCATGAACTGCGGATGGGTGCGCGACAGGAAGATCTGCGGACCGCGCTGCTCGCGGCGCACGTCGTAGACGAAGGCGCGGACGCGATCGCCATAGCGGAAGAGCTCCCGCGGGATCTGCTCGTCGCGGCGGATGATGCCCTCGCCGCGGCCCAGATCGACGATGACGTTGCCGTATTCGACCCGCTTGACCGTACCGTTGACGATCTCGCCGACGCGGTCCTTGTATTCGTCATACTGGCGGTCGCGCTCGGCGTCGCGCACCTTCTGGACGATAACCTGCTTGGCGGACTGGGCGGCGATGCGACCGAAATCCATCGGCGGCAGCTGCTCGGCGATGAAGTCGCCCGGCTCGGCGTCGGGGTTCTTGTCCCGGGCGAGATCGAGATAGATCTGGGTGTTCGGATCCTCGACCTCGTCGACGACCTCGAGCAGCCGCTGCAGCTTCATCTCACCGGTCTTCTGGTTGATGTCGACGCGGATGTTGGTTTCCTGGCCGTAGCGCGAACGTGCCGCCTTCTGGATGGCGTCGGCCATCGCCCCGATGACGATCTCACGATCGATCGACTTTTCCCGCGCGACAGCGTCCGCAATCTGCAGAAGCTCCAGCCGGTTCGCACTGACTGCCATTGTCTCTTCTCCTGACTTCGAACCGTCCGCCGCTCAGCCGCAGTCGGTCCCATCATCGCTTCCGGCCGTCCACCCTTCAGGTGGCTTGTGGCGCCTGGCGTCCGGTCGGGCTCCCGACCGGGTCACCCCGCAGCGCCCGGCTTGTCGTTCGTCATAAGGCGGCGGGCGCTGGCGCCCACTGCGCCACTCTAGTGCTCGGAGGCTCCCGCCTCGTCGTCGTCGCCGGTATCCGGATCGACGTCGCCACGCGCCTTGCGGGCAGCCTTGTCGGCCTTCAGGGCCGCGGCGATCAGATCGTCGGTCAGGATCAGCCGCGCTTCGCCGATGGCATCGAAGGGAATCTCGACGGCGCCCGGCTCGCCTTCGGCAGGCTGGTCGCGCTCGACGGTGATCGCCTCGTCGCCTACTGCCACGATCTTGCCGCGATAACGCTTGCGCTCGTTGATCAGCCGGTTGGTCTCGAGCTTCATCAGGAAACCGGCCCAGGTCTCGAAGTCGCCCTTGCGCACGAGGGGACGGTCGATGCCCGGCGAGGACACTTCCAGATGATACGCCTTGTCGATAGGATCGTCGACATCGAGAACCGGAGAGACCGCGCGCGATACCGCTTCGCAATCCTCGACGGTCATCGTGCCGTCCGGCCGCTCCGCCATGATCTGCAGCGTCATGCCGTTGAGGCCCGAGGTGCGCACGCGCACCAGCCGGTAGCCGATCTGCTCGATCGCCGGCTCGACGATCTCAGCGACGCGGCCTTCCAGGCCCTGTTCCTTCACGATGCGGTCTGTAGCGGTCGTCACGGTACTCCGAGAGAAGTGTTGCGGGCCGGCGTCCGACCCGGCCCAATTGATCGATCCGCGACATGGATCGGCGTCTTGACGCGTGATCACTGGAGATACCGCACCCCCGGTAACAAAAAAGAGCGGGACCGGCAGGACCCACTCTCTCGACCACATCGCAGAGAATTTGGGAGGGGTATACGCCGTTTTGCTCGATCCTTCAAGCATCTTCACGACGGCCCCGGCCACGCCGCGTCAAAACCGCCTCAGCGGCGACGGAAAGTCAGGTAGGCCGGCGGACGTCCCTCGCGGATCGCCTTCGCCTCGTAGCGGGTGCCGGGCCAGGCCTCGTAGGGCGTGTGCCAGTCGGCCGCGCGCTCGGCCGTCCATTCGAATTCGGCATGGTCGCGGCAGTGGCGCAGCGTCCAGTCGACATAGGTGTCGATGTCGGACGCGAAGCGAAAGCTCGATCCGGGCGCCAGCACCCGCGCGATCCGATCCAGATTGCGCGCGTTGACGAACCGCCGCTTGAAATGGCGGCGCTTGGGCCAGGGATCGGGATAGAACAGATCGACGCCGGCAAGGCTTGCCGCAGGCAGCCAGTCCAGGAGGCGTGTGGCGTCGTCGTCGTAGAGCCGGAGGTTGGGCCGCGGCGCATCCTGGATGGCGCTGAGCAGCTTCGCCATGCCGTTGACGAAGGGCTCGACGCCGATGAAGCCGACGTTCGGAAAGCGTCCGCTTTCGTGCAGGAGATGCTCGCCGCCGCCAAAGCCGATCTCCAGCCGCACCGCCTCGACCGGCACCGGAAACAGATCGGCCAGAGATTCGGGGGCAGGCTGGGTGAGGTCCGGCCGCAACTGCGGCAGAACCTCTTCGATCAATGCGGTCTGGCCGGGCCGAAGCTTCGGCCCCTTGAGCCGGCCGAAGAACGCCTCGCGCGAGCGCTCGGGATGTCCTTCGGCCGTCATCGATCAGCTGGCCAGCGCGGCCTTCAGCTTCGGCGCGAGATCGGTCTTCTCCCAGGAGAAGGAACCGTCACGGCCGGGCTTGCGGCCGAAATGGCCGTAGGCTGCGGTCTTGGCGTAGATCGGCTTGTTGAGGTCGAGATGACGACGGATGCCCGTCGGCGACAGATCCATCACCGCCCGGATCGCCTTCTCGATGGCGACTTCGTCGACATTCTTGCCGGTCTCGTGGAGGTCGACATAGACCGCCAGCGGCTGGGCGATGCCGATCGCGTAGGCGAGCTGGATCGTGCAGCGGTCGGCGAGCTTGGCCGCGACGACATTCTTGGCCAGGTAGCGCGCGGCATAGGCAGCAGAACGGTCGACCTTGGTCGTGTCCTTGCCGGAGAACGCGCCACCTCCGTGCGGCGCCGCACCGCCATAGGTGTCGACGATGATCTTGCGGCCGGTGAGACCGGCGTCGCCGTCCGGGCCGCCGATGACGAACTTGCCGGTCGGGTTGATGTACCAGGCGCAATCGTCAGCGATCGCGATGTCGCTCAGGGCTTCGCGGATATAGGGCTCGACGACCGTCCGCACCTTGGCGGAATCCCAGCTGTCATCGGTGTGCTGGGTGGACAGGACGATCGAGCTGACCTCGAAAGGCATGCCGTCCTTGTAACGCACGGTCACCTGGCTCTTGGCGTCCGGGCCAAGATGCGCTGCGTCCCCTTCGCCCTTCTTGCGGGCGGCCGCCAGGATCTCGAGGATCTTGTGCGCGTAGAAGATCGGCGCCGGCATCAGGTCCGGGGTCTCGCGGCAGGCGTAGCCGAACATGATGCCCTGGTCGCCCGCGCCTTCGGCCTGGTTGGCGCCGTCTTCGGCGTCAGACGCCTTGTCGACGCCCTGGGCGATGTCGGCCGACTGCGAATGCAGCAGGATGTCGACCTTGGCGTTCTTCCAGTGGAAACCGTCCTGCTCGTAGCCGATATCGCGGATCGCACGACGCGCGGCAGACCGGAAACGACCGGCATTGATGACTTCGTTGCCGTTCTTGTCGGTCTTCATCAGGCTGGCCGGCAGGCGAACCTCGCCGGCGATGACGACGCGATTCGTGGTCGCCAGGGTCTCGCAGGCGATGCGAACCGACCAAGGGTCAACGCCAGTCTTCTTGGCCTCTCGATAGATCAGATCGACGATCTCATCGGAGATCCGGTCGCAGACCTTGTCGGGATGGCCCTCCGACACGCTTTCGCTGGTGAAGACATAGTCAGAACGCGCCATCGATTCCTCTTTCCGTTTCTGGAGAATCCCGCTCGGGGCAGTCAGACGCGAGAGCTTGTCGTGCCGTTGAGCACCACAACAGGAACTTACGCCCGGCTTGAATCTTGCGGAATGCGGTTTGGGGCAATGGCAGCGCGGCGTCAAGTGCGCCCGGGGCTCACGTATGACGCGAGTCGCTCAGAACCTAGCTGTCGGTCTCGCCCGAGTCCGCCAGGGTGCGGACCAGATCGATGACGCGGCGGCGGACCTTCGGATCGGAGATGCGCACAAAGGCCCGGTTGAGTTGCAGGCCCTCGGAAGAAGAAAGGAAGTCGACGACATAGTCCGGGCTCGACGGCTCCTGCAGACTTTCGTTGCCGCTCATGCCGGTGGGCGCATCCTCGAAGAAGAAGGACACCGGAACGGTCATCACTTCGGAAATCCGCTGCAACCGGCTGGCACCAATGCGGTTGGTGCCCTTCTCGTATTTCTGAATCTGCTGAAAGGTGATCCCGAGGCTTTCGCCCAGTTTTTCTTGGCTCATGCCGAGCATGGTCCGACGAAGACGAACCCGCGACCCGACGTGGATATCCACCGGATTGGGCTTCTTCTTGTTGTCGACCATGGCGGGTGCCTCTTCTCTCAGCATCATCGACATCGCAACTTCCATCCGATGCGGCGGGCCGTCATCCCCAGTGGCGGTGCGCCTCCGGGCCCCAGAAAATTGTCGCAATCAATTTCGGCCTTCGGGTTAGGCAGCGCGTGTCGCGCATGTCAATCAATCAGAGCGCGCATCTTTAACCGCATTGCTATCGGGATCATCCATATTATGAAAAATGCAATCCAGAATGGGGTGTTGCCCCAGCTTGCGTAGATCGTGGCGGGGGCGGCCCTGGGCAGCGGCGTTTCGATGCTTCCCGTCGCGCCGAGCGCCAGCCCGTCGAGCTGCCGTCCATAGGCGTCCGTGACGACCGAGATGCCGGTGTTGGCACTGCGCACGAGCGGCAGTCCGAAGGCGACCGAGGTCAGTTCGGCCAGCCGCAGATGCTGGTAGGGTCCGGGCGTATCGCCATACCATGCGTCATTGGTATCGTTCACGAAAAAGCCCGGACGATCGTCGGGCGCGCCGGCCTCGATCTCGGAAGGAAAGATGATCTCGTAGCAGATCAGCGGCAGGAAAGAGGGCGCGCCTTCGAGAGGAACCGGACTGCGCACGGTACCCGCCGAAAAGCCGCCCGGCATTTCGGCGAGTTGCGACAGACCGAACCCTTCGAGAAATTCCTGGAACGGCAGATATTCGCCGAAGGGGACCAGATGCGTCTTGTCCCGCGCATCCACGATCTGGCCCGCGTCGTTGATGACGTAGACCGAGTTATACACACGAGAAGAGGTGATATCGGCGCCTTCGAGCCGTGCTGCGCCGGCAATCAGCGTTTCGCCGGGCTGCAGCGCCTCAGCGATTCGCGCGATGGCGTCGGGCCGCTCGGTCAACAGGAATGGAAAGGCGGATTCGGGCCAGACGACAAGGGTGCGCGTAGAAGGGTCGGCGGGCCCATCCGAGGCAGCGCCTCCGGCCGCGGCGGGATCGACACTGGCCGCGACAGCGTCGGCTCCGGTCAGCGACAGGTGGCGCTCGAAGATCCGCTCCGCTTCGTTCTCGTCCCATTTCAGCGATTGCAGGATATTGGGCTGCACCACCCGAACCCGGACATTCTCGACCAGCTCGGTCGGATGGGCCTGCAGCCGCCAGGCCCCGTATCCCACATGCAGGACGAGCAGGGTCGCCGCGGCCGCCAGCATCGCGGCCCGGCCCCGCCGGTCGACGAGGACGGCCGGGCTGGCAAAGACGACGACGGCCAAGAGGGTCAGCCCGTGCACGCCGACGAGGCTGCTCGTCTGCATCAACAGCGGCAGCGGCGCGGCCATGACGCCGATCTCGTTCCAGGGAAAGCCCGTGAACAGGATTTCGCGCAGATATTCGATTAGCGCCAGCGAGCCGGCCAGCGCCAGGATTCGATACGCGCTGTCGGTCCACACGCAACGCGCCAGCGCGGCCGCCAGCCCGAAATAGATGGCGAGGATCGCCGGCAGGCCGAGCACCGCGAGCGGGATGAAGATCGCAAAGCTCGCCGCGTCGACCATCATGGCGGCGCCCAGCCACCACAGGCCGGCGACGAAATAGCCGAAGCCGAACAGCCAGCCCGTGACGAAGGCCGGCGCCATGCGGCGCAGGGCCGAGCGGCCCGGCTCGGCGGCCGCGCCGTCGAGGAGCCAGACGAGCAGCGGAAAACCGATGAAGCCGACGGCGGGGAAATTGTAGGGCGGCAGGGCGAAGGTACAGATCGCCCCCGCAGACAGCGCCAGCACCATGCGGCGCCAGCCTTCGGCGAGCGACACCCAACCGGCAATCCGGTCGAGAATATTGTCGTCGCGGATGCGGTCGTCGCCGCGGGAAATAACGCTCACAGGGCCCCCTGCAGGATTCGGTCGGGCCGGCATCCTACGCCGGGCGCCGACGATATGCAGAACATTCCCGCGACTTCGGCTGCCGAAGGCGGCCAGCGGTCACCGACGCCCCCTCAGGCGTCGGCCAGTCCTTCCACGAAGCGGCGGCGCTTCTCGCCTTGGCGAAAGCGGACGATCCGGACACGGCGAACCCGGCGCGGGTCGGCATCGAGTACCTGGAACTCGAAGCCTGGAACAGCCTGCACCACTTCGCCGCGCGCCGGCACGCGGCCGAGCTCGGAGAACAGGAGACCGCCGATCGTGTCGGCCTCGTCCTCGTATTCGCTGATGTCGAAATCCTCGCCTACCAGCTTGCGAACCTCGTCGAGGTCGGCACGGGCGTCGGCGTAATAGATGCCGTCGCCGCTTTCGGTGATCATCGGGGCGTCGTCGTCGTGCTCGTCCTCGATGTTGCCGACGACCATCTCGATGATGTCCTCCAGCGACACAAGCCCGTCGGTGCCGCCGTATTCGTCGATCACCAGCGCCATCTGGGTGCGGGTGGCCTGCATGCGCGCCATCAGATCGGTGGCGAGCATCGAGGGCGGCACGAAGAGAACCTTGCGGATGATCCCCAGGTCGGACACCTTCCGGGCCAGGTTGATCTGGCGCAGGTCGAGGCCGGCCCGGGTCCGCGCGGCCGGCTCCTTGGCGCCCTGCCCGTTGGCCGGTCGCGCGACGCGGGTGATGTGGCCGACGACGTCGCGGATGTGGATCATGCCGCGCGGGTCGTCGAGGCTTTCGCCATAGACCGGCATGCGCGAATGGCCGCTCGATTCGAACTGCTTCATGAGTTCGCCGAGGGTGGTCGTGATGTCGACGGCCTGAATGTCGGCACGCGGCACCATCACATCCTCGACGCGCAGTTCGCGCAGCCGCAGAATGTTGTTGAGCATCGCGCGCTCCTCGGGCGAGAAGGCCCCCTCGCCGGGATCGTGATGCAGGAGGGCCTGGGTCAGGTCCTCGCGCATCAGGCGGGGCATGCGCGGACGCACCCGCTGGATCAGGCCGCCAAAGAAGCCGTCACTGCGGTTTGCGCCGCGCCGACTTCGGTCGTCGCCGGCTGCGTGGTCGTCGCCATTCTCGGCGCCGGCCGGTCCGCGGTTGCCGTCAGCCGCCGCGTCTGTGTCGAAGGTCATCGTCTCGCTCTTGGTTCGCCGGAACATCCTGTTCGGCTTCGTTCAAGGGACCGGGTTCGTCGCCATAGGGATCGGCGATGCCAAACTCGGCAAGAATGGCGATCTCCGCCGCCTCCATGTCGTCGGCCTCGGTGTCGACCATGTGATCGAGGCCCATCAGATGCAGGAAGCCGTGCACGAGAAGATGGCGGAAATGGTCCGCAAAGGCCTTGGCCTCCTCATCCGCTTCGCGCGCGACCGTTTCGAAGGCGACCAAAAGATCGCCCAGAAGCGGGCCCGGCCGTTCGCCCGGCGCCAGATCGGCCATGGGGAAGGACAGAATGTTGGTCGGCTTGTCCTTGTTCCGCCATTCGGCGTTGACGGCGCGTACCGTCTCGTCGTCGGCCAGCGTCAGGGATATCTCGCTGACGAGATCGCCGGGCAGGCCCAGCCGCGCCGCGGCGACCGAAAAGGTCTCCACCGCCATCGCCGGAATGTCCCCGAGCCCGGCGTCGTCCCAGCGCGGATCCTCGACGGTCAGGGCGACGGTCAGGCCATCATAGGTCGGCATGCCGAAGGCGGCACGCGGTTGCGATCCGGGCATTACCGGGCCGCGGGGATGCCCGGCGCACGGGCGCGCGTCGCATCCTCCTCATAGGCCTCGACGATCGCCTGGACCAGCGGATGGCGAACGACGTCCTTGGCGGCAAAGCGAACCGTCACGGCCTGCGGCACCGTCTCCAGAATGCGCATCGCCTCGGCGAGACCGGATTTCTGACCGGGTGGCAGATCGACCTGGGACGGGTCCCCGGTCACCACCATCCGGGCATTCTCGCCCAGGCGGGTGAGGAACATCTTCATCTGCATGGTGGTGGTGTTCTGCGCCTCGTCGAGGATCACCGCCGCATTCGCCAGCGTCCGGCCACGCATGAAGGCCAGCGGCGCGATCTCGATGGCGCCGGCGGCCAGCGCCCGCTCGACCTTCTCGGCCGGGATCATGTCGTAGAGCGCGTCGTAGAGCGGCCGCAGATAGGGATCGACCTTTTCCTTCATGTCGCCGGGCAGGAAGCCGAGCCGCTCGCCGGCCTCGACGGCCGGACGCGACAGGATGATCCGCTCGACCTGCCCGCGCTCCAGCAGCATCGCGGCATGGGCGACGGCCAGATAGGTCTTGCCGGTGCCGGCCGGCCCGACGCCGAAGACGAGCTCGGAGCGCTCCAGCGCCCGCATATAGGCGTCCTGCGTCGGCGTGCGCGCGTGGATGGTCCGGCGTCGCGTCGAGATCTGCGCGAGCGACATGCGGCCCTTCTTTTCCAGCGTCGGCAGATAGAGCTGGTCGTCGGCCGCGATCGCCATGCGGATGGCGCCCTCGACGTCCTTGATGCCGATCTCGGTGCCGGCCTGCAGCCGCTCATACAGATAGTCCAGCGCCCGCCGGGCCTGCTCGCAGCTCGCCGAATCGCCGCGGATCTCGACCTTGTTGCCGCGCGCCCGCGCGTCGACTTTCAGTTTCTGTTCGAGCAACGCGAGATGCTCGTCGAACTGGCCGAAGAGCGAGCCGGCCAGGCGGTTATCCTCGAAGGTCAGGACGATGTGAGCCATGTCGGATGCACCCGACGCAGGGGCTGCGGTACTACGCTCCGTCCTCAAGCGATCTTCCTTATCGGTTCGGCAGGCACTGCGTTGCGATGCCGCGCCTCGGCGGCCGGAACGGCACCGCCAGTCGCCAGCAGCGAATTCGGCAGGGTCGATTCGATCCGCACGGTCACGATATCGCCGATCTCGCCGGCGGCCGCGTCCAACACAACGGGCTGCAGGAACGGCGAGCGTCCGACCCGCTGGTGGGGATAACGCCCCGGCTTTTCGACCAGAACGTCGATGTCACGGCCGACGAGGCTTTCGGCGAAATCGACCTGATGCTCACGAAGTAAGGCCTGCAGCCGCTGCAGCCGCTCCGACTTCACCGCTTCGTCCACGTGATCGTCCATCGTCGCGCCCGGCGTGCCCGGACGGGCCGAGTACTTGAAGCTGAAGGCCGAGGCGTAGCGCACCTGCGAGACCAGTTTCATCGTGTCCTCGAAATCGGCGTCGGTCTCGCCGGGAAAGCCGACGATGAAGTCGCCGGACAGGGCGATATCGGGGCGTGCCTGACGAATGCGGTCGAGAAGCCGCAGATAGTCGGCGCCCGTATGGCGACGGTTCATCGCCTTGAGAATACGGTCGGAACCCGACTGCACCGGAAGATGCAGATAGGGCATCAGAGCCGGCAAATCGCGATGGGCGGCGATCAGGTCGTCATCCATGTCACGGGGATGAGAGGTGGTGTAGCGCAGGCGCGCGAAGCCCGGAATTTCGGCCAGCGCCCGCAACAATCCGCCAAGACCGATGTCGCGGCCCGCCTCGTCCTGCCCCGACCAGGCATTGACGTTCTGGCCGAGCAGCGTGACCTCGCGCACGCCGGCCGCCGCCAGCGCGCGGGCCTCGCCCATGATCTGGGCCAGCGGACGCGAGACTTCGGAGCCGCGCGTATAGGGCACCACGCAGAAGGTGCAGAACTTGTCGCAGCCTTCCTGCACGGTGAGGAAAGCCGTCACGCCCCGCGCACGGATTTGCGGCGCCGTCACCTTTGGCAGATGCCGGAACTTGTCCTCGACGGCGTAGTCGGTCTCCACGACCTTGTCGCCGCGCGCGACCCGGGCCAGCGCCTCGGGCAGCCGGTGATAGGTCTGCGGTCCGATCACGAGATCGACGACCGGCGCGCGGTCGATGATCTCCTGACCCTCGGCCTGGGCGACGCAGCCGGCCACGGCCACGCGCATCTCCACGCCCCGCTCGGCCTTTTCGGCCTTCAGCAGCTTGATGCGGCCCAGTTCGGAATAGATCTTCTCGGCGGCCCGCTCGCGGATATGGCAGGTGTTGAGCAGAACGAGATCGGCGTCCTCGATCACTTCGGTCGGCTCGTAGCCATCGCGCGCCAAGGCATCGCCCATACGCTGCGAATCGTAGACGTTCATCTGGCAGCCATAGGTCTTGATGAAGACCTTGCGGGTATTGATGCCGGTCTCGTCCGGTCGTGTTGCTGCAGTCGTGTCGGTCATGCGCCCTTCTGATCGGCCCTCGTGTGCTGCCGGCGCGCGCCGCCGGAAACGAGTGACCTATCCCCCTATATCGACAGCATCGTGACGCGGTGCAAGCGTCGGCTCGCGTCGCGATACCACAGCCGGCTGCTTTGCAGGCAGATTGTGGCCGCAAAGGCTCGCCGCCAGCATCGCCCGAACGCTGTCCTCCGCGGCCCTGGCGACATGCTTGCGGTTGGAATCGGCGGCGAAGACGATTGGCTCGCCGAACGAGATCTCGACGTCGATGGCCCCTTCCTTCAGGACGCCGAGCAGATGCGGCCCGAGCGCCACATCCCCCGGCCAGGCCACCAGTGGGCGGAACCGCCGCCCCAGTGGCACGCCATTGGCATGGGTATAGGCGATTGCCACCGGCTGAACCCGGACCTGCGCCGTATGCGAAGAGACCAGCGCCGCCTGGGCCGCGCCGAACAGCGCCGTCTTGAACGGCAACACCTCGTTGCCGTCCGAGGTCGTACCTTCCGCAAACAGCACCATGGCGTCGCCTTCGCTCAGCCGGCGGGCGATGGCCCCGGCCTGATGGCCGGTGCGGTGGCGCGCCCCGCGTTCGACGAAGACCGTGCGCTGCAGCTTTGCCAGAAGCCCAAAGGCAGGCCAGCCCTCGACCTCCGACTTGGCGATGAAGGACAGGGGCATGACCCGGCCGAGCACCATGATGTCCGACCAGGACTGGTGGTTGGCGGCGATCAGCAAGGGATGGTCGGAGCATGGCTGGCCGACGATGCGGACCCGCAGGCCCGCCACCCGGCAGGCGATACGGTGCCACAGCACCGGCAAGGTCCTGGCCAGCGACCATCCACGGGCGATGGCGACAGCCTGGACCGGCCACAGGATCAGGGTCAGTGCGACGAGAATGACGCTGACGGCTGCGACGCGCAGCGTTCCGATCATGGCCGCGCCACGTGCGCCGGGCACGCCTGCGTCTGCTTGCTCTGCATGTTCATGCGCCTAGCGGAGCGCCCGCTTCAGCGTCAATGCGCTCGTCCGGTGGCCTTCGGGATGGCGGTAATAGGCCGGCCGTCGGCCGACCTCCTCGAACCGCAGGCGCCCGTAGAGCTTGCGCGCCGCCGTGTTCTCCTCGTCGACTTCGAGGAAGAGGGATTCGGCCCGGGCTGCGTGAAGGAGTTGCAGGATCTCGTCCATCAGAAGACGGCCGACGCCGGCGCCGCGGGCGCGCTTGGCGACCGCAATGGTGAGGATCTCCGCCTCGCCTTCGGTGTTGCGCGCCAGCACGAAGCCCAACGGCGGATCATCGGGCAGGCCGATCCGGCGTGCGACCACGCCGAAGGTACCATCCTGCGCGAGGATCGCGGCTAGTTCATCCCCCGTCCATGCCTGATCGAAGGCCTGGCTGTGAATCTCGGCCGCGGCGTCGATGTCCCCCTCGGACAGCGGCGCAGCGACCACTTCCTGGCCGCCGAAGAGGCCTTCGAGAAATGAGACGGTCCAGACCCAGGGCAGAAACCAGTACATGAGCCCTCACTCGCTCCAGCGTGCCGACGATCGGTGTATTCGGCCCTGCGGGAAGACCAGAGCCGACCACCCTCGATCCTAACCCTAATCCGCTAGGCTTGCGGAGCGCTTTCGCCGGGAATGGCAAATAGTCCGGTCGCGGCTGCCGGTTTGGCGTCGGCGCCCCGTAGATAGAGCGGGCGCGGAGCCTCGCCGGTCGCGCGGCCGGCGGCCAGACGACACAGCGTCGCAATGTCGAGTGCGGCCGTCTCGGACAGGATGGCGACATCGCGCCCGGCCAGCGCCTGACGGGCGATCCGGGCACCGGTTCCCACGATTGCGAGTGACACCCCTTCCGGCGCGTGCGCCACGACGCCGACGAGGTCTTCGGGCGCCAGTGCCGCTGGCTCCTTCAGCGCGGCGCCGTCGGCATCGTAGAGGGCCGCATAGACCTCGCCACGCTTGGCGTCGAGAACGCTGAGAACGGCCATGTCGGCGGCAAGATGCGGGGCTGCGAGCACCTCCAGCGTCGTGACGCCGATGGCCGGCACCCCGAGCGTCAGCGCCAGACCACGCACTGCCGACACACCGACCCGAAGACCGGTGAACGAGCCCGGCCCGACCGTGACGGCCATCCTGCGCAGCGACCCGTAATCGGCACCGGCTGCGTTCAGGACGTCGTCGATGATGCCGAACAGCTGCTCGGCATGGCCCTTGCCGATCTCCGGCTCGTCCCGTGCCAGCATGACGCCGGCATCCATGTCGAAGAGCCCCACCGAGCAGCGCGCAAAAGCGGTGTCGACGGCCAGAAGCAGTGCAGCCATCGGCTCAGACAGGCCCGGCGCTAAGCGGCATCAGGCGGCCTCGACCGCTTCCACCGCCTCGACCTCGGGCACGAAATGGCGCAGCAGGTTCTGGATGCCGTGCTTCAGGGTCGCCGTGGACGACGGGCAACCGGCGCAGGCGCCGCGCATGTTCAGATAGACGGTGCCGTCGCGATAGCCGCGGAAGGTGATGTCGCCACCGTCCTGGGCCACCGCCGGGCGGACGCGGGTCTCGAGCAGTTCCTTGATGGTGGCGACCGTACCCTCGTCGCCAGCCTCGAAGAACTCTTCGCCGTCGGGCATCGCGGCGTTGGAGCCCTGCGCCGTCATCACAGGCTCGTTGCCCATGAAGTGCTCCATCAGGCCGGCAAGAATTGCCGGCTTGAGGTGCTGCCAGTCCGGGCCGTCCTTGCTGACGGTGACGAAATCATAGCCGAAGAAGACGCCGGTCACGCCCGGCACGTCCATCAGCCGTGCCGCCAGCGGCGAACGGTTGGCGGCGTCTTCCTTGGACAGGAACTCTTCGGTGCCACTCTCCAGCACGACCCGGCCGGGCAGAAACTTCAGCGTGGCGGGGTTCGGGGTGACTTCGGTCTGGATGAACATCTCGCATCCTCTCTTGCGACCTCGAGGTCGCGCATAATCTGGAATCGTTCTAAACTTATCTCAGAACGACGATCGGGGCAACATAAGGGGTCTGCCGCCGGGGCGACAGGGCCTGCCGTGACGGTCGGTCGCCGCGCGTCAGCAGAGGCTCTGGATATCCTCGTCGGTGAGGGTTGCCGGGACGATGGTGACCGGGATTGGAAAGGCCGCGCCCTTGCCCGCCACCGCGGAAACCAGCGGGCCCGGACCTTCGTTGGCCTCGCCCGCCGCCAGCACCAGGATCGCGATCTCGCGGTCCGCCTCGATCAGGGCGTGGATCTGCTCGATGACGGTGCCCTCGCGGACGACACCCTCGGGCTCGATGCCCACAGCCTCGCGCAATTCGTCGGCGACCTTGCCGAGCCGCGCCTCGGCTTCCTCATTGGCCTCGGCGCGCATGATCTTCTCGACGCCGAGCCAGTGCTGGAAGTCGCCGGGCTCGATGACATACAAAAGCACAGCGCCGCCGCCGCTTGCCTTGGCGCGCTGCGCCGCATAGGCCGCGGCGCGCATGCACTCCGGCGTGTCGTCGATAATCGCGAGGAACTTGCGTTTGCCGCCGGCGTCCCGACCGATGCGTTTCGATACCATGGCGGCAAGATGGCAGCGGCGGTGCCCCGCGACAAGGTGACGGGACGCACTGTCACCGCCGCTTCGCCATAAACCGTTGCAGAATCAGTCCCGCAGCAGGCCGATGATGTCCTTGACGTCGTTCATCGTCGTCGCGGCAATGGCGCCGGCGCGCTCGCCGCCATCCTTCAGAACCGCGTCGATATGATCGGGTGCCGCCAGCAGGCGGCGCATCTCGCCGCTGACCGGGGCCAGCTTCTCCACGGCCAGCTCGGCCATGGCCGGCTTGAACTCGGAGAACTGCCGGCCACCGAACTCGGCGAGGATCTCGGCCTTGGACCGCTCGGCGAGCGCGGCATAGATACCGATCAGATTGTCGGCCTCCGGCCGGCCCGTCAGCCCGTCGACCTCGGACGGCAGGGCGTCCGGGTCGGTGCGCGCCTTGCGGATCTTGCGCGAGATCGCGTCGGCGTCGTCGGTCAGATTGATGCGCGACAGGTCCGAGGGATCGGATTTCGACATCTTCTTCGAGCCGTCCTTGAGGCTCATCACCCGTGTCGCCGGCCCCTCGATCAGCGGTTCGGTGATCGGGAAATAGCCGTTCACCGTCTCGTCGCCCATCTGGATCGGCTGCCCCAGCCCGGCGGCGGCGATCTTGTCGGAGAAGTCGTTATTGAACTTGGCGGCGATGTCGCGGGTCAGCTCCAGATGCTGCTTCTGGTCGTCGCCGACGGGGACGTGGGTTGCCCGGTAGAGCAGGATGTCGGCCGCCATGAGGCTCGGATAGGCGAGCAGGCCCAGCGAGGCGTTCTCGCGGTCCTTGCCGGCCTTTTCCTTGAACTGCGTCATGCGGTTCATCCAGCCGATGCGCGCGACGCAGTTGAACACCCAGGCGAGCTCGGCGTGGCCCGGAACGCGGCTCTGGTTGAAGACGATGTGCTGCTTCGGGTCGATGCCGGCAGCCAGGAACGCGGCGGTGATCGATCGGGTCTGACCGCGAAGGTCGTCATGGACGAGCTGGGCCGTGATCGAGTGCAGGTCGACGACGCAGTAGATGCAGTCGTGGCTCTCCTGCAGCGCGACGAACTTGCGGATCGCGCCGAGATAATTGCCCAGATGCAGATTGCCCGTGGGCTGCACGCCGGAAAAGACGCGGGGGGTGATGTCGCTCATGGTCGGCGGCTCCGGAATTGGCAGCGCGGGCGGGAATTGCCGCGCGTTATGGCCGAGGGCACGGGCACGATCAAGCGCCCTGCCCCGGCTCAGGATGCAGCGGGTGGCGGAGGCGGTCGCTTGCGCTTCAGGACGGCGAGAAACAGCCGGCGGTCAGCGGCCCCTGTGGCCAGCGCCAAGGCGAAATAGATCGCCATGGCGGAGGCGATGAGAATGCCGATCGCCAGGATCTGCGTCGTCAGCGCGCTCGACGGCTGCAGCCAGTCGCCGAGCTCGATCATCTCGACGATCAGCACACCGCCCATCAGGAGCGCGCAGACGAGCACCAGCGCGGTCCGCTTCAACAGCTCCCGGTCGATCTGCCACTGGCCCTTGCGGTAGAGGCCCGCAAACAGCAGACCGGCATTCAGCCAGCCAGCCAGCGTCGTGGCCAGCGCGATGCCCCGCTCGGCGATCAGCCAGAACAGGATCAGCGACAGGACGATGTTCGCTCCCGCGGAGGCAAGCGTCGCCTTCATCGGCGTCTTGGTGTCCTCGCGGGCGAAATAGCCGGGCGAAAACACCTTGATCATCACAAAGGCCGGCAGCCCCAGGGCGTAGAGGCCGAGGACCGAGGCGACGACAGGCGTCACCGACGGATCGAAGGCGCCGCGCTCGTAGATCACCCGGATGATCGGCTCGGGGATGATGAACAGGGCGACCGCGGCGGGCAGCGTCAGGAACAGGGCGAATTCCAGGCTGCGGTTCTGGGTGTGCTGGGCCTCGCGCAGATGGCCCGCCTTCAGGGCGCGGGCGAGTTCGGGCAGGAGCACGACGCCGATCGCCACGCCGATCATGCCGAGCGGCAGCTGATAGGGCCGGTCGGCATATTGCAGGATCGACACCGCCCCCGGCTTGAAGGAGGCGATGGCCTGGCCGACGAAGAGGTTGATCTGGGTGATGCCGCCGATCAGGGCGGCCGGCCCGGCCAGCACCAGGAGCCGCTTCAGGCCCTTGGTCCAGCGCGGACGCCTGAGCGCGACGCCGAAGCCGGCCATGCGCATGGCGACGACCACCATGGCGAGCTGCGCCAGCCCGGCAATCATCACGCCCCAACTCATCAGGAAGCCGATGGTCGGCTTGTCGGCCTCGGTCCACAGGCACCAGGACAGGACGCCGATCAGGATGAAGTTCAGCAGCGTCGGCGCCGCGGCCGCCACAAAGAAGCGGCGGAAGGCGTTGAGGATGCCGCAGACCATCGCCATCAGCGACATGCAGGCGAGATAGGGGAACATGATGCGCGAGAAGGTGACGGTGATGTCGTAGCGCGCCGCACAGGAGATCACGTCACCGCCCGCCGACGGATCGTCGACGCATACGGCAAGGCCGGGCGCGATGATCGTCTTGACCAGCACCGGCATGAACACCAGCGCCAGCACCGTCAGGACGACGAGCGCGGTGAACAGCGTCGAGAAGATCTCGTTGGCGAAACGCCGCGCGCCCTCCTCACCCTCCTCTTCCAGCGAGCGGGAGAACAGCGGAATGAAGGCGGCGTTGAACGCGCCTTCGGCGAAGAGCCGCCGGAACAGGTTCGGAAAGCGGAACGCCAGGTTGAAGGCATCGGCCACCGGTCCGACGCCCAGCGCCGAGGCCATCATCATTTCGCGGCCGAAGCCGAAGATGCGGGAGACCAGCGTCGCCCCGCCGACCGTGGCGAACTTGGACAGAAGGCTCATCGATGGGGAATGCCGAATGCGCGCTGCGAGGACATGACGACAGGTGAGGACATCTCGCCCTCCGGGCTTTCGAAGACGCGTTTCAGCCGGACCTCGATCCGCTCGATGCGGGTCTCGCTGGTGATCTTCGTGCCGATCAGGTCGGTCACGTAGAAGACGTCGACGACCTTCTCGCCATAGGTCGAGATGTGGGCCGAGCGGATGTCGAGATTGAGGTCCGAGATCGCACCGGTGACGTCCGACAAGAGGCCGGGCCGGTCGAGCCCCTCGACCTCGATGACGGTCAGCTGGTTCGACAGGGTGTTGTCGACGCTGACCCGCGGCTTGACGGCAAAGAGCTCGGTACTGCGCGGCGGCCGGCGATTGGCCAGAAGGCTGGCCGGCATCTCGCGGCCCTGCAGCAGCTTGCCGATATTGGCACAGATGCGCTCGGCGCGGCGGAGCTCGTCCTCGTCGGATTCGAACTCGCGGTTGAGCAGCATCACGTCCAGCGCCCGGCCGTCCGACATGGTGAAGATCTGCGCGTCGGCGATGTTGGCGCCGGTGCCGGCGCAGGCCCCGGCGATCAGCGACAGAAGCCGCGGATGGTCGGGCGCCAGCACCATGATCTCCGTCACTTCGCGGAAGCGGTCGGTGCGCGTCTGCGTCGCCAGGGCGCCGGCATCGCGCGACTCGCGGATGAACTCGGCATGGCGAAGCTGGTCGTCCAGCGGCGCGGTGAGGAAATAGTTCGGATAATGCAGGTCGAGATAGCCGGTGCGCTCGGCTTCCGGCCAAGCGCCCAGCCGCTCGGCCAGACGCTCGCGCGCCTGCCCGATCCGCTCGCTGCGCGAGGTCTGGGTGAAGCCGCCGGTCAGGGTCGGCTCGGTCTCCATGTAGAGGGTCCGGATGAGCTGGCCCTTCCAGCCGTTCCAGACGCCGGGGCCGACCGCGCGGATGTCGCAGACGGTCAGGATCGTCAGGAGCTTCAGGCGATCGAGCGTGCGCACGCGTTCGGCGAAGTCGAGAATGGTCTTGCGGTCGGTGAGGTCACGCTGCTGCGCCGTCATCGACATGACGAGATGGTCCTCGACCAGCCAGGCGACGAGATCGGTCTCGCGCTCGTCGAGGCCGAAGCGCGGGCACAGTTCGCGGGCGATCTCGGCCCCGGCGATGGAATGGTCCACCGGTCGGCCCTTGGCGATGTCGTGCAGGAGCAGCGCCAGGTAGAGCGGCACCCGGTCCTTCTGGAGCGGCATGAAGCCGCTCGACAGCGGCACCTCTTCGACCAGGTCGCCGTGCTCGATGCGCGACAGGGTCGAGATCGACCGCAGCAGGTGCTCGTCCACTGTGTAGTGGTGGTACATGTTGAACTGCATCATCGCGACGATCCGACCGAAATCGGGGATGAAGCGACCGAGGACGCCGGCCTCGTTCATCCGCCGCAGATGCAGCTCGGGGTCCTTGCGATCGGTCAGAACGTCGATGAAGAGGCTGTTGGCCTCCGGGTTGTCCCGCAATTCGGCATCGACCAGGCGCAGGGACCGGCGGATCAGCTTCAGCGCATCGGGGTGGTATTCCAGCTCGTGCAGCGCGGCGAGGCGGAAGATGCGGATCAGATTGACCGGATCGTCGCGGAAGACGGTGGCACGGCTGATATTGATGCGGTTGTTGTCGATGTGGAAATCGAGGGTGCCGGGGATCTTCTTGGCCCGGGCGCGCAGGGTACGCACGAAGCCGCGGATGCCGGGGGCGTCCTTGGCGTGCTGCTCTTCCAGCGCCGCGCAGAAGATGCGCGTCAGATCGCCGACATCCTTGGCGATCAGGAAGTAGTGCTTCATGAAGCGCTCGACGTCCTTCAGGCCCGGATGGGCATTGTAGCCGAGCCGCTTGGCGATCTCCGGCTGCAGGTCGAAGGACAGCCGCTCCTCGGCCTTGCCGGTCGCGAAATGCATGTGGCAGCGCACGGCCCAGAGGAAATCCTCGGCCTTGGCGAAGAGCTTGGCCTCACGCCTGGAGAAGACGCCGGCCTCGACCAGCGCCTCGGTCGTGTTCACCCGGTAATGGTACTTGGCGATCCAGAACAGGGTGTTGAGGTCGCGCAGACCGCCCTTGCCCTCCTTGATGTTGGGTTCGACGAGATAGCGCGTGTTGCCGGTCTTGGCGTGGCGCGCGGACCGCTCCTCGAGCTTGGCGGCGATGAAGGCCTCGCTCGTCCCTGCCACAACTTCGGCCTCGAAGCGCGTGTCCAGTTCGGCCAGAAGCTCTTCGTCACCGGCAATGAGCCAGCGTTCGAGAATCGCGGTGCGGATGGTGAAGTCGGCGCGCGCCAGCTTGATGCATTCGTCGACGGTACGGGACGCGTGACCGACCTTGAAGCCCAGATCCCACAGGAGATACAGGAGATATTCCACCACCTGCTCGCCGAGTGCCGACTGCTTGTAGGGGAGGAGAAACAGGAGATCGATGTCGGAGCCGGGCGCCAGCGTGCCGCGGCCATAGCCGCCGACCGCCAGGACCGTCATGCGCTCGCCGGCCGACAGGTTGGAGGCATTGAAGACGAAGCGCAGGGCGTAATCGTGGATCGCGTGGATCACCGCGTCCTGCAGCCGGGCGAGACGGCGCGCGCACAGGCTGCCGCTGCCATCCTCGAACAGCATTTCCTCGATGGTGGCGCGGCCGTCGCGGATCACGTCCCGCACCAGCGCAAGGACCTCGCTGCGCGCCGTGTTCGAGGCCCCGCCTGCGCTGTCTTTCTCGGCGATCGCGGCCAGCCTGCCACGCAAGCCATCCACGTCGAGGATACCGACAAGGCTTTCCCCCTTGGGCAGGGAAGCGGGGCTCGACAAGGCGGCGGAGGCCTCCAGCATCGTCATCGGCAATCCTGATCGATCGAATTCGCGTTCGGCGGCAGGCTATATCCCATTCGCCAGCGCGAAGCGAGAAAGCCGGCAGATCATCACGTCCAGGAAGTGTCCGCCGGGCCAGACGCACAAAAAAGGGCCGCCCCGCGGGACGACCCTTGATCGGCGGAAGGTGAATTCCGCCCCGTGCAATACCGGATTAGCGCTGGGTGGCGCCACGCTCGGCTTCGTTTGCCTCGGTGCGATAGAAGTCGCTGCCCGGAACAACCGAGGTCTCGTTGGTCGCCGCGGTCGTGTTGCCCTGGGCATAGCCATAGGCACGCGCGTCGGTCTGCGTGGTGGCAGCGGCGACGCCGCCGTCAGCGGTGACCTGGCGCTGGGCTTCCTCGTTGCGGGTCTCGTAAAATTCCGAACCCGGGATGATCGACTGTGCGGCAGCCGGAGCGGCGATCGAAAGACCGATGACTGCTGCCGAAATAGCGATTACATTCTTCATTGTATTACCGTTCACTTAGATGATTTCAATTCTCTGCGTCGCCGGATAAATGAAATATCCCGTGGCGCCGATTGATCCCGATGTAAGCACTGTATCGCTCGACAAAAGTGCCGGATTGTGAACAGTCCGTGGCTAAAAATCATGCCCAATGAAATGGAACCCGATTTTTGTCACGCCGGTGTGAACGAATGGCCTGACGAGCCTGCAGAACGCAGAAAAGGGCCGCCCTTCTCGGGACGACCCTTTCAATGTGCTGCCCGCCAGAGTGCGGACGAAGCAGATTACTTGATGACGTTGGTGTTCGAGCCGTCCTGCAGCGCCTCACCCTTCTGGGTCTTGGCACCTTCCTCGGGCGAGAAGGTCGCGCCCGAACCCGGGATCAGCACGTCATCGCCGTTCTCCGGCGTGGTGGACGACGTGGTCATGCCGTTGTCCTCGGCGACATCGTTGCGCTCCTGCGCTTCGGCCGTCTCGGACTGCGTCTCGCTACCCGGCACGATGGTGGCCTGGGTGTCGTTGGCTTCCGGCGCCATGCCGGTCATGCCGTCGCTCTCGGCCACGTCGTTGCGCTCGGCGGCGTTGTTCTGCTCGATCACGGTTTCCGAACCGGGGATCTTCGGCGTGGCGTCCTGCGCCAGTGCACCAAAGCTGAACACCGAGGTACCAAGAAGGGCGGCGGTAAAGATAGCAGTCGTCTTCATAAGAAATGCCTTTCGTATGAGTATCAGTGTGAACACATCCGACGATGGCGTCGGTAAATTCACGATCGGCACAACAACGGCGCCCATCCCTGCCGGTTCCACATAAATCGACAGACCCGCCCGGGCCCGGATCACGAAGATGAGATGAAGCTGTCATGAGCGACGGGTGGATGCAGCGGGCCGAACGCCCGCTGGGTCGGGGCGCACGGGGTCTCCCGCAGCTCTGCACCCGGAGGCACGGGGGCTGCCTGAGCCCCGCCCCATGCGTCAATCTGTCATGCAACGGCGAATTCAGCCTTGCGGCTTCGCCAATCCCTTCAGCCGGTAGAGCTCTTCCAACGCCTCGCGGGGCGACAGGCTGTCCGGGTCGACTTCGGCCAGGGCGTCACGCAGGGCCGTATCGGCCGGCCGCTCCGGCGGCTCGCTCCGGCGCACGACCGCCGAGAACAGCGGCAGGTCGTCGACGAAGGCACTGCGCTTCTCGCCCTGCTCGCCGCGCTCGAGCTGGATCAGCACCTGCCGTGCCCGCTCCACCGCCTGCGTCGGCAGCCCGGCGAGCTTGGCCACCTGGATGCCGTAGGAGCGGTCGGCAACGCCGGGCTTCACCTCGTGCAGGAAGATGACCTCCCCTTCCCACTCCTTCACCCGCATGGTGGCATTCTTCATCCGGCCAAGCCGGGCCGCGAGAGCCGTCATCTCGTGGAAATGGGTGGCGAAGAGCGCCCGGCAGCGATTGACCTCGTGCAGGTGCTCGACGGCGGCAAATGCGATGGACAGGCCGTCATAGGTGGCCGTGCCACGGCCGATCTCGTCGAGGATGACCAGCGCCCGCTCGCCGGACTGGTTGAGGATCGCCGCCGTCTCGACCATCTCGACCATGAAGGTCGAGCGTCCTTCGGCGAGATCGTCGGAAGCCCCCACCCGGCTGAACAGCCGGTCGACGATCCCGATATGGGCCCGGGTCGCCGGCACGTAGGAACCGATCTGGGCAAGAACGGCCACGAGGGCGTTCTGGCGCAGGAAGGTCGACTTGCCGCCCATGTTCGGCCCGGTCAGCAGCCAGATCGCGCCGGCGTCGGCATCGTCGGGCGGCGACAGATCGCAGTCATTGGCGACGAACGGGTCGCCGCTTCCCGCCTTCAGCGCAGCCTCGACCACCGGATGCCGGCCGCATTCGACGTGAAACGCCAGGCTGTCGTCGACGAGCGGCGCGGTCCAGTCTTCGGCCACCGCAAGCTCCGCGAGAGCCGCGGAGACGTCGAGCACCGCCAGCGCCTCGGCGCCGCGCTGGATCGCCTCGGCGCAGCCGACGACGGTGTCGGCGAGGCGGTCGAAGGTCGCCAGTTCGATGCGCAGCGCCTCGGAGGCCGCGCCCGCGATCCGGCTTTCGAGCTCCGACAGCTCGGTCGTCGTGAAGCGCATGGCGGAGGCCATGGTCTGGCGGTGGATGAAGCGGGCGACGCCCTCGCCTTCGGTGAGTGCCTTCGCCTGTCCGTCGCTGACCTCGACGAAATAGCCGAGTACGTTGTTGTGCTTGATCCGCAGATTGCGAACCCCGGTCTCGACGGCGTAGCGCCCCTGCAGTTCGGCGATCACCCGGCGGGAATTCTCGCGCAGGGCGCGGGCCTCGTCGAGTTCGGCGATGGCGCCCTCGCGCACGAAGCCACCGTCACGCTTGAGCAGCGGCATGTCGTCGGCCAGCGTCTCGGCCAGCGGTTCCAGGCACTGGCGCGGCAAGGCCGAAAGCGCAGCGATCGCGCGGGCGAGTTCGGCCGGCAGATCGCCGTCGAGGCTGGCGGCGATCGCCAGCCCCGCCTCGAGTCCGTCGCGGATCGCGGCGAGATCGCGGGGACCGCCGCGACCCAGCGACAGCCGCGACAGCGCCCGTTCGGTGTCCGGCAGTCCGCCTAAAGTCGCGCGCAGCCGCTGGCGGGCTGTCATATCGGCGATGAAATGCGCCACCGACGCCTGACGCTCGCGGATCGCCGCCGGATCGGTCAGCGGCCCAGCCAGGCGCCCAGCGAGAAGTCGCCCTCCGGCGCCGGTCACCGTCCGGTCGATGGTGGCGAGAAGACTGCCCTGCCGCTTGCCGGAAATGGTGCGGGTGAGTTCCAGCGAGGCGCGGGTCGCCGGATCGATCTGCATGAGCGAGCCGGGCGCGATGCGCTCGGGCCGCTGCAGGGCGGGGCGCGCAGCCAGCTGGGTCTTGCCGAGATAGGCGATCAGTGCCGCCCCGGCGGCGAGCTCGACCCGCGAGAAACCGCCGAAGCCTTCCAGCGTCGCCACGCCGAAGAAGCGGCACAGCCGCTCCTCGGCGGTGGCTCCGTCGAACAGCGCCTGGGGCTCGGGCCGGGCCGTGCGGCCGAAGCGGCGCAGCAGCGGCTGCAAGGTTTCGTCGTGGAACACCGGATCGGCTACCACCAGTTCGCTCGGCTCGATCGCGGCAATGTCGGTCGCCAGCCGCGCCATATCGGTCTCGGCCAGGCGAAAACTGCCGGTGGAGAGATCCGTCCAGGCCAGGGCGAAGGTCGCGCCAGGTCCCGAGCCGCCGAGCCGCGCCAGTGCCATCAGGTAATTGGGCCGACCGGGCTCCAGCAGGGTCTCCTCGGTGATGGTGCCGGGGGTGACCAGCCGCACGACATCGCGCCGGACGACGGACTTGGCGCCGCGCTTGCGGGCCTCGGCCGGGTCCTCGACCTGTTCGCAGACGGCGACTCGGTGGCCGAGGGCGATCAGCTTGTGGAGATAGTCGTCGGCCGAGACCACCGGCACACCGGCCATCGGAATGTCGTCGCCCAGATGCTTGCCGCGCTTGGTCAGCGTGATGCCGAGAGCGCGCGACGCCTCGACGGCGTCGTCGAAGAACAGCTCGTAGAAATCCCCCATCCGGTAGAACAGGAGACAGTCGGGATTGGCCGACTTGATCTCGATGTACTGCGCCATCATCGGCGTCGGAGGCGGGGTCGCCGCGGCGTCCGTTTGCGCTGTCATCGCTTCGATCGTTCTCTTGCGTCCTTGTCGTCCGGTCGGTGGCAGAGGGGCCGTGTGGGGCGTGGGAACACGTCCCGGGCCGGCCGCCAAGCTTCCCTTGGCATAGCTTTGCGGGTATCGCGATGGAAGAGGAGACACCAACAATCCCAAAGGGAGGGGCACCAGCATGCTTGATAAACCGGGCCAGCGTCCGCCATCCGTGACCGACCAGGAAGCCTTAGACTTCCACTCGCAAGGCCGTCCCGGCAAGCTCGAGATCAACCCGACCAAGCCGATGGCGACCCAGCGCGACCTGTCGCTGGCCTATTCGCCCGGCGTCGCGGTTCCGGTCCGCAAGATCGCCGAGGACCCGGAAACGGCCTTCGACTACACGGCCCGCGGCAACATGGTCGCCGTCATCTCCAACGGCACGGCGATTCTCGGCCTCGGCAATCTCGGCGCACTGGCCTCCAAGCCGGTGATGGAAGGCAAGGCCGTGCTGTTCAAGCGCTTCGCCGACGTCGATTCCATCGATTTGGAGGTGGACACGGAGAATGTCGAGGAGTTCATCAATTGCGTGCGGCTTTTGGGGCCGTCCTTCGGCGGGATCAATCTGGAAGACATCCGGGCGCCCGACTGCTTCGTCATCGAGGAGCGGCTGCGCGAGCTCATGGACATTCCGGTGTTCCATGACGACCAGCACGGCACCGCGATCATCGCCGCCGCCGGCCTGATCAACGCCCTGCACCTGACCGGGCGCGACCTGACCTCGACCCGGCTGGTGGTCAACGGCGCCGGCTCGGCGGCGATCGCCTGCGTCGACCTTTTGAAGGCGATGGGCTTTGCCGCCCGCAACATCATCGTCTGCGACACCAAGGGCGTCATCCATCGCGGCCGCGAGAGCGGCATGAACCAGTGGAAATCGGCACACGCCGTGGACACCGACCTGCGCACCCTCGCCGAGGCGATGGACGGGGCCGACGTGGTCTTCGGCCTGTCGGCCAAGGGCGCGCTGACACCGGCGATGGTCGCCTCAATGGCCAAGAACCCGGTGATCTTCGCCATGGCCAATCCCGATCCGGAGATCACCCCGGAGGAGGTCGCCGAGATCCGCTCCGACGCGATCATGGCGACGGGCCGGTCGGACTATCCCAACCAGGTCAACAACGTTCTCGGCTTTCCCTACATCTTCCGCGGCGCGCTGGACGTGCGGGCCACCACCATCAACGAGGAGATGAAGGTCGCGGCGGCCGAAGCGCTCGCGGCGCTCGCCCGCGAGGACGTGCCGGATGACGTGGTGGCGGCCTATCGCGGCCAGCGCCCGCAATTCGGGCCGCGCTACATCATCCCGGTGCCGTTCGATCCGCGGCTGATCTCGGCGATCCCCCAGGCCGTGGCGAAGGCCGCCATGGACACCGGCGTCGCCCGCCGCGCGATCGGCGATTTCGAGGCCTATGACAAGGAGCTGCGCTCGCGCCGCGACCCGATCGTCTCGACCCTGCAGCGCATCTATGACGGCGTGCGCCGGGACCCCAAGCGCGTCGTCTTCGCCGAGGGCGAGGAGCCGCAGGTGATGCGGGCCGCCCTTGCCTATGTGAACCAGAATCTGGGCACCGCCATCCTGCTCGGCCGCGAGGCCGAGATGCGCGAGACCGCCCGCGAGGCCGGCATCGACCTGGAGCGGCCGGGGCTGGAGATCATCAATGCGCGGCTGTCCAACCGGGTGGAAGCCTATACCGACCTTCTCTACAGCCGGCTGCAGCGCAAGGGCTATCTGCATCGCGACTGCGTGCGGATGATGCGCAACGACCGCAACCATTTCGCCAGCGCCATGGTCGCCACCGGCGATGCCGACGCGATGGTCTCGGGCGTGACGCGCAACTACCAGACGGTGCTCGCGGACGTGACCCGCGTCCTCGATGTCGAGCCGGGCCATTGCATGATCGGCGTCTCCATCGCCCTGTGCCGTGGGCGCACCGTGCTGGTCGCCGACACGGCGGTGCATGACATGCCGAATGCCGAGGAACTGGCCGACATCGCGGTGGAGGCCGCGGCCATGGCTCGCAAGATGGGCTACGAGCCGCGGGTGGCGATGCTGGCCTATTCGACCTTCGGCAATCCGCCGGGAGACCGGGCGCAGAAGGTGCAGGACGCGGTGCGCATCCTCGACAGCCGCAATGTCGATTTCGAGTATGACGGCGAAATGAACGCCGACGTGGCGCTCAACGCCGAGCTCATGGAGCAGTACCCGTTCTGCCGCCTGTCCGGCCCGGCCAACGTCCTGGTCATGCCGGCCTTCCACTCGGCCTCGATCGCCACGAAGATGCTGCAGGAGCTCGGCGGCTCCAAGGTGATCGGACCGCTGCTGGTCGGGCTCGAGCGGCCGGTGCAGATCGTCTCGCTCGGTGCCCGCGATTCCGACATCGTCAACATGGCGGCCATCGCCGCCTATGACGCGATCGGCTGATCGCCGCGACGGGCCGGGGGGCGAACCGGATGCGCCCCCGGCACCAATGCGTTCACCGCTTGGCGCGTTGTAGCGCCGACCGGTTCGGGCCATTTGCGGATTGTCAGCCTGCGTTCATCGAAGGCATGCTAGTTCGGGCATCTTGCAGGCGGAGACCACTCGGCCGAAGATGTCACCGTCGGCTGACGGGGAACGGATCGGCGCCTGCGGGCGCTGCCGCTCCGTGACAATGCCGTTCACCTGCCGATCGTAGCCGGCAGGCCATCGCCTGAGGAAGTCGAGTCATGCCGAAAACCATGCAGATCGCAGTCGCAGCTCTCCTGGCGATGACGCTGGGCGCCGCCGCGCAGGGCAGCGACGAAAAGGTCAATGTGCTGCAATACGCGCTGTCGCATCCGTCGGACAACGCCCAGATGCAGCGCCCCCCGGCGCTCGGCGATTCGGTGCCGGCAAGCGTCAACCTGCAGCAGGCCAACGGCAATACGAGCTTTGCCTATTTCTACTATGCCGGCCAGCCGGTCATCGTCGACCTGAAGACGCGCAGCATCGTGCGGATCGGCGAGTAGCAGCGCCCCCGCCGAAACGCGGCGGGGAGACACAAGGGCCCGGTCGCGGTTCAGGCGGCGAAGCGGCCCGCATCGGCGCCGTAATGGCCAATATAGCGCGGATTGATCCGTTCGCGCGGCAGCACGACGAGAACGTCGGTGGTGCCGAACTGGTGGTCGACCACCGCCCCTTCCCCGATATAGCCGCCGAGGCGGAGATAGCCCTTCAGGAGCGGCGGCATCTGCGCCAGCGCCGATCGCATGTCGGCGATCTCGCCGATATCCGGAAAGAACGTGCCGCGATGGGCATGGGCGCGCACGGCCCACTCGGCCGGAGCCGGGGCATTCTGCTTCAGGAACGCCAGCGGCAGCGCTAGCGCCTCGGTGTCGGTGCCGGCCAGCGAGGCGCAGCCGAACAACACGTCGATGTCGTGGGCGAGGACATAGCTCCAGATCCCCTGCCAGAGCAGTTCGACCGTGCGCTTGCCGCGATAGTCCTTGAGGACGCAGGAGCGTCCGAGTTCGAGAAAGCGCTTGCCGGAATGGCGGGCGATCATCGGCGCGATGTCGAATTCCTGCGCCGTGTAGAAACCACCGGCGAGTTCCGCCATCTCCGCCCGCATCAGGCGGTAGGTGCCGACGATCCGGTTGGTCGTGGAGCCGCCGCGCTTGTGATCGATCACCAGGAGATGGTCGCAATAGCGATCGAAGCCGTCGCTGTCGCGGCGCGTCATCTTCTGGAATTTCGACGGCTGGGCGCTCATCTCCTCGTAGAAAACGCGATAGCGCAGCTGCTGGGCCGCCTTGACCTCGGCCGAGCTGCGCGCGAGCCGCACCTCGAGCTCGCCGATGCGGCCGAGGATCGGGGTCGCGGGGTCGAAGCTGATCGGCACCCGGCGCATCTTGGCGGGTACGAAGCGAAGGGCGACATTGCCGAAATCGAACGCCGCAGGACGCGGGGTCACGGCGGATACATGTCGGGTCCCGTCCACGGTCATCGCAACTCTCCCTCGATCCCCATGCCATCCACGCGGTACAAAGCTTCGGCGACGTTTTGATGACCGGCGCCCTCGCCCGTCACCTCTTTCGCGCCTGGAGAAGACACCCGAAGGCACCCTCCCGGGACAAACCGCGCGGGTTTTGACCACCCGTCGCCTCTGCCGTCGGACCGTCCAACGGCGCGGCGATCCGCGAAAATGGCGTCGCCGCGGCCCCTTATCAACTCATGTCGACGACGACACGCCCGCGGATCTGGCCGTCGACGATCTTTGCGGCGGCATCCACGATACCATCAAAGTCGATGTCGGTCGCGATCGCTCGCAGTTTGGCCGGATCGAGATCCTCGGCCAGCCGCTTCCAGGCCTGCATCCGCCGCGGTTTCGGCGCCATGACGGAATCGATGCCAAGCAGCGAAACCCCACGCAGGATGAAGGGCGCCACCGATGCCGGCAGATCCATTCCCTGGGCGAGGCCGCAACAGGTGACAACACCGCCGTAACGGGTCGCCGCCAGGACGTTGGCGAGGGTGTGGCTGCCGACCGCATCGACGCCGCCAGCCCAGCGCTCCTTGGCAAGCGGCTTGCCCGGCTCCGACAGTTCGGCGCGGTCGATGATCTCGCTCGCGCCCAGATCACGCAACCAGCCGGCTTCCGCGGGGCGACCGGTCGAGGCGATGACGGTCCAGCCGAGCTTCGACAGCAGCGCGACCGCGACCGAGCCGACACCCCCGGAGGCGCCGGTGACGACCACCGGCCCCGCCTCGGGGCGCGGGCCCGCATCCTCCAGCGCCATCACCGACAGCATGGCGGTGTAGCCGGCGGTGCCGATGGCCATGGCGTCCTTGGCCGAGAAGTTCTCCGGCAGCGGCACCAGCCAGTCGCCGTTCAGCCGTGCGCGCCCGGCAAAGGCGCCGTCATGGGTTTCGCCGACACCCCAGCCGTTGAGGACGACCTTGTCGCCCTCCTTCCAGTCGGCATGGGTGGAGCGCAGCACGGTCCCGGCGAGGTCGATCCCGGGGATCAGGGGCCAGCGGCGGACCACCGGGCCCCGGCCGGTGATTGCCAGCCCGTCCTTGTAGTTGACCGTCGTGGCCTCGACCGCGACGTCCACGTCGCCGTCCATCAGCTCGTCCATCGACATCTCGACGATATCGACCGACTGCTTCTTTGCCTCGTCCCGCGATACGCGGATCGCCCGGAATGTCTCGCTCATCCTGCGCTCTTTCCGTTCCCTGTGATCGCCCGCCTTGCCTTATCTGACAAAGGGCGCACGTCGGGGTTGTCAATCGGCGGCGCCATCCGTCCCGGCCTTCGCCCGATCGCGGCGCGGCTGCAGCACGAACTCGTCGAAGAGGATCACCATCGCCCCGACGGTGATGCAGGCATCGGCCAGGTTGAAGATGGCGAAGGCCCAAACCGGCGTGTGGAAATAGACGTAGTCGACCACATAGCCGAGCAGGACGCGGTCGATGAGATTGCCGATCGCGCCGCCGACGATGATGGCGAGGCCGAAATGGGTCAGCCGCCGGTCCGCCGGAGTCTTGATCCAGAGGATCATCACCACGACCAGAACCACGCCGGCCAGAGCGGCGAGCCCGACATCGCCCACCCCGGAGAACATCGAGAAGGCGATGCCGTCGTTGCGGGCGTGGTAGATCGCCAGGAAGGGCAGCAGCTCGATCGCCTCGCCGAGGGCCATATTGGCGACCACGAGCGCCTTGATCATCTGGTCCGCCATGACGGCCAGCACGACGATCAGGATGTTGAACAGAACGAGATTGCGGCTCACAGGGTCAGCGCTCCACGCCGTGCCTCGAACAGCATCACGCCCGTCGCGACCGCCAGATTGAGGCTGTCGGCGCGGCCGGACTGGGGAATGCGCACCAGCACGTCGCAGCTGCGCGCGAGCGACGGCGTCAGGCCGGCCTGCTCGTTGCCCATCAGCAGGATCGTCGGCTGGGCGCCGTATTCGGGTTTGCGGTAGTCGACGGCGCCCTCCATGTGGGTGCCGGCGACGAGGCCGGAAAAGCCCTTGCGCCATTCCAGGAACTCGGCCTCGCTCGCCCTGGCCAGCGGCACGGCGAAGATCGAGCCCATGGTCGCCCGCACGGTTTCCAGCGAGAACGGATCGACCGTCTCGCCGATCAGGACGACGCCCGACGCACCCGCGGCATCGGCGGTTCTGAGGACCGTGCCGAGATTGCCCGGATCGCGGACGCGGTCGAGCGCGACGATGACATTGCGGCCCGACACGTCGAGCTTGGCCAGCGGCGTCAGCCGGCGACGGAACACGCCGACGGCATTCTGCGGGTTGTCGCGCCGGGTGATCGCCTCCAGCACCTTGGCGTTGGCTTCGAGGACGTCGCCGCCCAGCGATACGGTCCGCGCGGCGGTCTTCTCCAGGAATTCGTGCCCGGCGGCGGCACGGGCGATGACCAGCGTCTGGATCTCCCAGCCCGCGTCGAGCGCGTCGCCGACGAGCTTCAGCCCTTCGGCGAGGAACAGGCCGGTCTCGTCGCGATGGCGCTTCTGGGCCAGCGCTCGGATGTCCTTGACGATGGGGTTGGAGACGCTGGACACCTCCTTGACCCGGCCGGGGGCGCGGGTCGGGGCAAAATGCCGGCCGGCACCGGTCTCGGGCGGGCGCGAGCGGTCAGACATCGGGGGCACTCCAGCGGGAAAACAGGGATGTGGACAGGACCCGCGGCTCGGCGCCGTCCTCGCGAATGACGAGTTCGCCGGATGCGAGGTCGCCGCCGAGACCGCGCATGGTCTCCCCCATCAACGCCGACAGGGAATAGAACGAGGCGCGGATGGAATAAGCGGTGAGGATCACGAAGAGCGGCTTGTCGGACAGCAGCGCCCGGGTCAGCGACAACAGATACGGCAGATCCTCGAAGAGCTGCCAGACCTCGCCCTTGGGACCGCGGCCGAATTTCGGCGGATCGAGCAGGATCGCGTCGTACTGGCTGCCGCGCTTGATCTCGCGCTCGGCATAGCGGACGGCGTCCTCGCAGATCCAGCGGACCGGCTTGTCGCCGAGCCCGGCCATCTCCTGGTTCTCGCGCGCCCAGCCGATCGCCTTCTTGGAGGCGTCGACATGGGTCACATCGGCTCCGGCCCGGGCCGCCACCAGCGAGGCGACGCCGGTATAACCGAACATGTTGAGCAGCCGGACGGGGGTCTGGCGCGCGCGATTGGCCTTGCGGATCGCGTCCTCGGCGAAGGACCAGTGGGCCGCCTGCTCGGGAAACACGCCGACATGGCGGAACGAGGTGAAGCGACCCTGATAGGACAGCCCGTCATAGGTCAGCGGCCATGTCTCGCCGAGCGGCTCCTTGGGGAAACGCCAGCGGCCGGTGCCTTCCTCGTCCGTGTCGCCGGTGAACTCGGCGTCGGCATCCTGCCAGCGGGCCGGGTCGCGCGGCTCCCAGATCGCCTGGTTCTCCGGACGGCGCACCAGCAGCGGCCCGTAGCGCTCAAGCTTCTCGCCGCGCCCCGAATCCAGCAGCGCATAGTCCGGCGTCGCCGCCACCGTCAGGATCAGCGGGCCGGATTCCGGCGGCCGTTCGCCCGTCGGTGCCGGCAGGTCCAGCCGGGTCACCGCAGGCGGCTCGACGCGCGGGGCCTTCGTCTCGGCTGTCTGACCGGCGGGCGATGGCGCGCGCGTGCGCTGCCGTCCGGCGCCGGTGTCCTTGACCTGCGCGGAGCCCGATTTTGCCGCGGCCTTGCGGCCCATCCGCCGTGCTCGCGCCAAGACGAGCCTCCCTGCCTGTTTGTGTAAACGCGCTCCTTAGCGGTTCCGCCCCATCTTGGCAAAGCGATGCAAAACGTGGTCGTTAAGGACGGCATCAAGCTGACGGGGCCTTCGCACGCCCCACCCACCAGGGAGGAACTGTCGATGGATCTCAAGGGCGAATACCGGCTCCCGGCCCGGCGCGAAGCGGTGTGGGCGGCGCTGAACGACACCGACGTTCTGCGCGACTGCATTCCCGGCTGCCAGAGCCTGGAGATGACCGGCGAGAACGAAATGGCCGCGACGGTGGTGACCAAGATCGGCCCGGTGAAGGCGAAGTTCGAGGGTCAAGTCCGGCTGGAGAACATCGAGGCCCCGCAAAGCTATTCGATCGTCGGCGAAGGCAAGGGCGGGATCGCCGGCTTCGCCAAGGGGGGCGCCGACGTACATCTTGCCGAAGACGGCGACGAGACGATCCTGACCTACGACGTCAAGGCGCAGGTGGGCGGCAAGATCGCCCAGCTCGGTGGCCGGCTGATCGATTCCACCGCCAAGAAGCTGGCCGGGCAGTTCTTCGACTGCTTCGCCGAGAAGGTGTCAGGTGGCGCCAGTTCCGCGGAAGGCACGACCGAGGCCGTCTGAGGGCGGACCGGGCCCGTCTTCGCACGGGACAATGGCGAGGCTGATCTCGATCGGCCTCGCAAGCGCTGGCGGTCGCCGCCCGATCAGGCGGCGCGGGAGGTGACCAGCGAGGTCGACGTGCCGGAGGCCTTGGCGCGCTCTTCCTGAAGATGACGCAGCTTGGCCTCGTTCTCGCTCGCCTCGCGGCGCAGCCGCTCGACCTCGTATTTCCGCTTCCAAGATTTGCGCCGGTAATGGGACTGGGTCAGCCAGGTGCCGATGCCGCCGAGCACCACGCCGAGGATCACCGCGCCCAGAAGCAGGATGAAGAGCGGCGCCGAGAAGGCGAGCTGCGGCAGCGTGCCGATGGGGTCGAGCGAGACCGGGACAGCCTGCCGGTTGGCCACGCAGAAGACGATCAGCACGATCGCGATCGGCACGAGAATGATGAAGGACAGGATTTTCGAGATCATCAGACGTCGCCCCAGATGCTGTTTTGTCGTGCGCCCGGATCGAACGGAATCGCTGTCCCGTCCGACGCAGGCCATTGCCAGTGACTGAAGATGGGCCACCGCCGGTTCGCGTCAATCACCGGGAGGCTCGGCCCATGCCGACAGGGGCCCTGCTCGGCCAGTCGCAGCAGCGAGACACGGATCGCCCCGGCCTGACCTCCAACGGTTTCGGCCCGGCGGATCGCCCTCGCCCCCACGAGGCTCCGCCGGCCGAACGCCGCATCAGTCGGCGTTGAGGCGCTCGCGCAGTTCCTTGCCGGCCTTGAAGAACGGCACCCATTTCTCTTCGACGGCGACCGCCTCGCCGGTGCGCGGATTGCGGCCCGAGCGCGGCGGGCGATGCTTGACCGAGAAGGCGCCGAAGCCGCGCAGCTCGACCCGGTTGGATTCGCACAGCGCGCCGGTGATCTCGTCGAAGATCGCGTTGACGATCGTTTCCACGTCGCGCTGGTAGAGATGTGGATTACGCGTGGCGATGGCCTGCACGAGTTCCGACTTGATCAAGCGACTGCTCCCCCTGAGCACGGTTTGAGATGCCCGTCTCCGCTCGACCCCAATCGGAACGGTGGGCAGTGCGCGACAATCCAGTTGTTTCCGCCACTTAACGCAGCGAGGACGCACCGCCCAAAGGCTGCCAGAGCGACACGAGACCGTCAAGGTGACCGGCCTTGCGAAGCACGGCGGTGGTCAGCGAGCCCGACCGGGGATCGAGGCCGAAAACGCCGTAGATCGCCGCCCGGGCACCGGCGAACATCGAGAAGTCGAAACCGTCATCCTTGGGCTCGCGGTCGACGATCACCAGATCCTTGGCAATGCCGCGATCCTCTTCGAACCAGCGGCGCACCTCGTTCTCGCCGCCCAGCGCGTCGACCAGCCGGTTCTTCAGGCCCTGCTGGCCGCTGAAGATCGAACCGTCGGCAAGGGCCTTCGCCTCCGCCATGCTCATGTCGCGACGTTCGGCGACCAGCGCGACGAACCACTCATAGGTGTCCATCACCAGCCGATTGATCATCTCCTTGGCCGCCTCCGGGGCAGGTGCGAAGGGCGACGGCTCCGCCTTCAGTGGCGCCGACTTGATGGCGTTGACCTCGACCCCGACCGTCTCGAGCAGCTGCGAGGCATCGACATACTGGAAGATGACGCCGATCGAGCCGACGATGGAGGTGCGACGGGCCACGATGTGATCGGCACCCGACGCGATCATATAGCCCGCCGAGGCCGCCAGCGTGCCGACTTCGGCCGCCACGGGCTTCACCTCGGCAATGGCCCGCACCGCCTCGTAGATGGATTCGCCGCCGACCGTCGTGCCGCCCGGGGAATCGATGCGCAGGACCACCGCCTTCACGGCGTCCTCGTCCTTCAGCCGATCGAGAAGGTCGAGCAGCTTCTGGTCCTCGAGGATCATTCCCTCGATCGAGACGCGGGCAATCTGGTCCTTGGAAGTCGCCATGCGGTCGGCCGACAGGGCGTAGGCGCCCACAGCGATGGCAATGGCGACGATCACGATGGCGGCGACGCGCCAGAAACTGAGCTTGCGGCGCAGCCGGCGACGGTCGATCAGATCCTCGATCGCGGACATGGTGCTCTCCGTGCGAGCGGACGCCCAGTCGCCCGCGCCGCGAGGGTTACAGCATCACTTGTGAAGATGGAATCGGTTTTCCGGGCGCAAAGCCGCCGTCCGGCGGCCAGGTATGCCTCGACGGCCCGCCGGACCGTCCCCATATGACGGCGACCGGCGTCCCGGCATACGAACAATTCACATTTTACGGATACTGCTGGACGCGTATCTCGGCCGGACGCAAAAACCCCGTATTGCTGTGCAGGATGCGCGAACCGCCCTTGCGGCGCCGCAACGGCAGGCAGGGAGCGATGGCACGCAGAGGACGAAATCGATGGTAGACAGCGACCATCCCCAGTTGCGTGCGGCCCAGATCGGGGATCGCGCCCGCACACCTCCCGCGTCACGGGCCTCGCACGAATTCGCGCGGGCCCGGCGGCATTCGCGGCTCGTGCGCATTCTGAAGATCGGTTTGCCGGCCCTCGCCGCGATCATCGTCGTCGGCGGCATTGCCGTGACCTGGGTGGCGCGCAGCCTGCCGGAGGATTTCTCCGTCACCGGCACCTCCATCGAGGACGGTCGCATCGTCATGCAGGATCCCCGCATGTCCGGAATCGACGGCAAGAACCGCCCCTATGAACTGGTCGCAGAACGGGCGATCCAGGCACTGGGTGGCGGCGGCGTCGACCTGGAGACGATCGCGGCCAATATCGCCATCGACGACGAGACGTCGGCCAATATCGAGGCCGCCTCCGGCAAATACGATCCGAACGCGGAAACCCTCGCCCTCGACGGCGGTGTGCGGGTCGAGACCACCAACGGGATCACCATCAGCCTGGCGGCGGCCGACATCGACATTGCCAGCGGTGCCTTGCAAGGCAAGGGCCCGGTCCGGATCGAAACCCCGGAACAGACCATCGAGGCGAGTTCCCTGAACCTGACAAATGGCGGCGACGTCATTACCTTCGGCGGACGGGTGAAGATGTTGCTGCGCCCGGACAAGTCGTCGCAAGCCCTGCAACAAGCGTCAACCAGCGAGTAGTTCATGCCAAGCATCATTCCCCGCAGCGCGAACATCGCCGGCGCCGTCCTCCTCGTCGGGCTTGCGCTCGGTGCGCTGGCGCCTGCCCAGGCGCAGCAGACCGAACCCGGCCTCGGCAAGAGTTTCGGTGGCCTGCAGGTCGACGGCGACCAGCCGATCTCCATCGAATCCAACCAGCTGGTCGTCGACGACGCGAAGGCGGTCGCAACCTTCACCGGCAATGTCCAGGTCGAACAGGGCGAGACGGAGCTGCGCACCGGCCGCCTCGTCGTCACCTACAAGAAGGACGAGACCGGCGGCAGCCAGCCGGCCGGTGGCGGCGGCCTGCCGGGCGGCTCGAACCAGATCGAGCGGCTGGAAGCCAGCGAGAAGGTCTATGTGAAGTCGGCCGATCAGGTCGCCACGGCCGACCAGGCCGATTTCGACATGGGAACCCAGGTCGTGGTGATGCGCGGCAATGTCGTCCTCACCCAGGGCCAGAACGTCGCCGAGGGTTGCCGGCTCACCATCCAGATGGACACCGGGCTCGCCCGGCTGGAAAGCGCCTGCGACGGCAGTGCCGAGACCGGCGGCCGCGTGCGGCTGATGCTGACGCCCGGCGCCGGGCAGGCAACGAATTGAGGCTGGCGTTGAAACGTCAGCCCGCCACCGCGGCCATGGCCCATGCCGAGCCGGGCCCGCACCCGGCCGCGCCGACCTATGGCCTGCCGCACGGGATGGGCGACCTTGAAGGTCTCCATCCGGATGCGGCCGAGGGCACGCTGGCGGCCGCCGGCCTGACCAAGAGCTATCGCGGCCGACGGGTCGTCGACGATGTCGGCCTGCTGGTCCGGCGCGGCGAGGCGGTCGGCCTGCTCGGCCCGAACGGCGCGGGCAAGACCACCTGCTTCTACATGATCACCGGGCTCGTGCCCGTCGATCAGGGCCGCATCATGCTCGACGGCCACGACATCACGACCGTGCCGATGTATCGGCGCTCGCGGCTCGGCATCGGCTATCTGCCCCAGGAAGCGTCGATCTTTCGCGGCCTGTCGGTCGAGGACAACATCCGCGCCGTGCTCGAGGTGGTGGAGCCGGATCGCGACGTGCGCGAAGAGGAACTGACGGCGCTGCTCAGCGAGTTCCACATCGACCATCTGCGCAAGCAGGCCTCGACCTCGCTGTCGGGCGGCGAGCGGCGGCGCTGCGAGATTGCCCGGGCCCTCGCCTCGAAACCCACCTTCATGCTGCTGGACGAGCCTTTCGCCGGCGTCGATCCGATCGCCGTCTCCGACATTCAGCAACTGGTCCGGCATCTGACCAAACGCGGCATCGGCGTGCTGGTCACCGACCACAATGTACGCGAAACGCTGGGCCTGATCGACCGCGCCTACATCATGCATGCCGGCGCGGTGCTGACCCATGGCAAGCCGCAGGAAATCGTCGACAATCCGGATGTACGCCGGTTCTATCTCGGCGACGAATTCAGCTTCTAGCCGGTCCCTGCACAATCTCTGCGCAACCGCCTCCCGGCGATTGCGCCGGTTGGCGGGCCGTCGATTCCGGAACCACCGGGACGCGCGCAATCGCAGGCCGCAACCGCGCCGCGCGACGCCGTGGCGCGATCGAACTCACATTGACAACGAATGCGGCAAGCCGCTTTGATGGCCGGTAACGGGCCGCGTGATCGATGCGGTCCCGACCGGGGATGGCAATCGTCCCCACCAGCAGTCCGCACTGGGGAGTGTCTCGGCGTCCATGGCTCTTTCCGCCAAACTGCAGATGCGGCAATCGCAATCGCTGGTGATGACGCCCCAGCTGCTGCAATCGATTCGGCTGCTGCAGTACTCCAATGTCGAGCTGGCGGCCTATGTCGACGGCGAGATGGAGCGCAATCCGCTGCTCGCCGCGGGCACTTCGGAGGCTACCGGGCGCCCGGCGGCGGAGATGGACGCACCGGCCGATTCGCCCGTGCTGCTTCAGCCCCGCGAGGAAGCGGCCGCCGGCACGCAGATCACCGGTTCGGAAAGCGACAGCGCGGCCTTCGAGAGCGGCTTTGCCGGGCGCGAGGACGCCGGCGACCGGCCGGAGCGAACCGCCCCGATTGCCCGCGGCGAAGGCCGCATCGCGGCCTCCGATCATGATTTCAGCGTCGAGGATCTGGCCGAGCGGCGGCCGTCGCTCAACGCCCATGCCCTTTCGGAGGTGCGCGACGCGGTGTCGGCCGGCCCCGCCCAGAAGATCGGCGAGGCGATGGTCGAGCATCTCGACGAGAGCGGCTATCTGTGCCTGTCCTGCGACCAGCTTGCCGCCGATCTCGGCGTGACGGTCGCCGAGGTCGAGGCGGTGCTGACGACCATCCAGAGCGAGGCGACGCCGGCGGGCCTGTTCGCCCGCGACCTTGCCGAATGCCTTGCCATCCAGCTGCGTCGCCGCAACCGCTTCGATCCGGTCATCGCCGCCGTGATCGACAATCTCGACCTTCTCGCGCGGCGGGACTTCGCGGCGCTGAGGCGGCTGACCGGCGAGGACGAATCCGGCCTGATGGACATCCTGGCCGAAATCCGGGAGCTCGACCCCAAGCCCGGCCACGCCTTCGACCATGAGGGCTTCGAGGCGATCGTGCCAGACGTCCTCGTCACCGAAGCGCCGGATGGCGGCTGGCAGGTGGAGCTCAATCCCGACGCCCTGCCCCGGGTGCTCGTCGACAACAATTATCTGCGCACGGTGCGCAGCGGTGGCCTGTCCGACGACGACCGCGCCTTCATCGGCGAATGCCAGCAATCGGCCAACTGGCTGGTGCGGGCGCTCGACCAGCGGGCCAAGACCATCGTCAAGGTCGCCAGCGAGATCGTGCGGCGGCAGGACGGCTTCCTGACCCACGGCATCGGCGGATTGAAGCCGATGACGCTGATGGCCGTCGCCGAGGCGATCGGCATGCACGAATCGACCGTCAGCCGGGTGACGGCGACCAAGTTCATCGCCACGCCCCGCGGCACCTTCGAGATGCGCTTCTTCTTCACGGTGGCGATCGCCTCGGCCAATGGCGGCGACGCCCATTCGGCCGAAAGCGTGAAGCACCGCATCAAGCTGCTGATCGATGCCGAGAGCCAGGGCAAGGTGATGTCCGACGACGACATCGCCGCCATCCTGAAGAAGGAAGGCATCGATCTGGCACGCCGCACCGTGGCGAAGTATCGCGAGGCGCTCGGCATTCCCTCTTCGATCCAGCGTCGACGCGAGATGAACGCACGGCGGCTGGCCTCCTGATGGCGGTTCGCCCCCCGGACTCACCGGCCCGACGAGACCCCTGCGCAGGTGCCTGCGACGGGGCCATCGAGGCTGCGTTGACACTCCAGGCGATCCTCCCTAGAAGGCGCCACTTCTCGAGCCCGGAGGGCAAGATGCCCGCTCATCCCGCAATTGCGACGACCGGACGGCATCCAACTCCGGCCCGGCGCGTTTCTGTCGACCGGTTCACGAAACCGGGTCAACTGTCATTGCAAGGGAGTTTCCAGCCATGACACTGCGTATTTCGGGAAAGCACATGGACATCGGCGACGCGTTCCGCACGCGGATCGGTGATCGTCTGAACGAAGCGGTCGACAAATATTTCGACGGAAATTTTTCCGGCACGGTCGTCGTGTCGAAGAACGGTTCGCGTTTCTCGACCGACTGCGTGGTGCATCTCGATACCGGTGTCGTCTTCCAGGCGGCGGGCCAGGCCCACGAGCCGGATGTGAGCTTCGCCGAGGCCGCCGAGCGGATCGAGAAGCGGCTGCGCCGCTACAAGCGGCGCCTGAAGGACCACAAGGCGTCCTCGACCGAGCATCGCGACATGGCCTATTCGGTCATGGCGGCGATCCCGGAAGAGGAAGAGGAACTTCCCGAGGATTTCTCCCCGGCGATCATCGCCGAAACCACGCTGAAGGTCGGCACCCTGTCGGTCGCCGGCGCGGTGATGGAACTCGACCGCCAGGACAGCCCGGTGGTGGTGTTCCGCAATGCCAAGTCCGGCGACCTGAATCTCGTGTTCAGGCGTGCGGACGGCAATTACGGCTGGGTTGATCCGTCGACCTACGCAGAGCGGGCGTGAGCGCCACACAAGGTTCGGCGCTCACATTCACGCGCTACGCAGGATAAGGCATCGCAGCGATGGACTTCGAAACGCTCATCGAACCGGCGGCGATTCTGCCCGGCTTGCGAGCCAATTCCAAGAAGCAGGTGCTTCAGGAATTGGCCGAGAAGGCCGCGGAGATCACCGGACTCACCGAGCGCGAGATCTTCGAGACGATCCTGCAGCGCGAGAAGCTGGGCTCGACGGGCGTCGGCAACGGCATCGCCATCCCGCATGGCAAGCTGCCGACGCTCGACCGGATCGTGGGGGTGTTCGCGCGCCTCAGCCGTCCGGTGGAGTTCGATGCTCTCGACGATCAGCCGGTGGACCTCGTCTTCCTGCTTCTGGCGCCCGAAGGTTCGGGCGCCGACCATCTGAAGGCCCTGTCCAAGGTGGCCCGGCTGCTGCGCAATCCGGACACCGTGGCCAATATCCGCGGCTCGCGGGACGCCGGATCGATCTATTCGCTGATGACGGCGGCCGCCACCCAGAACGCCGCCTGAACCGGACAGGCCCGGCTTTCATCCTCAACAACGAAAAGGCGGGCCTGCATATGCAGACCCGCCTTTTTGGTTTTCAGCGTGACGCGCTGCTGTCAGTGGGTGCTGACGGTCTGCAGCTCGTTCTCGTCGGCGCTCGCCAGGATGCTGCCGCGGTCGTCGGAGACTGCCAGCGGCGTGCCGTCGGCGGAGAACAGCGCCCACAGGTTCAGGCCCGGCTCGATCGACTTGGCAGCCGGGAAACGGGCGCGCATGTCGTCGGAGGACATGCGGCGCAGATAGGCGAGGTGTCCCTCGCCAACGGCCGCGAGGTCGGTCTCGCTCATGGTCGAAGCGATGTCATGGGTCATGGGACGTCTCCTTTCTAGGCAAACGTAGGCAGTTCGGGTCAGTCGGCGACCGCGATCTGGATCTTCTTGACGACTCGCTCGGGTTCCGGCTTGGCCAGATCCACGAGCAGGAGGCCGTTCTTCAGGGTTGCGCCGGTGATCCGCATGCCGTCCGCGAGCAGGAAGCATTTCTGGAACTGCCGCGCCGCAATGCCGCGATGCAGATATTCACGCTCCGCATCGTCGGTCTGGCGACCGCGGATCATCAACTGGTTCTCTTCCGTCGTGACCTCCAGATCCTCGGGACTGAACCCCGCCACCGCCAGGGTGATACGGATCAGGTCCTCGCTCTTGGCGTCGGTCGGCTTCGGACGGATGCGTTCGATGTTGTAGGGCGGATATCCGTCGCCGCCCTTGGCGATCCTCTCCAGCGTCTTTTCGACACTGTCGAAGCCAAGCAGCAACGGGCTGGAAAACGGCGTCATTCGGCTCATCGGTCGTGAAGTCCTTCGGAAAGCGACTTTCGGTGGCAGCGGCCCTGACAGGCACCGCTCCGGCCAATGCACTCCATATGGCGTCGCCCCCCGCTCCATTCAATCGTTCGCCGTTCCGCATCCGGTTCGCCGGTTGATCCGCATCGTCGCACCGCTTCCTTGCCAAACGAAAAACGGCGGCCCGCTCGCGCGAACCGCCGTTCCATCAATCCGCCACGAACCGGTCAGGAGGCCGTGGTCGGACCGGGTCGGAAGTTCAGCGCCACTCCGTTCAGGCAATGGCGCTTGCCGGTCGGTGCGGGGCCATCGTCGAAGATATGGCCGAAATGGCCGCCGCAGGTGGCGCAATGGACTTCGGTCCGGGTGTAGATCAGCCGGAAATCCTCGCGGGTGCCGATCACGTCGTCCGACAGCGGGGCCCAGAAACTCGGCCAGCCGGTACCGGAATCGAACTTGGTCTCGGACGAATAGGCCGGCGTGTCGCAGCCGGCGCAGGCGTAGAGACCGGATTTCTTGTTGTCGTTGAGCTGGCTGGAGAAGGGCCGCTCGGTCGCCTCCTCGCGCAGCACCGCGAACTGGTCCGGGGTCAGGAGCTTGCGCCACTCCTCCTCGGTCCTGGTAACCGGGAAGGTTTCGTCCTTGGCGTGGGCGCCGGCGCGAAAGAACAGGCTTCCGCCGATCGCCGTCACTGCCAGGGCGGCCGTGCTTGCCAGGAAGTTTCGTCTGCGCATGGGACATCTCCTTCTGTGGGGCCGGCTGATGTGATCCGCGCGGCTGGCGCGCCGCAGCGATCCCTTGCCGATCGCCGCCATTCACCGGATATGGCTTGCTTCGCTGCCGCATGCCAGCTTGTTACGCAGAAGTGACAAACGACGTATCCCGCGCCGGTGACGGCGCGGGAGATCGGTTGGCGGGACCGCCGCAATCGGGGGAAGGTCGGCGGCCCGCCGGAGCCGATTACATGGACGGCATCAGGACCGTGTCGATGACGTGCACGACACCGTTCGACTGCATGACGTCGGCCTGGATCACCGTTGCGGTGTTGCCGGCGGCGTCCATGACGACGATGTTATCGCCGTCCATGCCGAGGGTGATGTTCTCGCCGGCGACGGTCGGTGCCGGGTGCTTGCCGCCATCATCCTCGATCATCTTCATCGCCGCTTCCGACGACGCCTTGGCCGGGACCACGTGATAGGTCAGGATCTTGGCCAGCTTTTCCTTGTTCTCCGGCTTCAGGAGATCGTCGACGGTGCCGTCGGGCAGCTTCTCGAAAGCCTCGTTGGTCGGCGCGAAGACGGTGAACGGGCCTTCGCCGGAGAGCGTCTCGGCCAGACCGGCGGCCTTCACGGCGGCGACCAGCGTCGTCAGGTTGGAGGCGGCGGAAGCGTTCTCGACGATGGTCTTTTCCGGGCTCATCTCGGCGCCGCCGACCATCGGCATGTCCTGCGCGAAGCTGCCGGCGCTGAAGCCGACGGTGCCTGCTGCAACGAGCGAAGCGATGGCGGCCGAACGGATAAGGGTCTTGATCATATCAATAGTCTCCCAGTGAAACTTTGGATTTCCGTGGAAATCTCGGTTCCTCCCGGTCAGGAGGATACGGGAGATACGAAGGGTCGGGCCGCGCGGCTTCGAAAGATGCGATCACGGCTGCGTCAGTCGAACTTGACCGGCAAAGCGCCGGCCCGCCCCGGGTTTCGCCGGTTCAGTCGTCGACCCGTCCGCGCAGGTTCTTGATCTGGGAGCGGCCCTTCTTGGCCTTCAGACGCCGCTCGACCGAGCCCTTGGTGGGGCGGGTCTTGCGCCGCGGCGGCAGGGGCGGCTTCAGCGCTTCGCGGATGAGGGCGGCCAGACGCTCGCGCGCATCCTCGCGGTTGCGCTCCTGGCTGCGGAAGCGTGACGCCTCGATCAAAACGTCGCCGTCCTTGGTCGCCCGTTGTCCGGCAAGCCGCAGCAACCGGCGCAACGTATCGGGATAGAGCGCGGCCGACTGGGCGGCGGCAAAGCGCAGCTGGACCGCGGTCGAGACCTTGTTGACGTTCTGTCCGCCCGGTCCGCCGGCACGGATGAACTGCTCCTGCAGGTCCCCGCCGGAGATCGTCACGCGCTCGTTGATGATCAGATCGTGATCGCCGGCCATGCCCTGCCCCGTCTGCGACCGGCGGCCGCGTCCCGATGGGCATCGATAGCGCTGCCGGCTCCGGGCGGCAATGCGGCGGCGCGCGAATGGGTTCCGGAAGGTCGCCGGAGACCCCGCCGGCACCGCGCAGTCTGGCGGCGCCGGCGGGAGAACTACGGTGCTATTCGGCAGCGAGCGCCTGAGCCGGGGCCGCCTGCATCACCTCGACATCGACGTGATCCTCGAACTTGGCGAAGTTCGACCGGAACATCGACACCAGCCGTGCGGCCTGCGCGTCGTAGGCGGCCTTGTCCGTCCAGGTGGCGCGCGGATCGAGAATGGTCGTGTCGACCCCCTCCACCGCGACCGGCACCTGGAAGCCGAAATTCGGATCGGCGCGGAACTCGGCATCCTTCAGGCTGCCGTCGAGCGCAGCCGAGAGCAGTGCGCGGGTCACCTTGATCGGCATGCGGTGGCCGGTGCCGTAGGCGCCGCCGGTCCAGCCGGTGTTGACCAGCCAGCAATCGACCTGATGCTGGGCGATGAGGTCGCGAAGCAAATTGCCGTATTCGGCCGGATGGCGCGGCATGAACGGCGCACCGAAGCATGTCGAGAAGGTCGCCTCCGGCTCGGTCACACCCTTTTCGGTGCCCGCCACCTTGGCGGTGTAGCCCGACAGGAAGTGGTACATGGCCTCGGCCGGGGTCAGCCGGGCGATCGGCGGCAGCACGCCGAAGGCATCGGCCGTCAGCATGATGATGTTGCGCGGATGGCCGTCGACGCCGGTGTCGCTGGCATTGGGGATGAAGTGCAGCGGATAGGCGGCGCGGGTGTTCTCGGTCAGCGATCCGTCGTCGAAATCGGGTACGCGGTTCTCGTCGAGAACGACGTTCTCCAGGACGGTGCCGAAGCGACGGGTGGTCGCGAAGATTTCCGGCTCGGCCTCGGGCGACAGGCGGATGGTCTTGGCGTAGCAGCCGCCCTCGAAGTTGAAGATGCCGTTTTCGCCCCAGCCATGCTCGTCGTCGCCGATCAGCGTGCGACGCGGGTCGGCGGAGAGCGTGGTCTTGCCCGTGCCCGACAGGCCGAAGAACACGGCGCCGTCGCCGTCCGGCCCGACATTGGCCGAGCAGTGCATCGGCATCACGCCCTTCTCGGGCAGGATGAAGTTCAGCGCGGTGAACACCGACTTCTTCATCTCGCCGGCATAGGAGGTGCCGCCGATCAACACGATCTTGCGGGACAGGTCGACGCCGATGACGGTCTCGGTGCGGCAGCCGTGGCGCTCGGGATCGGCGCGGAAGGACGGCAGGTCGATGATCGTCATCTCCGGCACGAAGTCGCGCAGCTCGTCCTGCGACGGCCGGATCAGGAGATTGCGGATGAACAGCGAGTGCCAGGCATATTCCGTGACGACGCGCACGCGGATGGCGTTCTCAGGGTCCGCGCCGCCGATCAGATCCTGCACGAAGAGATCACGGCCGGCGGCCGCGGCCTGAAAATCCTCGCGCAGCCGTTCGAAGGCCTCGGGCTCCATGGCGGCATTGTTGTCCCACCAGACGGCCGGGTCGGTCGTCTCGTCGCGGACGATGAACTTGTCCTTGGCCGAGCGGCCCGTGTGCTTGCCAGTGGTCGCCACGAAGGCGCCATGCGCCGTAAGCCGGCCTTCGCCCCGGCGGATGGCGGTTTCGATCAGTTCCGCTTCGCCGAGGTTCCAGCGCACAGAGGACAGGCCATCGAGGCCGGTCGTCTCGATTCCGCAATCAGGATTTCTCGTGCCGATCTCGTCCACTGTCGTCTCCTTGTCGGAAGCCCGCGTCTGCCAGGCCAGCGCCCACCATGTTTGCCGCGCGTCCACTAACTACCCAGCGACTTCCAACAAGCAAGCCCTCCGGGCGGAAAATCGACAATCAGAACAGTCACTTAATCGATTAAATCCCGACGCCTCCCGATATGATCGATTTAAATCGCGGCGGGAGAGCGGCGAGATGGCGCGGTCGCGGCGGCATGGCGGACCTGTCCGTCCGGACGCCTCTTCCGGGCTCGCATGATCAGCGCGACAGCCGCGATCGCGCTGGCACCTTTCCCGGTCCGCTGCATTGTCCCATTCGAGAGCACCGGTTCCGGTGCAGGACGAATGCGACAGGAGAACCCCATGACCACCAGCGACATCGACAAGTTCTGGGAGACGATCGGCAATTTCGACACCTGCATGGTGGTGACCCGCGACGGCGGCCGGATGCGGGCGCGCCCCATGGCGCTGCGCCTGCGCGGCGACGACCGGAAGCTCTACTTCCTCACCGAGCGCATGACCCACAAGGTCGAGGAGATCGCTCTCGACGACGACGTCGCCTGCACCTTCTCCAAGCACGGCCAGTACATGTCGCTGTCGGGACGCGCGGAAGTGGTGGGCGACCGGTCGCTCGTCGCCGATCTCTGGGATGCCTCGGCCGAAGCATGGCTGCCGGAGGGCAAGGACGATCCCGACGTGGTCGTTCTCGTCGTCGATCCGGACTCGGCGGAAATCTGGGACGTGAAAGCCAGCAAGATCACCCAGGCCTGGGAGTTCGCCCGCGCCTATGTCGGCGGCAAGGAGCGGCCGCAGATCGGCGAGCAGCGCAAGGTCGATCTCTAGAGCCGCCGAGCCACCACCCCGCGACCCGCAGGTCCGCGGGGTGGTGCCGGACACAGGACAAAGCCGCCGCGCGGGATGCCGGCCGGCCGAAAACTTCCGCTACGTCTTTGTAATTTTCCAATCCCGCCACATTTATCGCTGATTGGCGCTGCCGATGGCGCGTTCCCTGTTGCGGAACGCATCAGCAGAAGGGACATCTGCCTCGACGGCCGCGACCAGTGATCCTGCCGGGCGCGGCCGAGCCCCTCTCGCGACACGCACGTCGCTGCGAGGGACGGAAACTGGAGAAGATCGCAATGCCAACCATCGCCCTTGTCGACGACGACAGGAACATTCTCGCGTCGGTCTCGATCGCGCTGGAGAATGAGGGCTACCGGGTCGAGACCTACACCGACGGCGCGTCCGCGCTGGAGGGCCTGCAGTCCCGACCGCCGAATCTCGCCATCTTCGACATCAAGATGCCGCGCATGGACGGGATGGAGCTGCTGCGGCGCCTGCGCCAGAAATCCGATATCCCGGTCATCTTCCTCACCTCCAAGGACGAGGAAATTGACGAATTGTTCGGCCTGAAGATGGGCGCCGACGATTATATCCGCAAACCGTTCTCGCAACGCCTGCTGGTCGAGCGCGTGCGGGCCATCCTGCGGCGCGGCGCGCCGCGCGAGGCGGCCAAGCCCGGCGGCTCGGTGCCCGAATCCTCGCTGGAGCGGGGCCAGCTGGTGATGGACCAGGAACGCCACACCTGCACCTGGACCGGCCATCCGGTGACGCTGACCGTCACCGAGTTCCTCATCCTGCACTCCCTCGCCCAGCGGCCCGGCGTTGTGAAGAGCCGCGACGCCCTGATGGACGCGGCCTATGACGAGCAGGTCTATGTCGACGACCGCACCATCGACAGCCACATCAAGCGGCTCCGCAAAAAGTTCAAGGCGATCGACGACGACTTCGACATGATCGAGACCCTCTACGGGGTCGGCTACCGCTTCCGGGAAGCGTGAGCGGGCCCTAGAAAGGTCGATGGTGTCCATCAGCGAAACAGAAGCCGGCGATGGCGGTTCGGAGCGGCGCAACCGACGGCGGCGCGAGGCGATCGTGCGCGGCCGCCTGCGGCGGCTGCCGTTCATCCGCCGGGTGCTCTACCGCACGCGCTGGCTGCTCGGGCACACGATCTTCTCGTCGCTGACGCGGCGCATCGTCTTCCTCAATCTCGTCGCGCTAATCGTCCTCGTTTCGGGCATCCTGTATCTCAACCAGTTCCGCGCCGGGCTGATCGACGCCCGGGTCGAGAGCCTCCTGACCCAGGGCGAGATCATCGCCAGCGCCATCGCCTCGTCGGCGACGGTGGAGACCAACTCGATCACCCTCGATCCCGAGCGTCTCCTGGAGCTCCAGGCCGGCGACACGCTGGCGCCGAGTGCCGATTCCACCGACAGCCTCGACTTTCCGATCAATCCGGAGCGGGTCGCGCCGCTGCTCAGACGGCTGATCTCGCCGACCCGCACCCGGGCGCGTCTCTACGACCGCGACGCCAATCTGATCCTCGATTCCCGGCATCTGTATTCGCGCGGGCAGATCCTGCGCTACGACCTGCCGCCGGTCGCGGTGGACGAGGAGCCCGGCTTCGGCGAGATGCTGGCCGACTGGTTCCAGCAATTGTTCCAGCGCCGCGACCTGCCGGTCTATCGCGAGACGCCGGGCGGCTCGGGCGCCGCCTATCCGGAGGTGATGAACGCCCTGACCGGCGGCCCGGCCACGGTGGTGCGGGCGACCGAGGGCGGCGAGCTCATCGTCTCCGTCGCCGTGCCGATCCAGCGCTTCCGGGCGGTGCTCGGCGTTCTGATGCTGTCCACCCAGGGCGGCGACATCGACAAGATCGTGCAGGCCGAGCGGACCGCCATCGTGCGGACCTTCGCCGTCGCCTCGCTGGTGACCATCGTCCTGTCGATCCTGCTCGCCTCGACCATCGCGACACCATTGCGGCGTCTTTCGGCGGCCGCGATCCGGGTGCGGCGGGGTGTCAACGAACGCACCGCGATCCCCGATTTCGGCGACCGTGCCGACGAGGTCGGCAATCTGGCCACCGCGCTGCGCGACATGACCAATTCGCTCTATGCCCGGATGGACGCGATCGAGACCTTCGCCGCCGACGTCAGCCACGAGCTCAAGAACCCGCTGACCTCTCTGCGCAGCGCCGTCGAGACGCTGCCGCTGGCGCGCACCGACGCCTCGCGCGAGCGCCTGCTCGACATCATCCAGCACGATGTGCGTCGGCTCGACCGGCTGATCACCGACATTTCGGACGCCTCGCGTCTCGATGCGGAGCTGGCCCGCCAGATCGCCAGCAAGGTCGATCTCGCCCAGCTCCTGCGCGCCGTGGTGGAGGGCGCACGCAGCCAGTCCAAGCCCGACCGGCAGGTCTCGATCACATTCGACAAGCAGGCGCTGCCCGGCTCGATCAAGGACGGCTACGTGGTCACCGGCCACGATCTGCGGCTGAGCCAGGTCTTTACCAACCTGATCGAGAACGCCCGCTCCTTCGTGCCCGAAGCCAACGGCCGCATCGACGTCCTCCTGCGCCGTCGCAACAGCCGCGTCGTCATCGTGGTCGAGGACAACGGTCCCGGCATCCAGGCCGAGATCATCGACCGGATCTTCGAGCGCTTCTACACGGACCGGCCCTCGGCCGAGGCCTTCGGCCAGAATTCCGGCCTCGGCCTGTCGATCAGCCGGCAGATCGTCGAAGCCCATGGCGGCACGATCCGGGCGGAGAACATCGCCGACAGCGACGCGCCGAACGGCGTTGCGGGCGCGCGGTTCATCGTGTCCTTCCCGGCCGAATGAGCGAGCCGGCCAATCTCCACGGCTGCGCCATCCGGATCGGCGATCTCGGCATTCTGATCCGCGGCCCGGCGCGCAGCGGGAAATCCTCCCTGGCGCTGTCGACGCTGCGTCGCTGCAGTGCGTTGAACCTCGAAGCACTGCTGGTGGCCGACGACCGCGTCGTCGTCGCCCAGGATGGCGGCAACGCCGTCTCGATGTCGGCGCCGGCAACGCTGGCCGGGCTGATCGAGGTCTCCGGCATCGGTATCCTGCGGGAGCCCTTCGCGGCCTCCGCCCGCCTCGGCCTCGTCGTCGATCTGGTCGATCCGGCCGGCATCGAACGGTTGCCGGAGCCCCGGACGGCGGAGATTCTCGGGCGGGTGATCCGGCGGGTGGAACTGCCCGCACGCGAGGCCGGCTTCGGCGCCGACATCCTTGCCTCGCTGGTGCTTTCACCGCCCGTCAACGACGTCTGAGACAATGGTGACCGGCAAGTACGCAGCGCGTGATCATTTAACTTGCGTATCCGCCGAAGGATGGCGAGGATGCGCGCCCGTGGAGGTCGGCTTTGCCGCATCTCCCGCAGCAGATATGCGGCCGAACGGCCCAGCAGTTCAGGGAGGCCGCCGCGATGCCGGGCCAGACTAGCGTGAGGGACGGCGTATGATCGGTCTGGTACTCGTGACCCATGGCCGGCTTGCCGATGAATTCCGTCACGCGGTCGAGCATGTCGTCGGCCCGCAGGACGCCTTCGAGACGATCTCGATCGGCCCCGAGGACGACATGGAGCAGCGACGCGTCGATATCGTCGAGGCCGTCGCCCGGGCGGAACGCGGCGCCGGCGTGATCATTCTTACCGACATGTTCGGCGGAACGCCCTCCAACCTCGCCATCTCCGTCATGGACGGCAATCGCGTCGACGTCCTGGCCGGCGTCAACCTGCCGATGCTGATCAAGCTGGCCAGCGTGCGCGAGGAAAAACCGCTGGCGGTCGCCCTCGTCGAGGCGCAGGAAGCCGGCCGCAAATACATCAACGTCGCCAGCCGGGTCCTGAGCGGCAAGTGAGCACCAATGCCGGCACTCCGAGCGATACCAATTGCCCTGCCCCGGCCGATGCCGGCAGTCCCAGCCCGATGACCCGGCTTGACAGCCCACCGCCCCGCACCCTGACCATCGTCAACAAGCGCGGCCTGCATGCCCGCGCTTCGGCGCGCTTCGTGCAGACGGCTGAGGCATTCGATGCCGAGCTGACGATCTCGCGGGACGGCATGACCGTCGGCGGACAGTCGATCATGGGGCTGATGATGCTGGCCGCCAGCAAGGGCACGACCATCGAGGTCGCCGCCACCGGCAATGACGCGGACGCGGCGCTCGATGCGATCGAGAACCTCGTTGCCAACCGTTTCGGCGAGGACAGCTAGCCGCGCTGCCCCTACGCCCGGTCAGTCGGCAGGCGGCACCGCGTCGCCGGGCTCGCTTGCGGCTGCGTCTTCCTCGCGGGTGTCCGGTGCCGGTACGGCCTGCGTGCGCTCTTCGCCAAAGCTGCCTTCTCCAGCGTCTTCGTTTCCGGCCTGACCCGCCTCCGAGGGAGCATCTGGCATGTCCGCGCCCTCCGTCGCGGTCGCCTCGTCGCCGTCCGGTTCCGGTTCGGCGCCGGGGGCATCCGGCGCCTCGGCGATCAGCAGCTTCCACAGATCGGCGGTGGCGGCCTTGGCCCGCTCCATCGGCAGGATGAAGCGGCCGCTATTCACCGCCGCCACCAGATCGTCGCGCAGGCCCGCGGCAATGCGGTCGCCGCCGGCCGCCGCAATCGCCGCCCAGCCATAGGCACGCATGCCGTTGCGTGGCGTCTCGATGCCTTCGTAATAGCCGAAGGCCAGCCGCCGGATCGCCGCCCAGTCGCGCTGGCCGAAGGCGGCGACTTCCGCCGCGTGACGGGCTTCGCCGGCGGGCGTCCTGCGCCAGCGCAGCTGCGCATCGTCCTCGGCGGCCGCCACCTCTTCCGGGCTGAGACGCCCCTGGACCGCCGCGAGACTGTCGTCGGCGATGGCGATCCCGTCGGCCCGCGCCAGCAGCAGCGCCACATAGGCGCCGCGCAGTCCGTCCTGCGGGATCGCGACGCGCGGGTTCAGCGCCAGCGCACGGGCCAGTAGCCCGATGGCCGCCCGGTTGTCCTTTTCCACCGCCGGCAGGAGGATCGTCACCGCCCGCACGATGTCCTGCGGCACGCCGCGGCCGGCGATCAGGGCGTCAGCCGTCGTCAGCACCGCGGCAAGGTCCGCGTCCGGACCCGACACGAGGGTATCGGGATCGAGGAGCGCGATGGCCGGCGCCGGCCCGGCGGCAACCGACGGAGCGAGCGCCACGATCTCGGCGGCGCCCACCGGTGCATCCGCGGTCAGGCGGGCGAGATCGAAGGGTGCGGCGGGCTGCAGCCGCAGGCTCAGCCGGTCCGGCTTTGCCAGGAACGCCTGCACGCTTGCCGACCACTCGCGGGCCATGGCCTGCAATCGCGGATCGGGCCCGCCCGGCATGTCGGCAAACACCGCCGCGACGCCGATGCCGGCCATCATGCCGGCGGTGCCGCGGGCCTGATCGGCGGTCATGCCCTGCATCGCGCCGACGACATGGTAGAGCGCCTCCACCAGCCCGGCGTCGGTAAAGCTCGCCTCCGCCGATTGCAGCCGGCCTGCCAGCATCGGATCGTCGCTTCCCGCGCCACCCTCGAACTCGTCCAGCGGTAGAAGGATGTGGAAGCCGCGAAGGTCGGCAGACAGGTCGAGGGTTCCCACGCCATCGATCGCGACCGAGGCCTGCAGGTCGTAGTCGGCTGCCGCGACGTCGGTGCGGCCGGCCATGACGATGTCGCCGGTCAGGACTTCCCGGTCGAGCTGCTTAAGGACGGCCCGCACGGGCGGGTCGAGGGGCAGCGCGCGTGTGTCCACGGCGACGGATTCATAGACCGCCTGCTCGGCGGACAGGCGCATCTGGCCGATCTCCGCGGTGAAATCGTCACGGCGGATCTTCAGACCGGTCACGATCAGCGCCTGTGTCACATCGTCGTAACGGCGCGCGTCGTAGGTGATCTCGGCGACACCACGGCCCGCATAGAGGGCGAGGTCGAACAGATAGGGCGAATAGGGCAGCGCGAACTCGAACAGGCTGCCCGCAAGCGCGCCCTCGCTGCCGCCGGCCGCCTCGGCGGGGCCGTTCGCGACAAGGAGCCCGCACAGGCCCGCAGCCAGCATGCCAGACCTCAGGCCCATCACCGTCTCCTCCTCCCGCGCATTGCCGCGGCAGGCTATCCCCAAAACCGGCGCGGGCAAAGCGCGGCGCATCCAATCAAGACATAAGCAAATGTTTATGTCCCCTTGTCCGGAAGGCTCAAGACTGGTAGATCGCTGCCAATGCGACCGGGGGAGACCCCGGCCGACCACCCGATTTCCCACCGTACGAATGGATTGCACATGGCCAACGCACAGGATTACGTCGTCAAGGATATCTCCCTCGCCGCCTACGGCCGCAAGGAACTCGACATCGCCGAGACCGAGATGCCGGGCCTGATGGCCTGCCGCGAGGAGTTCGGCAACGACAAGCCGCTCAAGGGCGCGCGCATCACCGGCTCGCTCCACATGACGATCCAGACCGCCGTCCTCATCGAGACGCTGCGCGATCTCGGCGCCGACCTGCGCTGGGCCTCCTGCAACATCTTCTCGACCCAGGACCATGCCGCCGCGGCGATCGCCGAGGCCGGCATTCCGGTCTTCGCCATCAAGGGCGAGAGCCTCGAGGAATACTGGACCTACACGGACGCCATCTTCCAGTGGCCGGATGGTGAGCCGTCCAACATGATCCTCGACGATGGCGGCGACGCCACGATGTACATCCTGCTCGGCGCCCGCGCCGAAGCCGGCGAGGACGTGCTGTCCAACCCGGGCAACGAGGAGGAGCAGATCCTCTTCGCGCAGATCAAGAAGCGCATGGCCGCCACCCCGGGCTTCTTCACCAAGCAGCGCGACGCCATCAAGGGCGTGACCGAAGAGACCACCACGGGCGTCAACCGCCTGTACCAGCTGCAGAAGAAGGGCCTGCTGCCCTTCCCGGCGATCAACGTCAACGACTCGGTCACCAAGTCGAAGTTCGACAACAAGTATGGCTGCAAGGAATCGCTGGTCGACGGCATCCGTCGCGCCACCGACGTGATGATGGCTGGCAAGGTCGCCGTCGTCTGCGGTTACGGTGACGTCGGCAAGGGCTCGGCCGCCTCGCTGCAGGGCGCCGGCGCCCGCGTGAAGGTCACGGAAGTCGACCCGATCTGCGCGCTGCAGGCCGCTATGGACGGCTTCGAGGTCGTTCAGCTCGAGGACGTCGTCTCCAGCGCCGACATCTTCATCACGACGACCGGCAACAAGGACGTCATCCGCATCGAGCACATGCGCGAGATGAAGGACATGGCGATCGTCGGCAACATCGGCCACTTCGACAACGAGATTCAGATCGACGCGCTGAAGAATCTCAAGTGGACGAACATCAAGCCGCAGGTCGACATGATCGAGTTCGCCAAGGGCAACCGCATGCTGCTGCTGTCGGAAGGCCGTCTGCTGAACCTCGGCAACGCCACCGGCCACCCGTCCTTCGTAATGTCGGCGTCCTTCACCAACCAGGTGCTGGCGCAGATCGAGCTGTTCACCAAGGGCGAGAAGTACGGCAACGAGGTCTATGTCCTGCCGAAGCATCTCGACGAGCGTGTTGCCCGTCTGCATCTCGCCAAGCTTGGCGCAAGGCTGAGCGAGCTGTCCGCCGAGCAGGCCTCCTACATCGGCGTGGAACAGCAGGGCCCATACAAGCCCGAGCATTACCGCTACTGATCCCACCCGGACACCGGGCCCGAATCAGACGAACCGCCGGGGCGCAAGCCGTCCCGGCGGTTTTTTCTTTTCCGCCGGCCGCGTTGTTGTGGATTGCGCAGGATTCCGCAGTGGCTACTATGTCCGAATCGCGGCTGCCGGTGGGTGGACCGGTCGCTGCGTCAGCGTTTCTTTGCGTCTCGTCAGGGCACTTCCGGTGTTCTGGCTTCGGCCCCGGCTGACTGCGAATCCGACATTCGCATCGCCATTCCGGGCCTCCGGCAGCGGCGGTGCGTGCGGTATGGCGCCTGCGGCCGGGACAAGGACGCCGGGATACGCTGGCTGACACGAACGGGGACTGACGGAATGAACGAGGGGTGTGGATCCGGGCGCGGCGGCGCTTTCCGGACACGAATGGATTCTTGCGACGGGCGCCGTACCGCAACGGCAGACCGGCACGCGCACACACCCGCATCGCCAGCCCGGCGACGGGCCATCGGCTCCGGCCTCGCGATCCTGGCACTGGCTCCCACACCGGTCTCGGCCCAGCTCCTGTCGCTGGCGGGCGGCGTCGATACCATGCTGGGACCGGCCGACATTCTCTATTTGGCCCTCGTCGCCATGCTGATCGGCGCCTCGATGCTGAGCGTGGTCTTCCTCATCCGCCAGCGCGCCGCGACCGCCACCGAGAACGACATGCTGCGCGCCAGCCTCGCGGAAAGCCGGGCCGAGGCCGAAGCCCGCACCATGCTCCTGACCGCCGGCGAAGAGCGGCTGCTGGTCTATTCCGGCCCCGGCGCGCCGGAAATCCTCGGTGCCCTGCCCGGTCCTGCCGGCGCCCCGGTCGAGGAAAAGCGCTTCCTGTCCTTCGGCGACTGGATGGCCGCCGACGTCGCGCTGCGGCTGCAGACCGCCATCACCGCGCTGCGCCATGACGCAGAGCCCTTCAGCATCGAGATCGACCTGCCCCATGGGCGCCTGATCGAAGCCTCCGGCAAGACCATCGGCGGCCTCGCCGTCGTCCGCTTCGTCGCCCTGGAAGGCCTGCGCGAGCGCGTCCGCGAGGCCGAGATCGCCAGCGCCGATGCGCTCGCGATGATCGAGACGATGCAGAACCTGTTCAACGCCGCGCCGATCCCGGTCTGGCTGCGCGACCGCAACGGCCGCCTCGGCTGGGTGAACAACGCCTATGCCGCCTCGGTCGACGCAAAGGAAGCTGCCGACACGCTGGAGCGGCAGGTGGAGTTCCTGTCGGAGCAGGATCGCCTGACGATCGCCGCGCGCCTGTCCGAACAGGCCGTCTTCTCCGACAAGCTCTCGACCGTGGTCGCGGCCGACCGCCGCAATTTCGCGGTGGTGGAAGCCACCGGCCCGCTCGGCTCGGCCGGCCTTGCCATCGACGTGTCGGAAACCGAGCAGGTCCGCATGGAGCTGCGCCAGACCATCAACAGCCAGTCCGAGACCCTCGACCAGCTCACCACGGCGGTCGCCCGCTTCGACGACAAGACGCGCCTGACCTATCACAACGCCGCCTTCCAGCGCCTGTTCGACCTGACCAATTCCTATCTGGAATCGGAGCCCGACCATCTGGCGCTGCTCGACCATCTGCGCACCCGCGGCATCCTGCCGGTGGAGAAGCTGTTCCGCAGCGAGATCCAGGACCAGGACCTCGCCGCCTACCGGGCGACCGAGCCGACCGAGACGATGTGGCACCTCGCCGATGCGCGCACGCTGCGCGTCATCGCCACGCCGCAGCCCCAGGGCGGCGCTACCTGGATCTTCGAGGATATCACCGAGAAGCTCGACCTGGAAAGCCAGGTGAAGGCCACGGTTCAGCTGCAGCGCGAGACCATCGACTATCTGTCGGAGGCCGTCGCCGTGTTCGGCAGCGACGGCCGCCTGCGGCTGTCCAACCCGTCCTTCGCCGAGCTGTTCGGGCTCAAGCCGGACTACCTCCTGTCGCGGCCGCGCATCCACACCCTGTCCGATCTCGCCAGCGTCGCGATCCGCCGCACGATCTCCTCCGCCGACACCGATGGCGCGGCGTCCGCCGTCGGCGGCTGGCCGCTGTTCTGCCAGTCGGTCACCGCTTTCGACGAAACCCGCCGCGACACCGAGACCGGCGAGATGACCCTGTCCTCCGGCCGCACCATCGCCTTCGCCATCGTGCCGCTGCCGAATGGCCAGACCATGCTGACCTTCTCCGACATCTCCGACGCGCGTCAGGCCGAACGGATGCTGCGCGAGAAGAACGAGGCCCTGGAACAGGCCAACCAGATCAAGAACGACTTCGTCCAGCACGTGAACTACGAGCTGCGTTCGCCGCTGACCAACATCATCGGCTTCTCGGCGCTGCTGCGCTCCACCGAGACCGGACCGCTCAACGAACGCCAGAGCGAGTATCTCGACTACATCGCCGTCTCCACCAGCTCGCTCCTGACCATCGTCAACGACATTCTGGACCTCGCGACGGTCGATGCCGGCATCATGGAGCTCGACCTGTCCGAAGTGGACATCGTCAGCACCGTCGAACATGCGGCCGACGGCATCAGGGAGCGGCTGGAGGAAGCCGAGGTCACGCTGCGGATCGATCTAGACAAGGCTGGCGATACCTTCATGGCCGACAGCCACCGGCTCACCCAGATCCTCTTCAACCTCCTCTCGAACGCGGCGAATTTTGCGCCGGCCGGCACCGCCGTCGACGTCGTCGCCACACGCGGCCCGCGGGCCATCTCCTTTGCCGTCACCGATCGCGGCCCCGGCATTCCGGCGGACCAGATCGACCGGGTCTTCGAGCGCTTCGAATCCAATCCGGCCGGCGGGCGCCATTCCGGCGCCGGGCTGGGCCTGTCCATCGTCAAGAGCTTCGTCGAACTGCATCGCGGCACGATCTGCATCCAGTCCGCGCCGGACGAGGGAACGACGGTGATCTGCGACTTCCCGCTCGACCCGGCCGCCCCGCTGCGCCACGATGGCGACGATCACGCCTTCGAGGACGCCGCCGAATGAGCGCCACACGCCCGGCAACGATTGCGAGCGACGCGCCGGACGCGCTCGTCGAGATCGCCCGCATCCCGCTCGCCGACGAAGCCGCCACGCTGCGGCTCGGCGGCGACATGGCGCTGGCCCTGACGGCAGGCGACGTCGTCGCGCTGATCGGCGATCTGGGCGCCGGCAAGTCGACGCTGGCACGTGCCGCGATCCGCACCCTGGCCGACGACCCGGAGCTTGAGGTGCCGTCGCCGACCTACACGCTGGTGCAGCCCTACGAGACGGTCCCGCCGGCGGCGCATCTCGATCTCTACCGCCTGTCGGGCGACGACGAGCTGGACGAGCTCGGCTTCGAGGAGATGGCGCGCGACGGCATCGCCTTCGTCGAATGGCCGCAGAACGCGCCGTCGGCGCTGGCCGCGGCCTCGGTGACGGTCACGCTGGGCAATGCCCCCGGCGGCGGCCGGACCGCCCATGTGAGCGCCGACGCCGAGGCGGCGCCCCGCATCCTGCGTTCGCTGGCAATCCGCAGCTTCCTCGCCGAAGCCGGCTGCGCCGAACAGCCCCGCCGCCGCTTCAGCGGCGATGCCTCCAGCCGCCGCTACGAGACGGTGGTCAAGGACGGCGAGACGCTGGTGGTCATGGACGCTCCGCGCCAGCCCGACGGCCCGCCCATCCGCGACGGCCTGCCCTACAGCCGCATCGCCCATCTCGCCGAGGATGTGGCGCCCTTCGTGGCCGTCGCGAATGCGCTGTCCGCTGGGGGCTTCGCGGCGCCGCGGATCCACCGTGCCGATCTGGACGCCGGCCTCCTGCTGATCGAGCATCTGGGTAGCGAGACCCTGCTCGACGCGGATGGTCGTCCGGTCCCCGAACGCTACGAGGCTGCGGCAGAGGCGCTCGCCGCTCTGCACGGGACCCGCTGGGACCCGGTCATGCCGGTGGCTGATGGCATTTCGCACACAGTGCCTCCCTATGATCGCCGCGCCATGCGGATGGAAGTCGATCTCCTGCCCGACTGGTATCTGCCCCATGCCCGGCAGCGATCGGCCAGTCCCGACGAGACGGCGCGTTTCGCACAGATCTGGAACGGCCTCTTCGATGCGCTGGACAGCGCCGAGACCAGCCTGGTGCTGCGCGACTTCCATTCGCCCAACATCATCTGGCGCCCGGCTGAAGAGGGGCTCGCCCGGATCGGGCTCATCGATTTCCAGGACGCGCTGATCGGCCCGGCCGCCTACGATCTCGCTTCGCTGGCGCAGGATGCCCGCGTCAACGTGTCGGCCGAACTCGAGGCGCGGCTCACCGCGCACTACGTCTCGCTGCGCGCCAGGGATGCCGGTTTCGACGCCGCCGGTTTCGAGCGCGCCTATGCCATCATGGCGGCCCAGCGGGGATCCAAGATCCTCGGTATTTTCGTGCGATTGCTGGAACGCGACGGCAAGCCGCAATATCTCCGTCACATCCCACGGATTAAAGCCTATCTGGCGCGCACGCTCGACCACCCGTCCCTGACAGCCCTGCGCGATCTGTACCAAGACTGGGGCGTCCTCGACGAGGCACCGACGCAGCGCCCCCTTTGAGCCCGGACAAGAGCCGCATGACCCTGTCGACCACCCCGTCCTTCAAGCCCAAGACCGCCATGGTTCTGGCCGCCGGCCTCGGCAAGCGCATGCGGCCGATCACCTCGACCATTCCAAAGCCCCTCGTCGAGATCCGGGGCAAGGCGCTGATCGATTACGGGCTCGACGCGCTGGCCCGCAACGGCGTCGAGCGCGTCGTCGTCAACGTGCATTACATGGCCGATCTGATGCGGGCGCATCTGCGCAAGCGCAAGGACATGGAGATCATCGTCTCCGACGAGCAGGACGAGTTGCTGGATTCGGGCGGCGGCATCGTCAAGGCGCTGCCGGAGCTCGGGTCCGAGCCCTTCTACGTGATCAATTCCGACACGTTCTGGATCGACGGCTACCGCGACAATCTCGACCTGATGGCGCATCTGTGGAACCCGGCGCGCATGGACATGTCGCTGCTGATCGCCGACATGCAGCAGGCCACCGGCTACGACGGCAAGGGTGATTTCGTCATGGATGTCGAGGGCCGGCTGACCCGCGTCGAGGAGCGCGACATGTCGCCCTTCATCTATGCCGGCGTGGCGATCATGAAGCCCGAGATCTTCGCCGGTATGAAGCCGGAGAAATTCTCGCTGAACCGCGTTTTCGACAATCTGATCGACGCTGACCGTCTCTATGGCGTGCGGCTTGGCGGCCTGTGGATCACGGTCGGAACGCCCGGCGCCATCCCGCTTGCGGAGGCCGCCTTCATCGCCAGCGCCGCCGCCTGACGAATTGCGCAGTCATCAACGGTTTACCGTTGCAAAACAAACAGATCGTCTCGCTGAACACTTATTTGTGTTTGCATTCCGAAGGCTGCCGTTGAGCCTTTTCTAACGCACCGGCCCGCAGGGTGCTGTCTGAGCACAGGACGGGTGGACTCGATGCGGACAGACGGTCATTTCGCGCTGCAGCAGCTGCAGACCGAAATCCTCGAGGCGATTGCCCTGGGTTCGCAATTCGACGTCATCGCCAACCTGCTGTGCACGCGCGTCGAGAGTCTGGCTCCCGGCGTGACCTGCTCCATTCTCCTCGTCGATGAGAACCGCCGGCTGCACTCGCTGGCCGCCCCGTCGCTGCCGGCGCATTACTGCGAGGCGCTGAACGGCCTGGAGATCGGGCCCGGCGTCGGCTCCTGCGGCAGCGCGGCGTTCAGGGGCGAGCCGGTCGAGGTCACCGACATCGCCACCGATCCGCTCTGGTCCAGCTTTGCCCGGCTTGCCCTGCCGCTGGGCCTGAGGGCCTGCTGGTCGAGTCCGATCTCCGATTCCTCCGGCCGCGTGGCCGCGACCTTCGCCTTCTATTATCCGGTCCAGCGCGGACCGAGCGCGTTCGAGCGCCAGATCGTCGATGCCTGCGTGCATTTGTGCACGATCTCCATCGCGCACACGCAGATGCAGCAGCACAACCATCACCTTGCCTATTTCGACCAGCTGACGAACCTGCCCAATCGCCGCTGTTTCGACGAGGCGATCACCACGCTGGCGCTCGGCGCCGCGCCGAGCTTCGCGCTGATCCTCGTCGATATCGACCATCTGAAGTCGATCAACGATTCCATGGGCCACATGGTCGGCGACCGGCTGATCCGCGAGGTCGCCCAGCGCCTGCGCGACAGCGACTCCGCGGGCGTCAGTGCCGCCTACCGGCTGAGCGGCGACGAGTTCGCGGTGGTCTGCGATCGCTGCCGAGACCATGACGAACTCGCGCAGATCGCCCACACGATCCGCCAGCGCATGAGCGCGCCCTTCGAATGCAACGGCAACATGATGGTGCCGCAGGTGACGCTCGGCGGCGTCGTCTATGGTCCGGACGGAAGCGACGCCGAAACGCTGCGGCAGAACGCCGATTTTGCGCTCTATCATGCCAAAGAGACCAATCGCGGCAGCTACGTCGCCTTCGACGCCGGCCTGCGGACGACGATCATGCAGCGGGTCGAGACCATCCGCGAGGTGGACCAGGCGCTGTCGGAAGACCGGATCCTGACCTACTATCAACCCGTCGTCCGGCTCGACACGGCCGAGATCGTCGGGCTCGAAGCGCTGGCGCGCATGGTCATGCCCGATGGGCAGATCGTCGCCGCGGGCGCCTTCTCGGCGGCCTTCTCCGACAACAAGGTCGCCTCGCGCATCAGCGAGCGCATGTTCGCGCAGATCGCCCGCGATCTCGCGACGTGGATCGCCCGCGGCCTGCCGATCCAGCATGTCGGCATCAACCTCGCCCCGGCCGATTTCGAATCCGGCGATCTGGAAGCGCGGTTCCTCGCGCCCTTCAAGGCGGCCGGCGTGCCCTATCATCACCTCGTCGTCGAGGTGACCGAGAACGTCTTCCTCAACGGGCTCGGCGAGGATGTCGCCGAGAGCCTGGCGCGGCTTCGCAACCTCGGCATCCTCGTCTCGCTGGACGATTTCGGCACCGGCTTCGCCTCCCTCACCCACCTGCTCAAGCTGCCCGTCGACATCATCAAGATCGACCGCTCCTTCGTGGACCAGATGCTCACCGATGCGCCGAGCAGCGCGATCGTCGAGGGGCTGATGGGCATCGCCGACAAGCTGGGGATGCGGGTCGTGGCCGAGGGGATCGAGAATGCCGGGCAGGCCGAACGGCTGAACGAGCTCGGCTATGTTCTCGGCCAGGGCTACCATTTCGCCCGCCCCGCCGATTTCAACAGCACCACCGACCTCCTGCAGCTCTTCGCCCAGCGCCAGTCGCAATCGCCGGTCGTCGCGAAGGGCTGGGCCGAGGCGTCCTGAAGCCGGCACCACGCGCCGCTAGACCCCCTGCGAACCCCCACGCGCAATCGCGCCGCGCCGGCAACTGGCCCGTGCGAATCGTCAGGGCTTGGCCTAGACTCGGTCCATGACCGCCAACCTGTTTTCGATCCCGCCGGGACGGCCCTTCCTTGCCACGCTTGCCGAAGGCCTGCTCGAGGGTCGCATCGTGCCGTCCTTCCGCTACACGGGAGATCCAATGGCCTTGGCCGGCGCGACGATCTACGTGCCGACCCGACGCGCCGCGCGCGCGCTGGCCGGCGAATTCGCCCGGCTTCTGGGCACCGGCAGCGCCATTCTTCCGGCCATTCGGCCGATTGGCGAAAGCGACGAGGCCAGCCAGTTCGCACCCGAGGGCGAGCGGCCGTCGCTGGAACCGACCATGGGCGAACTGGAACGGCGTCTGCAGCTCGCGCGCCTCGCCCGGCAATGGCGCTCGGTGACGCGCGGTCGCGAATTCGAGGCACTGATCGGCGAAGAGGCCGTCTTGCCGGCCTCCGCCGCCGACGCCCTGTGGCTGGCGGCCGATCTCGGCGCGCTGCTCGACGAGGTCGAGACCGAAGGCACCAGCCTCGGCAAGCTCGCCGGCCTCGCCCCCGATGCCCTGTCCGACTGGTGGCAGCTCACCGTCACCTTCCTGTCGATCGTTACCGAAACCTGGCCAAAGGCGCTGGCCGAGGCCGGCCGGGTCAGCGAGGCGACGGCCAAGAATGTCTGGCTGCGGGCCGAGGCCGAGCGGCTGCGGCGCGATCCCGGCACCGGCCCGGTGATCCTCGCCGGTTCCACCGCCACCGCCCCCGCAACCATCGAACTGATGCACGCCATCGCCCATCTCGAGCAGGGCGCCCTGGTGCTGCCCGGTCTCGACCGGCATCTCGATCCGGAGGCCTTCGCCGCGATCTCTCGCGAGGGGGCGATCTCGGCGCCCGGCCATCCGCAATACGGCCTGAAGACCATCCTTGCCCGCTTCGCCCTGCCACCGGAGGCGGTGACGCATCTGGCCCCGAACGAAGAGCCTGCCCTGACCGCCCGCGAGGCCTTCGTTGCCGATGCGCTGCGCCCCGCCGAAACCACCCATCGCTGGCGCGAGACGGCGCGCGATCATGGCGCGGAGGCCCTGGACGGTCTCGCTCTCGTCGAGGCGAACGATGAGCGCGAGGAGGCGCTCGCGATCGCCTGCGCGATGCGCGCGGCGCTGGCCGATCCGGATGCGACGACGGCGCTGATCACCCCGGATCGCAATCTCGCCCGCCGGGTCGTCTCGGAGCTTGCCCGCTTCGGCATCGCCGCCAATGATTCCGGCGGTCGGCCGCTGGCGGCCACGCCGCCCGGTACGCTGCTGACCACCCTCGCCGCCGTTGCCCTGCAGCCGGGCGACCCGATCGCGCTGATCGCCCTGCTTAAACATCCGCTGACCCGGCTCGGTATGCCGGCTGCCGAGGCCCGCCGCGCCGCCCGCGCCATCGAGATGCTGGCGCTGCGCGGTTCGGTCGGCATTCCCGACGGCGCCGGCCTCGGGACCATCGTCGCGGAGCGGCGCAGGATGCTGGAGACGGCGACCCACATGCCGCGGCCTGTCCGCATCCTTCCCGAGGCCGAGCGCGAATTGGCCCAGACCATGGCCGACCGTCTGGAGGTCGCATTGGAGCCGCTGTCCGCGCTGCGCGACGGGACCGAACGCGAGATCGCGGCCTATGCGACCGCGCTGACACGCTGTCTCGAAGCCGTGGCGGCGGATGCCGATGGTGACGCCTCCGAGGTCTATGCCGAGGAGGCTGGCCGGGCGATGGTCGAGTTCCTGAGCGACATCGTGCGGGCGCCCGACACCGGCTTTGGCTTCGCGTCCCGCGAACTCGGCGACGTCATCGACGCGCTGATCGCCGGCGTCACGGTCAAGCCGCGCGGCGGCCTCTCCGCCCGGGCCTTCGTCTGGGGCACGCTGGAGGCGCGGCTGCAGAGCGTCGACATGGCGATCCTCGGCGGCCTCAACGAAGGCACCTGGCCCGGCGGCACCAAGAGCGGCGCCTTCCTGTCGCGGCTGATGCGCCGCGAGATCGCCCTCGACCCGCCAGAGCGGCGCATCGGCCTGGCCGCCCACGATTTCTGGATGGCGATGGGCGCCCGCAAGGTCGTCATCACCCGTTCGCGGCGTGCCGGCGGCGCCCCGGCCATCGCCTCGCGCTGGCTGCAGCGGCTGACGACGCTGGCCGGCGAGGACGGCACCGCGCGCCTACGGGCCGCCGGTCAGACCTATCTCGATCATGCCCGCCGGCTCGACGATGCGCCGGCCGATGCCGGACCGGACATCCGCGCGACCCGCCCCGAGCCGCGCCCGCCGCTGGAGCGCCGGCCGACCTCCTATTCGATCACCGACGTCGAGACGCTGATCCGCGATCCCTACGCGATCCATGCCCGCAAGATCATGAATCTCGAACCGCTGCCCGAGCTGATGCGCGATCCGCACGCCGCCGAACGCGGCAATCTCTTCCACGACATTCTCGGCCGCTTCGTCCAGCGTGGCCACGATCCCGACGGGGGCGATGCCGAAGCGGAAATCCTCGCCATCGCCCGCGAGCGCTTCGACGAGGAAATGCTGCCGCCGGACATCGAGGCGGTGTGGTGGCCCCGCGCCGAAGCGCTGTGCGCCAACTTCATCGCCTGGGAACGCGAGCGCGGGCCCCGTGTGGCCGCGCGCCATGCCGAAATCGGCGGCGCTTACGACTTCACCGACCTGGCGACGACCCTGCGCGGGCGGGCCGACCGCGTCGATGTCATGACCGACGGCTCGACCGAGATCCTCGACTTCAAGACCGGCACGACGCCCTCGGTCTCGCAGGCCCGCGCGCTGCTCGCCCCGCAGCTGCCGCTGGAAGGCGCCATGGCCAAGCTCGGCGCCTTCGCCGACGCCGGCACCGCCTCGGCGATTTCCGACCTCGTCTATGTCCGCCTGCGCGAACGCACGCTCTACGAGGACCATCTCGCCAGCGATGGCGGTCGCAAGGGCGAGCCGATCGATCCCGACGCGCTCAGCGACGAGGCCCTGGCCAAGTTCCGCGGCCTGGTGGCGAATTTTCGCAACGCGGCGACCCCGTTCCGCTCGCGCACACGGCCCTTCGTCGCCGGCGATTTCTCCGGCGCCTACGATCATCTGGCCCGGGCGCAGGAATGGTCGATCGGCGCCGACGAGGGCGGCGACGGCGGCGAAGGGAGCCCGGCATGAGCGGCTTTACCGGCATTGCCGAAACGACGCGGCTGCAGGCCATCGCCGCGGACCCCGAACGCTCGGTCTTCGTGTCGGCCAATGCCGGCTCCGGCAAGACCCATGTCCTGACCGAACGCGTCGTGCGGCTTCTCCTGTCGAAGGTCGAGCCGTCGAAGATCCTCTGCCTGACCTACACCAAGGCGGCGGCGGCCGAGATGTCGGGCCGCGTCTTTGCACGGCTGGCGAAATGGGCGACAGCCGAGGATGCCGATCTCGCCGCGGAGATCGCCCGGCTCGACGGCAGGCCGCCCACACCGGAAAGGATGATCGTCGCGCGCCGTCTCTTCGCAGAAGCGCTGGAGACGCCGGGCGGGCTGAAGATCCAGACCATCCACGCCTTCTGCGAGGCGATCCTCCACCAGTTTCCGCTGGAAGCGAACGTTCCGGGGCATTTCGAGGTTCTGGACGACGCCGAGAGCATGGCGCTGCTGGCTGAAGCCCGGCGGCTGCTAATTACCGGTGCGGCGCGGAAGGCACCGGGCGAAGCCGCCTCGGCGCTGGCGGACGCCTTTGCCTCGGCACTGACGCTGGCCGGCGAATGGGGCCTCGATCAGCTCATCGGCGAGATCGTCAACCGGCGCGACGCCATCCGGCGGCATCTCGACGAGGCCGGTGGGATCGATGCGGCGATCGCGCTCCTGCGCCATGCCCTCGGGCTGGAGCCCGGTGAGGACGAGGCCGCGATCCTCGCGGCGGCAGACGATGCGCCCGGCTTCGACGCGGCCTTCTGCGACAGCGCCATGAGCCTTGCCGCCGCCAGCTCCAAGCCGACCGACGCCAAGTTCCACGACCGCCTGCAGGCGCTCCGGGACGCCGGCACGCCGGACGCGCGGCTCGCCGCGTTGAAGGCGCTGTGCCTGACGGCCAAGGGCACGCCCTACAAGCCGTCGAGCGTTGCCACCAAGGCGGTGGCCGACGCCCTGCCCGACTTCCCCGAGCGGCTGCAGCAGCTGGCCGACCACGTCCAGGCGATCGACGAGCGCCTCGCCAGCCTGCGGCTGTTTCGCGCCAGCGCCGCGGCGCTGGTGATCGCCGACGCCTTCGAGCGCGACTACGCCATCCTCAAGCGCCGGCGCGGGCGGCTGGATTTCGAGGATCTGATCGTGCGGACCGCCGAGCTCCTGACCCGCTCGGCCGCCTCCGCCTGGGTCCATTACAAGCTCGACCAGGGCATCGATCATGTGCTGATCGACGAGGCGCAGGACACCAGTCCGCGCCAGTGGCAGGTGATGCGCCAGCTGGTGGAGGAGTTCTTCGCCGGCGCCGGGGCCCGCGAGGTTACTCGCACGGTCTTCGCCGTCGGCGACGAGAAGCAGTCGATCTACTCCTTCCAGGGCGCCTCGCCGCGCATGTTCGCCGATGAACAGCGGGCCATGCGGCAGCGTGCCGAGGCCGCCGAGGCCCGCTTCGAAGAGGTGCGGCTGACCCAGTCCTTCCGCACCGCCGCCGACGTCCTGCGGGCGGTGGACACCGTCTTTGCCGACGCCGAGAACCGCAAGGGCCTGTCGTCGGGGGACGAACCGCCGGCGCACCAGACCGCGCGGGGAGAGGCGCCGGGCCTCGTCGAGATCTGGCCGGTCTACCAGGCCGAGGAACAGCCGCAGTCGCGCGACTGGCTGCAGGCGATCGACTACGAGCCGGCCAATTCCCCGGCCAACCGGCTGGCGCGGCGGATCGCCGCCCAGATCGGTGACTGGATCGGCGACCCCATCGCCCACAAGGGCGTGGTGCGCCCGCTGGCGGCGGGCGACGTCATCGTCCTGGTGCGCAAGCGCTCCGGCTTCGTCGCCGCCATGGCCAAGGCGCTGCGCGACGCCGGCATTCCTGTCGCCGGCGCCGACCGGCTGGTCATCACCGACCATATCGCGGTGAAGGATCTGATGGCGCTCGGCCGGACCGTGGCCAATTTCGAGGATGATCTGTCCTTCGCCGCCGTCCTGAAGTCGCCCTTCTTCGATTTCACCGACGACGACCTGATGGGGCTGGCCCTATCCCGCGAGCGCCACGAGCCGCTGTCGCTTGGCCTGCGGCGGATCTGCGGACCGGAGGGACTTGCACGCGTGCCGGAGTTCGTGCCGGACGAAACGACCGAGGCGTTTCTGGCCAAATGCCGCTACGCGCTGACGCGGCTCGACGAACTGCGTGCCCGTTCGGGCTTCGAGACCATCTTCGCCTTCTATGCCCGCATTCTCGGCCCCGAGGGTGGCCGGGCCCGGCTGACGCGCCGGCTGGGCTCGGATTCCGGCGAGGTGATCGATGCCTTCCTCGATCTGGCGCTGGCCGACGAGGAAGCGGGCGAGCCCGGCCTCGACGCCTTCCTCGCGCGGCTGGCCGCCGCCCCGCCCTCGATCAAACGCGAGATGGAGCAGGGCCGCGGCGAGGTGCGGATCATGACCACCCACGCCTCCAAGGGGCTGGAGGCGCCCGTCGTCTTCCTCGTCGATCCCGGTTCGGCCCCGTTCAGCCACGCCCATGGCGCCCGACTGATGGAATGGCCCGACATGCCCGGTCTCGTGCCCGGCATGTCGCCGGGCTTCCTGTGGCGCGCCGCCAAGGATCTGGAGAACGACGCCATCGCCGCCCTCAAGGAGGCGGAGAAGGCGCGGGCCGAGGAGGAATATCGCCGGCTGCTCTATGTCGGCATGACCCGTGCCGCCGACCGGCTGGTCGTCTGCGGCGTCTCGGGCGTGCGCGGCCCGAACGAGAATTCGTGGCTGCAGCGGGCCCAACTCGCCCTGTCGGCGGAGTGCGAGCCGGTGACCGACGCCGACGGCGCGACCATTGCCTGGCGCTTCGGCGCGGCCGGGACGGGCGACAAGCTGGCCGCCACGATGGCCGCACAGCCAGCGGCGCCCGCGCCGCTCGACCTGTCGCCGCTGCCGCCCGAAATCCTGCCACCGCGGCCGCTGTCGCCGTCCTCCGCCGGCGAGGGCACCGAGATCGCCGAGGACGATGCAATCCCGCCCGAGGCTGCGCCGGCCGTCGTGTCGCCGGTGCTCAGCCAGACGGGCGATCCGTCCTTCGCCATCCGGCGCGGCCTTGCGGTCCACAAGCTCCTGCAGGTGTTGCCGGAGATGCCCGCGGACGCACGAGAGGCGGCCGCACGGCGCTATCTGGCGACGGCCGCGCCGGAGATGCGTCCGGGCGATCACGACGCGCTGGTGGCCTCGGCGCTGGCCGTCATGGACGATCCGGCCTTCGCCCCGATCTTCGCCGCCGGCAGCCGGGCCGAGGTGCCGGTCGCCGGCGAGATCACGCTTGCGGGCCGCAGCTACCGCGTCAACGGCACGATCGACCGTCTCGCGGTCACCGCAACGCGGGTGCTGATCGTCGACTACAAGACCAACCGGCCGCCGCCCGCCTCGCTGGCGGAGGTGTCGCCGGCCTACATCATGCAGCTGGCACTCTACCGCGAGATGCTGAAGCCGCTCTATCCGGACCGGCCGATCGAGGCGGCGCTGCTGTTCACCGAAGCGCCGCGGCTGATCGCCCTGTCGGAAGCGGTGATGGAGCAGGCGGTCGCGCGCCGCCGGGCGTCCACCCAATCGGCAACGGAGCGTCAAGAGAACGGCGCCGTCGCTTGATTTGGCGCCAAGCGACTTCTACGTAACGAGACGAACAGGATTTAGGAGCCGACCATGGCCACGACAAAGATCGACACCAGCAATTTCCAGACCGACGTCCTCGGCAGCGACAAGCCCGTCGTCGTCGATTTCTGGGCCGAGTGGTGCGGGCCCTGCAAGATGATCGCGCCGAGCCTCGAGGAAATCTCCAGCGAGATGGACAATGTCCGGATCGCCAAGGTGAACATCGACGAGAACCCGGATATCGCCGCCCAGTACGGCGTGCGTTCGATCCCGACGCTGATGATCTTCAAGAATGGCGAGCATGCCGACACGATGGTCGGCGCGCAGTCCAAGTCGAAGCTCGTCGACTGGATCAACAAGGGCGCTGCCTGAACGGCTCAGCGTCCAGCGCCATCGCGATGAATTGAAAAAGGCCCGGGTCGATCGCCCGGGCCTTTTTTGTGTGATGGGCTCACAGACCGCAGGAGTTCAGCGCGGGGCGAGACCGCTGCTGGAGAGGACGTCGCCGACCAGATAGAGCGAACCGCAGATCAGGAAGCGCGGCGCGCGGCTGTCGTCCCAGCTGCTGGAGACCAGCCGGATCGCCTCCTCGACACTGTCGCAGGGCTCGGCGTCGAGACCCGCGTCGATCGCCGCCTCGGCCAGATCATCGGGGTCGATGCCCGCGTCCGACGAGCCGACGGGCACGGTGAAGACATGCCGCGCGATGCCGGCAAAGGACGCGAAAAAGCCGGTCGGGTCCTTGGTGTTGATCATCCCGACGATGAGGAACAGCGGCCGCGAGACCCGCTCCTCCAGATCGGCGAGGGTCTCGGCGATGGCCGCGCCCGCGCCGGGATTGTGGCCGCCGTCGAGCCACAGCTCCGAGCCCGGAAAGGCCGCCCGGTAGAGCGGCCCCGAAGCGATCTGCTGCATCCGTCCCGGCCATTCGACATGGGAAAGCCCCGCCTCGATCGCCTTGTCGGCCGGTGCGAAACCGCCATGGCGCAACGCGGCGATGGCGGTCGCGGCATTGGTCAGCTGATGGCGTCCCGGCAGTCGTGGCATCGGCAGGTCGAGCAGGCCGGATTCGTCCTGATAGACCAGCCGTCCGTGTTCCTCATAGGCGAAGAAGTCCTGGCCGTAGACGAGCAGCGGCGCCCCGGCGCGGTCGGCCATGGAGGTCAGCACTTCCAGCGCGATCGACTCGTTCTGCTGGCCCAGCACCACCGGCACGCCGCGCTTGATGATGCCGCCCTTCTCCGCCGCGATCAGTTCGACGCGGTCGCCGAGATAGGACTGGTGATCGAGCGAGATCGCGGTGATGACCGTGACGGCCGGCTTCTCGATGACGTTGGTGGCGTCGAAGCGGCCGCCGAGCCCGACTTCCAAAAGCACCGCGTCGGCGGGATTTTCCGAGAACAGCAGGAACGTCACCGCGGTGAGGATCTCGAAGACGGTGATCGGCGCGCCGGCATTGGCCTTCGCCGCGCGGGCCACGGCCTCGGCCAGCATCGCGTCGTCGACCAGGGCCCCGGGCTCGCCCTTGCGGCCGATGCGGTAGCGCTCGTGCCAGTTGACGAGATGCGGCGAGGTGTGGGCGTGCACCGCCTGGCCGTCGGCCTCGAGGATGGCCCGGCAGAACGCCGTGACGGAGCCCTTGCCGTTGGTGCCGGCGATGTGGATCTGCGGCGGCAGCTTGCGCTGCGGCTCACCGAGTTCGGTCAGCAGCCGGCGGATGCGGTCGAGCGACAGGTCGAAGCCCTTCGGATGCTTCAGCATCAGGGCGTCGATTTCGGCGGCGGCCAGCGAGGTCGTTGTCATCGGAAAGAATTACGCCAGTGCGGGGAGCGATGCAAAAAGGTCGCTCAGCCCGCGGCCTGCGATTCCGGCGTCTGGACTGGCTCGGACCCCATCGCCTCGACGGGCTCGGCCACGACCGCTTCCTCCTCGACGGCTTCGGCTGGCTGCCGGGTCAGCAGCTTCAGGAGATTGGCGATGGTCGGCCGCAATTCGTGGCGATGCACGACCATGTCGACCATGCCGTGGGCCATCAGATACTCGGCGCGCTGGAAGCCCTCGGGCAGTTTCTCGCGGATCGTCTGTTCGATGACGCGGGCGCCGGCAAAGCCGATCACCGCGCCCGGCTCCGCGATGTGGACGTCGCCGAGCATCGCGTAAGAGGCCGACACGCCGCCGGCCGTCGGATTGGTCAGGACGACCATGTAGGGCAGTCCCGCCTCCTTCAGCATCTCAACCGCGACCGTGGTGCGCGGCAGCTGCATCAGCGACAGGATGCCCTCCTGCATGCGCGCGCCGCCGGAGGCGGCGAACAGCACCACCGGGCGCCGCTCGGCGATGGCGGTCTCGAAGCCCTTGATGATCGCCTCGCCGGCGGCCATGCCGAGCGAGCCGCCCATGAAGGCGAAGTCCTGGACGATGGCCATCACTGGCACGCCCTCGAGGCTGCCGCGCGCCGCCAGCACGGCGTCGTCCATCTCGGCCTTCCCCTTGTATTCCTTCAGCCGATCGACATAGCGCTTGGAGTCGCGGAACTTCAGCGGGTCGACTGCCACCTTCGGCAGTTCGATGGTCTCGAAGGCGCCGTCGTCGAAAAACGCCTTCAGCCGGTCGCGTGCCCGGATGCGCATGTGGAAGCCGGAGGACGGCACCACCCACTGATTGGCTTCCAGATCCTTGTGGAAGACCATCTCGCCTGTCTCGGGACATTTGATCCAGAGGTTTTCGGGCACTTCGCGCGTGGCGAGGAGGCTCGAGATCTTCGGGCGAACGTAGTTGGTGATCCAGTTCAAGGCACTTGTCCCGTGGCAAAATCGGTCCGGCAGCCGGTGCCGGCAAGGGGCGGCAGCGCAATCGCTGCCGCAGGAATTAGGCGGTCATGCGTCCCTGTCGACAGGGCGCGTCACGCCCCGGACATGGTCGCCCGCTCAGGACTTGGCAAGATGGGCGGCACGCACGCCGCCGGCGATCTCGCCGACGAGGTCGCGCACGTCGCTGACCGTGCGGGCGGTGGCGCGGCCGTTCTCCAGCGACTGCTCGATCGCCTTGACGATCGCCGAGCCGACGACGACGCCGTCGGCGCCCTTGCCGATCTCGCGCGCCTGGTCGGCGGAGGTGACGCCGAAACCGACGCAGACCGGCAGGTCGGTGTGCTTCTTGATGCGACCGACCGCGGCAGCGACCTTGTCCGCATCGGGGGCGGCCGAGCCGGTGATGCCGGTGATCGAGACGTAATAGACGAAGCCGGAGGTGTTCTTCAGCACCGCCGGCAGGCGCTTGTCGTCGGTCGTCGGGGTCGCGAGACGGATGAAGTTGAGCCCACTCTGCAGAGCCGGCAGGCAGAGCTCGTCGTCCATCTCCGGCGGCAGATCGACCACGATCAGCCCGTCGACGCCGGCCTCCAGCGCGTCGGGAACGAAGCGCTCGACGCCGTAGATGTAGATCGGGTTGAAGTAGCCCATCAGGATGATCGGCGTGGTCTGGTCGCCCTCGCGGAAGGCTCGCACCAGCGACAGCGTCTTCTTCAGGCTCTCGCCAGCTTGGAGCGCCCGCAGACCGGCCTTCTGGATCGCCGGGCCGTCGGCCATGGGATCGGAGAAGGGCATGCCGAGCTCGATGATGTCGGCGCCGGCCGCCGGCAGTGCCCGGGCGATCTCCAGCGCCGTCTCGTGGTCGGGATCGCCGGCCATGACGAAGGTCACGAAGGCGGGGCGACCCTCTTCCTTCAGTGCGCGGAACCGGTCTTCGATGCGTGTCGTCATGTCAGGCTTTCGTCACCTCGGCGACCCATTGGGCGGTCGCCGCGTCCACGTAGTCGACCTTGAAGCCGAAGATCGCGGGCGTGTCATAGGGATGGTGTTCGCGGATCGCCGCCGCGCAGGCGTCGAACCGGTCCGCCGTGGTCTTGATCGTCAGCGGCCACTCGTCGTGGCGCTCCTTGCTGCCCTGCCAGACATAGCGGCTGTCGATTTCCTTGCCGATATTGACGCAGGCCGCGAAGCGGCCGTCGATCAGGACATGCGACAGTTCCCGCGCTTCCTCAAGCGAGGGGCAGGTGACGTGGATTTCGACGATGTCGGTCATGCAGGCTCGCTTCGCTCGCTGGCTCGTCCAGCGTTGTCAGCTTGGTTTGAGGACAATCCGATTACCGGGCCGCCGATCGCGGCGGCCCGTCCGGCAGTCTAGAGCTCGACCCCGAGATGCTTGGCGGCGGTGAAGACGTCCTTGTCGCCGCGCCCGCAGAGATTCATCACGATGATCTGGTCCTTGCCCATGGTCGGGGCGCGCTTGACCACTTCGGCCAGCGCGTGGGCCGGCTCCAGCGCCGGGATGATGCCCTCGGTGCGGGTCAGGAGCTGGAAGGCCTCGAGCGCTTCGGTGTCCATGATCGGCACATATTCCACCCGGCCGGAATCCTTCAGCCAGGAATGCTCCGGCCCGATGCCCGGATAGTCGAGGCCGGCCGAAATCGAATGACCTTCCTTGATCTGGCCGTCGTCGTCCTGCAGCAGATAGGTGCGGTTGCCGTGGAGAACGCCGGGGGAGCCGGCGGTCAGCGAGGCGCAGTGCTCCTCGCCCTCCAGACCCTTGCCGCCCGCCTCGACGCCGACGATGGCGACATCCTTGTCGTCGAGGAAGGGATGGAACAGGCCAATGGCGTTGGAGCCGCCGCCGACGGCGGCCACCAGCATGTCCGGCAGGCGCCCTTCGGCGGCCATCATCTGCTCGCGGGTCTCCTTGCCGATCACCGACTGGAACTCGCGCACCAGCTCCGGATAGGGATGCGGGCCGGCGGCGGTGCCGATCAGGTAATAGGTGGAATCGACATTCGTCACCCAGTCGCGCAGCGCCTCGTTCATGGCGTCCTTCAGCGTGCCGTGGCCGGCGGTGACCGGCACGATCTCGGCGCCCAGGAGCTTCATGCGGAAGACGTTGGGCGACTGCCGCTCGACGTCGGTCGCGCCCATGTAGATGACGCAGGGCAGGCCGAAGCGGGCGCAGACCGTGGCGGTCGCCACGCCATGCTGGCCGGCGCCGGTCTCGGCGATGATCCGGGTCTTGCCCATCTTGCGGGCGAGCAGGATCTGGCCGAGGCAGTTGTTGATCTTGTGCGAGCCGGTGTGGTTCAGCTCGTCGCGCTTGAAATAGATCTTGGCGCCGCCGAGCTTCTCGGTCAGCCGCTCGGCGAAATAGAGCGGCGACGGCCGGCCGGTGTAATGGGTGTTCAGCCCGTCGAGCTCGGCCTTGAACGCCGGATCGACGCGGGCCGTCTCCCAGGCTTCCTGCAGATCGAGGATCAGCGGCATCAGCGTTTCGGCGACGAAACGGCCGCCGAAGATGCCGAAGCGGCCTTCCTCGTCGGGTCCGGCGCGGAAGGAATTCGGGGTCAGCGGCTGGTTCACGAGACTCGTGCCTTTCTCGCCGGCTCGCCAAGGCGATCCAGCGCATCGAAGAAGCTGTGCATGCGGCCGGCATCCTTGACGCCGGGGGCGCTCTCGACGCCGGACGAGACGTCGATGCCGGACGGATCGGCGATCCTGACGGCCTCGGCGACGTTGTCGGCGTCGATCCCTCCGGAGAGCATATAGGCCATTTGCGGGTCAAGGCCCGACCCGGCGGCCGAAAGCAACGTCCAGTCGAAGGAAACGCCGTTGCCGCCCGGCAAGTCGGAGCCCTTGGGGCGCTTGGAATCGAGCAGGATACGGTCAGCGACGCCGGCATAGGGCGCGACCGCGGCGAGATCCTCGGCGGCGGCCACCGGCAGCGCCTTCATCACTTTCAGCCCGGTGCGCGCCTTGATCTCGCGCACCCGTTCCGGCGTCTCGCGGCCATGCAGCTGAAGCCAGTCCGGCTTCACGTCACGGGCGAAACGCTCGAGCAGCGCATCGTCGGGATCGACCGTGACGATCACGGTCTCGGCGCGGCCGTCGACCTTGGCGACGAGTTCGGCCATCGGCCCCACGTCCATATGCCGCGGGCTTTTCGCGAAATGCACGAAGCCGACATGGCTTGCGCCACGCTCCAGCGCCACCGCGAGGGTCTCGGGCGTGGACAGTCCGCAGATCTTGACGTCGAAGGCTCGCAAAAGCCGTACTCCCGAAGGTCGGATCGCACTCTCGGCGCCCTTATCGCGCCTCTCGCCCCGGCCTGTAAAGGATGCGGCAAAACCGCGGGTCAGGCGCCGGAACAATCGATGGCGTGCAGGCCCGCCCCGTGGCGCTTCAGCCAGTCGCGGCCGTGGTCCATGCCCGGGCAAAGCTCGCGGCAGAGCGCCCAGAACGACGCGCCGTGGTTCATCTCGCGAAAATGCGCCACCTCGTGGGCGGCGAGATAGTCGAGAACCTCCGGCGGGGCCATGACGATGCGCCAGGAAAAGGCCAGCCGCCGGTCGATGGTGCAGGAGCCCCAGCGGCTGCGGGTGTCCTTCAACGCCATCGAACGTGGTCGCAGGCCGACGGTCGCCGCGTGGCGATCCACCGCCGCCTGCAGGTCCTGCCGCGCCTCGCGCTTCAGCGTATCGACGACGCGGCGCACGAAGTGCTCCGGCGCGCCGCCGACCATAAGACACGCCTCCCCGTCGACCGTCTCGAAGCGCGACGCCCGGCGCTCCGGCGCCGACACGAGGCGCAGCGTACCGCCGCGAAACGGAATCGTCGCGCCGTCGGCAACGACCACCTGCCCCGGCGCCCGCGCGACGCGCTCCTCGACCCAGCCGCGATGCCGCTCCAGGAATTCGGCGATCGCCCGGCCCGAGACCTGGCGCGGCGCGGTCACGACAACGCCGGACGCGCCGGGAGCAAGCCGCAGGATCATCCGCTTGGCGCGGGGATTGCGCCGGACCGTCACGGCGACCGGGCCGCCGGCGAGATCGAGCCGTTCGGGGATCGCGGAGACGCGTGGCTTGGCACGGGGAAAGAGGAAGGACATCGGCAGCCGAACAGGGATGGGCAGCAGCACGCCGCCGTTCGAATCGCAGTCTACACCGTCACGATACGAAAAACGGCGGCGCCCAGGGGACGCCGCCGTCTTTTTCATGAGCGCACGGCCAGCCCGGGCGCCATCGTCACGGTCAGGCCGGCTGGCCGTCGACCACCGGGCCCTCGTCGCGGCGCTTGCCGCGTTCGGCCATGAAGCGGTCGAACTCCTGCTGGTCCTTGGCCCGGCGCAGTTCGCGCGCATAGGCGGCGAATTCGGCCTCGGCCTCGTGCAGGCGGCGGCGCTCCTCGTCGAGGCGGCTGAGTTCCTTCTCCCGCCAGTCGTCGAAGGCGACATTGCCGGTCCGCGGGGCGCCGAAGGGGCTGCCCCCGCCGGCGCGCTTCAGGCCGCCGAACAGGCGGTCCGTCGTCTCATTGACGTCCCGCTTGAAGCCGTCCAAACGGTCACCCCAGAGGATGTAGGCCAGCATCGCCAGGCCGAGAGGCCAGAAGATCATGAAACCGCCAACCATCAGGGCAATCGTGGCCGGCGTCCATGCCGGACGAATCAAAGCTCGCGAAGTCATCGCAGTCACGTTCCTTTCGAAAATGGCCGCGACGCTGAGGCATCGCGGGGGCTTCGACATGTCTTGCTGCAGTATCCTCAACATGGTGACTGGCGAAACGGCGTTCAATCTCCTATCCGCGAAAAACCGCTGGTGCGCGCGTTTTTCGGATCGCCCGGCGGTCTCGGGATGACGCTGTTCGCCGCCTGCGCGGGCCTGTTCTGGAGTGCTTTCCTCGCCGCGACGCTCCTGCCCGGCGCCTCGGAGATCGTGCTCGTCGCGCTGCTTGCCGAAGGTGTCGGCGAGCCCTGGCTGCTGGTCGTCGTCGCCGGCGTCGGCAACACGTTCGGCTCGGTGGTCAACTGGGTCTGCGGCCGCTTCCTCTTGCACTATGCCGACCGCCGATGGTTTCCGGTGCCACCGCGCCATCTCGACAGGGCCACGGGGTTCTTCAACCGCTACGGCGTCTGGACCCTGCTGCTTGCGTGGTGGCCGCTCGGCGGCGATGCGCTGACGGTGATCGCCGGCGTGCTGCGGGTGCCGCTGCTGCGGTTCACGATCCTTGTCGCGATCGGCAAGTTCGCCCGCTACGCGGCGGTCGCCGGCGCGACGCTCGCCTGGCCGGGCCTCTGACGCCGACGTCCGCTTACGGCCCGCGGGATCGCGTCGACGGGTATGAAATTTTGATGACCCGGACGCCGGAACGCGGCTACGATGCTATCCTCGTCGCAAGGGAGGAGCCGCGATGCCATCGACCGTCATTCCCACCATCCGTTACGAGAATTGCCGCAAGATGATCACCTGGCTTTGCGACACACTCGGCTTCAGCCGCCACGCCGTCCACGAGGATACCGACGGCAGCATCCTGCACGCCGAACTCGTCCACGGCGACGGCATGGTGATGGTCGGCGATGTCCGGGACGACGATTTCGGTGCGTTGCAGGTGCCCGCCCGGCCCGACGCGGCGGTCACCCAGAGCCCCTATCTCGTCGTCAGGGACATCGATCATCTCTACGAGGCGGTCCAGGCGGCCGGCGCGACCATCGTCGCGGATCTGCAGGAGAAGAGCTACGGCTCGAAGGAATTCGCCTGCCGCGATCCCGAGGGCCAACTCTGGAACTTCGGCACCTACGATCCCTGGCGCACCGGACAATAGGGCCTGGCGCGACGGCGCGGCCATGGACTGGACGCAACCGATCGATGCCTATTGCGAGCGGCTGGAAGCCGGCTTCTGGGGCGAGCCGCTGAACGCGGTCTCCAACCTGGCCTTCCTCGTCGCAGCCGCCGCCGGCATTGCACTGTGGCGCTGGGCCGGCGGATCGGACCGGCCCGTGCTTCTGCTGGCCGGCCTCGTGGCCATCATCGGCATCGGCTCGTTCCTGTTCCACACCTTCGCCAACCGCTGGTCGAGCCTTGCCGACGTCCTGCCGATCGCGCTGTTCATCTACGCCTATTTCTTCCTGGCGCTGCACCGCCTCGTCGGGCTCGGCCGCTGGGCGGCCGGCCTCGGCACCGCTGGCTTTCTGGGCGCCTCGATCCTCTCGGAGCCGCTCTTCGCAGGAATGGTCGGTTCCTCGGCGGGCTACGTGCCGGCGCTTCTCGCCATGCTTGGGATCGGCAGCTATCTGGCCGCAACCCGGCATCGCGCGGGGCCGGCCGTCCTTGCGGCGGGAACGGTCTTTGCAGTCTCGCTCGCCCTGCGCATGGCCGACGCGCCGCTCTGTGCGGACTGGCCCCTCGGCACGCACTTCCTCTGGCACGTCCTCAACGCGGTGACGCTGGGGCTGCTGCTGGCCGCCGCCGTGGCGGGCCGCCGATCCGTCAGCGATGCGGCCAGAGCGACCGGACGCTGAGACGCGGCACGGTCTCTCCCAAAGCCGGGCAGCGCAGGACAAAAAAAGGCCGGACGCCTCCCCCGAAGCATCCGGCCCTGGCGGTCCCCCGCCCTGTAAACTGGTGTCCGGCGACGGATCGCCGGAGACAGCGCCTCCGCTCAGCGAGCGGCGAGGCGCTCCTTGCCCTGCTTGACCACGACGCGCGCATCCATCGGAACGCGCTCGTACAGGTCGATGATGTCCTGGTTCATCAGACGGATGCAGCCCGACGAGGCGGCGGTGCCGATCGTCCACCATTCCGGCGTGCCATGCAGGCGGAACAGCGTGTCCTTGCCGTTCTGGTAGAGATACAGCGCGCGGGCGCCCAGCGGGTTGGTCAGGCCGGGATCCATGCCGTCGCGATAGGGCTCGAGATCCGGCTTGCGGTCGATCATCTCGGCCGGCGGAAACCACTTCGGCCAGGAGCGCTTGGCGCGGATGTTGGCGTCGCCAGCCCAGGAGAATCCGGCGCGGCCGACACCGATGCCGTAGCGCATGGCCATGCCGTCGGCCTCGACCACGTAGAGGAAGCGGTTCGGCGTATCGACCACGACCGTGCCCAGTTCGTATTCACGGCCTTCCGGGAAGGACACGCGCTGGCGCAGATACTCGGGATCGATCTTGTCGGTCGGGATCGCCGGCAGTGCGTAGCCATCATCGACGACGGCCGAATAGCCCAGCGCCGAAGTGGCGCCGAGGCTGCCTTCGTTCGGCAGGCTGGTCGGCGCGGTGTAGGCGGAGACCCCGGACGGCGCCAACGATGCGCGCTGGTTGCTCGCGCAACCGGCAGCCACGGCCAGCGAGAGGACCGCGGCACCAAGGAGAAGGGAACGTTTGCTCGTCATCGAAAATGCCATGTTCGGGGTGGGATGGGATCAGTTCGCCGAACGAACCGCGCACCGGAGGAGCGCCGACCATCTGTAGCCGTCTCCTCGTTAGTCCGCGTCCATCCGTCAGGCAATACGCGATGGAAGCACGACGTTGGTTAACGAAGGCTTTGTTGCCGCTTGGTGACAGTTGACGGCAGCGGCCGCCGCGACATCTCAGGCGCACTCTGGGACGTTCGCAACCTGAGCTACGAGGGCTTTTTGATGAACATCGGAGAGGCGGCCCGGCTGTCCGGCCTCCCCCCCAAGACGATCCGCTATTACGAGGAAGTCGGGCTGGTCAAACCGTCCCGGGCCATCAACGGCTATCGCAATTACGGCGATCGCGATGTGCATCTCCTGCGGTTCCTCCAGCGCTCGCGCTCGCTCGGCTTCACCATCGAGGAAGCGCGACGGCTGATCTCGCTCTACGAGGACGAGGGACGGCGCAGCGAAGACGTCAAGTCGATGGCCAGTTCCCGCATGGCCGAGATCGACCGCAAGATCGCCGAGCTGCAATCGCTGAAACGCGCCCTTGCCGACCTCAGCGAACGCTGCCACGGCGACGACGGCCCGGACTGCCCGATCCTCGAGGAGATCTCCGGGGACCGCACCGGCCGCTGAGCCACGCCTTCGCATCGTCGGCGTATCAGTACCGCGGGGCGTGGCTGCGACGTCCCGCCGCGTTTCTGGTTTGTTCGCGTTTCTGCTTGCCGAGAGCGTCGCGGCTCGGCTAGGTCTCGATCATGCCGATCGTATCCCCCTTCCGCGTCGACCCGCTGGTCGACGGTCGCCAGTCCGAGCGTGCGATGATGGTGCGCCGGGGCGTGCAGCGCCTGATGCTGGCGCGCAAGGTGTCGCTGCTGCCGGAAATGGCGCTGGCGTCCGGCCGCCGGGCCGACCTCGTCTGCCTGTCGGAAAAGGGCGAGATCACCATCGTCGAGATCAAGACCTCGATCGAAGATTTCCGGGTGGACCGGAAATGGCCGGATTATCTGCAGCATTGCGACCGGCTGTTCTTCGCGACCCATCCGGGTGTGCCGGCGGACATCTTTCCCGAAAGCTGCGGGCTGATCGTGTCGGATGGCTACGGCGCGGAAATCCTGCGCGAGGCGCCGGAAGACCGGATTGCGCCGGCCACACGCAAGGCGATGACGCTGCGTTTCGCACGGCTGGCTGCCGACCGCCTGGTACAGGCGGAATGGGCGGCCAATCCGTTCATGACCGGCATGGCCGGAGAGACGGAGGCGGACTGACCGCCGCCGCTGGGTGCCGTGCTCAGCGCGGCGCGCGCTTGGCGAGGATCCGCTGCAGGGTCCGGCGGTGCATCGACAGCCGGCGGGCAGTCTCGGAGACATTGCGGTCGCACAATTCGTAGACGCGCTGGATATGCTCCCAGCGCACCCGGTCGGCCGACATCGGGTTCTCAGGCGGCGCGGCGCGGTCGCCGGCCTTGCGGCTGAGCGCGGCGATCACTTCGTCGGCATCGGCGGGCTTGGCGAGATAGTCGATGGCGCCGAGCTTCACGGCGGTGACGGCGGTGGCGATGTTGCCGTAGCCGGTCAGCACCACGACCCGCGCATCTTCACGGGCCCGCTGCAGCGCCTCGATCACGTCGAGCCCGTTGCCGTCGGCCAGCCGCATGTCGACGACGGCGCAGGCCGGTGCCGAGCGTTTCAGGGCGGCAAGCCCTTCCTCGACGCTTTCGGCGGTCACCACATCAAAGCCGCGCTGCTCGAGCGCCCGGCTCATACGCTGCAGGAACGGGCGGTCGTCATCGACCAGAAGCAGCGATCGGTCACCCTGCGGCAGAAACGACCGCTCAGGAGCAGTCCCTACAGTTTCGGTCAACATCGGCGTTCCTTTCCTTTGTCCGGGAAATGGAGCGCCGGGCACACGCCTTCAACGGCTTGCACCCGCCGGAACCGGTAATCGGCATGCGACCGAAGTACGCATCCGGCGCTCGCCACCCCCGTTCTGCCGCTGCGTCAATCGCGATTGGCCGGCCGGTTGGACAGGAAGATGTCCCGCGGCCAAGAGATCACCACGACGGCGCCGTTGGCGACGCGGCCGCGGCTTGCCCGGTTGGCGAAGGTGATCGAGGCGCCGGAGCGTTCGAGCAGCGTCTTGGCGATGAACACGCCGAGGCCGAGACCGCCGCCGGTGTTGCGCTCCGTGGAATCACGGTCCGACATGTAGGGGTCGCCGATCCGGTCGAGGATTTCCGGGGCAAAGCCCGGCCCGTCGTCCAGCACCTCGATATAGACATGGCTCTCGCTCCAGCCGGCGCGGATGACCACCTCGCCATCGGCAAAGTCCACCGCGTTCTCGACGATGTTGCCGAGGCCGTAGACGATACCGGCATTGCGGCGGGCGACTGGCTCGGCGCCGTCGCGCTCGACCGTCTCGACCTTCAGCGCGACGCCGAAATTGCGGTGCGGCTCGGCCACTTCGTCGATCAGCGACATCACCGACAGACGCGCCAGATGGGTCTCGCTCGACGAGGACAGGGAGCTGAGCTGTCGCAGGATCGTGCGGCAGCGCTCCGATTGCTCGACCAGCAGATCCACGTCCTCGCGCTGCGGATCGTCGGCCGGCACCGAACGACCCATTTCCTTGGCGACGAGGGCGATGGTGGCGAGCGGGGTGCCGAGCTCGTGGGCGGCGGCGGCGGCCAGACCGTCGAGCGCCGACAGATGCTGCTCGCGCTGCAGGACGAGTTCGGTGGCGCTCAGCGCATCGGCGAGCGCCCGCGATTCCGCCGCCACGCGGTAGATGTAGATCGAGGAGAAGACGAGGGTCGTGACGATCGCGAACCACAGGCCGCCGACATAGGAGATCGGCAGTTCCAGCGACATGCCGTGGGGCCAGGGCACCGGCATGTGGAAGAAGGCCAGCGCCGTCGTGCAGACCACCGCCAGGAGCCCCACCCCCACCGTCGTCAGCGGCGGCTGCGTCGCCGAGGCGATGATCGAGGGCACCACGAGGAACACCGTGAACGGGTTCTCGATGCCGCCGGTGAGAAACAGGAGGCCCGACGGCTGCAGGATGTCGAAGGTCAGCACGCCGGCCGCCGCCGTCGAGGACAGTCGCCGGCTCGCCGGGAAGCTGATCGACAGATAGATGTTCAACGCCACAGAGGCGGCGATCAGCGCAAGGCAGGTGCCGATCGGAAACGGCCACCACAGCCCCCAGGCCACGAAGACGCAGGCCGCGGTCTGTCCGGCGACGGAAAGCCAGCGCAGCCGCACCAGCGTCGCCAGGCGCAGCCGCTGGCTCTCGCGCATCATGGTCACGAAGGCCGGCAGGCGGAGGTCGAAACTGGAACGGGTCGCCTGGTCCATGATCGGCTTCAACTATTCTTGAAAGGAAATCGGAGACTTACCGTCTAGCCCGTCATCCGCATCGCCGAAAGTGGTCAAAGCCGCGCGGGGTGTCCGGGCAGCCGGGACCAAGTGCCGCGCCGGCTCCCATCATGGAACACCCGGCCGTCCTTTACCCTTTACCGTCCCGAAGCGCCAAGGCGCACAGGATCAAGACGGAAGGGACGCATCATGGCTCTCGCCAATCTCAAGGACATCTATATCGACCAGCTGCAGGACATTCACAGCGCCTGCAACCAGTCCGCCAAGGTCACCCGCGAGCTCGCCGGCGTGGCCACCGACCGCGACCTGAAGAGCGCGCTGGACGCCGGCGTCGCCGGCATCGAGGACGGCATCGCCACGCTGAAGGAGATCATCACCGCCCATGGCGCCGATCCCTCGGGCGAATTCTGCAAGGGCATGGAAGGCCTCGTCAAGGAAGCCCGCTCGCACGGCATCGAGGAGGAAATCACCGATCCCGACGCCCGCGACGCGATGATCATCACCCAGTATCAGCGCATGGCCCATTACGCGATCGCCGGCTATGGCTGCCTGGAAGCCTTCGCCAAGCGTCTCGACCTGAAGGATGACGCCCAGAAGCTGCAAAAGTGCCTGGACGCCACCTATCACGGCGACAAGACGATGACGCAGATCGCCACCGGCGGCATCAACAAGGCCGCCGCGTAAGCATCGCGACAGAGCCGGTATCAGGGCCGTCGGCGCATTCGCGCCGGCGGCCTTCTTCGTCTGGTCGACGGCCTACAGGACCTGGAAACCGTGCCGGAACGGGTCGCGGTCGTCGATGAAGATCGTGTTGATGCCGGTCAGCCGCGCCCAGCCGGCGATGGACGGCACGATCGCCGGCTTGCCGCCGATCTCGGCCGCGGCCTCGACCCGGCCGTGGAACAGCGAGCCGATGATGCTCTCGTGGACGAAATCGTCGCCCGACGCGAGGCGGCCCTTGGCCGCCCATTGCGCCATGCGCGCCGAGGTGCCGGTGCCGCAGGGGCTGCGGTCGATCGCCTTGTCGCCGTAAAACACCGCGTTGCGGGCCGTGGCACCCTCCATCGTCGGCTCGCCGGCCCACAGCACATGGCGCAGGCCGCGGATCGCCGGGGTCTCCGGGTGCACGAACTCATGGGCGTCGTTCAGCGCCGCGCGCAGCGGGCCGGACAGGGCGACAAGCTGGGAAGCGGTGAAGTCGGCCATGTCGCGGAAATTCGGCTGCGGATCGACGATGGCGTAGAAATTGCCGCCATAGGCGATGTCGACCGTCAGCGCGCCGAGACCGGGGCAGTCCACCGCGATGCCTTCGGCGTGCAGGAAGGCCGGCACATTGGTCAACCGGACCTCCTCGACGAAGCCGTTCTCTTCGCGGTAGCGGCAGGTGACCACGCCGGCCGGCGTGTCGAGCCGCAGGATCCCGGGCTCCTTCGGTCGGACCAGCCCGTGCTCCAGCGCCATGGTCACCGTGCCGATGGTGCCGTGGCCGCACATGGGCAGGCAGCCGGAGGTCTCGATGTAGAGCACGGCCACGTCGCAATCGTCGCGGGTCGGCGGATAGAGGATCGCGCCGGACATCATGTCGTGGCCGCGCGGCTCGAACATCAGCCCGGTGCGGATCCAGTCGTATTCGGCCATGAAATGCGCCCGCTTCTCGATCATCGTCGCCCCGTCGAGGAACGGGCCGCCGCCGGCGACGAGGCGGACGGGATTTCCGCAGGTGTGACCGTCGAGGCAGAAGAAGCTGTGGCGTGCCATGAGGATCTCCGGTGGCAGGTCAGGCGAAGCGGCGCGGCGAGAAGGCCGCAAGGTTGATCGGCGCCGGCGTGCCGGTGACGAGATCGGCGAGAATGCGCGCCGTCGCCGCCGACTGGGTCAGGCCGAGATGGCCGTGGCCGAAGGCATAGAACATGCGGTCGGTCGCGGACGCGGGCCCGATGACCGGGAGCGAGTCCGGCATGGACGGCCGAAACCCCATCCACTGCCGCCCGCCCGTGATGTCGAGTGCGGGCAGGAAGCGCTTCGCCTTCTCCAGCATGGTCGCCGACCGACGATAGTCCGGCGGGCGGTGCAGGCCGCCGAGCTCGACGGCGCCGCCCACCCGGATGCCGGATGTCAGCCGGCTTACCACGAAGCCGTGGCCGGGAAAGGTCAGTTGCCGCTTCAGGTCGAAGGCGCCCGGCGGCAGCGTGGTGTTGTAGCCGCGCTCGGTCTCCAGCGGCAGCCTGTCGCCGAGGGCGGCCGCCAGCGGCTTCGACCATGCGCCGCCCGCAACGATGGCGTGTCGTGCCAGGAGGTCCGCCCCGTCCGCCAGCTTCAGGCACACCCTGTCGGCGGCCGGCGTGAGGCCGCGCACCTCGGCGCGGACGATCCGCCCGCCCCGTTCGACGACGCGGTCGGCCAGCGCCCTGGCATAATCATAGGGATCGGCAATCGACTGCCAGCCGGGCACGAAGGTCCCGTGGGTGAAGCGCGGCGACAGGCCCGGCTGCAATTGCGCGATGCCGGCGGCGTCCAGATGGCGACAGGCGATGCCGGCGGCCTCGCGCGCCTGCCAGGCCCCCAGCGACGCCTCGAACTCGGCGCGGCTTTCGTAGAGTTCCAGCGCCCCGTCGAAGCGCAGCATCGCGTCGAGCCCTGCCGCCGCGATCAGCCGCCGGGTCTCGGTGCTCGCCAGTTCCATCATCGCCACCTGCGCCGCGAAGCTGGTCGCGAAGGCGGCGGGGCGGCTGGCGCGCCAGAAGCGGAACAGCCACGGCGCAATGGTCGGCAGATAGGCCGGCGGCACGCTCAAGGGACCCAGCGGATCGAGCAGCCAGCGCGGTGCCTTGCGCAGGATGCCCGGCGAGGCCAGCGGCATGACATCGCTGAACGCGAAGGCCCCGGCATTGCCGAAGCTTGCGCCGTGGGCGACCTCGCCCCGCTCGATCAGGACGACGCTTTGCCCGCGCTCCTGCAGGGCGAAGGCAGCGGTGATGCCGACGATGCCCGCGCCGACGATCGCGACATCCGCGTCGATTGTCCTGCCGTCACTGGTGGACGCCATCGCCTGTCCCCGCCACTGGTTCCTCGCAGCGATGCCGCAAGAACGACCGATGCACAAGGGGCGCGGCGGACGGCCTCCACGCGCCGTTCCGCCGGGACGTCCGTGCGGGCGGCGTCAGTCCGTGCGGCCGGCCCGGCAGCGGCGATAGGCGGCCTCGCCCTGGTCGAGCGCCCGCTGGCGGGTCAGCGCGCGCACACCGAACCCGTCCTCCCCGCGGTCGATGCGGTTCTCGTAGCTGTTGCCGGCGGTCTGGCGGGCATACTGGCGGCAGAAGGCATCGGAACCGCGGGGGTTCTCATTGGCCGACACCCGCGCGCCGACGATCGGCGAGCCGTTGGGATAGGGGGCGGTGCTGTTGCAGCCGGCAATGCCGGCAAGGACGGCAACCAGAAGAAGGGTGGATCGCATCCTGGATCTCCGAATCAGAGGCAAGCTGGCCGGATAGATGGCACCGATGGGCCGCCGCGCCAGTGGCCCGGTCCGAAGCCGGACGAGCTGCGACAGGGCGGCCGGGCCGAGGCGGCGAAACCGGTTTGACGAGGCCCCGGAGATCAGGGCATCTGCCGGGGATGGTGTATGACGAGATCGCTCCCCTTGCGCCGCAGATCGCAGCGGCCCGGCTGAGGTCCCTCGGCGGCCTGGCGTTTCTCGACAGCGCCATGCGCCACGAAACGCTGGGGCGCTATTCCTATGTCGCCGCCGCGCCCTTCGCCGCGTTCACGGTGGATGCCGACGGTGCGATGCTCGATGGACACCGCCTCGACGGCCCGCCGCTGGCGGCGCTCGACGCGGTCCTTGCCGCCCATCGCCAAGAAGCGCATCCCGATCTGCCGCCCTTTCAGGGCGGCGCCGTCGGCTTCATCGGCTACGAATTCGCCCGGCATCTGGAAACGTTCGCCGCGCCGGCTGATCTCGATCCGGCCAAGCCCAGCCTGCGCTTCGATCTCTACGACACGGTTCTCGCCTTCGATCACGAAGCCGACCGCGCCTTCGTGGTCGGCGCGCGCCGGGCCGGCGAAAGCGACGACGTGCCAGCCCGGGCGCGCATCGCACGCTTCCGTGCCGCGCTGGAGACTGAGGCGCCGGCGCTGGGTACTGGTGCCCGGCCGGGGGGCCTCGACTGGCGCTCCAATTTCTTTGCCGACGACTACCGGGCGGCGATCCAGAAGGTGCGCGACTACATTCTGGCCGGCGACATCTACCAGGCCAATGTCGCCCAGACCTTCACCGCCAGACTGCCCGCCGCCTTCGATCCCTTCGCGCTCTATCTGCGGCTGCGCCGGACCAATGCCGCACCCTTCGGCGCCTATCTGGAGCATGAGGGCCTCGCCATCGCGTCCTCCTCGCCGGAGCGCTTCCTGAAACGCGACGGCGACACGGTGGAGACCCGCCCGATCAAGGGCACGGCGAAGCGTTCTGCCGACCCGGAGGAAGACCGCTCGCTGGCCGAGGCGTTGCTGGCCTCGGAGAAGGACCGGGCCGAGAATGTCATGATCGTCGATCTCCTGCGCAACGACATCTCGCGCGTCTGCACCTCCGAATCCGTGGAGGTGCCGGTGCTGTGCGGCCTCGAAAGCTACGCCTCGGTCCATCACCTGGTCTCGGTGGTGACCGGAACACTTCGGCCCGGCCGGACCGCCGGCGACCTCATCGCCGCGACCTTTCCGGGCGGCTCGATCACCGGCGCGCCGAAGATCCGGGCCATGGACATCATCACCGAGATCGAGAACACCGCCCGTGGCCCCTATTGCGGCGCCATCGGCTATCTCGGCTTCGACGGGGCGATGGACCTCAACATCGCCATCCGCACCGTCAGCTTCGAGGCCGGCACGGCGCGGCTGTCGGCCGGCGGCGGCATCACCGTCCTGTCGGACCCGGCGGCCGAATACGAGGAGACCTTCACCAAGGCGACCCGCGTCTTCGCGGCCTTCGACGCGGACGACGGGAACGGCGCGAAGGACGGCCCGCGATGATCCTCGTCGTCGACAATTACGACAGCTTCGTCTTCAACGTCGCCCGCTATCTCGAACGGCTGGGCGGCGCCATCGAGGTCGTGCGCAACGATGCCGTCACACTGCAGGAGATCGACACGCTTGCGCCCTCGGCGGTGATCATCTCGCCGGGTCCCTGTTCGCCGCGCGAAGCCGGCATCTCGCTCGACCTGGTGCGGCACTTGTCCGGCCGCGTGCCGATCCTCGGCGTCTGCCTCGGCCATCAGGTCATCGGCGAGGCCTTTGGCGGCACCGTGACCCGGGCGCTCAAGCCCATGCATGGCCGTGCCTCGCGGATCGCCCATGACGCGGCGAACCTCTTCGACGGTTTGCCGCAACCGACCATGGTCGGGCGCTATCATTCGCTGATCGTTGAGGAGACGCCGGCAATGCGCGATCACCTCGCCATCGACGCCCGCTCGGACGAGGGCGAGATCATGGCCCTGTCGCACCACACGCACCCGACCTGGGGCATCCAGTTCCATCCCGAATCCGTGCTGACCGATCGCGGCGAACGGATCTTCGAGAATTTCCTGTCCCTGGCGGAGCGTTGGCGTGGACGAGATCTGGATTGACGGCGGCTTTGCGCCGGCCCCCGGCGCCGTTGCCGCGAACGACCGCGGCCTGACCCTTGCCGACGGGGTGTTCGACACGTCGCTGGTTCTGGGCGGCAGGGTGTTTCGCCAGGAGGCCCATCTCGACCGGCTGATGGCCGCGGCGGCCGGCCTCGCGATTCCGGCGGACCGCGCGGCGCTGGAACTGGCGATGACGGCGCTGGCCGAGCGACGCGGCGACGGGGCCATCCGCCTGACGCTGACCCGCGGCCCCGGCGCCCGCGGCCTCGCCTTTCCCGCCGATCCGCAGCCGACGCTGATCGGCACCACGGCGCCGCTTGCCCCCGGGATGATGTTCGCGCCGCTGCGGCTTCAGGTCTCTAAGATCCGCCGCAACGAGACCTCGCCGACGGCGCGGGTGAAATCGCTGGCCTATCTCGACAGCGTCCTTGCCAACCATGCCGCAAGGCAGGCCGGTGCCGACGAGGCGCTGTTCCTCAACGGGGCGGGTCGCGTCGCCTGTTCGGCGCTGGCGAATGTCTTCACCCTGGCGGGGACCGAGCTCGTCACGCCGCCACGCGACGACGGCGTCCTCGACGGCATCGTGCGGGGCTGGATTCTCGACAATGCCGGCGCGTTCGGCTTGTCGGCGGTCGAAAGGTCCCTGACGCTCCCCGATCTCGCGGCGGGCCGGATCGTCCTGACCAACAGCCTGCGCCTCATCGCCCCGGCCAGCCTCGATGGGCCGGTTAGGCCGGCCCCGCCGTTGCGCGCGCTGATGGAAGGGCTCTGCGCCGCCATCGCGGAGGAATGCGGGGTCGATCCGCGCGAGCGCAGAGCGGTGCTGCCCGGCTAAGCCGAGCCGCCCGCCTCAGCGCTGCGTCGTGCCGCCCGCCAGGAGCCAGGCGGGATCGAACCAGGTATCGGCCTCGCCGTCATAGGGCAGTGTGTTGATGTCCCAGTGGCGCACATAGCGCGCATAGACGTCCCAGACCGCCGGGCCGCCACCGATATAGACCACCCGCTCGCCGAAGCTCTCGAGCACCGCCTGCGGATCGTCGGACGAGCGGATTTCCACGATGGTGCGGTCCTTGCGGGCGAAATCCGGGAAGGACGCGACGGTCTTGGGCCCGGCGATCAGCACATGACCGCGGGTGATCTCGAAAAAGCGCTCGACATCCTCGGTGTAGACCCGCTCGGGACGCCCCTCCCACGGCATGCCGCCATCGAGGCCGAGTTGTCCGCTCCGGCCGATCGCGCAGATGACCCTGACGTCGGGCATGCGTCCCGCTCCTCTGTGCCGCACGTCGACCGACGACGCGCTCGGGTTGTGGTCTGATGCCAGATTCGGCGCGGCGAGGCCATTGTTCACCGGGAACCGATCGCGGAATTTCTCGTTCGACAAACACCGCGGACCCCGCGTCAGCAACGTTCGGGCCGTGCCGGCCGCCCGTCGCGCGCTACGAACTGCCAGCCTTGCGGATACTATGTATGGCTGTCTTTTTCGTGCGAAGAATATAGCAGTTTAAGGACCGGCCCTCGGCTAACGGTTAACCGGGATCATGGATACGAACACACAGACAACAGCATCGGTCCACACCGATCCTTCGACAATGATGACGCCGGTGATCGTGCCGTCGCTCCTGTCGATCGCCAAGTCCACCCGGGCCTTTCTTGCCCTGCTTCTTGCCGATATCGGACTGCATCCCGGCCAGGACCAGCTCCTCGACCGTCTCGATCCCCTCGCCCCGGTCAGCGTGTCGGCGCTGGCCGAACAGCTCTCGGTGCGGCCTTCCACGGTGTCCAAGATGCTGGACCGGCTGATCGAGAAGGGGCTGGTCGCCCGCTCGGCCAACAGTGCCGATGCGCGCCGCACGATGGTGCAGCTGACCCCGGACGGCGAGCGGGTGCAGGCGACCGTACGGAACGTCTGGCAGCGGCTCGAGATCGACCTCGCTCAGTCCCTGACGCAGGACGAACTGCAGGTGCTGCAGAGTTCCCTGACGCGCACCGGCGATATCCTGACCCAGAAGCTGCGACGCCTGCGCTAGGCGCGCGGCAGCCACGCGGGCGCTCGATTGACGCGCGCCCCGGCACTGCCTATTCCGCGATCGCCGGCTTGCGGCAGCGGAGGGGACAATGCCGATAAGCGAGTTCGTGACGATTGCCGGCAGCGGCCTCAGCGCCGAGATTGCGACAGCCGGCGCAGCGGTCCGGGCCGTTCACCTCGACGGATTTGACCATTCGCTGGTCGTCGGCGCCGCCGACCCCGAGCATTACACAACCGGCAACCGCGAATATCTCGGCGCCACCATCGGCCGCTTCGCCAATCGGATCGGCGAAGGTCGCTTCACCATTGACGGTCGAGGCTCCCAGCTCGCCCGCAACGACCCGCCCAATCATCTGCATGGCGGTCCGAAGGGCTTCTCGACGCGCATCTGGACCATCGTCGAGCGCGCCCCGGACGCGCTGACCCTGAGCCTCGTGTCGGCCGATGGCGACGAGGGCTATCCCGGGACCGTCGACATCACCGCCCGCTTCGCGATCCTACCGGACCAGACGCTGTCGGTGAGCTACGAGGCGACCAGCGATCGCCCGACCCCGGTGAATCTGACGACGCATTTCTACTTCAATCTCGACGGCAGCGACGACATTCGCGGCCACCGACTGACGCTGGCGGCAGATCGCTATCTGCCGATCGACGCCGCGGCGCTTCCGACGGGGGCGATCGCACCGGTCGCGGGCACGCCGTTCGACTTCGGCGCGGGCCGGCTGGTGGGCGAGGCCCCCGATCCGCTCGACCACAATTTCTGCCTGGCCGACACGACGGCACCGGAGCCGCGCCTTGCCGCCCGGCTCGAGGGCGAGGCCAGCGGCATCACCCTGACGCTCTCGACCACAGAGCCCGGCCTGCAGGTCTATGACGGCGCCAAGCTGGACGGCTCGATCCTGGGCCATGGCGGGGTGGCGATCGGCAGCCGCTCGGCCTTGGCGCTTGAGCCCCAGGGCTGGCCGGATTCGCCCAATCGGCCCGAGTTTCCCCAGGCGATCCTGCGGCCGGGCGAGACCTATCGCCATCACAGCCTCTACCGTTTTTCCGCCGGCTGACACACGCCCTGCCCTCGTCAGGAAGCGTTCATCATCCGGGCCTACAAGCCTGTGCGCGGCGGCTATGTAATCGCCGCAATTGTGCCTATGCTCACGCCTTCGTGTCTGTTCTCAAACTCACAAGCAGCCCGTGAATCACAAGAGTTTTGCGTCCCGCCGTACCGCGCTGAAGACAGGTGTGGCCCTCACCCTCGCAGCGCTTCTGCCCCGTCCCGGCTTTGCCCAGGAGACGGAGGCTCCCACGCCGCCGGCCCGCCAGCCGGCAACCGTCGGCGCGCCCGATGCGCCGTTCACCTTCGATGAGCTGGCCGCGCGCATGCAGCAGCGCGCCGGGGAATCCTACAGCGCGCCGGCCAACGACCTGCCGCAGGAAATCCTCGACCTCAATTACGACGAGCACCGGGCGATCCGCTTCCGGCCGGACCATGCCCTGTGGCGCGCCGAGCCGGTGGAGTTCCACCTGCAGGCCTTCTATCCCGGCTGGGTGTTCAAGGAGACCACCAAGGTCTTCGTCGGGCAGAACGGCGTCTACAATCGCCACGATTTCGCGCCCTCAGATTTCGAATACCGGCCGCCGCTGGATCCCTCGAAATTCCAGGACCTGCCGCTGGACGGCGTCGCCGGCTTCCGGATCCACGCGCCGATCGAACGGCCGGACTATTTCGACGAGCTGGTGACCTTCCTGGGCGCGAGCTATTTCCGCGCGCTGGGCACCGGCACCCGCTACGGGCTGTCGGCCCGCGGCCTCGCCATCAACACCGCGACCAGCGAGACCGAGGAATTCCCGCGTTTCAGCGCCTTCTACATCGACGCGCCGAAGCCGGGCGATTCACGCATCCGGCTGATGGCGGAGCTCGACAGCCCGAGCCTCACCGGCGCCTATTCCTTCCTGATCACGCCGGGCCCGCAGACCACGATCGACGTGACCACCCGGCTGTTCTTCCGCACCGACGTCAACCGCGTCGGCATCGCGCCGCTGACCTCCATGTACACCTTCGGCGAGAACGACCGCTTCGGCCGCGACGACTTCCGCCCCGAGGTCCATGACAGCGACGGCCTGTGCATTCGCCGGGCCGATGGCGAAAAGCTGTGGCGGCCGCTGAAGAACCCCGAAAACCTGGCGATGTCATACTTCCAGGAGACCAGCCCGCGCGGCTTCGGCCTCCTGCAGCGCGATCGCGACTTCTCCCATTACGAGGACATCGAGGCCCGGTACGAACTGCGACCCTCGCTGATGATCGAGCCGCTGGGCGACTGGGGCAAGGGCACCGTCGAGCTCGTCGAGATCCCGACGGATTCGGAAGCCAACGACAACATCGTCGCCTTCTGGGTGCCCGAGGCCAAGGCCGAAGCCGGCGGCGCGATGGAGTTCAGCTACCGGATGCACTGGGGCCTCGACGTCGAGCCCGAGGACAACCAGGCCAAGGTCACCGGCACCTTCATCGGCGTCGGCGGCAACGCCGCGGATGCCGACCTGTCGACCCATCGCATCGCCATCAATTTCGAGGGCGGCAGCATTGCCAAGCTGCCCGCCGATGCCCAGATCGAGCCCCTGATCGACGTGCCGGACAACACCCGGCTGATCCATTCGGGAATCGCCCGGCTGCCCAATGGCGGCTGGCGCGTCGCCCTGGAACTCGAGAAGACCGATTCACAGCCTGCTGAACTTCGCGTGAAACTTTCGATGCTGCAGCGCATTGTCAGTGAGACGTGGCTCTATCAATGGACGAACAGGACATGACCGTTTTTGCAACGGAAGACCGCCGCTCCATGCAGGAGACCAATGCCGGCCGGCTGATCGGCCGGGCCGATCTGGACGACGATGTCGTACTGGACGCCGTGCGCACGCGCCTTGCCGCGAGCGGACGCGCCGACGACGCCGAACGCGTGCTGGCCGCTGCCATGCAGGGCGATGCGGCGTCGCTGACCTTCGTGCGCACGGTCGCCGTGCCGCCGCCCGTGGCCCGGCTCACGATGCCGATCCAGCCGCTGACCGGCCGGCCGCTGCGCTTCCCGACGATCTCGCTCGGCCGCCTTTCCGCCGACCGCAATTGATCACCATGCCTGAACGGCCCGGTCTGATCCGGGCCGTGGCACCATCTCACCGACGGACACCGCGTTGATCACGGCTCAGCGTCTTCTCTTCGCCCTGGCCTCCGTCGTGCTGGCGGCGATCGCAGCTTCGCTGTTCTTCATCGTCGTGACGGTGAACGGGGTGACCTATCTGCACATCGTGCAGATCAGCCTGCTCGTGCTGTGCTGCCTCTGGCTCGCCTGGGGCTTCAACATGGCGCTGGCCGGCATCATGTCGTCCGGCGCGCCGCCGCGCCGCCGGGCGCTGCCCGGCCATGTCAGCCGCACCGCCATCCTCGTCCCTGTCTACAACGAGGACGCCGAAGCGGTGCTGGCGCGCGTCGGTGCCATGTATGAGGGCCTGCGCAGCATCGGCGGGCTCGACGCCTTCGACTTCTACATCCTCAGCGATTCCACCCGGGCCGAGAACGTCGCCGCCGAACGGCGCGGCGTCGACATGCTGCTGTCCGAACTCGGCGCGGCCGGCCGGCTCTACTACCGCAACCGCGAGAAGAATGTCGGCCGCAAGGCCGGCAACATCGCCGACTTCGTGACCACCAGCGGCGGTGCCTACGACTACATGCTGGTGCTCGACGCCGACAGCCTGATGCGGCCGGAGACCATGGTCGAGATGGTCGCCCGGATGGATGGCGACCCCGAACTCGGCCTGTTGCAGACCCAGCCGCTGATCATTGGCCGGCGCACCCTGTTCGGGCGTGCGCTGCAGTTTTCCGCAGCCCTGTTCTCGCCGGTCTTCTCGCGCGGCATCGCGGTGCTGCAGGGCCGCGAGGGGCCGTTCTGGGGCCACAACGCCATCCTGCGCGTGCGCGCCTTCGCGGCGTCCTGCGGCCTGCCCGACCTGCACGGCCGTCCGCCCTTCGGCGGCCATATCCTCAGCCATGATTCCGTCGAGGCGGCGCTTCTGGCGCGGGCCGGCTACAAGGTGCAGGTCGATCCGGATCTCGAGGGCTCCTACGAGGAAGCCCCGGCCAACATCATCGAATATGCCAAGCGCGACCGCCGCTGGTGCCAGGGCAACCTCCAGCACGGCAAGCTCCTCGCCGCGCCGGGGCTGAAGCTGTGGAGCCGCGTCTCGCTGGCCAGCGGGATCATGGCCTATGCCGCCTCGCCGATCTGGCTGATGTTCCTGATCGTCAGCCTGCTCGACCCGATCCTGGCGCCGGAGCCGAACTATTTCCCGGCCGATTCCCTGTTCCCGGTGTTCCCGCGCCCCGAAACCGGCAAGGCGCTGCTCCTGCTCTTCGGCATCTTCGTGCTGCTGCTCCTGCCCAAGACGCTGATCGCGGTCGGCAGCGCCTTCACCGCCCGGCGTCGGCGGTTCGGCGGAACGCTGGCAGTGCTGGCCGGCGCGACGGCGGAGCTGGTGATGACCAGCATCCTCGCCCCGGTGATGATGATGTTCCAGTCGAAGGCCGTGGCCGAGATCCTGATCGGCGCCGATGCCGGCTGGCCCTCGACCGAGCGCGCTGACGGCAGCCTGCCGCTCGACGCCGCCTTCAAGGCGAGCTGGTGGATGGTGCTGGCCGGCGGCCTCGTGCTGTTCGCCACGATCAACTACGCCCCGAACCTCGTCCTATGGACCTTGCCGATCGCGCTGCCGCTCGTTGCGGCGCCGGTCCTGATCAGCGCCACCGGCAACCCGGCGCTGGGCGACTGGGTGCGTCGCCAGCGCCTGTTCGAGACGCCCTTCGAGTCCGATCCCGAGCCGGTGATCCGCAGCTATGCCCTCTGGCAGGAGCGGCTGGCCCGTCTTTCGGCCGGTGCCGACCTTGAGAAAGCCACAGTGTCGGTGGCACCGGTGCTGCCCGATCCCGCATGAGGCTGCCCCCGAGACGATGACCGCTGTCACCCGTACTGCCTTTAAGTCACCCCGCGATTACCGGGTGGACTTCTGGCGCGGCATCGCGCTCGCGATGATCTTCGTCAACCACATCCCGGGCAATGTCTGGGAGAACTTCACCTCCCGCAATTTCGGCTTCTCCGACGCGGCCGAGCTGTTCGTCTTTTTGGCGGGTTTCGCCTCGGCCTATGCCTATGCCCCGCTGTTCCTGGCGGGCGAACGGGTCGCGGCGACGCTGAAAGCGTGGCGCCGGGCGGGCGTGCTCTACCTCGTCCACATCACCCTGACCGTGGCCGCCATCGGCATCTTCTCCTGGGCGGCGCTGGCGCTCGGCTATGGCGACATGATGCGCACGATCGGGCTGCGCTCCTTCATCACCATGCCGATGGAAACGATGATCGGCGTTGCCGGCCTCGGCCACCAGCTCGGCTATGTGAATATCCTGCCGATGTATTGCGTGCTCCTGTTGATGCTGCCGCTGCATCTGGCGCTGGCGCAGATCAGCCGCGGCGCGATGCTCGCCAGCGCCGTGCTGATGTGGATCGTCGCCTATGTCTGGGCGATCGACGTGCCGGCCTTCCCGCTGCCCGGCGGCTGGTTCTTCAACCCGTTCTCCTGGCAGCTGATCTTCGCCGTCGGCCTCTATTGCGGACTGAACCGCCGCGAGACGGGCGTCGCCGTGCCCTATCGGCCATGGCTCTACGCGCTGGCGCTCGCTTATGCGCTGCTGGCCTTCCTGACCATCCGCTTCGGCCTGTGGTGGGTCTGGGGCCAGAGCCCGCTGCCGGTGCTGATCACCGGCTTCGACAAGACCTATGTCAGCCTGACCCGGCTGCTGCACGTGATGGCGATCTGCTACCTCTTCGCCAATGCCGCGGCGACCTCGCCCTTCGCCAACATCTCGCGCGACAACATCTTCACCATGCTGGGTCGGCATTCGCTGCCGGTCTTCGCCGTCGGCACCGTTCTGTCGCTGTGCGGCCAGGTGCTCAAGCATGGTTCGGAGCCGTCGATCTGGTTCGACACGCCGATGGTGCTGGCCGGTCTCGCGATCCTCTTCGGCCTCGCGCGCTATCTCGACTGGTGGCGCGTTGCCCAGAAGGTCACGGTCCGCAGCAGCGAGGCGGCCAGCGAGAGCGCACGCGGCGCCATCGCCACGCCGGACGAGCCGCTGGCCCCGATCCTCAAGACACGCCGCCCGGTCTGACAATCTTTCCCGACATGCGAAAACGGGCGCCGATGGCGCCCGTTCTGCATTCGGTCGTCTGGGTCGGTCCTTACCGCATGACCGGCATGGCGAACTCGGCACCGTCCTTGATGCCCGACGGCCAGCGGCTCGTGACCGTCTTGGTGCGGGTGTAGAAGCGGAATGCGTCCGGGCCGTGCTGGTTGAGGTCGCCGAAGCCCGAGGCCTTCCAGCCGCCGAAGGTGTAATAGGCCAGCGGCACGGGGATCGGCACGTTGACGCCGACCATGCCGATATTGATGCGGCTGGCGAAGTCGCGGGCGGCGTCGCCGTCACGGGTGTAGATCGAGACGCCATTGCCGTATTCGTGGCTCATCGGCAGGTCGATTGCTTCCTCGTAGTCCTTGGCGCGCACCACCGACAGGACCGGACCGAAGATCTCGGTCTTGTAGATATCCATGTCCTTGGTGACGTCGTCGAACAGGCAGGCGCCGACGAAGAAGCCGTTCTCGTAGCCCTGCATCTTGAAGCCGCGGCCGTCGACGGCGAGCTTGGCGCCCTCTTCGACACCCCGGTCGATCAGGCCCAGCACGCGCTTTTGCGCCTCGCGGGTGACCAGCGGTCCCATGTCGACATCGTCGCCGGCCGTATAGGGCGCGATCTTCAGCGCCTCGACCCGCGGGATCAGCTTCTCCATCAGGCGGTCGGCGGTCTCCTTGCCGACCGGAACGGCCACGGACACCGCCATGCAGCGCTCGCCGGCCGCGCCGTAGCCGGCACCGATCAGGGCGTCTGCCGCCTTGTCGATGTCGGCGTCCGGCATGATGATCATGTGGTTCTTGGCGCCGCCGAAACACTGGACGCGCTTGCCGTTCGCGCAACCGCGCGAATAGATGTACTGGGCGATCGGCGTCGAGCCCACGAAGCCGATGGCCTGGATGTCCGGATCGTCGAGGATCGCGTCCACCGCGCCCTTGTCGCCGTTGACGACATTGAGGATGCCTTCCGGCAGGCCGGCCTCGATCATCAGCTCGGCCAGCATGATCGGCACCGACGGGTCACGCTCGGACGGCTTCAGGATGAAGGCGTTGCCGGCGGCGATCGCCGGGGCGAACTTCCACATCGGGATCATCGCCGGGAAGTTGAACGGCGTAATGCCGGCCACGACGCCCAGCGCCTGGCGGATCGAATAGAGGTCGATGCCGGGGCCGGCACCCTCGCTGAACTCGCCCTTCAGGAGATGCGGCGCGCCGATGCAGAACTCGGCGACCTCGAGGCCGCGCTGCACGTCGCCCTTGGCGTCGGGAATGGTCTTGCCATGCTCGCGCGACAGCACCTCGGCCAGCTTGTCCATGTCGCGGTTCAGAAGCTCGACGAACTTCATCATCACGCGGGCGCGGCGCTGCGGGTTGGTTGCGGCCCATGCCGGCTGCGCCGCCTTGGCATTCGCGACCGCCGCGGTCAGCTCGTCGGCGCTCGCCAGCGCGACCTGGGCCTGGACCTCGCCGGTGGCCGGATTGAAGACGTCGGCCGTGCGGCCGCTCGTGCCGGCGACGCGCTTGCCGCCGATGAAATGTCCGATCTGTTCCATCCGGTTTCCTCCTGTTGCGGGTGTTGCCCTCAGTCTTCGCGCAGGCAGCGGCGAAAGCCAATCCTTCTCTTTGCGCATCCGTTGTGCGTAGATTGAAGTCTTTGGCGCGGATTGGAGAGGATCGGACGTGAACTGGGACGATGTCAGGCTGTTTCTCGCGGTGGCGCGGGCCGGTCAGATCCTGGCGGCCGCGCGGCGGCTGGAACTCAACCACGCAACCGTCGGCCGGCGGCTGACGGCGCTCGAAACGGCCCTCGGCGCCCGGCTGCTCGACCGGCGCCCGAATGGCTGCGAGCTGACGCCCACCGGCCGCGACTTCCTCGAACAGGCCGAGCGCATGGAAGCGGCCATGCTGGCGGCGCGTGCCGATATCGGCGCCACCGAACTGGCGCTTTCCGGCACCGTCCGCGTGGGAACGCCCGACGGTTTCGGCACGGCGTTCCTCGCCCCCCGCCTCTGGCGACTGACCGAACGCCATCCCGACCTCACCGTCCAGCTCGTGCCGGTGCCGCGCGCCTTTTCGATCTCGCGCCGCGAAGCCGACATCGCGATCACCGTCGCCCGCCCCGAGGCCGGGCGGCTCGTCGCCGGCAAGCTCACCGACTATGCGCTCGGGCTCTATGCCTCACGCGGCTACATCGCCGCCCATGGCGCCCCGGCCTCGCTCGCCGAGCTCGGCCGGCACCGTCTCGTCGGCGCGGTCGAGGACCTCCTCTACAGCCCGCGGCTCGCCTACCACACCGACATCGTCGCCCACTGGCCGGCGCATTACGAGGTGTCGAGCGCGATCGGCCAGACCGAGGCCGTGGCCGCCGGCGCCGGGATCGGCATCCTGCACGGCTTCATGGCCGCCGATCGCCCCCAGCTCACGCGTATCCTGCCGGAGGAAACGATCCATCGCAGCTACTGGCTGGTCTACCATGAGAGCGTTCGCGACATCCGGCGGATCGCCGCCGTCGCCGACTTCATCCGCGACTGCGTCAGCGCCGAGCGCGCGGTCTTCGCCGCCGGCTGACCGGCGCCTCACCTCGCCGCGAGTTCGACGCGAGGGCCGCGGGTCTTATGTGACCTTGGACCAGCGGACGCACCTCCGGGTCATCGCGAGCATCCGGACGGACACTTGATCGCCGTCAATCCTTCGGCCGCCGCGCCATGCGCATATCGGTCGGAGCCCGAACGCGAAGGAGACCGCCATGTATGCCAGGATCATGATCCCCGTGGACCTCACCCATGCCGTCAAGCTCGACAAGGCGCTGAAGACGGCCGCCGGTCTCGCCAGCCTCTACAATATCCCCGTGCACTATGTCGGCGTGACCTCCAACGCGCCGTCCGGCGTCGCCCATACGCCGGAGGAATATGCCGGCAAGCTGGAGGCCTTTGCGGCGGGCCAGGCCCGCGACCACGGCGTCGAGCAGACGTCGAAGGCCTATGTCCGCCACGATCCGAGCGTCGAGCTGGGCCGCACCCTTCTGGACGCGATCGACGAATGCGGCGCGGACCTCGTGGTCATGGCCTCGCATGTGCCGGGGCTGCCGGACCATCTCTTCACATCCCATGCAGGCCATCTGGCCACGCACACCTCCGCATCCGTCTTCGTGGTGCGCTGACCGGAGCGCCCCGGCGCCGCATCCGCTGCAAACCGCCGCCGCAGTTTTGTGCAGTGGCGGCGCGTCGCACCGCCGATGCCGACACGTTCAGGGAAGAGCTCCGGGCGCCGGCCGGCACGACGGCCATCGCGCCTGACGACCTGTCATTACTGTCAATTTTACATTTCCTTCACGGAAGGGAGGGCAAAGTCCGGCCGTCTTAGTTTCAGCGTCGCGATCGGTTTGCCGATCCAAACGGCCGGATATCGGCGACAGGTGTTTCCTTGGCCGCATTTGGGCAGAACTTACTCGTCGACCATTCCCTTGGTTTCGTCGCGACGGCACTCGTCGTCTGCGCCATCATGGCCGCGATCGTCCTGACCGTTCTCGACCGCGCCAGTTCGGTCGAAGGCGGCCGGCGCTACAAGTGGATGGCGGTGAGCGCCGCGGTTGCCGGCCTCGGCGTCTGGACGACCCATTTCGTGGCGATGCTCGGCTTCCGGCCCGACGTCATTCTCGGCTACGATCCCATGGTCACGATCGTGTCGGTGTTCGTCGGCATCCTGTTCGTCGGCCTGCCCCTGGCGGCGACCGTCCTGGTGCATTCGCGGGCTGCCCGGATGGCGCTCGGCGCGATCGCCGGCCTCGGTGTCGGTGCCATGCACTTCACCGGCATGAGCGCGTTGCAGGGTTGCCTCGCCGCCTACGATCCACTGGTGACGCTGATCTCGCTCTTCGCCGGCGCCGGGTTCTTCGCCGCGGCGATGTCGATGCCGCCCCGTGGCAAGCAGCGCCTCGCCGTCGCCGCGCTGATGGTGCTGGGCGTCTGCTTCCTGCATTTCATCGCGATTGCGGGCCTGACCCTCAGCGCCGCCCCGGCCGCCGAGGTCTGGATCGTCGAACCGGTGACGCTGTCGGCCTTCGTCGCGCTCGCCGCGCTGATGATCTTCATCACCGCCTTCATCCTGGCCGTGAACGGCGAGAAGCTGGACGCCTCGTCGCGAGCGGCCGCTGCCGACGCGGCGGAGCATCTGCGCGTCCTGTCAGCAGCGCTCCAGAACATGTCGAACGGCCTCGTCATGGTCGGCCCGGACGGGATCATCACGCTGCACAACGAGCGCGCCTACGAGCTGCTCGGCATCGGCCCGAACGAATTACGCTCGGGGCTGGCGCTGTCGTCCTTCCTCGACAATTTCGGCCACAAGGCGGGCTGGGACGCCGCGCGGATCGACCGGGTGATCGACAATCACACCGTCTGGATGCGCCGCTCCACCATCACCCGGGTCGAACACCATCTCGCCGACGGCCGGGTCATCGGTGTCGCCTGCTGCCCGATGGCCGACGGCGGCGCGATCCTGACCTATGACGACATGACCGAGGCCCGGCAGGTCCAGGCCACGATCACGCACATGGCCTATCACGACGCGCTGACCGGACTGCCGAACCGCCGCAGCTTCCAGGACGAGCTGAAGGCGCGCTTCGATTCGGCCAAGCCGACCACCATCGTGATGATCGACCTCGATCGCTTCAAGGCGGTGAACGACACGCTCGGCCATCCGGTCGGCGACGCGCTGCTCATCCAGGTCGCGGACCGGCTGCGGGCCTGCTGCGATCCGAACGATCTGATCTTCCGCCTCGGTGGCGACGAGCTGGCGATCCTGCCGGGCGACGACGAACACAGCGATACGCTGGCGCGCCGCGTGGTCGAAGGCTTCGAGCGCCCCTTCACGGCCGACAAGCACCGCATCAGCATCGGCTGCAGCGTCGGCCTCGCCACGGCCGACGACGTGGACGACCCGGACCTGGTCGTCCGTCAGGCGGACCTTGCCCTCTACAAGGCCAAGAAGAACGGTCGCAACCGCATCGAGCGCTACGAAAGCGGCATGATGGAGGATGCGGTCAAGCGCCGGGACCTGGAAATGGACATGGTCCGGGCGTTGAAGGAGGGCCAGTTCTCGCTGAATTATCAGCCGCTGTTCAACCTGCCGACGCGCGAACTCGTCGGCTTCGAAGCGCTGATCCGCTGGACCCATCCGACCCTTGGCCTGATCTCGCCCGTCGACTTCATCCCCTTGGCCGAGGAGACCGGGCTGATCACCGAGATCGGCGAATGGGTGCTGAACGAAGCCTGCCGCGAGGCCAGCCGCTGGCCCGGCGAACTCTACGTGTCCGTCAACGTCTCCCCGGTCCAGCTGCACAAGACCGACATGCTGCGGCAGGTGACGAGGGCGCTGGCCGAGCACGGCCTGACGGCGCAACGCCTGGAGCTGGAGCTGACCGAGACGGCCATGGTCGACGACGGCCGCCGGATCAACGCAACCCTGACCGCCCTGCGCAGCCTCGGCGTGCGCATCGCGATGGACGATTTCGGCACCGGCTATTCGTCACTGGCGCATCTGCGCGAATTCGATCTCGACCGGATCAAGATCGACCGCAGCTTCATCGATTCCGCGCCCGACGATGTCAGTTCGCTGGCGGTGCTGCGGGCCGTCACCATGATGGCCAAGGACCTGTCGATCGCTACCACCGGCGAAGGCGTGGAAAGCGAGGAGCAGCTGGCCCGCCTGCTCGACCTTGGCTGCGGAACGGCCCAGGGCTATCTCCTCGGTCGCCCCATGACGGCCGAGGCCGCCCGGGCTCTCATGCAAACCAGCGACGCCATGCAGCAGGCCGTCGCCGGGATCGCTCCCGGCGAGCTGGCGCGCGCCTAGACCCGGTTCGAGACCGCCGCCTGTTCGAAGGTCGCCATGCCGGAATGGCATTCGGCCGCCGCCTTGACGATGCCGGCAGCCAGCGCCGCCCCGGTGCCCTCGCCCAGCCGCATGCCAAGGGCGAGCAGCGGCACCTTGTTCATCGCCTCCAGCGCCCGGATATGGCCCGGCTCGGCCGAGACATGGCCGAACAGGCAATGATCGAGGGCCTGCGGGTCCATGGCGTGGAGCACCGCCGCCGCCGCGGTCGAGACGAACCCATCGACGATCACCGGCACCTTCTGCATGCGCGCGGCGAGGATCGCGCCGGCCATCGCCGCGATCTCGCGTCCGCCGAGGCGCCGCAGCACCTCCAGCGGATCCGACAGATGCCCCGCGTGGCAGGCCAGGGCCCGGGCCACCACCTCGGCCTTCTTTTCCACCCCGGCCGAATCCTGTCCCGCGCCGGGGCCGACCCAGTCGCGCGGTTCGCCGCCGAACAGCGCCGTGAAGATCGCCGCCGCAACGGTGGTGTTGCCGATGCCCATCTCACCGATGCACAGAAGGTCGGGCTCGCCGGCCAGCACCTCCATGCCGAAGGCCATGGTGGCGGCGCAGGTGCGCTCGTCCATCGCCGCCTCTTCGGTGATGTCCTTCGTCGGCACTTCCAGCGCCAGGTCGAAGACCTTCAGGCCGAGATCGTAGGTCGCGCAGATCTGGTTGATCGCCGCGCCACCGGCCGCGAAGTTCGACACCATCTGAGCCGTCACCTCGGGCGGAAAGGGTGACACGCCCTGCCGGGTGACGCCGTGATTGCCGGCAAAGACTGCAACCAGCGGGCGCCGCACGGCCGGCTGGCGCCCCTGCCAGGCGGCGAGCCATTCCGACAGTTCCTCCATGCGGCCGAGGGCGCCCGCCGGCTTGGTCAATTGCGCCTCGCGCTCGCGCTTGGCGTTCACCGCGGCCACGTCGGGGCCGGGCATGCGGCGGACCAGATCGCGAATGTCGTCGAAGGGCAGTCCGGTGGTGGACATGGAGCGAATCCTCTAGGTTCCGGAACGTTGACGGCGCGCGGCGCCGCTCGGGAATGGAAAGCGTTGCCGCCGCAATGGCGCAGCCGCGCGCGGGGAGCAAGAGCCGCCATGGAGCGATATGTCGCCGCGACGCTGCGCAGCCTCGCCTTCCTCACCCGCATGCCGCCGGCCCCATGGGCCTTCTCCGGCCATCATCCCCTCGGCGACGACACCCACGCCTTTCCGGTGGCGGGCGTCATCGCCGCGCTGCCGGCGGCTCTGGTTCTCATGCTTGCCGCCGCGCTCGGCCTGTCGCCGCTGGTCGCCGCAACGCTTGCCGTCGCCGCGCTGGTGTTCACCACCGGCGCCCTGCACGAGGACGGGCTGGGCGACGTCGCCGACGGGCTCGGCGGCCATCACGAGCGCGAACGCGCGCTGGCGATCATGAAGGACAGCCGGGTCGGCAGCTATGGCGCGCTGGCGCTCGTCCTGTCGGTAATCCTGCGCATCGCCCTCGTCGCCGAACTCGCGGGCACCTACGGAGCCCCCAGCGCGGCGCTGGCGCTGGTCGCCGTCGCGGCGGTCAGTCGCGGCGCCATGGCCTGGCTGTGGTCGTCGCTCGTCTCGGCCGATCCCGGCGGCCTCGCCGACCGCGTCGGCCGGCCCGACACCCGCACCGGCCGGCTGTCGCTCATGATCGGCACGATCCTCTATCTCGCCGGCGGTCTTATCGCCTGTGGCATCGGCACGACACTGGCCGGCTACGCCTTCGGGGCGCTGACCCTTTTCGGCTTTCGTCGCTTCATCATGCGCCGGCTCGGCGGCCAGACCGGCGACTGCCTCGGCGCCGCGCAGCAGCTCGTCGAGCTGGCAGCCCTGACCGGCCTTGCCGTCTCCATCGGCTGAGAGGCTCACAGGCCGAGGGTCCAGGCCGCCAGAGCGAGGATCGCCGCGATCGACAGGAGAAGATTGGCCATCCCGCCGAACAGGCCGAGCGCCGCCGCGATGTCCGCGACATTCGCGCCACGCCGTCCCGCCGGATTGAGCATCGGCGCATCGACCACGAGCTCGCCGTAGCGCCGCGGGCCGCCCAGCGACAGATCGAGGGCGGCGGCGACCGCAGCCTCCGGCCAGCCGGCATTGGGCGAGCGGTGCCGCGGCGCATCGCGCCGGACGATACCCATCACCGCGCCGACCAAGGATGAGCGGCGGGCGCGAAAGGCGGCGGCGAGGGCGAAGAGCAGCGCGGTGAGCCGCGCCGCCGGCCAGTTCATGGCGTCGTCGAGCTTTGCCGAGGCGAAACCGAAGGCGCGGTAGCGGGCATTCATATGGCCGATCATCGAATCGGCGGTGTTAACCGCCTTGTAAGCCAGCAGCCCCGGCAGGCCGAAAACCAGATACCAGAGGAACGGCGCCACCACCCCGTCCGAGGCGTTTTCGGCGAGACTCTCGATGGCCGCCCGGCAGACCCCGGCCTCGTCCAGCGCATCGGGATCGCGGCCGACGATCATCGCCACTGCCCGCCGTCCCCCGGCCAGCCCCTCGCACTCCAGCGCGTCGGCGACGGCGCGCACATGGTCGACGAGGCTCTTCTGGGCGAGAAACACCGCCAGGACGAGGATCTCCAGCACCCAGCCGAGCGGTCCCGCCATGGCGAACACGCGAGACAGGACGAGGCCGATCGCGACCGCTCCGACGATGAGGATCGCAGCGGCGACAAAGCCGTTTCGTCGCCGGCGGGCCTGGGAAGAGCCCTCGCGGTTGAGCCTCGCATCCAGGGCATCGACGGCCTTGCCGAACAGCACCACCGGATGCGGCAGACGGCGCCAGAGCCAATCCGGGTCGCCCACCAGCCGGTCCAGCCCCGTCCCGGCAAGAAGCAGGGCGAAATGCAGGCTCATGGCGCGCCGTCGATTTCGGCGAGCGCCACGCGCAACGCCGCTTCAAGACGCGCGGCCTCTGCCCCATCCGCAGGATTGCCGAATCGCAGCCAGTCGCCGGGCGTCTGGAACGGTCGGGTGAGGATGCGGCGCCGACAGAGTGCAGCGAAGAGATCGTGGGCGCGCGGATGCGCGACGGTGGCGAATAGCCCCGTGCCGCCCACCAGCGGCAGGCCGACGGCGCCGAGCGTGGCCCTCAGGAACCGTTGCTGCTGCAGGATGCCGGCCCGCGTCTCCGCCACGAGAGCGTCATCGCCCAGCAGCGCCGCGCCGATGGCGAGCGCCGGTCCGGAGACCGCCCAGGTGCCGAGCCTCTCCCCGAGCTGCGCGGTCAGGGCCGGCGTCGTCAGTGCAAAACCGAGGCGCAGCCCCGCCAGACCGAAGAACTTGCCGAAGGAGCGATAGACCAGCAGCCCGTCGCGCCCGGTGCGAGACGCGAGCGAGCGGGACCCATCGACATCGGCAAAGGCTTCGTCGACGACCAGAAGGCCGTCCCGCGCCGCCAGCCGATCGGCGAGGGCGAGCAGTTCCGCCGGCTCGAAGATACGGCCATCGGGATTGTTCGGGTTGACGACCACCACGATCCGCGCCTCGGCCGACACTGCCTCCAACTGCGCGAAGCGGGTGACCCGGTGGCCAGCGGCGGCGAAGGTCAGGGCGTGCTCGGAATAGGTCGGCGCGAGGATCGCGACATCCGTCGGCGCGAAGAGATGCGGAAGCGCCGCAATCAGCGCCTGCGTCCCGGGGGCGGCGACGACGCCGGCCATGTCGGGCGCGCCGTAGCAGCGCCGCGCCGCTTCCAGCGCGTCGTGCTCGAGCCCGGCCTCGGGGAGCCGCTGCCAGAGCGTCGGATCGAGTTCCGGCAGAGGGGGCGGTGACGGGTTGATGCCGGTCGACAGGTCGAGCCAGTCGGCCCGTGCGCCACCATGGCGCACGATCGCCGCATCCAGTGCCCCGCCATGCTGGAGCGCTTTGGGATCGGGCGACGCCATCACGCCTCCCCATCGATGAGATGAAGGAAGGAGCCGAAGACGCTTCCCCGCCGCAGGCCGTAATCGCCCAGTGCCTCGCCGCGCGCATCCTCGGCGGTGAACAGCGGGTCGCCCGGCCCTTCCGAGACGATGGCCGTGTAGTGAAACTCATGCGCCCGCAGCGGTCCGGCCCAGGGACCCGGGCCGCACGGCGTCAGCCGACGATAGCCGAGATGCAGCCGGCGCTCGCGAAAGCTCGTGCGCAGCGGCAAGAGGCCGAGCATCGGATGAGTGTCGCCCTCCGCATCGGTCAGCGCCTCGCCGAGCACCATATAGCCGCCGCATTCGCCATAGATCGCAACGCCCCTCGCCGCCGCGGCCAGCATGGCTGCCTTGAAGCGGCTGGCCCCGGCGATCTGCCCGGCATGGAGCTCCGGATAGCCGCCCGGCAGATAGATCGCGTCGGCGCGGTCGTCGGGCGCCTCGTCGGCCAGCGGCGAGAAGAAGGACAGTTCGGCCCCGGCCCGTCGCCAGCCATCCATGAGATGCGGATAGGCAAAGGCGAAGGCCGCGTCGCGGGCGATCGCGATGTGGCGGCCGAGCGGGGCAAGCGGTGTCGCCTGCGGATGGCTGCCCTGCGGGTCGTCGCCGCCGGCCAGAGCGGCAAGGGCCGGCACGTCGCAGCCGGCGTCGATCCAGTCGGCGGCCCGGTCGAGAAACGCGTCGAGATCGGCGTGCTCGCCGGCCTGCACCAGCCCCAGATGGCGCTCGGGCAGGGCGAGATCACTCTGTCTCGGCAGTACGCCCAGGACCGGAATGCCGAGGGGGGCCAGCGCCTCGGTGAGCAGCCTGGCATGACGCGGCGAGCCGACACGGTTGAGGATCAGGCCCGCGATCCGGATATCCTCGCGATGGCTGGCGAAGCCCCGCACCAATGCCGCCACCGAATGGGACTGGCGGGCGCAGTCGACGACCAGCACGATCTTCAGCCCGAGCCGGGCCGCGAGATCGGCGGCCGAACCGCTGCCATCGGCCGCACCGTCGAACAGGCCCATCATCGCCTCGACCACAAGGCCGCCCGTCCCGCGGGCCTCTGCCGCCAGTTCGGCGAGCAGCGCCGGCCGCATCGCCCAGGGATCGAGATTGACGCAGGGCGCGCCGCTGGCGGCGGCATGGAAGGCGGGGTCGATATAGTCCGGCCCGGCCTTGGCCGATCCGACCGCGATGGCGCGGCGCCGCAGTGCTCGCAGGAGCCCGAGGGTCACGCTGGTCTTGCCGGCGCCCGAATGGGGCGCGGCGATCATCAGTCCGCTCATCACCCGGACCCCGGCCCCGCATTGGCAACCGGACGCTTTCCGCCGGCCCCCGCCCCGCCTATAAGGCGCCGATGGGCTTCAATCTCGGCGACGACAGCACGGACGGGTCCCGCGACAAGGGCGAAAGCCTGCGCCGGGGCTGGACCACGGGCGCCTGCGCCACTGCAGCCACCAAGGCCGCCCTCGCCGCACTTCTGACCGGCGACTTCCCCGATCCGGTGACGATCACCCTGCCCAAAGGCGAGACGCCCGCCTTCGCGCTGAACCGCGCCGATCTGGCCGGCGACCGCGCCATGGCGGCGATCATCAAGGATGCCGGCGACGATCCCGACGTCACCCATCTCGCCGAGATCATCGCGACGCTTCGCTTTGGCGCCCCCGGCTCCGGCGTCTCCTTTCGCGCCGGGCCCGGCGTCGGGACGGTGACCCGCGAGGGCCTGCCCATCGCGGTCGGCGAAGCGGCGATCAATCCGGTGCCGCGGCTGATGATGCGTGACGTCGTTACGGCGCTCTGCGGCGAACACGGCCGCTCGGCGGATGTCGAGATCACCCTGTCGGTCACCGATGGCGAGGCGCTGGCCGCCAGGACCTGGAACCCGCGCCTCGGTATTCTCGGCGGCCTGTCCATCCTCGGCACGACCGGGATCGTCCACCCCTTCTCCTGCTCGGCCTGGATCCACTCCATCCACCGCGGCATCGACGTGGCACGGGCGGCCGGGCTCGACCATGTCGTCGGCGCCACGGGCTCGGCCAGCGAGGATGCCGCGCGGGCGCTGCATCCCGAGCTGCCGGAAATCGCCTATCTCGACATGGGGGATTTCGCCGGCGGGCTGCTCAAATATCTGCGCGCCCATCCGGTGCCCCGCGTCACCATCGCCGGCGGCTTCGCCAAGCTGACCAAGCTGGCCCAGGGCGCGATGGACCTGCATTCTGGCCGCAGCCAGGTGGATTTCGCTTTCCTCGCCAGCCTGGCCGAGACGATCGCGCCCGAGCGCGGCGCAGCCCTGCGCGAGACGATCCTTGGCGCCAACACGGCCAAGGCCGTGCTGGACCTTTGCGCAAGCGAGAACATCGATCTTGCGGACGCGATTGCCGTACGGGCGCAGGGCAGCGCCGCCGCCATCCTGCGCGGCGCCCCCGTTGTGCCGCAGATCATCGTGGTCGACCGAGCCGGAGGCGTGGTTGCCCGCACCGGCTGAGACGATCCTGATCCTCGGCGGCACCGCGGAGGCGAACGCGCTGGTAAGCCGGCTCTGCGCGAGCGAGCCTGCGCCGCGGATCGTCCTGTCGCTCGCCGGGCGCACGGCCAGGCCGATCCTGCCTGCGGGCTGCGAGATCCGTATCGGCGGCTTCGGCGGCGCCGAGGGGCTTGCAGCCTTCCTGCGTGAGTCTGGCGTGAGCTGGCTGGTGGATGCCACCCACCCCTTCGCCGCCGGCATCTCGCGCAATGCCGCCAGGGCCGCCGCGCTTGCCGACGTCCAGCGGATCGCGTTCGTCCGCCCGGCCTGGGACAAGCAGGCGGACGACAACTGGATCGACGCCGATTGCCTTGGCTCTGCGCGGGACGCCCTGCCCGTCGGCGCAAGGCCGTTCCTCGCGCTGGGACGGCAGCATCTCGCGCCCTTCGCGCATCGGCCGGACCTGACGCCCGTCGTGCGGATGATCGATCCGCCGGAACCGCCCTTGGCGTTTGCCGCCGAGATCGTCCTCGGCCGGCCATCCTCAGACGCAGAGACCGAAGCCGCGCTGCTGCGCCGGCTCGGCATCACCCATCTCGTCTGCCGCAATTCCGGTGGCGCGACCTCATACGCCAAGATCGAGGCCGCGCGCCGGCTGGGCCTGCCGGTGGTGATGATCGCGCGGCCCCCGGCCCCGCCGCCGCCACTGGCCGGCTCGCTCGACGCGGTTCTCGCGCACCTCGGCATCGCCGCCTAGACCGCAGCCTGCTTGCGCCTCGGCCGCAGCACATGGACATGGCCCGCGTCGTAGAGCTTGGAATCGATGAAGTCCTCGGCGCCCAGCGCCCGGCCGACGAAGATCAGCGCGGTACGGGTCAGCTTGGCCTCGCGCGCCTTGCGGTGAAGGTCGCCCAGCGTGCCGTGGATGAACGCCTCGTCGGGCCAGCCGACGCGATAGGCAATCACCGCCGGGCAATCCTCGCCATAGGCCGGCAGCGGCAGAAGCTCGCGCTGGATATGCGGGATGTTGCGCACCGAGAGGTGGATCGCCAGCGTCGCCCCGCTCTGGCCCAGCGTCGACAGTTCCTCACCCTCCGGCATCTTCGACGATTTCATCGCCGTGCGCGTCAGGATCACCGTCTGGCAGATTTCAGGAACGGTCAGCTCCGTCTGCAGGGCCGCCGCCGCGGCGGCGAAGGCCGGCACGCCGGGGGTGATGTCGAAGGGAATGTCGAGCGCCTTCAGGCGGCGGATCTGCTCGGCGATGGCGCCGTAGAGCGACGGATCGCCGGAATGCACCCGGGCCACGTCCTCGCCGCGTTCATGCGCCGCCGCCATCTCGTCGACGATCTCGTCCAGCGTCATCGGCGCCGTGTCGAGCACCTTCGCACCCTCGGGTGCGGCCTTGACCACCGCCTCGGGCACCAGCGAGCCGGCATAGAGGCAGACCGGGCAGGATTCGATCAGGCGCAGGCCGCGCACGGTGATCAGGTCGGGCGCGCCGGGTCCGGCGCCGATGAAATGGACGGTCATGCCGCGTTGTCCTTTCGAGGGCTTTCCGCCATGCCGGTGCCGGCCTTCCCGGCATAGCCGCGGGGCGTATAGACCCACTCCCGCCCGTCGCCGGTGGTGACGGTGCGCGTGTCGGACGAGCCGACGATCACCACGGTCAGCATGTCGACATCATCGACGTCGAGGGCGTTCAGCGGCACGACACGCAGGCGTTCGCCGGTGCGGCCGAGATTGGTGGCGAGGATCACGGGGGTGTCGGCCGGCCGATGCTTCAGCAGTTCGTCGCGGGCGAAGGCGAGCTGGGTGCGGCGCTTGCGGGAGACGGGATTGTAGAAGGCGATGACAAAATCGCCCTCGCCCGCCGCGCGCACCCTGCGCTGGATGTCGTCCCACGGCGTCAAGAGATCAGAGAGGGAGATGGTGCAGAAGTCGTGGCCGAGCGGCGCCCCGGCGCGGGCAGCGGCGCCCTGCAACGCCGAGATGCCCGGCGAGCATTCGATGGCGATCCGCCTGGCATCGGCCGACACGCCGTCCTTGTCGAGGAGCTCGAAGACCAGCGTCGCCATGGCGTAGATGCCGGCATCACCCGAGCAGACCAGCGCCACGTCGCGGCCCTTACCGGCCAGCTCCATGGCGTGGCGCACCCGGGCCTCTTCCATACCAAGGTCGAAATCGTGACGCGTCTTGCCATCGGCCAGCGGACCGAGCAGGTCGAGATAGAGCGAATAGCCGACGAGATCGCTGGCCGCGGCGACCATGTCGCTGACCTCCGGCGAGCGCCATTCGGCGCCGCCCGGCCCGATGCCGACGACGGACAACCTGCCCCGTGCGCGGCCGATGCGGCCTGCGTCCAGCGGCCGTGGCGCCTCGGCGAGCGCGGCGGTGACCCGGCGGCTCTTGCGCTTGGCGAGCCGCAGGCGCCCGTCGGCGCCGACGGATGCCAGCGCCGCACCCTCGGCGACGCCGTGGCAGCCGGTCTCGGCAAAGACGATGTCCGAGGGCGTGGCAAGACGCGGCGCTTCGGCCTCCAGCTCGGCGGCGGCAAAGAACCGCGCAGGCACGCCGAAATGCGCAGCTACCGCATGAACCGCCGGCTCGTCCGCCTTCAGGTCGATGGAGGCGATGGCGGCCAGCGCCAGCGGGCTGACGCCGGCTTCGGCAAGCGTCGCCTCGGCCAGCGCGATCGCCTCCTCGGCCGGCGCATGGCGCTCGCTGCCGATGCCGAGAACGAGGCTCTGCGGCCGGTAGAGCAGTTCACCGGCATTCGGTTCCCCTGCTTCCATGCTGGCGCGCAGGCGCACCGCGCCGTCCGCGGCGAAGGGAATCTGCGAGGCGGTCAGCCAGTCGGCGGCGGGCGCGGCCTCGCCTTCCAGCCTGGCATGGACACCGGCGACGAGCGCTGCCATGGCCGGCTTGGCATCCTGCGGGTTCTCCAGCCGCCAGCCGGCCGGCGGCGCATCGAGCGCGACGCCGAAGCGCAGGTCGCCGGCGGTGGTGACGGCCGCGACGCCGCCGAGTTCGGCCGCGATCGCCCGGGCGAGATCATTGGCGCCGTGATGGCCGCCGAGCAGCGGCACGGCGGCCGAGCCGTCCTCGGCGACGGCGACGACGGGCGGCTCGGCGGATTTGTCCGACAGCAGCGGCGCGAGGATGCGGATCAGCGCGCCCGCCGCCATCAGCGCGACGATCGGCCGGCCTTCCCGGAACAGCGCCTGCAGATGCGGACCGGCGGCCTCGAAGCGAACGGGCGCGTCAAGGCAGCGACCGGCTGCACCGTGGATTTCGCCGCCAAGATGCGTCGCCAAGCGATCCGCGAGCGGCCGGGCCGCGTCGGAGAGAATAATGATGGCCGGGTTCGTCATTGCGCGGTCTTCCGGCGCTGGATGACCGCGTCCCGAATGCCGGGCTCGGCACCGCGATAGCCGAGGATCATCGAGAAATAGGGGGCGTCGCCGGTCACATCGGCCAGCGGCATGATGCGCTCCTCGGGCAGGGTCACGCGCTCGCAATAGGCGCAGGCGTCAGTCAGCTTCATCGCGCCGAGCAGCGCCTTCACGCGGCCGAAATGCCGCCCGAGCTTCATGATGGCAAAGGCGTCGGACGCTTCGATCCGCTGGCGCAGGGCATCGTCGTCGAGGGGCCCGGGGATCACCGTCAGGATGTCGTTGCGGGCGGCCAGCGGGCGGCGCGACGCGGCGGTGGCGGCCATCACCGAGGAGACGCCGGGCACGATCTCGACCGGAAAACGGCCCGACAGGCGCTCGAACAGATACATGAAGGAGCCGTAGAAGAACGGATCGCCCTCGCAGAACACCGCCACGTCCTGGCCGGCGGCCAGCCGGTCGCCGATCCTGGCCGCGGCCTCGTCGTAGATGGCGGCGGCGGGAAAGCGCTCGGTGCGCATCGGCACGACGATGGCGATCTCCTCCTGCGCGCCGGTCAGATAGCCTTCGACGATGGCGCGGGCAAAGCTCGTGCCGTGATCGGGCGCGGGATAGGCGATCACCGGCGCGGCCTTCAGGATGCGCAGCGCCTTCAGCGTCAGGAGTTCCGGATCGCCCGGCCCGACGCCGAGCCCGTAGAGGGTTCCCGGCGCGCTCACGGGCGGTCGCTCTTGGTCACATGCCAGTGGATGACCGGCATGGCCGGCCGGAAGCCGCGATAGGGCCCGACCTTTTCGGCCCGGTCGACCTGGATGCGCATCAACTCGCCGCCGAGCCGCGCATGCAGGTCGAGGAGGATTGCTTCGGATTCCAGCGTAACCGCATGGGCGACCATCCGGCCGCCCGGCTTCAGCGCCTCCCAGGCGGAGTCGAACACGCCGTCGGTCAGGCCGCCGCCGATGAAGATCGCGTCGGGGGCCGGCAGATCGGCATAAGCGTCCGGGGCGGCTCCCTCGACGATGCGAAGTTCCGGCACGCCCAGTGCTTCCGCATTCTCACGGACCATGGCCAGACGCTCCGCCACCGGCTCGATGGCGATTGCCGCCATGCCCGGCGCCGTGCGCAGCCATTCCACCGAGATCGAGCCCGAGCCGGCACCGACATCCCACAGGAGATGGCCCGGCAAGGGCTGCAAGGCCGAGATGGCGAGGCCGCGCAGCACCCGCTTGGTCATCTTGCCGTCATTGACGAAGGCGTCGTCGGCAAGCCCCGGCACCAGTGGCCGCGGTTCGGCGGCGCGGCCGGCGACGCACTCCACCGCGACGGTGTTGAGGTCGGCGATGCCCGTCAGGTCGAAATCGGCCGCGACCGTGGCGCGGATGCGCTCGCGGGTGCCGCCCAGATGCTCGCAGACGACGATCCGGCTGGGCCCGTAGCCGCGACCTGTGAGGAGCCGCGCAAGAGCCTGCGGCGAGCTGCCGTCCGCCGAATAGATCAGCAGCCGGGCGCCCGGCGTCAGATGCCGCGACACCGTCTCGAGCGGGCGTCCGTGCACGGTCAGGCACTGGCAGTCGGCCAGCGGCCAGCAGAGGGCGGCGGCGGTCAGCTGGAAGGCCGAGGGCGACGGCAGCACCCGCATTTCTGCCGGATCGACATGGCGCGTCAGCGTCGCACCGACGCCGAACCACATCGGATCACCGGTCGCCAGCACCACGGTCGGCGAGCCGGCGCAGGCCTGCAGCGCGATCATGGAATCGCCGAAGGGCTTTTCCCAGGCGATCTGCTGGGCGCTGAAATCGTCCAGCATCGCCAGATGGCGCGCGCCGCCGAAGATCGTCCGGGCGGCGCGCAGCGCGTCCAGCGCTTCCGAGGACAGCGAGTCGAGCCCGCCATCGCCGATTCCCACCACCGTCAGCCAGGGCTGGGCCGCGTCGGTCATGGCCTATTCGAGCCCCTGTGCCAGCGCATTGACCGCCGCCGCCGCCATGGCGCTGCCGCCGCGCCGGCCGGTCAGGGTCACGAAGGGAATGCCGCGCGGATCGCGCACCAGTTCGGCTTTGGATTCGGCCGCCCCGACAAAGCCGACCGGCAGGCCGACGATCAGCGCCGGCCGTGCCGCGCCCTCGTCGATACGCTCCAGCAGGCGGAACAGTGCCGTCGGGGCGTTGCCGATGGCGACGATGGCGCCGTCCATGACGTCGTTCCACAGATCGACCTGCGCCGCCGATCGGGTCGTGCTCTCGCGTTCGGCAATGCGGCGGGTTCGCGGATCGTTCAGCCGGCAAACGATCTTGTTCTGCTGGCGCAGCCGCGAGGAGATGATGCCGTGGGAGACCATTTCGGCGTCGCAGAGGATCGGTGCGCCCCGGTCGAGCGCCGCGCGTCCGGCCTCGATCGCGTCCTCCGACAGGACGAGGTCGGAGACGATGTCGGGCATGCCGCAGGCATGGATCAGCCGGATGGCGAGGTCGTGGGCGTTTTCCGGCAGGTTCGACAGGTCGGTCTCGGCGCGGATCTGCCGGAAGCTCTCGGCATAGATCGCGGCGGGATCACGCAGATAGTTGAGCCGCGAGCCCGGCGCGACATAGGCGTCCGGCTCCTCGGCCGCCGTTTCGGCCAGCCGGTGGCCGAGCCCGGCAATCCAGCCTTCCTCGGTCAGGACGCTGCCGCGCTCCGCCTCGGAGAGATCGGTCGGCGCCGCCAGAAGCTCGCCGAAGCGGCCCTCGGCATCGAAGCGGGCGAAGATGTCTGCCAGCCCTTCCACCTGCGCCTCGTCGAGACAGGATTTCTCGCCCTTCTCGATCGCCGCGAGGCTCGGATAGATCTCGGCGAGCACGATCGGCGCGCCGAGATCGTCGGCAAAGCGCGTCTCGAAAGGCCAGACCGACACGTGCTCGGCAAATTCGGGATCGCGGCGCAGATGCTCGAGCCGGGCAATGCCGGTAATCGCCTGGCTGCCGACGCTGCCGGCGAAGGCGAGTTTCCAGACCGGCTGGGCCTTGGCGGTGCGCTGCTCGGCGAGGCGCTTTTCGGGCAGCGCCGTCGGATAGGGCTCGGGCCGCGCAACCGGCAGGCCCGGCACCTCCTGGTGCATCGGACGGCCCCAGTACATTGGCGCGAAGGCCAGCGCCTCGCGGTTCAGCCGGCCGGTGACCTCGAAGCGGTTGGAGAAATTGTCGTCGCGGTCCTGCATCGCCTCGGCGAGAAAATGCCACAGGGCGCGCCAGTCCGGCGTCCCGGCGATCGCCGCGGCCGCGCCGGCGGGATAGCCGAAGGGGAAGTCGAAGCCGGCGAAGACGCGCTTGTTCTCGGCCAGCGAGTCCCGGAAGAACTGCCGCAGCATCGCCATCGCCGCCGAGCGGGTCGACGGGTTGGCGGTTTCCAGAAGCCGCGTCTCGGCACCCTCGCGCTCGGCAAAGGCGATCCAGATGGAATCCTTGCCGGTGGTCGGCGTGTTCGATGCGGACCAGTCGACGATCGCGTAGCGGTCGAACAGCGGCGTCATCCGATCCTCGTGAAGCTGGAGTGCGGCACTCCGTCAGCCCTTGCGCATGGAGCGCGGGCCGAGCGGGTGGTCGGCATGGGGATAGGGGTGGTGATGGTGGTCGGCACCGCCATGACCATGCGAATGGCCGTGACCGTGCCCGTGAGCATGATCGTGCGCCGCGTGGTGATGGTGGCCGTGGGAATCGGCGTGGGAATGGTCATGCCCATGGCCGTGCCCGTGATCGGCGGCTGTTTTATGGTCATGCGCGTGGTCATGGCCATGATCGTGGCCGTGGGCATGCGCTGCCCCAGCCGCTGCCGCGGCGGTCCGGCAGGCCCCGGTGCAGACCGTGTCGCAGAGCGTGCAGTCGGCCGACGAGCCGACGCCCTCGACGTGATGGTGATGGCTCTCCTGCGCCAGGCCCACTTCCGCCTCGAAGCCCAGCACCTGCTCGCGGTACTTGCACATCTGGCAGTTCATGTTGTTGGTGCCCTCGAGGATCTCGCCGAGGCGGTCGACGAAGGTCTCCACCACCAGATCATGGGCGCCGAGATAGGGTGCCTTGAGGAAGCGGATCTCGGGATGGGCGGCGGCGACGATGTCGGTCTGGTCGTAGATCCGCCGCACCAGGACGCCGGTGAACAGGAAATACGGGAAGACGACGATGCGGCTGTAGCCGAGGCGGCTGGCATGTTCGAGGCCCGGCTCGACCAGCGGGAAGGTGACGCCCGAATAGACCGTCTCACCCCAGCCGAAGCCGAGGCCCTCCCACAGCATCCGCATGACCTTGGCGACGTTGGAATTGGCGTCGGGGTCCGAGGCGCCGCGGCCGACCACCACCAGCATGGTGTCGTGCAGCGGCTCGCCGTCCTGCCAGCCATCGGCGCGCAGGCATTCCTTGATGCGCTCGCCGGCGGCGCGGATCATCTTGAGGTCGACGCCGAGCTCGCGGCCATATTCGATGCGCAGGCCATTGGCCGCGGCATAGGTGTTGAGGACGGAGGGGATGTCGTTCTTGGCGTGGCCGGCGGCAAACAGCATGCCCGGCAGCGCCAGCACCGTCTCGGCGCCGGATGCCTTCAGCTTGTCGAGGCCGTCGCGGATGACCGGCTTGGCAAATTCCAGATAGCCGTGCTCGACCGACCAGTCGGGCAGCCTTGTGCGCAGCTTCTCGGCGAGGCCGCCGAACTCGATCATGGCGCCCTGGTCGCGGCTGCCATGGCCGCACAGCATCAAAGCCTTCATCGCCCCCGTTCCTCTCATCTCGAAGCCGGAGGAGCCGCGGCGGCCGGAGCCGGTCTGCGGTTCGGTCCGACAGCTCCGTCTTGGCCCCCTGCTTGGGTCGGCCGCACCGGAATGATTTCAGCCCGTCACGCGGGCACCGTCAGTTCAAGCCATGGCCTAGACCGCAAGCCGCCCCGCCGTCAAACGAAGTGTTCGCGAGCTCCGCCGAAGCGCCCGGCAACGGTGCTTGGGTCGGCGGTCGCAGCAATGCTATTGCGGGGCAAGGACGCCGCATCCGTTCCTGCCGCCTGCCCGCCCCGCCAAGGATCTGCCGCATGCCCCGGACCCCCGCCATCATGCTCCAGGGCACCGGATCGGATGTCGGCAAGACCGTGCTGGTCGCCGGCCTCTGCCGGCTGTTTGCCCGGCGCGGCCTCTCGGTGCGGCCGTTCAAGCCGCAGAACATGTCGAACAATGCCGCCGTGGCGCTGATTCCGGAGACCGGCGGCTTCGGCGAGATCGGCCGTGGGCAATGGCTGCAGGCCCTGGCCTGCGGCACGGCGCCGACGGTCGACATGAACCCGGTGCTTCTCAAGCCGCAATCGGAGACCGGCAGCCAGATCGTCCTGCGCGGCCGGGTCGCCGGCGAGGCGAAGGGCCGCGATTACCAGCGGCTAAAGGCCGGCTTTCTCGATACGGTGCTCGACAGCTTCGCGCGGCTTTCCGCCGATGCCGATCTCGTCATCGTGGAAGGCGCCGGGTCGCCGGCCGAGATCAATCTGCGCGCCAACGACATCGCGAATATGGGCTTTGCCACTGCCGCCGACGTGCCGGTGATCCTCGTCGGCGACATCGACCGCGGCGGCGTCATCGCCTCGCTGGTCGGCACCCATGCCATCCTGCCCGAGGGCGACCGGCGGCAGATCGCCGGCTATCTGATCAACAAGTTTCGCGGCGACGTCTCGCTGTTCGACGACGGGCTTGCCGCCATCACCGACTTCACCGGCTGGCCGAGCCTCGGCGTCGTGCCGCATCTGGCGGCCGCGGCGAAGCTGCCGGCCGAGGATTCGGTGGCGCTGGAACGGTTGTCGGCGCCAGGCGCCGGACGGAAGCTGACCGTCGCCGTGCCGCTGCTCGGCCGGATCGCCAATTTCGACGATCTGGACCCGCTGAAAGCCGAGCCGGAAATCGACGTCGTCTTCGTGCGGCCCGGCGACCGGCTGCCGGATCACGCCGCGCTGGTGCTGATTCCGGGTTCGAAATCGACCATCGGCGATCTGGCCGCCTTCCGGGCGAATGGCTGGGATCGGGATCTTGCGGCCCATCACGCCCGCGGCGGCCATGTCGTGGGCCTGTGCGGCGGCTACCAGATGCTCGGCCGCGTGGTGCGCGATCCGCACGGCATCGAGGGGCCGGTGCGCGAGGCGGAAGGGCTCGGGCTGCTGGATGTCGAGACGGTCATGGAGCCGGAAAAGACCGTGCGCGAGGCGCGGGTCACCGCGCCCGACGGCGCCCCGCTCGAAGGCTACGAGATCCATCTCGGCCGCACCGCCGGCCCCGACTGCGCCCGGCCGGTCTGCCTGATCGACGGGGCGCCGGACGGAGCGTCATCGCCCGACGGCCGGGTCTTCGGCACCTATCTGCACGGGCTGTTCGGCGCCGATGGCTGGCGCCGCAGCTTCCTCGCCCGCTTCGGCCTCGACGCCGCCGAAACCGGCTACCGTGCCGGCGTCGAAGCGGCGCTGGATGCGATCGCGGACGAGCTGCAGCGGGTGATCGCCGTCGACCGCCTGCTAGCCTTCGCCCGCAACCGCGATTGAACCCGGCGCCTTAGCGCCCCGCAGACCAGGCCTTGAACTTCTCGGCCCAGTCGCTGTGCCAGCGCGACAGCGGCGGCCGGTTCTCGACGATGTCGCCCGCCGCCCAGGCGATGCGCTTCTCGTCCATCTCGCGGGTCACCTCGCCATCCGGGCAGAGGATGTAAAAGTCGTCGGTGCCGAGCTTCTCCAGCATGAAATCGGCGGTCTGTTCGGGCGTCCAGGCACCGTCGGGCTTCTCGACCCGATCGCGGCGCGTCAGCGGGGTGAAGACGAAGCCGGGGATCATCAGCCGTGCCTCGACCCGGCCGCCCTCGCGGTTGCGCAGATCGTGCTGCAGCGCCTCGGTAAAGGCCTTCAGCCCGGCCTTGGAGACGTTGTAGGCCGGGTCTCCCGGCGGCGTGGTGATGCCCTGCTTGGAACCGCTGACGACGATCAGGCCGGGCTCGCCGCCGGCGACCATGCGCTCGCCGAAGATCTGGGCGACCTGGATGGCGCCGTGCAGATTGACCCGCAGCACCGCGTCCCAGTTGGCCTGCGGCCCGAAGATGCTGCTGCCCGGCTGGATGCCGGCATTGTCGAACAGAAGATGGATCGTGCCGAAGCGGCCGAAGAGGTTCTTGGCCAGCGCCTCGACCGCGGCGCGGTCGCCGACATCGGTGTTCGACGTCAGAACCGTGCCCGACGGGCTCTCGGCTGCGACGGCCTCCTTGGCGGCGGCGAGCCGCTCCTCGATCCGGTCGACCAGGCAGACGGTCATGCCGGCGGCGGCAAAGCGCTTGGCGGCGGCAAGGCCGATGCCGGACGCGCCACCGGTGACGACGGCGACATTGCCGTCCGCAATGACGGGATGGGTCATTGTTGGTTCCTTCTCACGGGGCATGGCTTGTGGAAATGATCCGACGCCGGGGGCGTGCGACGGACTAACATCGGCATTTCGCGTCGATCCGCAAGGGGTTTGCGTGCCGCCCGCCGCCAGGAGGCAGCGGCGGGCAACAGCTTCAGCCGTGCAGCTTCAAGGCGGGCCCGCGCGCCGGACTGATCACGTCGGCGACGATCGCCACCGTGCCCCTGAGCGGCCCCAGCACCGCCCATTGATGCTGGCGCTGCAGGGCGTGATAGGCGGCGGTGGCGAACTGGCCGGCGACGTAGAAATCGTCCTTGCGGGCAAAGCCGATCAGTCCGACCGAACCGGCCCGGCCCAGCGACACCAGCTTGCCCTTGTCGCGGAAGACGAAGGGGCCCGGCGTTTCGGCCAGTGCCTTCGGGATCGCCGAGGCGAGATAGTCGGCCTGCTGGCTGGCGCATTGCGCCGTCGGCGGCAGCGGCATCGCGGCGCCGGCCGGCGTATGGCTGGCCGCGTCACCCAGGACGTAGATCGCCGGATCGACGGTGGTGCGCAGCCGGTCGTCGACGACGATGCGGCCCTTGCGGTCCATCTCGAAGTCGGCGAGCCCCTTCAGGCAGGGATGGCCGACGAGCCCGGCCGCCCAGACGGCGATGTCGGCGGGCCAGCTCTTGCCGTCGGCGGACCGGACCTCGCTGGCCGTGACCGCTGCGACCCTGGCGCCGGTCTCGACCGAGACGTCGAGCGCCTTCAGCCGGTCGGCGACACCGGTTCGCAGCTCGCCATTCGCCCCCGGCATCAGTTCGGGCGCCGCCTCCAGGATCGTCAGGTCGAGCAGCTTGCGGCGCGCATTCTCGTCCTCGGGCTCGAAGAAGGCCTGTTCCGACAGGCGCAGATGGGCGGCCAGCTCGGTGCCGGTCGCACCGGAGCCTATGATGACGATCCGCGCCGGATCGGCACCCGCCCGCGCCGCGATCATCGCCGCGATGAACAATTCGCGGAATTCGTCGGCATCGGTCTTGGTGTCGAGCCGGATAGCGTGTTCGGCGACACCCTCGGTGCCGAAATCGGTGGTGACGCCGCCCAGCGCGACGACGCAGACATCGTAGGAGAGATTGCGCGCCGGGGTCAGGAGCCGGCCGTGGTGGTCGTGCATGTCGCCAAGCCGCACGGTCTTCGCCGCCCGGTCGATCGTCTCGACCCGGCCCTGCTCGAAGCGGAAACCGCGCATCTTGGCCAGCATGTAGAAGCTGATCTCGGCAAGGGTCGAATTCACCGTGCCGGCGGCGAATTCATGCAGCCGCGGCTTCCAAAGATGGGTGCTGACCGCGTCGACCAGCGTCACGGCACAGCTTTTGTCGGCGGCCAACTCGGCCGCCAGTTCCAAGCCGCCGGCGCCGCCGCCGAGGATCAGGACGCGCTTGCGTTGCGTCGGCATGTCAGCCGGCCAGGCGGGCGAGCGCGTCGGGGAACAGCCCGGTCAGACCGATGAAGATCAGATAGAGCGCCACGATGATGTTCAAAAGCCGCGGGATGACGAGGATGAGAACCCCCGCGATAAGCGCGACGATCGGCTGAATGCTGATGATTTCCACGATGTGGTCCCTTCCAGTGCGGTTGTCCCGCGACGGGAGATAGGACCGGCGTCGCGTCAGGCCATGTACCAGCCGTGACTGGGGACGATGGACTGGCCGGTGAGCGCATTCGACCGGAAGCTGGCGAGGAACACCGCGATCTCGGCGACGTCCTCCATGGTGGTGAATTCCTGGTCGACGGTGCCGCCCAGCATGACCCGATCGACCACCTCCTTCTCGGAAATGTTCAGCCTGGCCGCCTGTTCGGGGATCTGCTTCTCGACCAGCGGCGTCTTCACGAAGCCGGGGCAGATCGTGTTGGCGCGCACGCCGTGCTTCGCGCCCTCCTTGGCCATCACCCGGGAGAGGCCGAGAATGCCGTGCTTGGCCGCGACATAGGCCGATTTCAGCGCCGACGCCTCGTGGCTGTGCACCGAGCCCATATAGATCAGCGAGCCGGATCTCTGCGGATACATGTGCTTCACGCAGGCCTTGGTCAGCAGGAACGAGCCGTCGAGATGGATGGCCAGCACCCTGCGGAAATCGGCATAGGGAAAGTCCTCGATCGGATGGACGATCTGGATGCCGGCATTGGAGACCATGGTGTCGATCCGGCCGAAGCGGCGCGCCACCGCGTCGACGCCGCTGTTCACCGCCTCCTCGCTGGTGACGTCCATCTCCACCGCCATCGCCTCGGCGCCGGCCTCTTCCAGTTCGCCGACGACGCGACCGGCAGCCGCCATGTCGATGTCGCAGATCGCCAGACGCGCGCCCTCGCGGGCGAAACTCAATGCGATCTGCCTGCCGATCCCCGATCCGGCGCCCGTGACGACCGCGACATTGCCCTGCATCTGCATGTGATCTCTCCACCGTTCTCGCGGCAGTTAAGAGAGGCAACGCGTGCAGTGCAACACAAACGATCGAACCGGCTTCGGGAACCGTCTCCGACCCCTGAACGCCAGAGCCCGAAGCAGTCTCCTGCCCCGGGCTCGATCTACGCGTTTATCGCTTTCGGATCCGCTGTGGCGCGGCTCCGAATGGCCTCCCCTCGGGTCAGGCTGCGCGGCGGGGCGAAGCCGGGCGTCCTGCATGATGCGTGCGGTCGTCCCACCGGGCGCCCGCATTGCCGGCACCGGTGCTGAACTTGGCCATGGCATGGGCTAGCTCGTCGGTCTCGTTGGCCAGCGTCTGGCTGGCCGCCGTCGCCTCTTCCACCATGGCGGCGTTCTGCTGGGTCACCTTGTCCATCTGGTCGGCCGCGCCGGAGACTTCCCGCAGGCTCGTCGCCTGTTCACGGGCCGAGGAGGCAATGGTCGAGATGAGTTCGGCCATGGCGCTGACCTCGGTGACGATCTCTTCCAGCGACTTGCCGGACGCGGTGACCAGTTCGACGCCGGTGCCGACCTGCTCGCGGGACGTCGCGATCAGGGTCTTGATCTCCTTGGCCGCTTCCGCCGAGCGCTGGGCGAGCCCGCGCACTTCCTGGGCGACGACCGCAAAGCCCTTGCCCGCCTCGCCGGCCCGCGCCGCCTCGACGCCGGCATTCAGCGCCAGCAGGTTGGTCTGGAAGGCGATCTCGTCGATGACGGAGATGATCGAGTTGATCTTCTCCGAAGACTGCTCGATCTGGCCCATGGCCGCGACCGCCTTGCCGACGACCTCGCCGCCCTTCTGGGCCTTCTCGCGGGCACCGGACGCGACCTGCTGCGCCTTGCCGGCACCCTCGGCGGTCTCGTTGACGGCCTGGGTCACTTCGCCCAAAGCCGCGACGGTCTCTTCGAGGCTCGCCGCCTGCTGTTCGGTGCGGTGGGCGAGATCGTTCGAGGCGGTGTTGATCTCGCCGAGACCGGTGCGGATCGAGGCGATCGAGGTCACGACATGGCCGATGGCCTCTTCCAGCGAGGCGACACTGGCGTTGAACTTCGCCCGGATCGGCTCGAATTCCTCGGCCACCTTGTCCTGCATGCGCACGGTCAGGTCACCGGCCGACAGGCGCTCGAAGCCCACTTCGACGACACCGACGAAGGCGCGCAGGTCCTCGGCCTTGGCATTGTCGAGGGCGGCGCGCCGGGCTTCCTTCTGGGCGTCGGCGTCGCGCAGTTCGGCCGCCTGCCGGTTCAGCCGCTCGGCCCGCTCCTGCTCCTCGCGGGCCGCGATGCTTGCTGCGGAGACCGCTGCGAACATGCCACTCACCTTGATCGCCAGCCAGGTGAGGACGCCTGCCTCGACCAGGAGGATCACCGCATGGAGGCTGACCCGGCCGAGATCGGTGCCGCCGGGATAGATCGCCGCGGGAATGAGGAAGTTCAGCAGGATGTGATGCAGTGCCGTGGCCACGGTCGCCCCGGCGATCACCCGCCAGTCGAACAGGGCGCCGATCACCGCAAGGCCGGCGAAATAGGCCATGTGCATGTCGACCTGCAGGTAGCTGCCCGACATGGTCGCCACGACGATGGAGATGTTGGCGACCAGCGCCACCGCGACCGCCATGCGGGCCGCTGCCGCAAATTCCGGCCGGGCCGACAGGACGAGGCAGACGATGCCGAGACCCGCCGACGTCAGCGCCGGCATGAAGGCCGCACCGCTGCCCGAGGCCAGGGAGATCAGCAGCAGCAGCGGCGCAACGGCCAGCTGCACCAGCGCCAGGAGACGGACGAGACGGCTACGATGACGGTCGAGATCGACGAGGGCATCCATCAAAAACTCCTGTTGGGCGGGGGCGCGCAGCCGATCGTGGCGGCGTCGACGAGAAGGATCGCGCCGGCATTTCGCAGGCGGCGCGCAAGATCGGGGTCGGAAAAGGCGAACACGGCGACGGACGACCATCCGCCGACGTCGAGAAGGCTGCCGGCGGAGGCGGCCGTGCGGATCACGCGGGCCTGCGACCACCAGGGCGGGAAGAAGGCCGCAACGCTCCGTGAGCCGGCGAAGCTCGGCTCCGGCAGGCTCGCCACGATGCCGGCCAGCGCGATGACCATCGCCCCGATCCAGACAGTGAGCTGAGAGTTGAGGACCACGACAATGCCCGATCAGGTGCGCGAGGGGCCGTGGCGCGTTCGCCGATGACCGTTGCCGGGACTATGGTGGTGCTCGTTTACGAGACGGTTAAACTACGTGAACCATAGGGTTCACAGGGGCGTGAGACGGTCGCTTCCCGCGACCGGATCGGGCCCCGGCGCGCTGCCGTATCGTCTCGATCCGGCCCCGATCGCGGCCCCCCGGACGAACGTCACCCTCAAACAGACATGCCGGCCCGAAGGCCGGCATGATGCATTTTCAGCGGTGGAAGCCGGGATCAGAACTCTTCCCAGCTCTCCTCCTGGGCGCGCGGGGCGCGGGCCGCACCGCCCGCACCGGTCGGGCGAAGCTGGGTCACTGCGGCACTGCGACGCGGCGCCTGCGCAGGACGGGCCGGGCTGCGATTCAGGTCACCGGCACTGGTGCGGAACTGCGCCATGGCATGGGCGAGTTCGTCGGTCTCGTTGGCCAGCGTCTGGCTGGCCGCCGTCGCCTCTTCCACCATGGCGGCGTTCTGCTGGGTGATCTTGTCCATCTGATCGGCCGCGCCCGAGACTTCGCGCAGGCTCGTCGCCTGTTCGCGAGCCGAGGAGGCAATGGTCGAGATGACCTCCGCCATGGCGCTGACTTCGGTGACGATCTCCTCCAGCGACTTGCCGGACGCGGTGACCAGTTCGACACCGGTGCCGACCTGCTCGCGCGACGTGGCGATCAGGGTCTTGATCTCCTTGGCCGCTTCCGCCGAGCGCTGGGCGAGCCCGCGCACTTCCTGGGCGACGACCGCAAAGCCCTTGCCCGCTTCGCCGGCCCGTGCCGCCTCGACGCCGGCATTCAGCGCCAGAAGGTTGGTCTGGAAGGCGATCTCGTCGATGACGGAAATGATCGAGTTGATCTTCTCGGACGACTGCTCGATCTGGCCCATGGCCGCGACCGCCTTGCCGACGACCTCGCCGCCCTTCTGGGCCTTTTCGCGGGCACCGGACGCAACCTGCTGCGCCTTGCCGGCGCCCTCGGCGGTCTCGTTGACCGCCTGGGTCACTTCGCCCAGCGCTGCGACAGTTTCCTCGAGGCTCGCCGCCTGCTGCTCGGTGCGGTGGGCGAGATCGTTGGACGCGGTGTTGATCTCGCCGAGGCCGGTGCGGATCGAGGCGATGGACGTCACGACGCCGGAGAAGGCGGTCTCGAGCTTGGCGATCGCATCGTTGAAGAGGCCGCGGACGCCCTCGTAATCCTTGGTGAATTCCTGGTCGAGACGCGCGGTCAGGTCGCCGCTGGCCAGTCGCTCGAAGCCTTCGGTCATCTCGGCCATGAAGAATGCATGCGCCTTGACGTAGCCCTCGCCCAGCTCGGCCTGGCGGATCCGCTCGGCTTCCTCGTCGGCGGCAGCGGTGGCGGCCTGCTGCTTCAGCTGATGCTGCTCGATGACCGCGTGACGCAGATGCTCCACCGAATTGGCCATCCGGCCGATCTCGTCGGAGCGATCAAGCCCGACGACCTCGACGTCGGTCTTGCCGTCGGCCACTTCCGCGACGGTTTCGGTCAGCTTCTGCAGCGGCGCGAACATGCGCTTGGAGATCCACAGGACCGCCAGGCCGATCAGCACCGCCCCGATGACAGAGATGACGCCAAGCCGGATTTCCAGCGCCTTGACGGCGGTGAAGAACTCGGCCTCGGGCACGCCGACATAGAGGACGCCGATGGTCTTGCCGGCGGCGTTCTTGATCGGGTCATAGGCGGTGAAGAAGGAGGTGCCCAGAATGTCCGCCTGGCCGCGGAACGGCCGGCCCTCGATGAACAGCGCGTCATGCACCGGGCCACGGGCGAGAACCGTGCCGACGGCGCGGCCACCGTCGGGCTTCATGACGTTGGTGGAGACGCGGGTATCGTTCATGAACACGGTGGCGGTGCCGCCGACCAGTGCCTTGACCTTGTCCACCGGCTCGAAGAAGTCGTTCAGCGGCTGGTTGCCAGCGTAGAGCGTGTCACCCTCGAGACGGAACTCGCCGCCATAATTGCGCAGAACCTCCCATGCGACCCGCATGTTGCTTTCCTGACGCTCGACCGCGCGCTGACGTCCTTCTTCCTGCAGGAGAACGACACCGGCAATGCCGAACATGGCAGTCAGGATCGCCAGGCAGGCGACCACCATGAGGGAGACTTTTGCTGGAAGGGACATTCGCGACAACATCGGCATCGAACCTTAGCTGGGATGCGTCGCCACCGCCGGGCGAACGCCAGTATCCGCGCAATCGGCGGGGTTTCGTGACGGACAGGGGGCCTTGTCGCGGAACGGTTTCCGGAAGGGCCAATCGGGCCGTCAGAAATTTCTAGCCGCGGCTGCTGAAATTTCCGTTACCGCGAAGTCCCTCGCGCCGGATAGTCCATGCCAAAGCTTGCGCGACGCCGGATCAGCACTTCTGCATGGCAGGCTTATTACTTCTCACGCATGTACAGCGGTATTCCGGGCAGTATCGCCGTCCGCATGGGACGCTGCACGATACCTGCCAATGTCGTCCGGCCGACGCAGAACGGCCCGGGGCGGCATCCCGCCCCGGGCCGTTCTGATCATGTTGCTTCGCCGATTGCCGTGAGGGCGCCGGCGGGGCCGGTCAGAATTCTTCCCAACCATCTTCCTGTGCCTGCGGCGCGCGGGCGGCACCGCCCGAACCGGTCGTGCGCATCTGTGTCACGCCGCGGGACGGCGCATGGCGCTGCGGCTGCGCCCGGCCTTCGCTGCGGCGCGCACCGGCATTGCCGGCACTGGTGCTGAACTTGGCCATGGCATGGGCCAGTTCGTCGGTCTCGTTGGCCAGCGTCTGGCTGGCCGCCGTTGCCTCTTCCACCATGGCGGCGTTCTGCTGGGTCACCTTGTCCATCTGGTCGGCAGCGCCCGAGACTTCGCGCAGGCTCGTCGCCTGTTCGCGGGCCGAGGAGGCAATGGTCGAGATGACTTCGGCCATGGCGCTGACTTCGGTGACGATCTCCTCCAGCGACTTGCCAGACGCCGTGACCAGTTCGACGCCGGTGCCGACCTGTTCGCGGGACGTCGCGATCAGGGTCTTGATCTCCTTGGCGGCTTCCGCCGAGCGCTGGGCGAGGCCCCGCACTTCCTGGGCGACGACCGCAAAGCCCTTGCCCGCCTCGCCGGCCCGCGCCGCCTCGACGCCGGCATTCAGGGCCAGCAGGTTGGTCTGGAAGGCGATCTCGTCGATGACCGAGATGATCGAGTTGATCTTCTCGGACGACTGCTCGATCTGGCCCATGGCCGCGACCGCCTTGCCGACGACCTCGCCGCCCTTCTGGGCCTTTTCGCGGGCACCGGACGCCACCTGCTGAGCCTTGCCGGCGCCTTCCGCGGTCTCGTTGACGGCCTGGGTCACTTCGCCAAGCGCTGCAACAGTCTCTTCAAGGCTCGCCGCCTGCTGCTCGGTGCGATGCGCCAGATCGTTGGACGCCGTGTTGATCTCGCCGAGACCGGTACGGATCGAGGCGATGGACGTCACGACATGGCCGATGGCCTCTTCCAGCGAGGCGACGCTGGCGTTGAACTTCGCCCGGATCGGCTCGAATTCCTCGGCCACCCTGTCCTGCATGCGCACGGTCAGGTCACCGGCCGACAGGCGCTCGAAGCCCACTTCGACGACGCCGACAAAGGCGCGCAGGTCCTCGGCCTTGGCATTGTCGAGGGCGGCCTGGCGCTTCTTGGCGTCTTCCTGGCTGATGCGGGTGGCTTCGGCTTCCTGAGCCAGTTCATCGCGCTCGATCGCGGCCTTCTTGAAGGCCTCGACGGCACCGGCCATCTCGCCGATCTCGTCCTGGCGTCCGGCACCCGGGATCGCCACGGTCTTGTCGCCGGCGGCGAGCGAACGCATGGCTGCGGTCATCTGGGTCAGCGGACGGGAAATGCTGCGGGCCAGCGGCCAGGCGCAGGCGATCAGCAGGCCGAGCAGCGGCAGCGACCAGGCCAGCGACTTGGCGACCTCGCTCATGAAGATCGCGTTGAGGTCGTCGACATAGACGCCGGTACCGATCACCCAGCCCCACTGCGGCACGGACGCCGAATAGCTCAGCTTGGCAATCGGCTCCTCGCCCTTGGTACGCGGCCACAGATAGGGGGTGATGCCGCCGCCCTGGGCGGCCCTGGCGATGATTTCCTGGAACAGCGGGAAGCCGCTCGGGTCGCGGCTGTCCCAGAAGTTCTTGCCGACCAGCGCCGTGTTCGGGTGAACCAGCATGTTGGCCTTGGTATCGGTGACGAAGAAATAGTCGTCCTTGCCGTAACGCATGGACTCGACCACTGCCGCCGCCTGGGCGCGTGCCGCATCCTCGGTGAGGACGCCATCGGCGACCATCGTCTGGTAACGCTCGACGATAGCGACGGCCGATTCCACCTGCGTCTTGATGAGTTCGCCGCGTTGGGCTTCCACGACGTTGCGCAGCGACAGGAGCTGCGCGCCGGTAACGACGAGGCAGATGACGATCGACAGCGCGATCAGCGCGGCCAGTTTCTTCGATATGGTCAGAGGCATGTGAACGATCCCAAAAACGTGATCGTTCGAATTGACACGAAATCCTTTAACGGAACCTATCCGTGTGCCGCACGTTCGCGATTTCGCGACATACGCGACCGATATACTTCCATTCCCCTGGCAGAGTTCCCGCCGTCGGCCCGGCGATCGTGAGGACCGGGCCGACGGCGATGGCGATTGCTGCGTAATGACCGCGGCTTAGGGCCGGCCGTAGCCGCCCGGCGTCGGCGTCGTGACGATTACCGCCTCGCCGGCCTGCAGCACGGTCTGGTCGCAGCCTTCGAGCCGTTCGACGCTGCCATCCGCGCGGCGGATCTCGGTTTTGCCCATCTGGCCGTCCTCGCCGCCGGCGATACCCCGCGGCGGCAGGGTCCGGTGCGAGGACAGGATGGCGCAGTCCATCTCCTGCAGGAAGCGGATGGTGCGTTCGGTGCCGTCGCCGCCGGCCTTCTCGCCGCCGCCGCCGGATCCGGCCCGGATATGGAAGTCCTCCAGCACGACCGGATAGCGCATCTCGAGGATCTCCGGATCGGTGAGGCGCGAATTGGTCATGTGGACATGCACGCCCGACGTGCCGGCGAAGCTGGTGCCGTCGTTCATGCGGCCGGCCGGCGAGCCCGAGCAGATGGTCTCGTAATACTGGTAGCGCGCATCCCCGAAGGTCAGGTTGTTCATCGTGCCTTCCGAGTTCGACAGCGCGCCGAAGGCGCCGAACAGCGCATTGGTGACATGCTGCGAGGTCTCGACATTGCCGGCGACGACGGCGGCCGGATAGACCGGCTTGAGCATCGAACCGTCCGGCACGACGATGCGGATCGGGCGCAGGCACCCGGCATTCATCGGGATCGGCTTTTCCACCATCACGCGGAAGACGTAGAGGACCGCGGCCCGCGTCACCGGCTCGGGCGCGTTGAAATTGTTGGCCATGGACGGCGACGTGCCGGTGAAGTCGACGGTCGCCTCGCGGGCCTCCCGGTCGATGGTGATCGCCACCTTGATGATCTGGCCGGAATCGGTCGGATATTCGTAGGAGCAATCCTCCAGCCCGTCGATGAGCTGGCGCACCGCCTCGGCGGCGTTGTCCTGGACGAAGCCCATATAGGCCCGGGCCGTGTCGAGGCCGAAGGTCTCGACCATCTTGCGCAGTTCGGCGACGCCCTTCTCGTTGGCCGCGATCTGCGCCTTCAGGTCGGCGACGTTCTGGTCGGGATTGCGGGCCGGATAGGGATGGTCGGTCAGGACCCGGCGCAGCTCCTCCTCCTGGAAGATTCCGCCCTCGACGAGGCGCAGATTGTCGATGAGGACGCCCTCCTCGTCGACCCTGGTGGCGCGCGGGGTCATCGAGCCCGGCGCGATGCCGCCGACATCGGCATGGTGGCCGCGCGAGGCGACATAGAAGAGGATCGTCCGCTTCGCGTCGTCGAAGACCGGGGTGACGACGGTGATGTCCGGCAAATGGGTGCCGCCATTATAGGGAGCGTTCAGGGCGAAGACGTCGCCCGGCCGGATCGCGTCCTTGTTCTGGGCGATGATCGTCTCGACCGAGCGGTCCATGGAGCCCAGATGCACCGGCATGTGCGGCGCGTTGGCGACGAGCGCGCCGGTGGCGTCGAAGACGGCGCAGGAGAAGTCCAGCCGCTCCTTGATGTTCACCGAGGAGGCGGTGTTCTGCAGCGTCACGCCCATCTGTTCGGCGATCGACATAAAGAGGTTGTTGAACACCTCCAGCAGCACCGGATCGGCGCCAGCCTCGCCGGAACCGGCTTTGGCCGTGCCGAGCGCGGCATGGCGGGCCTTCTTCTCGGTGCGGGTCAGGAGGACGTCGTTGTGGACGGTGATCCCCGCCGACCAGCCCGGCTCGACGACGATGGTCTGGTTCGGCTCGACGATCAGCGCCGGCCCGGCAATGCGGGCGCCCAGTTCCAGCGCCTCGCGGCGGAAGATACCGGCCTCGCGCTCGGCCCCGCCGGTATAGATGCGCCCGGTCTCGGAGGCTTCGGCGTCGTAAGCCGCGACATTGCCCTCGCTCGCGTCGACGACCGTCTCGCGGCGCTCGGCGCCCTCGACCGAGACGTTCTCCACGACGATCGGGCGGTCCTCGTAGACGAAGCCGAACTGCGCCCGGTGGGCGTCCTCGAAGGCTGTGCGCGCGGCCGCGAAATCGCCGGTATGGACGACCGGCAGCGTCGTGTCGGTGCCGTCATAGCGCAGTTGCAGCAGCAGCGTCGTGTCGACGCTCTCGTCGGCAACGCCCTGGGCCGCGAGTTCGGCGGCCACGGCCTTTCCGAGCTCCGCCGCCAGCGCGTCGATGGCATCGCGGGACGCCTCTTCCAGCGGCGCGACCAGCGCTTGGCTGCGGGAGGAGAACAGCGAGGACAGGCCGATACCGTAGGCCGACAGGAGGCCGGACATGGGGTGGATCAGCACCCGCTCCATCGACAGGGCGTCGGCGACGAGGCAGGCATGCTGGCCGCCGGCGCCGCCGAAGGAATTGAGCAGGTAGCGCGAGACGTCGTAGCCGCGCTGCACCGAGATCTTCTTGATGGCATTGGCCATGTTCTCAACGGCGATGGTCAGGAATCCCTCGGCCATCTGCCGCGGATCGCGATCCTCGCCGAGCGTCGCCGCCATGGCCTTGAACTTCTCGGCGACGATGCCGGCGTCCAGCGGCTGGTCGCGGCCCGGCCCGAACACGGCCGGGAACAGCTCCGGCTTCAGCTTGCCGAGCATGACATTGGCATCGGTCACCGTCAGCGGCCCGCCCTTGCCGTAGGCCGCCGGTCCCGGATGCGCGCCGGCCGAATCCGGGCCGACCTGGAAGCGGCCCTGGTCGAGATGCAGGATCGAGCCGCCGCCGGCGGCCACCGTGTGGATGCGCATCATCGGCGCGCGAATGCGCACGCCCGCGACTTCCGAATCCAGCGCCCGCTCATAGGAGCCGGCATAGTGGGTCACGTCGGTCGAGGTGCCGCCCATGTCGAAGCCGATGACCTTTTTCTCGCCGGCCAGTCGCGCGGTTTCGGCCATGCCGACGACGCCGCCGGCCGGGCCCGACAGGATCGCATCCTTGCCCTGGAAGAGATCGGCGGCGGTGAGCCCACCCGACGACATCATGAACTGCAGGGACGGCGCGGCAGCATCCTGCGTGCTGGCGCCGAGCGCGCCGGCGACGCGGCTGACATAGCGCGACAGGATCGGCGTCAGATAGGCGTCGACGACCGTGGTGTCGCCGCGCCCGACGATCTTGACCAGCGGCGAGACCTCGTGGCTGACCGAGATCTGCGAGAAACCGGCTTCTTCCGCCAGGGTGCGGGCGCGCTGCTCGTGGGCCGGGTAGCGCCAGGAATGCATGAAGACGATGGCGACGGCATCGATGCCGTCGGCTCTGGCGGCCGCCAGCGCGTCGCGCGTGCCGGCCTCGTCCAGTTCGCGCTCCAGCGTGCCGTCCGCCAGCACCCGCTCGCCGACTTCCGCCACCCGCTCGTAGAGCTGCTCGGGCAGGATGATCTCCTTGGCGAAGATGTCCGGCCGCGCCTGGTACGCGATCTTCAGCGCGTCGCGGAAACCGCTTGTGATAAGCAGCAGCGTGCGGTCGCCCTTGCGCTCGAGCAGCGCATTGGTGGCCACCGTCGTGCCCATGCGCACCGTGCCGACGCGGTCCGAGACGATCGGCGCGTCGCTGGCGAGGCCCAGGAGGTCGCGGATGCCTTCGAGGGCGGCGTCCTCGTAGACGCCGGGATTTTCGGAGAGCAGCTTGCGCGGATGCAGGCCCCCGTCGGGATCGCGGCCGATGATGTCGGTGAAGGTGCCGCCCCGGTCGATCCAGAAGTCCCACTTGCCGCTGTTGACTGCACTCATCTTCGGCACTCCGCTCAAGATTTCATCTTTATCGGCGATTTATCGACAGATTATCAGTGTGTTTGACGGAGGGCAATTTTCGTGGAAGTCTTTCTCTCGGAAACAGCCATGGAGACTGCGATGAAGCATCTGTCGACGATTACGCTTGCCGCCACTCTGGTTCTGCCGGGCGCGGCCCTTGCCCAAACAGCCTGGGACATGCCGACCCCCTATGCGGAAGGCAATTTCCACGAAAAGAACATCGCCACCTTCATCGAGGAGGTGAACGGCGCCGCCGGCGACGCGGTCCAGATCACCCAGCACCCGAACCAGTCGCTGATCAAGCATCCCGACATCAAGAACTCGGTCCGCGACGGCATCGTGCCGATCGGTGAGCTGCTGGTCTCGCGGCTCGAGAACGAGAACCCGATCTACGGCGCCGATTCCGTGCCGTTCCTGGCCACCAGCTACGACGAGGCGAAGAAGCTCTACGACGCCCAGAAGCCGATGATGGAAGAGGCGCTGGCCAAGGACGGCCTGAAGCTTCTGTTCTCGGTGCCGTGGCCGCCGCAGGGCCTCTACACCAAGCAGGCGGTGGATTCCGTCGCCGAGCTCGGCGGCAAGTCGTTCCGTGCCTACAACACCTCGACCGAGGCGATCGCCAACGAGGCCGGCATGGTGCCGACCCAGATCGAGGCCTCGGACGTGCCGACGGCCTTCTCGACCGGCCGCGTCGAGGCGATGATGACCTCGCCCTCCACCGGTGTCGACACCAAGGCCTGGGACTTCCTGTCGAACTACTACGTCCTCAACGCCTGGCTGCCGCGCAACATGGTGATCGTCAACCAGGCGGCCTTCGACGCCCTGCCGCCGGAGGCCCAGACCGCCATCACCGAGGCGGCGGCCGCCGCCGAGACCCGCGGCTGGGAGGCTTCGGTGGCCGAGACCGAAAGCGCCACCAAGACGCTGTCGGAGAACGGCATCACGGTCGAGGAGCCGTCCGAGCAGATGAAGGCGGACTTCCAGAAGATCGGCGAGACGCTGACCGAATCCTGGAAGCAGTCGGCGGGCGAGGCCGGCGCGGCCCTGATCGAGGCCTATCGCAACTGATCATTGCTCCCGTGAGACGGGCGGCGGCCATCGCCGCCCGTCTTCTGCCCCGAGCCTGCCCGTCAACCCGCCCGGAGCACCGATGCGTCGCGTTCTCGATACGATCTACAGCGTGGCCGGCGGCATCGCCGCCCTCTGCCTCGTCGCCATTCTTGTCCTCGTCGCACTGCAGGTGGGCGCCCGGCTCCTCGATTTCGTGCTGATCAGTCTCGGGGCGACGCCGACCCGCTTCGCCGTGCCCTCGCTCGCCGAGATCGCCGGCTTCCTCCTGGCGGGCGCCACCTTCCTGGCGCTGGCCGACACGCTGGCCAGGAACGTCCACATCCGGGTCGACCTCGTCACCCAGCGGCTGCCCGAGCGGGTGCGCCAGAATGTCGACGGCATCGTCGCACTGCTCGGCGCCGGGATCGCCCTGTTCGGCGCCTATGCCACCGGCGGACTGGCGCTGAAGAGCTTCAGCTACGGCGACGTCTCCTACGGCATGATCGCCGTGCCGCTCGCCTTGCCCCAGGCGACGCTGGCGCTGGGCCTCTTCATCCTCGCCATCGCCCTCGTCGACGAAGCCGTGCTGGCCTTTCGCGGCATGGATCGCATCGCCGGCAGCGGAGGCAGCGTCTGATGGGCGTGTTCGAAGTCTCGCTGCTGCTCGTCGTCGTCCTCTTCGGCGCGCTGGCGTCGGGCCTGTGGGTCGCGCTCGCGCTGACGCTGACGGCGCTCGCGGCGCTGCTCACCCGGCCGGCGCTGCCCGACGCGCAGATCCTTGCCACCTCCTTCTGGTCCGCCTCGACGTCGTGGGACCTCACCGCCCTGCCGATGTTCATCTGGATGGGCGAAATCCTGTTCCGCTCCAAACTGTCGGAGGACCTCTTCGCCGGGCTCGCGCCGCTGATGCGGCGGCTGCCGGGCCGGCTGATTCACGTCAACATTGTCGGCTGCGCCATCTTCGCGGCGATCTCCGGTTCTTCGGCCGCCACCACCCAGACCATCGGCAAGATCTCGCTGCCGGAACTGAAGGAGCGGGGCTATGACGAGCGCATCGCCATGGGTTCGCTGGCCGGCTCGGGCACGCTGGGCCTGCTGATCCCGCCCTCGATCATCCTCATCGTCTATGGCGCGGCCGTGGAGGAATCGATCGCCCGGCTGTTCATCGCCGGCGTCGTGCCGGGCATCGTGCTGGCACTGTTGTTCATGGGCTATGTGGCGCTCATCACCACGCTGAAGCCCTCGCTGATCCCGGCTGCGGCCGACGTCATCGTCGAGGAAAGCGCCTTTCGCTCGCTCGGCCGCATCCTGCCGACCATCCTGCTGATCGCCGGCGTCATCGGCTCGATCTATGGCGGCATCGCCTCGCCGACCGAGGCGGCGGTGATCGGCGTCATCCTGGCGCTGGTCATCGCAAGGGCCCAGAACGCGCTGAACTGGCAGAGTTTCCGCGAGGGCCTGATGGCGGCGACGCGGGTGTCGGCGATGATCGCCTTCATCCTCGCCGGCGCGGCGGTGGTCACCACCGCCATGGGCTTCACCGGCCTGCCGCGGGAACTGGCCACCTGGATCGGCTCGCTCGACCTGTCCCCCTTCGCGCTGCTGGCGGCGCTGACGGTGTTCTTCATGGTGCTCGGCTGCTTCCTCGACGGCATCTCCATGGTGGTGCTGACCACTTCGGTGATCATGCCGCTGGTAACCCAGGCCGGCTTCGACCTCGTATGGTTTGGCATCTATCTCGTCATCGTCGTGGAGATGGCCCAGATTACGCCGCCGGTCGGCTTCAACCTCTTCGTCATCCAGGGCCTGACCGGTCAGAACATCTTCAGGATCGCCGCCGCCACGGCGCCCTTCTTCGGCCTCCTGGCGCTGATGGTGGTGCTGCTGGCGGTGTTCCCCGATCTCGCGCTCTACCTGCCCCGCACGATGTTCTCCGGAGGCTGACCATGGCCGCGGACACCGACGACACCAGTCCCGAAGTCACGCCGCCAACAGGACCGGCCGGTTTCGGGCCGATCGTCTCCTCGGCGCACCTGGCCGACGGCGCCATGCCGGCGCTGTCGGAGGTCGAGTTCGGGATGATCCTCGCCAACCATGCCTTCGAGCGCTGGATGATCCGCTGCATGACGGCGGCCGGCCAGCCCGGCCTGACGGCGACGGAAATCCTCGTCCTCCACACGGTCACCCATCGCGGCAAGCCCAAGCGCCTCGCCGACATCTGCCTCGTCCTGGGCATCGAGGACACGCATCTGGCGACCTATGCGATCCGCAAGCTGGAGGCGAAGGGGCTGGTGGCGCGCGAGAAAGCCGGCAAGGAACGGCTGATCACGATCACCCCCGAGGGCGAGACCGCCTGCCGCCGCTACAAGGACCTGCGCGAACGCATCCTCGTCTCCGGCGCCGAGGAACTCGGCATTTCCCCCGAGGCCATGACCAACGTTGCCCGCCTTCTGCGCGTCCTGTCGGGCCATTACGACCAGGCGGCCCGCACCGCGGCGAGTTTGTAGAAGGACCGAAGACCGGTCTCGGCTCGGCGTTCACCGCTTGCCAATGCGATAGACATCGCCGCCGGACTGGACTGCTCGCGCCGCACCGCGGGACGCGTGCAGCGATGCGGGCCTTTTCCCATCGCTGCCTTCTGCCATAAGAGACCCTGACGGCACCGCGGACAGGAAGGATACGGCACCATGGCCGAAGCACGGCGGATCGACGGCAAGGCGCGCGCGGCGCGGATCATCGAGGAGGTCACGGCGGCAACGACGTCCCTGACCGCCGAGACGGGCCTTCAGCCCGGACTGGCCGTGGTGATCGTCGGCGAGGACCCGGCCAGCCAGGTCTATGTCGGCTCCAAGGCCAAGCGCGCGGTCGAATGCGGCTTCAAGTCGGTCAAGCACGTGCTCGATACCGACACGTCCGAAGCGGCGCTGCTCGAGCTGATCGCCGAGCTCAACGCCGATCCCGAGATCCACGGCATTCTCGTCCAGCTGCCGCTGCCGCAGCAGATCGACGAGGGCAAGGTGATCCAGGCCATCGACGCCGACAAGGACGTCGACGGTTTCCACCTCGTCAATATCGGGCGGCTGTCCACCGGCGCGATCGACGAGGCCTTCGTGCCCTGCACGCCGGCCGGCTCGATGATCCTGATCCGCGACGTTCTCGGCGACGATCTGTCGGGCCTCAACGCGGTGATCGTCGGCCGCTCCAACATCGTCGGCAAGCCGATGGCGCAGCTTCTCCTCGCCGCCAACGCCACCGTGACCATCGCCCATTCGCGCACGAAGGACCTGCCCGCTCTTTGCCGGAACGCGGATATCCTGGTCGCAGCCGTCGGCCGGCCCGAGATGATCGGCGCGGACTATGTGAAGGAGGGTGCCGTGGTCATCGATGTCGGCATCAACCGGATTGATGCCCCCGAGAAGGGCAACAATCCGGACGGCTCGGCGAAGACCCGGCTGGTGGGCGATGTGGCGTTCGAGGCCGCCTCGCAGAAGGCCGCGGCGATCACGCCGGTGCCGGGCGGCGTCGGGCCGATGACCATCGCCATGCTGATGGCCAACACGCTGGTGGCGGCCTGCCGCGCCGCCGGTCGCACGCCGCCGCGCTTCTGAGCCGGGCCACCAGGATCAGGCGCGACGCCCTGTCCTGTCAGAAATTGGCGGCCGGTCAGCGGGCGCCGACAGCCTGATAGACGGTCGGACCGCCTTCGCCGCCGAAGCCGTAGACGTCGTAGCGGGCATCCGGATCGTCGCCCATGCCGGGCGAGCCCATCGGCATGCCCGGCGCCGACAGGCCGGCCAGGGCGGGACGCTCGGCGAGGAGCCGGTCGATCGCATCCATCGGCACATGGCCCTCGATGACATAGCCGTCGATCCTGGCCGTGTGGCACCCTTCCATCGCCGCCGGTACCTTCGCCGCACGCTTGATCGGGGTCAGTTCGTCGGTGTTCGTGACGGTAACGTCGAAGCCATGGGCGCGGGCAATGTCCGTCCAGGCCTCGCAGCAGCCGCAGCTCGGCGACTTCCAGACCGACATATGCCGATCGGCGTGATCGGCCTTGGCCGCCAGCGTGCCGAGCACGAGCAGTCCGGCCGAAACCGCGAGCGGGAGGATCGTCTTCGTCATAAGTCGCCTGTTCTTGCCTGGCATCCGTATCGCGAACTGGTCCCCGCGATACGGAAAAGCGTCGGCCGGCTTTGTGGCGATCAGATGGTGTCGCCGGCGTCCTGCGGGGCGGCGTCCGCCTCGGCCTTGGCGGCAGAGGCCTTCGGCCCGCCCTTGGAGACGCCGACCATGGCCGGGCGCAGCACGCGCTCGCCAATGGCATAGCCCGCCTGCACGACCTGCAGGACGGTGCCGTTCGGCACTTCGGTGTTCGGAATCTCGAACATCGCCTGATGGAAATTCGGGTCGAAGCGCTGGCCTTCCGGGTCGAGCTTCTTGACGCCGTGCTTCTCCAGCGTGCTGAGCAGCGACCGCTCGGTCACCTCGACGCCGTCGATGAGACCGGCCAGACCACCCTCGCCATCGGCCTTGGCTTCGGCCGGCACGGCTTCCAGCGCGCGGCGCAGATTGTCGGCGACCGACAGGATCTCGCGGGCAAAGCCGGTCACCGCATAGGTGCGCGCATCCTTGACCTCGCGCTCGGTCCGCCGGCGCAGGTTTTCCATGTCGGCGGCCAGCCGCAGCAAGCGATCCTTGACGTCGGCGTTCTCGGCTTCCAGCGCGGCGATGCGTTCGGCATCGGCGCTGGCGGCCGCATCGGCGTCGGCAAAGCCGCTGGCGGCGTCCGCATAGCCGCTGCCCTCGGCATTGGCATTGGCCGCCGCGCGCCGCGCCTCGGCCTCGCTCGCCGGGTCGGCGCGATCGCGGGCGGCCGGGTCAGCCGCCCGGTTGCGGGCTTCGTCGTGTTCGCGCTTGCCGGTATCGCTCATGCGTCATCACCTCGTGTCGGGGCCTGGCTGCGCAAGTCCGGCGGTGGGAGTTCCCATGCGAACCGCGCAGCGCGGCGGAAAATCGTTGTCGCGCCGCATATCGAATTGACGGGACGGAAAATCAAGCCTCGCGGGCAGCCGCGCCCGAGGTCAGAAGCCGCGATACGATGCGCGCGGTATAGTCCACCATCGGCACAATGCGCTTGTAGTTGAGCCGGGTCGGACCGATCACGCCCACCGCGCCGATGACGCTCTCGCCGCCGCCCTGATAGGGGGCGACCACCAGCGAGGATCCGGACAGAGAGAACAGCTTGTTCTCCGACCCGATGAAGATCCGCACGCCATTGCCCTTCTCGGCAAGGCCCAGAAGCTCGATGATGCCGCTCTTGGTCTCGAGGTCGTCGAAGAGCAGGCGCAGCCGCTCGATGTCCTCGGATGCGGTGACGTTCTCCAGAAGATTTGCGCGACCGCGCACGATCAGCCGCGCCGGCTGGTCGGCCGAGGCGCCGGACCAGACCGCCAGCCCCTTTTCGACGAGCTGGCGCGACAGGAGATCGAGGGCGCTGGACGTGTCGTCCTTCAGCCGGGCAATTTCCTCGCTCGCCTCGCCCAGCGTGCGGCCGACGATATGGGCGTTGAGGAAGTTTCCGGCCTCGACGAGCTGCGAGGCGGTGACGCCGGCCGGCAGGTCGAGAATGCGGTTCTCCACCTCGCCATTGGCGCCGACCAGCACCGCCAGCGCCCGCGTCGGCTCCAGCCGGATGAACTCGATATGCTTGAGGCGCAGATCGGCCTTGGAGGTGAGCACGATGCCGGCGCCGCGCGACAGGCCGGACAGAAGCTGGCTCGCCTCGGTCAGAAGCGATTCGAACGGGCGGCCGTCACCCGACACGCGCACCTTTTCCTCGATCTCCTCGCGCTCGGAGGAGCCGAGATCGCCGACTTCCAGAAAGGCGTCGACGAAGAAGCGCAGGCCCAGTTCGGTCGGCATGCGTCCGGCACTGACATGCGGCGCGTAGATCAGGCCGAGCGCTTCCAGATCGCTCATCACGTTGCGGATCGAGGCCGGCGACAGCGCGTTGGTCAGGAGCCGCGACAGCATGCGCGAGCCCACCGGCTCGCCGATGTCGAGATAGCTTTCGACGATCAGCCGGAAGATCTCCCGCGAGCGCTCGTCCAGCGGCAGTGCTCCGGAAGCCAAATCGCTGACAGGCAAACGGAATTCAGTCATGGCGTCGCATCGTTTCCCGCATGACCGGACTATAGGGAATGCATGGGCCCTCGCCAAGCCGTCCGGCCGCGATCCCCCTCCGCGCAAGCACGTTTCCAGGCGATCTTCCGCCATGGCGCGGCGCCCCGCCATGACGGCGACGCGAAAATCTTTGATCCGCCGGGTCATCGCCGATACAAGCCCGGCGCAACCCGAAGCATCTATTCCCTTCTCCAGGACCGATTGTCAGGACCTCATCATGCGGCCATCCAAACGCGCCTTCGACGAATTGCGGCCCGTCAGCCTCGAGCGGAACTACTCGCGTCACGCCGAAGGCTCGTGCCTCGTCCGGTTCGGCGACACCCATGTCCTGTGCACGGCGAGCCTTGAAGAGCGCGTGCCGGGCTGGCTGAAGAATTCCGGCAAGGGCTGGGTGACGGCCGAATACGGCATGCTGCCGCGCGCCACGGGCGACCGGATGCGCCGCGAGGCAGCGTCCGGCAAGCAGTCGGGCCGCACCCAGGAAATCCAGCGCCTCGTCGGCCGCAGCCTGCGCGCCGTCGTCGACCTGCAGGCGCTGGGCGAGCGCCAGATCACCGTGGATTGCGACGTCATCCAGGCCGATGGCGGCACCCGCACGGCGGCGATCACCGGCGGCTACGTGGCACTGGCCGACTGCCTCGCCTGGATGGGCCAGCGCGCCATGGTCGATCCGGCCAAGGTGCTGAAGGACCACGTCGCGGCGATCTCCTGCGGCATCTACAAGGGCGAGCCGGTGCTCGACCTCGACTACCCGGAGGATTCCACCGCCGAGACCGACGCCAATTTCGTCATGACCGGCTCCGGCGGCATCGTCGAGATCCAGGGCACCGCCGAAGGCACGCCGTTCTCGCAGGACGAGTTCCTCAAGCTCCTCGATCTCGCCCGCAAGGGGATCAACGATCTCGTCGGCATGCAGCGCCAGGCCATCGAGGCCGCGCAATGAAACGTCTCGACCCGAAGGACGGCCCGCTTCTCGTCGCCAGCCACAACATCGGAAAGATCTGGGAAATCCGCGAGCTGATGGAGCCCTTCGGCTTCGAGGTGACCTCGGCGAAGGACAAGGGCCTCGAGGATCCCGAAGAGACCGGCACGACCTTCGAGGCCAATGCCGAGCTCAAGGCACTGGCCGCCATGCGCGCCACCGGTCTCGTGTCGCTGTCGGACGATTCCGGCATCGCCATCGACGCGCTGAACGGCGATCCCGGCATCTATTCGGCGCGATGGGGCGGCCCGGATCGCGATTTCGCCATGGCAATGCGCAATGTCGAGGAAAAGCTGCAGGCGGCCGGCGCCACGACGCCGGAGCAGCGCCGGGCGAAATTCGTCGCGGTTCTGTGCCTTGCGGATCCGGCCGGCGGCACGCATCTCTTCCGCGGCGAGGTCGAGGGGACCATCGTCTGGCCGCCGCGCGGCGAGCTCGGCTTCGGCTACGATCCGATCTTCCTGCCCGACGGCAGCGACCGGACCTTCGGCGAGATGATGTCGGCGGAAAAACACGCCTGGAAGCCCGGCCAGCCGACCGCCATGTCGCATCGGGCCCGGGCATTCCAGAAATTCGCGCGCGACGCACTCGGAGTCGAATGACGATCCATTCCCGCCCAGGCCGTGACGTTCTCGCCTTCGAGCCGCAATCGCGCGCGCCGGGGTTCGGCGTCTATGTGCATTGGCCGTTCTGCGCGGCCAAATGCCCGTATTGCGACTTCAACAGCCATGTCCGCCACAAGCCGGTGGACCAGGAACGCTATGCGGCGGCCTTCGAGCGGGAACTGGCCGAGATGGCCCGCCGCTCGGCGGGTGAAACGGTCACCTCGGTCTTTTTGGGCGGTGGTACGCCGTCGCTGATGGAGCCGGCGACGGTCGGCCGGATCCTCGATGCCGTGGCCGCCAACTGGACGATCGCCGACGGCGCCGAGATCACGCTGGAGGCCAATCCGTCGAGCGTCGAGGCGGAGCGGTTCCGCGGCTATCGCGAGGCCGGCGTCAATCGGGTGTCGCTCGGCGTGCAGGCCTTGAACGACCGCGACCTTAGACTTCTCGGCCGGCTGCACAGCGTCGACCAGGCGCTGCACGCCATCGGTCTTGCCCGCGAGATCTTCCCGCGCCTGTCCTTCGACCTGATCTATGCCCGGCCCGACCAGACCGTCGCGGCCTGGGAAAGCGAGCTGAACCAGGCGATCGATCTCGCCGCCGATCATCTGTCGCTCTACCAGCTCACCATCGAGGAGGGCACGCCCTTCTACGCGCTGCACAAGGCGGGCAAGCTGATCGTGCCGGATGGCGACCTGTCGGCCGATCTCTACGAATCCACCCAGCGGATCACCGCCGAACGCGGCCTGCCGGCCTACGAGATCTCCAACCACGCCGTGCCCGGCGCCGAATCCCGTCACAACCTGACGTACTGGCGCTACGGGCTTTATGCCGGTGTCGGCCCCGGCGCCCATGGCCGGCTGATGGGTCCGGGCGGGCGCCACGCCATCTCCAACGAACCATTGCCGGAAACCTGGCTGAAGATGGTCGAATCCTGGGACAGCGGGGCGGTGGTCGACGAATTGCTGAGCCCGACCGAACAGGCGGACGAGCTGCTGCTGATGGGCCTGCGCCTGACCGAGGGCATCGACCTGAAGCGCTGGCGAAAGCTGACCGGCCGCGACCTCGATCCGGTCAGCGAGGCGGACCTGATGGCTCACGGCATGGTGGAACGCCTCGGGCCCGACCGGCTGCGGGCGACGCCCGCCGGCATGCTCGTCCTCGACGCGGTGGTCGCCGACCTCGCCTGAGGCGGATTTCGTCGACGCCCCCGGCGCCCTATATAGTGGATGGCGACCGTCACGTGCCGGAGCCGTCGCGCATTGGATTTCGACCCCGCCAAGGATGCCGCGAATATCGCCAAGCACGGCGTCTCTTTGGCAAGAGCGGCGGATATGGATCTGCGGCTGGTGATCAGGGATGACCGCCACGACTATGGCGAGGTGCGGTTTCGTGGTTTCGGCTTCATCGACGGCCAGCCTTTCTGCGTTGCCTTCACCGTCCGCGCTGGCTCGGTGCGTCCGATCAGTCTCCGCCGCGCCCATCGAAAGGAGTTCGAACGCTATGTCGGACAATAGCCAGGACCCTGTCATCGACAGCGACAATCCCGAATGGACGCAGGCAGATTTTCGCAAGGCCCGGGCGGCGGACGCGACGCTTCCGCCCGAGATTCTTGCGCAGTTCGGCCAAAGTGGCCGCCAGTCTCAAAAGTCGGCGTCCGGAAAGATTCCGGTCGCGCTCGAGCTCAGCCCCGAGGTCCTTTCCCATTTCAAGGCAACAGGGCCCGGCTGGCAGGAACGGATCGACGAAGCGCTGAAGCGGTCGATCGCCAAGTGATGCCCGAAGAGTTGCAGGCGCAGAAAGACGAGCAGGCCACCGCCCGCCGCTATCGCATCCGGGATGTGGCGCACACGGCGCCGAAGCCGGAGCCGGGCCTCTATCTGGTGGCGACGCCGATCGGCAATCTCGGCGACGTGACCCTGCGCGGGCTGGAACTCATCGCCGGGGCCGACCGCCTTGCCTGCGAGGATACGCGCGTCACCGCCAAGCTGCTGCATCGCTTCGGCATCGAGCGGCGAATGTTCGCCTATCACGAGCACAATGCCGAAGATGCCGGCGCCGCGCTCCTCGCCGATTTGCAGGCTGGCCTGTCGGTGGCTCTCGTCTCGGACGCCGGGACGCCGCTGGTGTCGGACCCCGGCTACCGGATCGTGCAGGAGGCGATCGCGGCCGGGATTCCAGTGGTGCCGATCCCCGGCGCCTCGGCGGCCCTCGCCGCGTTGCTCGCCTCGGGCCTGCCGTCGGACGCCTTCTTCTTTGCCGGCTTCCTGCCGCAGAAGGAGCAGGCGCGCGCGCAGCGGCTGGAGGAACTTGCCCGCATTCCCGGCACGCTCGTCTTCTTCGAGGCGCCGCACCGGATCGCCGACAGCCTCGCGGCCATGGACCTGGCCTTCGGCGCGCGTCAGGCCGCCGTCTGCCGCGAGCTGACCAAGGCCTACGAGACCATCTATCGCGGCACGCTGGGCGATCTTGCCGCCCAGTTCGCGGCCATGGAACGGGTGCGCGGCGAGATCGTCGTCTGCATCGCGCCGCCCGACGCGCCGCCGGTGGCGAGCGAGGCCGATGCCGACGCGATCCTCTCCGGTCTGCTGGCGGAGATGAAGCCTACGAAGGCGGCGCAGGAGGCTGCCAAGCTGACCGGCCTCGGCCGGCGCGACCTCTACCAGCGCGCCCTCGCCCTCAAGGACCGGCAGTGACCTCTGCGGACGCTGTGCGCGCCCGGCGTCGGCAGGGCTTTCGCAAGGGCCATCGCGGCGAGTGGCTGGCGGCCATGGCGCTGCGGCTGAAGGGCTACCGCATCCTCGCCGTCCGGCACCGCACGAAAGCCGGCGAGATCGACCTGATCGCCCGGCGCGGCGATCTCGTCGCCTTCGTCGAGGTGAAGGCCCGCGCGACGCTCGCCGAGGCGATGGACGCGGTCGGCCCGCAGACCCAGCGCCGGATCGAGGCCGCGGCCGATCTGTGGATCGGGCGCCGGGCCGATTTCGCCCGGCTTTCGCGCCGCTTCGACATCGTCGCCGTGCTGCCATGGCGCTGGCCGGTCCATGTCACCGGCGCGTGGCAGGGTCGCGGCTAGGCTCTCAGGCATCCCGACCGTTGCCGATCGGCCAGTGCCGGCGGATTTCCGACGCGGCGCCCGCCCGGCCCCGATAGGCACCGGACGCATGAGCCTCTATAGGACGTCGCGATGAGCAAGAAAACGACAGCCGGGCAGGCCGCCGGCGCGACGACGAAGAAGCGGATCTCCCTGAAGGAGCCGGGCGAGCGCGGTCTCGTGCTGCGGCTCCTGAAGCGGATCATCCAGGAGAACGGCCGGCAGTTCCTGCGCCAGTACGTGATGGCGATCGTCTGTCTCGTGCTGGTCGCGGCCTCCACGGCGTTTCTCGCCTGGATCATGCGCAGCGTGATCGACGACATCTTCGTCAACCAGAACCGCGCCGCCATCGTCACGCTGCCGATCGTCGTCTTCCTGGCCTTCGCCACGCGCGGCCTTGCCACCTATGGCCAGGGCGTGATCCTCGCCCGCATCGGCAACCACATCGTCGCGCGCTACCAGCGGCGGCTGTTCGCCCATCTGATGGCCCTGTCGGTGGACTTCTTCGGCGAGAACCGCTCGGCTCACTTGGCCGCCCGGATAAACCAGAATGTCGCCGGCATCCGCGACACGCTGAACCTGACAGTCACCTCGATCGCCCGCGATCTCCTGACGCTGATCTTCCTCGTCTTCGTGATGATCTACCAGGACCCGCTGCTGTCGATGATCGCGCTGATCGCCGGCCCGCCGATCGCGCTGATGATCGGCATCCTGGCCCGCAAGCTGCGAGTGGTCACCCGCCAATCGATCGACCTCAATGCGCGGGTGCTCGGCTCGATCCAGGAGGCGGCGCAGGGCATCACCGTGGTGAAGGCCTTCACCATGGAAAAGCCGCTGCGCGCACGCATCGAGACGCTGATCCTCGGCGCCGAGGAACGCTCCAACCGCATCGCCGTCATCACCGAGCGCACCACGCCGGTCACCGAAATCGTCGCCGGCCTCGCGATCGCCGGTGTGATCGCCTATTCGGGCTACCGTGCCATCGTCTACGGCTATTCGCCGGGCGCCATGTTCGCCTTCATCACGGCGCTGCTACTCGCCTACGATCCGGCCCGCCGTCTCGCCAAGCTGCAGGTGCAGCTCGAGCGGGCGCTGGTCAACGCCCAGATGATCTACGAGATCCTCGATCTGGAGCCGGGCCAGGCCGACAAGCCGGGCGCGCCGGCGTTGAAGGTCGACCGGGCCGAGATCGTCTTCGAGAATGTCGGCTTCGGCTATCATCCGGGCGAACCCGTCCTGAAGGGCATGAGCTTCACCGCCCGACCCGGCCGCACCACTGCGCTGATCGGCGCGTCCGGCGGCGGCAAGTCCACCGTGATCTCGCTGCTGCAACGCTTCTACGACGTCTCCGAGGGCGCCATCCGCATCGACGGCCAGGACATCCGCGACGTGGCGACCGCCTCGCTGCGCGCCCAGATCGCCTATGTCCCGCAGACGCCGTATCTCTTCGAAGGCACGATCCGCGAGAACATCCGCCTCGGCCGCCCCGACGCGACCGACGACGAGATCGCCGAGGCCGCGCGGCAGGCGCAGGCCGAGGAATTCATCCTCGCCCAGCCCCAGGGCTACGACACGCCGCTCGGCGAAAACGGCATCTCGCTGTCGGGCGGCCAGCGCCAGCGGCTGTCGATCGCCCGGGCGCTGGTGCGCAACGCCCCGATCCTGCTTCTCGACGAGGCCACCTCGGCCCTCGACACGCGCTCCGAGACCCTGGTGCAGGCGGCGCTGGACGAGGCGATGAAGAACCGCACGGTCCTCGTCGTCGCGCATCGCCTGTCGACCATCGTCGGCGCCGACCAGATTCTCGTCGTCGACGGCGGCGAGATCGTCGAGCGCGGCAGCCACGAGGAACTTGTCGGACGCCGCGACGGCCTCTATGCCCGGTTCCACGGCCTGCAGTCGAGCGATCGCCGCAGCGGCACGGCAACGCGGCCCGAGGAAATCGCCGCATCCGTGCGGAGCTGACGCGCCAGGCCGCGCAACGAGGGAGAGACGCGATGGCACCGATGAAGCTGGTCGTCCTGGGCGCCGCCGGTCGCATGGGCCGAACGCTGGTCACCGTGATCGCCGAGACCGAAGGCGCCGTCCTGTCCGGCGCGGTCGAACGCGAGGGCTCTGAGGCGATCGGCCAGGATGCGGGCCTCCTTGCCGGCATCGGAACCTCGGGCGTCCTCATCACCGACGATATCGACGCGGCGCTCGCCGGCGCCGACGGCATCATCGACTTCACCGCGCCGGCGGCCTCCGTCGCCATGGCCGAACGCGCCGCCAGCGGCTCGCTGGTCCATGTCGTCGGCACCACCGGCTGCTCGCCAGATCAGGACGCGGCGATCGCGGCCAGCGCCGAGCGCACGCCGATCGTCAAATCCGGCAATATGAGCCTCGGCGTCAATCTCCTCGCCGGCCTCGTCGAGAAGGCTGCCCGGGCGCTCGGCCCCGACGCCTTCGACATCGAGATCCTGGAAATGCACCACAAGCACAAGGTGGATGCGCCGTCCGGCACCGCCCTGCTCCTCGGCGAGGCCGCCGCGAAGGGTCGCGGCATTTCGCTCGCCGACAACAGCGTGCGGGTGCGCGACGGCCATACCGGGCCGCGACCAGAGGGCACGATCGGCTTCGCCACGCTGCGCGGCGGTTCGGTGACCGGCGAGCATTCGGTGATCCTGGCCGGCGAAGGCGAGCGCATCGAGATCTCGCATCTGGCGACCGACCGGGCGATCTTCGCCCGCGGCGCCGTCCGTGCCGCCCTCTGGGCGAAGGACCGTGCGCCCGGCCTCTACACCATGGCCGACGTCCTCGGCCTCTGACGGCTGGCGTCCCGCCCGCCCCGCATGCTTCATCCGACCCACATGAAAGGTCCGCCGCGATGTCCAGAACCCTCGTCCTCGTCCGCCACGGCCAGAGCGACTGGAACCTCAAGAACCTCTTCACCGGCTGGAAGGACCCCGACCTGACCGAGAAGGGCGTCGAGGAAGCCAAGGATGCCGGGCGCCGCCTGAAGGCCGCCGGCCTGACCTTCGACATCGCCTTCACCAGCGAACTCTCCCGCGCCCAGCGCACGCTGACGCTGGCGCTGAACGAACTCGGCCAGCCGGACCTCGAAACGATCCGCAACGTCGCCCTCAACGAGCGCGACTATGGCGACCTGTCCGGCCTCAACAAGGACGATGCCCGCGCCAAATGGGGCGAGGAGCAGGTGCATATCTGGCGCCGCTCCTACGACGTGCCGCCGCCGGGCGGCGAGAGCCTGAAGGACACCGGCGCCCGCGTCTGGCCCTATTACATCCACGACATCCTGCCGAAGGTGATGAACGACGGCACGGTGCTGGTCGCCGCCCACGGCAATTCGCTGCGCGCCATGGTGATGGCGCTGGACGGGCTGACCGGCGAGGAGATCGTCGGCCAGGAGATCGCCACCGGCGTGCCGATCGTCTACCGGCTCAACGCCGATACCAGCGTCGCCGAAAAGACCATCCTCGAAGGCTGACGGCGCTCCGGTTTCGCTTATGCCCGCGCCGGCTTGGCGCGGGTTTGAGTGCGCCGGCGGAAGCTGCTAGGCCGCAGCGGGCGCCGGAAACCAGCGAGAGAATGCCATCATGACCGACCGTATCGTCCTGCGCAGCGGCGAAGCCCTTGTCGCCGGCGGCCCTCCGGGCACCGCCGCCGAACCGGAAGTCGTCATCGGCGAGCTCGACGGGCCGGTCGGCACCGCGCTCGCTACCCTCACCGGCGACCAGGTGAAGGGCCACAGCCGCGTCTTTGCCCTGCTCAACACCGACATCATGGTCCGTCCGGTCACGCTCTGCGTGTCGAAGGTCACTGTCGACAATCCGAAATACACCAATATCCTGATGGGCACGGTGCAGTTCGCCATCGCCAATGGCGTGCTCGACGCCGTGCGCGAGGGCATCCTGCCGAAGGACCGGGTCAACGACCTCGGCATCATCTGCTCGGTCTGGCTCGCCCCGACCATCGTCGACGTGCCGGATCTCGACCACAAGGTGCTGTTCGACATCCATCGCAAGGGCATGACCCAGGCGATCCGCAAGGCGATGGCGAACGAGCCTTCGATCGACTGGCTCCTGGAGAACCAGGACAAGATCGTCCACAAATACTACCAGATGGGCCTCGACGGTAAGATCTGAGGCCATCCCGGCGACCGCCGCTCAGGAGGCGGCGGCGTCCCGGTTGGCGGCGAACCAGAGGCAGAGATCGGTGAGCATGCAGGCCTCGCAGCGGGGTCTGCGCGCCACGCAGACCGCCTTGCCGAACTGGATCAGCCAGAAATGCCCGTCGCCCTGCGCCCAGTCCGGGGCGCGGGCGGCGAGCTGGTCGGCGGTGGCGTCGGCCCCACGCGCCGCCGTCAGGCCGATGCGGTTGGCGACCCGGTGGACATGGGTGTCGACGGCGATGACGTCCTGTCCGAAGGTGAAGCTGAGGACGATATCGGCGCATTTGCGCCCGACGCCCGGCAGCGCCATCAGCCCGGCCCGATCCTGCGGGACGAGCCCCCCATGGCTCTCCAGCAGCGCGTGGCAGAGCCGCGTCAGATTGCGCGCCTTCATGTTGTAGAGGCCGCAAGGTTTGATCGCCCGGGCAAGCGCCTCCTCACCGAGCATCAGCATCGCCTGCGGGGTCGTGGCCAGCGCAAACAGCGCCTCGGCCGCCGCGGCCGTGTTGCGGTCGAGGCTCTGGGCCGAGAGGACGCAGGAGACCAGCGAGCGGAACGGGTCGGGCTGATCCTTCGGCCCCTTGGCCATCGCCGTGCGCCCCGGCATCTCGGCGGCAAGGCGGCGAAACACCGTCTCCACCGCTGCCTCCGGCAGAACCGCCATGTCGCTCATCCGTCCGGCCACCGGCCTCGTCCTCCCCCCTGATCGGGGAGTTCAGATAGGGCCGCGTGCGAGCCTGCGGATGCGACCGCTTGCCCCGGCACGTGTCTTAGTTAGGACAAGCCGCATGTCATCCGCCGTCGCGGGCCAGAAGTCCGCTTTCCCAGCCCAGCATCGCCCGCTTGCGGGTGATGCCCCAGTGATAGCCAGTGAGCGCGCCGGACTTCCCGACCACCCGGTGGCACGGCACCACGAAGGAGACCGGGTTGCGCCCGACCGCCGCCCCCACGGCGCGGGCCGCCTTCGGCGCGCCGATGCGCCCGGCGACGCTGGCATAGGTGGTCGCCTGCCCTACCGGGATCGTCAGCAGCGTTTCCCAGACCCGGATCTCGAAATCCGTCCCGATCAGCACCACCCGCAACGGCCGCTCGCTCTGCCAGTGGCCGGGCTCGAAGATGCGCCGGGCGAGCGGGGCGGTCCGGTCGGGCGCCGGCCGGAAGCTCGCCTTCGGCCAGCGCCGGCGCATGTCGTCCAGCGCCGCCGCCTCGCCGCCATCGCCGGGTTCGGCAAAGCCGATGCCGGCCAGGCCCCGTTCGGTGGCCACGACCAGCGCCAGGCCGAAGGGCGTCGCGTGAAAGCCGTAGTCGAAGGCGATGCCCGCGCCCTTGGCCTTGTAGGCGCCCGGCGACTGGGCCTCGTGCTTGACGAAGAGGTCGTGCAGCCGCGACGGGCCGGAGAGGCCAACCTCGAAGGCGGCATCCAGCAGCGACGCCCCGCCGTCGAGCAGGCGGCGGGCGTGGTCCATGGTGACGGCCTGCAGGAACGCCTTCGGCGTCAGCCCGGCCCAGCGGCGGAACACGGCGGTCAACGCTTCTTCCGAACGACCGAGCGCGGCTGCGATCTCGCCGAGGCTCGGCTGCTCGCTGTAATGGGTCGAGATGAACTCGATGGCGCGGCGGACCGTCTCGTAATCGCCAAGGCTCTCCTGGCCGGCGGATGGCGTGATCACGGCGGGGTCGGTTCGGACCGTGTCGGGTGCGATCGACAACATGGCAATTCTCCCTTGCTGGCCGATCATCGCCTCCGCGGGCGGCGTCCGCCACCCGTTTTCCGACAATCGGCCCGACGGAGGCGCCAGCCGGTCAGCGGCCCTTGGCGGTCAGCAGTGCGCGGTTGAATTCGCGGGCAAAGCTCTCGCGGTCGTCGGGATTGAGAAACCCGCCGATCTCGGTCGAGGCGGCCTTGGAATCGACGCTCATCCGTGTGATGCCGATCTCGTCGTGCCGGTCCACCTTGAACCGCGCCCAGAACGGATTGTGATGGGTCTCGCGGACCTCGCCGCGCGGCGAGATCTTGCGGATCGCCAGGTCGGTCCGAGAAACGGTGACGAGTTCGCGCGCCCTGGCCGAGCGGTAGCTGGCGCGAAACGCCCACCAGATCAGCAGCACGTCGACGCCGAAAAAGCCGAAGACCGGCCAGGCGCCCTTGGCGACGAAGGCGATGCCGGTGACGAGGCTGACCCCGCCGACAAAGACCATGAGGATGTTGAAGCCGCGCCGGCCGAGCGAGCGGTAGGGCGTCAGCAAGGCCTCGAAGATCGGCCGTTCCGACGCGGCGTCGGCCTGACCTGTGCCATCGCGATTGTCAGTCACGGCGTCGTCTCGCTATAGGGCAACGATGAGCGACAAGATTGGACCATCCGGCCAAGGGGTCAAGCGCGGCAAAAGCGACGCATCGCCTCGCGCGGCCAGTGCCAAGCGTCCGGCCAGGGCGGCGTCACGGCGCCCGGCCCGGCCGCGCCGCGTGAAGATCCCCTATTCGGACGAGGAGATCACCGAGATCTTCCGGCGCTTCTCGGTGCAGCGGCCGGAGCCCGTGTCAGAGCTCGCCTACACCAATCCGTTCACGCTACTGGTCGCCGTCGTCCTGTCGGCGCAGGCGACCGATGCCGGCGTCAACAAGGCGACGCGCGAACTGTTTCGCGTCGCCGACAATGCTGCCGCCATGGCGGCGCTGGGCGAGGATGCGATCCGCGAGCATATCCGCACCATCGGGCTCTATCGCAACAAGGCCAAGAACGTCGCCGCCCTCGCCGGGACGCTGGTGGCGCAGCATGGCGGCCAAGTGCCCGGCGAGCGCGCCGCGCTGGAGGCCCTCCCCGGCGTCGGTCGCAAGACCGCCAGCGTCGTTCTCAACGTCGCCTTCGGCGAGGAGACGCTGGCCGTCGACACCCACATCTTCCGGATCGGCAACCGGCTGAAGCTGGCGCCCGGCGCAACGCCCGAGGCGGTGGAGCAGGGACTGTTGCGGATCATTCCGCAGCCCTATCGCCGCCATGCCCATCACTGGCTGATCCTGCACGGCCGCTATGTCTGCAAGGCGCGCAAGCCGGACTGCGAGGCCTGCGTCGTCGCCGATCTCTGCAAGGCCGAGATCAAGACGAACGACGTTCCGGCGCCGCTGCATCCGATCCCCTGACGCGGCGCGCGGTCCGGTCCGCCTGGACCGGCAGGCCGCCGGTCTTCGCCGCGATGCGCTGGTGCAGATGCACCATCAGCGCCGCGGCAAAGAGCGGCGTCAGCAGATTGACGATCGGGATCGCCAGGAAGCCGGCGATCAAGAGGCCCGCCACGAACACCGTGCCGCCATGGCGCGAACGGATCGCCTTGGCCTCGTCCTCCGACCGGTAGCGCATGGCCGCGAACTCGAAATATTCGCGGCCGAGCAGATAGCCGTTGACCAGGAAGAAGGCGGCGATGTTGACGCCCGGCACCAGCAGCAGCACCAGCGCCAGCAGATTGCCGAGGATGACGACGCCAAAGAACTTTACCGACAGGACGAGCCCCGGCAGGAAAGCCATCGCCGTGCCGGTCGGGGCATCCGGGTAGCTCTCGCGCTCGACCACCACCGCCACGTCGTCGAGGAAGAGGCTGGCGATGACCGCGCTGATCGGACCGATCAGGAAGGCCAGGAGCACCGCCAGAAGCAGGCCGGCGGCCCAGCCGGCCAGCGTGCCGGCCTGATCGAGCCAGCTCAGATCGTCCGGGAAGAGGTTGGACAGGAACGGCACGGCGAATATCTCGGCGATGGCGCCGATGCCGAACCAGAGCGCCACGAGCACGACGGCCGTCAGCCCGAGGGTCTTCCAGAGGGCGGCCCGGAAGGGCGGCGAGAAGATGTCGGCGAGCGCAAGCCGGGCGGCGGTGAAGATCATCGGGCGTCCTTTCCGTCCAGCCGAGATAGGCACGCCGACGCGCCCCCGCAACGCGGGCCGCGCTTGCCCCGCTGGCCATTTCGGCCGCCGCGGGTTAACCAGACGGCACGCTTCAACGACAGGATGGACCATGGCAGAATACGACGTTCTGACGATCGGCAATGCGATCGTCGACATCATCGCGCGGGCCGACGACGCCTTTCTGGAACGCGAAGGCGTGCAGAAGGCCGGCATGACGCTGATCGACGCCGAACGCGCCGAGCATCTCTACGACGCCATGGGTCCGGGCACCGAGACCTCGGGCGGCAGCGCCGGCAACACCATCGCGGGGCTGGTCAGCCTCGGCGGCACCGGCGCCTATATCGGCAAGGTCGCCAACGACCAGCTCGGCCGGATCTTCACCCACGACATCCGCGCGCTCGGCGTCAAGTTCGACACCACGCCGCTGGACACCACGCCGCCGACGGCGCGCTGCATGGTGCTGGTCACGCCGGATGGCGAGCGCTCGATGAGCACCTTCCTCGGCGCCTGCACAGAGCTCGGCCCGCAGGACATCGACGCCGGGCTCGTGGCTTCTGCCAAGGTCACCTATTTCGAAGGCTATCTGTGGGATCCGCCCCGCGCCAAGGAGGCCATCGTCGCCGCCGCGAAGATCGCCCATGAGAACGGCCGCGAGGTCGCCATGACCCTGTCGGATTCCTTCTGCGTGCATCGCTACCGCGCCGAATTCCTCGACCTGATCCGCTCGGGCACGGTCGACATCGTCTTCGCCAACGAGGCCGAGGCCAAGGCGCTCTACGAGACCGAGGACATGGACGCGGCGATCGACGCGCTGGCCAAGGACGTCAAGCGCTTCGCCGCGGTCACCCGCAGCGAGAAGGGCTGCGTCGTGGCCGAGGGCGAGCAGCGGATCACGGTGCCGGCGACGGCGGTCGACAAGGTGGTCGACGCGACCGGTGCGGGCGACCTCTTCGCCGCGGGTTTCCTGCGCGGCTATACGATGGGCCTCGACCACGAGAAATCGGCCCGGCTCGGCGTCGCGTCGGCCGGCCACATCATCGGCCAGATCGGCCCGCGGCCGCAGCTGCCGCTGACCGAGCTGGACGCCGTGAAGGCCGTCCTGAACGGCTGACGAGACCTGCGACCGGCCGCCCGGCGAGGGGCGGCCGGTCGCGGCAAGGACGATGACGACCAACGACCACAAGGGGGGAACCGGCATGCTCAGATGGGGAATTCTGTCCACCGCCAAGATCGGGCGGGAACATGTGATGCCCGCGATCGCCAAGGCGACCAATGGCAGGCTGGCGGCGATTGCCAGCCGTGACGTGGAGCGGGCGCGCGAAGTCGCCGAGATGTTCAGCATCCCGCGCGCCTATGGCAGCTACAACGAGCTCCTGACCTCCGACGAGGTCGACGTGATCTACGTCCCGCTGCCGACGTCCCAGCACGCCGAATGGACGCTGAAGGCGATCGAGGCCGGCAAGCACGTCCTGTGCGAAAAGCCGATGGGCATGACCGCCGCGGAGATCGCGACGATCGCGGATGCTGCGAAGACCGCGGGCGTCACGGTGTCCGAGGCCTTCATGGTCACCTACCACCCGCAATGGGCCAAGGTGCAGCAGCTGATCGCCGACGGTGCCATCGGCCGGCTGATGCATATCGAGGCGGCCTTCAGCTACTACAATGTCGACGCCGCCAACATGCGCAACCGGCCCGAGCTGGGCGGCGGCGCGCTGCGCGACATCGGCGTCTATCCCATGGTCACCAGCCGCTTCGCGACCGGCATGGAGCCGGTACGGGTGCGCTCGAAGGTGGTCACGGATGCCGAGTTCGGCACCGATTCCTTCGTCACCGGCACGGTGGATTTCGGCGACTTCGAGATGAGCCTGTATCTGGGCACCCGCATGGCCAACCGGCAGGGCATCGTCTTCCACGGCCAGGACGGCTTCATCGAGATCGCCGCGCCGTTCAACGCCAGCCTCTATGACGGCGACAAGGTGCTCCTGCACGATCGCACGCACCGCCACACCGAGACCTTCCGCTTCCCCGGCATCGACCAGTACCGGCTGCAGGTGGAAAGCTTCGCCGACGCGATCGCCGGCAAGGGCACCGAACTGTTCTCGCTGGAATCCAGCCGCCGCAACCAGGCGGCGATCGACGCCCTGTTCGAGGCCGGCCGGACCGGCGACTGGGTCGAGGTTTCCGGCTGACGGCCACGAAAACGGCATAAGCCTGCGGCAGTCTTCGCATGATGATCCGGGCCGGCGTCTCGCCGCGCCCGGACGCCTTCCCGCAAGCCTCGGCCCAACTGCGCCCGATAGGCTCGCGGACGCGACGACGGGGGACGACGAGGCTGATGACGGCAACGGGCAAGACGCGAACACGCACGGCGGCGGGCGCGCTTCTGGTCGCGGCGATGATGGCCTGCACGGCCGTCGCGGCCGAGCCGACCGCCAAGCAGATCTTCGGCAGCCAGCATGCGGCGGCGGCCCTGCCCTCGGCCAGCCACGGCTTCTACTCCAAGGGTTGCCTTGCCGGCGCGGCGCAGCTGCCCGCCGACGGTCCGACATGGCAGGCGATGCGCCTGTCGCGCGATCGCCGCTATGGCCATCCCAACACCATCGACTTCCTCGAGCGCCTCTCCCGTGAGGCGGCGGCGCGCGGCGTCTGGCCCGGCCTTCTCGTCGGTGACATTTCGCAGGCCCGTGGCGGCCCGATGCCGTCCGGCCATGCCTCGCACCAGATCGGGCTGGACGCCGACATCTGGCTGCAGCCGATGCCGGCCGGCCGGCTGACGCCGCAAGCCCGCGAGGATTTTCCGTTCCGCTCGGTGCTGAAGCCCGGCACCTTCCAGGTCGACGACCGGGTCTGGACCTCGAACTATCGCGACCTCATCCGGATGGCGGCCGAGGACCCCAAGGTGCAGCGCATTTTCGTCCATCCGGGCATCAAGAAGAAGCTGTGCGAGACCACGGGGCGCGAACGCGCCTGGCTGAACAAGGTCCGCCCCTATTACGGCCATCACGAACATTTTCACGTGCGGCTGTTCTGCCAGCCCGGCTCGCCCGGCTGCACGGCGCAGCGCTCGACCGGCAGCGGCGACGGCTGCGGCGATCTCGACTGGTGGTTCGACGTGGCGTTGCAGCCGCCCAAGCCCGGCGGCAAGCCGGCCAAGCCCAAGCCGCCGATGATGCTGGCCGACATGCCCGACGCCTGCCGCCAGGTCGCCAACGCGCCGGCCCGCTTCGACGGCGGCGGCGGCGTGGTAGCCGCCAGCATGGCCGCCCCGGCCGGGGCGCTGGGCTATGCGCCCGAAGTGCGGGTTCCGATCCCGACCAACCGCCCGATCCGCTGACCCGCATCGGTCCGTCCTGCGGGCCGCTGCCGGCCCCGCGGGAGGGGCCGGAGCCGGCGCGCGCGGCGGATTGGCGTTTTGCCTTCGTCACGGCAATGGCCTATGTGGCAGTCATACGAATCGATTGAAGCGGGCATTCCCATGGCAGGCAAGCGCGACGAAAACGACGCGTTGAAGTTTCCGGTCCTCATCGGCGATATCGGCGGCACCAATGCGCGCTTTTCCCTGCTGGTCGACGCCTTCGCCGATCCCAAGCCGTTCCCGGTGATCCAGACCGCGGATTTCGAGACGATCGACGATGCGATCCAGGCGACGGTTCTGGACAAGACCTCCATCCAGCCGAAATCGGCGGTCCTGGCGGTCGCCGGCCCGGTGGACGGCGACGAGATCGACCTGACCAACTGCCCCTGGGTGGTACGGCCGCGCAAGATGCTGGCCGAGTTGGGGATCGAGGAGGTCATCGTCCTCAACGATTTCGAGGCGCAGGCGCTGGCGATCTCCGCGCTGGGCGACGCCTCGCGCTCGCAGATCGGCGGCGGCACCGTCCATGAAGGCGCCAGCCGCGCCGTGCTTGGCCCCGGCACCGGTCTCGGCGTCGCCGGGCTGGTGCGGGCTCGCAGCATGTGGATCCCGGTCGCCGGCGAAGGCGGCCATATCGATCTTGGCCCGCGCACGCCCCGCGACTACGCGATCTGGCCGCATCTGAAGACCATCGAGGGACGGGTGTCGGGCGAACAGGTCCTGTGCGGCCGCGGCCTCGTCAATCTCTACGAGGCGATCTGCGCCGCCGACGGCGTCGACCCGGTCCACAGCTCGCCCGCCGAGATCACCGAGGCGGCGGTCAACCGCAAGGACGCGCCGTCGAGCGAAGCCGTCGACCTCTTCGCCACCTATCTTGGCCGCGTGGCCGGCGACATCGCGCTTCTCTTCATGGCCCGCGGCGGCGTCTACATCGCCGGTGGTATCTTCCAGCGCATCATCCCGATCCTGAAGGCCGACCAGGTCCGCGCCGCCTTCGAGGACAAGGCGCCGCACAGCGCCCTGATGCGCGAGATCCCGCTCTTCGTGGTGACCGAGCCGCTGGCCGCGCTGGCCGGCCTCGCCGCCTTTGCCCGCACGCCGCGCTTCTTCGGGCTGGAGACCACCGGACGCCGCTGGGTCGCATGACCGAGGCCCCGCTTGGGGCCTTGCCGGCGACGATCCGTCCATTGCCATTGCGCATGCCGCCGCTCGGCGCTACGTCGCAGCGCGGTCGTACCCGTTCCCAGGCGAAGGAAACCCCATGGCGCTCAAAGTCGCGGTCCAGATGGACCATGTCTCCTCGATCTCGATCAAGGGCGATTCCACCTTCGCCCTCTGCCTGGAAGCGCAGAACCGCGGCCACAGCCTGTTCCACTACACGCCCGACCGGCTGTCGCTGCGCGACGGTCGCGCCACGGCCCGCGGCGAGGTGCTGGAACTGCGCGAGGAAGAGGGCAACCATTTCAGCCTCGGGCCCCAGGAAAAGGTCGATCTGGCCGAGATGGACGTCGTCCTCCTGCGCCAGGACCCGCCCTTCGACATGGCCTACATCACCTCGACCCACATTCTCGACCGCATCCACCCCAAGACGCTGGTCGTCAACGACCCGACCTCGGTGCGCAACGCGCCGGAGAAGATCTTCGTCACCGAATTCGCCGACCTGATGCCGGAGACGCTGATCACCAAGGACCCGGAAGAGGTCATGGCCTTCCGCGCCGAATTCGGCGACATCGTCATGAAGCCTCTCTACGGCAATGGCGGCGCGGGCGTCTTCCACATCACCCCGGACGACCGCAACCTGACCTCCTTCCTGGAGACCTTCGGCCTTCTGTTCCGCGAGCCGTTCATCGTGCAGCGCTATCTGAAGGACGTGCGCAAGGGCGACAAGCGGATCATACTGGTCGACGGCGAGTTCGCCGGTGCGATCAACCGCGTGCCGGCCGAGACCGACACCCGCTCCAACATGCATGTCGGCGGCCAGGCGACCCCGACCGAGCTGACGCCGCGCGAACGCGAGATCTGCGAGCGCATCGGACCGGCGCTGCGCGAGCGCGGCCTGATCTTCGTCGGCATCGACGTGATCGGCGATCTCCTCACCGAGATCAACGTCACCTCCCCGACCGGCATCCGCGAGGTGAAGCGCTTCGGCGGCGCCGATATCGCCGCGGTCCTGTGGGACGCGATCGAGGCGAAGCGCTGACCTCCCTGCCGTTGCGGAAGATGAACGCCGGATAACAGGTGCGTTCGGGAACCGTTCGGACTGACTGTGGCTTACTGCAGCAAGAGAACCGGAGAGGTTCCGGCTCAGTCCGAGGGAACGCCATGAACAAGATGCTCTTTGCAGCGCTCGCGGTCGCGAGCGCCATCACGCTGCCGGCGAGCGCACAGGCGCAGTCGCGTGCGATCGCCACCACCGACGTCAACCTGCGCGCCGGACCGTCGACCTCCTATCCCGCCGTCAACGTCGTCGGCGCCGGCGACCGGGTCCGCGTCTTCGGCTGCCTCGACACCCGCGCCTGGTGCGATGTCGGCTATGACGGCCAGCGCGGCTGGATGTCGTCCAACTATCTCGCCGACGCCCGCGAGCGCCGCTACACCGGTCCGCGCTATGTCGACCGGATGGACGCGCCGGTCATCTCCTTCTCCATCGGCCGCTACTGGGACGACCATTATCGCGGCCGCAATTTCTATCGCGACCGGGACCGTTACGACGACCGCCGGGGTCGCGACCGCCGCGACTTCGATCGCCGCGACGACCGGCGTGATGCCCGTCGCGATGCCCGCCGGGACTTCCGCGAAGACCGGCGTGACGACCGGCGCGAATTCCGCGAGGATCGGCGGGACGATCGTCGCAACTATCGCGAGGAGCGCCGCGACGAACGGCCGGTGCCCCTCTACCGGGTGGACTGAGGCCTCCCCACATTGAACGATGATCGAGGCGCGGGCGCCCCCCGCGCCTCGATGCTTTTGCGGCCATCGAACCCCGGCCGCCGTGCCGCCGAGGACCGCCTTGCCACCGATCGATCCCGCCACCAGCGCCCCTGCCCTGCCGGAGAACGGCGTCGCCATCTGGCTGACCTTCCTGGCCGATATCGGCGACAGCGAGCGCGCGACCTATCGCAAGCTCCTCGACCCGCATGAGGTCGAGCGCCACGACCGCTACAAGGTGGCGGGCGCCCGCGACGAGTTCCTGGTCGGACGGGCGCTGGTCCGCACCACCCTGTCGCGCTATCGCGACGTCGCGCCCGCCGACTGGCGCTTCGAGACCAACCGCCATGGCCGGCCCTCGATCATCGGCGAGGCGGCGGGCGGCCTCGTGTTCAACCTCTCCCATACCCGCGGCCTTGTCGCGCTGGCCGTCTCCAGGGGCTGCGAGATCGGCGTCGACGTGGAAGCGGCCGGCCGGGAAAGCGCGACCTTCGATCTGGCCGGGCGTTATTTCTCGCCGTCCGAAGCCGCATGGGTGCGCGCGGCGACCGGCCCGGCGCTGGCCGAGCGGTTCTTCGCGGTCTGGACCCTGAAGGAAGCCTATATCAAGGCCCGCGGCATGGGGCTGGCCCTGCCGCTGGACGGCTTCTCCTTCGCCCTCGACGACGCCACCGACCGGCCGACCATCGCCTTCCATGCAGGCTGCCCCGACGATCCGGCCCGCTGGGCCTTCCTGCGCCGGCGCGTCTCGCAGGATCACCGCCTGGCCTTCGCGGCCTCGCCGCCGGAGCGGATCGACACCGTGCGGGTCCTGCGCACCGTTCCGCTGTCGGGCTCCGTCAGCGACATCGGCGCCACGGACGGCGCATCGTGAAGCTCTTCGCCGTCGCCGACCTGCATCTGGGCCACCCGGCCAATCGCGAGGCGATCCACGAGATCGCCGCGCATCCGGACGACTGGCTGATCCTCGCCGGCGATGTGGGTGAGACCGAGCGCCATCTGGATCTGGCCCTCGACGTCCTGCAGCCGAAATACCGGCAGGTCGTCTGGGTGCCGGGCAATCACGAACTCTGGGCCGTGGCCTCCGAGGGCGTGCCGCTGCGCGGCGAAGCGCGCTATCACCATTTCGTCGAGCGCTGCCGGGCCCGCGGCGTGCTGACGCCCGAGGACGCCTATCCGGTCGTCGCCATCGACGGACAGGACGTGCGCATCGTGCCGATGTTCCTGCTCTACGACTATTCCTTCCGGCCCTCCGATGTCGCCCATGAGGACGCCGTCGCCTGGGCCCGCGAAGGCGGGCCGGTCTGCTCCGACGAGCAGTTCCTGCCGGCCGATCCCCATGCCAGCCGCAGCGCCTGGTGCGCGGCGCGCGTGTCGGCGACCGCGGCCCGCCTCGACGGGCTCGACGACGGCGTGCCCAACATCCTCGTCAACCACTGGCCGCTGCTCCGCGATCTGGCCCGCCTGCCGCGTATTCCGCGCTTCTCGATCTGGTGCGGCACCACCCGCACCGAGGACTGGCATACCCGCTACAATGCCCGCGCCGTGATCTCCGGCCATCTGCACATGCCCTCGTCCAGGACCATCGACGGCGTCGCCTTCGAGGAGGTCTCCTTCGGCTATCCCAAGCAATGGCGCGGTCGCCGCGAACCGGCCGACGCGCTGCGCCGCATCCGCATGTAGCCGGCTCACGAAAGCCTCACTGCATCCGAGGTGACGCGATTGGCGCGGATCGGCCCTTGCGGGGAACAATCTTCGCCTCCCGCTGCCGGGCGGAGCATGCTGTGCGTCGTCGGCCCCGCAGTCCGCGCCTATCTGTCGTCGCAACAGCTTGCATTTCCACGGAGACATCCATGTCGCAGATCACCATGGCGGGCCGCGCCCCCGGCAGCGGCGCCGTGAGCCCGGCCGCCTGGGTCGCGCTCGGCCTCGCCCTCATCGGCGCGCTGGGTCTGGCCTTCGGCCAGAGCCCGCGCATTGCCGCGCTCTTCGTCGTCGGCGGCGCCTTCGGCCTCGTCCTCTACCATGCCGCCTTCGGCTTCACCTCGGCCTGGCGCAACTTCATCCGCGACGGTCGCGGCCGGGGCCTGCGCGCCCAGATGGTGATGCTCGCCATCGCCGTCGCGCTGTTCTTCCCGGCGCTGGCTGCCGGCAGCCTGTTCGGCCAGGAGGTCTCGGGCTTCGTCTCGCCGGTCGGCACCTCGGTGCTGGTCGGGGCGTTCATCTTCGGCATTGGCATGCAGCTGGGCGGCGGCTGCGCCTCCGGCACGCTCTACACCGCCGGCGGCGGCAATGCCCGCATGCTGATCACCCTGGCCTTCTTCATCATCGGCTCGCTGCTGGCGACGATCCATTTCGACTGGTGGATGGCGCTGCCGGCCTTCGAACCGGTCTCGGTCGTTGACAGTGTCGGCGCACCGCTGGGCATCCTCCTGTCCTTCGCCGTCTTCGCGGCCATCGCGGCGGTGACGATCCTCGTTGAAAAGCGCCGCCATGGCGGGCTGGAGCAGGCCGACGCACCGAAGCGCCACGGTCTAGCGCGCTTTGCCCGCGGACCGTGGCCGCTGGTCGCCGGCGCCATCGCGCTGGCGCTGCTCAACTTCGTCACGCTGACGCTGGCCGGGCGCCCCTGGGGCATCACCTCGGCCTTCGCCCTGTGGGGCGCCAAGCTGTCGGAACTCGGCGGCGTCGATCCCTCCGCCTGGTCCTACTGGCAGCAGCCGGGCAATGCGACGGCGCTATCCTCCAGCATCTTCGCCGATATCACCTCGGTGATGAATTTCGGCATCATCCTCGGTGCGCTTCTCGCCGCGGCCCTCGCCGGCCGGCTGGCGCCGAACTTCGCCATTCCGCTGCGCTCCATCCTAGCCGCGGCGATCGGCGGACTGATGCTCGGCTACGGCGCGCGAATCGCCTTCGGCTGCAATATCGGCGCCTATTTCGGCGGCATCGCCTCGGGCAGCCTGCATGGCTGGCTGTGGCTGGTCGCGGCCTATGCCGGCTCGGTTCTCGGCGTGCGCCTGCGGCCGTTCTTCTTCGTCGGCGAACGGCCGCACGTCACCAAGGACGCCTGACCGCACCCATCATCCACAGACCTTTCGAAAGGCCGTCGCGACACCCTCGCGGCGGCCTTTTTGCGTGGTTGTCGCAAGACAGGCGATTAGGAATCCTGCCCTTTCCGGAAACGGCGCTCGGGCCCTGAGCAGACTCGGCTTGACTCTCCAGGGCCGCTCTGGAATCCATAGGAACATATCAGGAACAAACCTCTTGGTGAGGCGGAGCGATCGCGAATCCCTTGTGATCGAAGGAGAATCCTATGGCCTCGACCGATCCCGTCGCGCTGACCGCTTCCCGGCGCGCGGCCCCGCCCGCGCCCGTTCGACTGTATGGCACGGACCGGGACTTTGCTAGGAATCGTGCCCTGTCGGAGTTGCGCGAGCGCATCGCGCAGATCGAGGGCGAGCCGGTCTGCCGGCTGGAAAACACCGCCGCGGACACCCGCCTCCAGGGCGACGCCGCAGCCGTGCGACGCGCGATGCCGAAGCTCCTGTCGCTCGGCGACGCGGCGGCCGATGCGGCGCTCGGCGGCGGCTTTCCGGCGGCGGGACTGGCCGAGATCCATCTCGACGAGACCCGCGACGGCGGCTCGCTCGCCGGCTTCGCGCTGGCGCTGGCGATCCGCTTCGGCGCCCACCCCGGCCGGCCGCTCCTGTGGATCGGCGACATGATGGCGTTTTCCGAGGCCGGGCTTCCCTATCTGCCGGGGCTGGCGAGCTTCGGCCTCGACCCCGCCGCGCTCTGTCTCGTCAAGACCCGCAAGCTCGACGAGGCGGCCTGGGCCGGCGAGGAGGCCGCCACCTCGCGGGCGCTGGCCATGGCGATCCTGGAAGTGCGCGGCAATCCCGCCCGGCTCGGCCTCGACGGCACCCGGCGGCTGCATCTGCGCGCCCGCGAGGCCGGCCTGCCGCTGCTGCTGCTGCGCCAGAGCGCCCGTCCCGAGGCCACCGCCGCGCCGCTGCGGCTGCGGATCCGGCCGGGGCCGGCGAGCCGCGTCGCCGACCTGGCCGACCGCGACAAGCTCATCGGCCACCCGGTCTTCGACGTCACGGTGGAGAAATCCCGCGACGGTCGCCCGCAGCATGTAGTCCTGGAGTGGAATTCCCATGAGCGACGTTTCGGCCCCCCGGCCCGTTCCGAACCGCTATCTCGCCCTGTCGTTTCCACGGCTGTCGACGGACCGGATCCGGCGCGAGCGGATGGGACGGTCGTGGCGCTCCGACGCGCCTCGTAAGGGAGCGGCCGGCGGCGGCGGCGACGAAAACGGCCGCCCGGCGCCGCTGGCGCTCTATGAGACCGTCGGCAACGCCAACCGCATCGTGGCGACCTGCGAGGCGGCCGAGGCCATGGGTCTGGCGGCGGGCAGCGGCCTGGCCGAGGCAAAGGCGCGGTTTCCCGACATGGAGGTCATGCTTGCCGACCCGGCCGCCGACCGGCGGCTGCTGGAGGCGGTCGCCGACTGGTGCGACCGCTACACGCCGCTCGTCGCCCTCGACGCGCCGCATGGTCTCGTCCTCGACATTTCCGGCTGCGCCCATCTCTTCGGCGGCGAGAAGGCGTTGATGGACGACCTGCTGGTGCGGCTGTTCCATCAGGGCCTCGCCGCCCTCGCGGCGATCGCCAGCCATGCCGGCACGGCCCTGGCGCTGGTCGGCGGCGGCAAGGGGCGCGGCGGCGCCATCGTCGCCGAGAACGACGAGCTGGCCGCGGTGTCGCCGCTGCCCGTCGCCGCGCTGCGGCTGGAGCCGCCGGTCGCGGCGATGTTTCGCCGTCTCGGCCTGAAGACCATCGACGCGCTGCTGGCGCTGCCCCGCGCCGGGCTGGCGCGGCGCTTCGGCGAGGATCTCCTCGCCCGCCTCGACACCGCGCTCGGCCGCGCCTCCCGGCCGATCAGCCCGCGCCGGCCGGTGCCGGACCTGACTGCCGAGCGTCGATTGTTCGAGCCGATCAGCCTGACCGACGACGTCGAGCGCATCCTCCTGCTGCTCGCCGCGCGGCTGAAGGGCGACCTGGAGCGGCGCGGCGTCGGGGCGCGGCAGCTCGAACTGTCGCTGTTTCGCGTCGACGGCGCGGTCAACCGGCTGGTGGTCGGCGCCTCGCGGCCGGTGCGCGAGCCCGCCGCCATCCAGCGCCTGTTCCGCGAGCGCATGAAGGGGCTCGGCGAGGAGTTCGACGCCGGCTTCGGCTACGATCTCGTCAAGCTCGCCATCTACGCCACCGAGCCGATGCCGGACCTGCAGACCGACCTGTCCGGCGAGACCGTCGGCAGCGACGCCTTCGGCAGCCTCGTCGACAGGCTCGGGGCGCGGCTCGGTGAGGCCAGCGTCCTGCGGCTCGACGCCGTCGCCAGCCACTGGCCCGAGCGGGCCGAGCGCTGGCGGCCGATGGCGGCGGGCGCGGCCGCGCTGGCAAGGCCGGCACCGGTCGCCGCGCCGCAGACGGCGCCGCGGCCGCTGCGGCTGCTCGCCATGCCGGAAGCGATCGAGGCGAGCTTCGAGGTGCCGGACGGCGCGCCGCTGAAATTTCGCTGGCGCCGGGCGCTGCACGTGGTGCGCCGGGCCGAGGGGCCGGAGCGCATCGCCAGCGAATGGTGGCGCCAGCCCGACGCGGCGGCCCGCGACTATTACCGCGTCGAGGACGAGGCCGGCCGCCGCTTCTGGCTGTTCCGCCAGGGCTGCGCCGATCCGGCCGTCGATCCCGAGCTGCAGGTGCCGGACGGGCGCCCGGCCTGGTTCCTGCACGGCATCTTCGCATGAGGATCGAGCCCTATCGCGAGCCCCGGGCCTTTCCCGAGATCGGCGTCGCCAGCTGCTTTTCCTTCCTTGCCGGCGCGTCGCAGCCGGAGGAGCTGGTGGTCACCGCCCATCGGCTGGGGCTCGCCGGCCTCGGCATTGCCGACCGCAACACCGTGGCCGGCGTCGTGCGCGCCCATCAGGCCGCCCGCGAGGCAGAACTGCCCTATGCACCCGGCGCCCGGCTGGTGTTTTCCGACGCGACGCCCGACATCTTCGCCTATCCGCGCGACCGTGCCGGCTGGGGCCGGCTCTGCCGGCTTCTGAGCCGCGGCAATCTGCGGGCGACCAAGGGAAGCTGCATCCTCACCCTTGCCGACCTCCTGGAATGGGGCGAGGGGCTGAACCTCGCGATGATCGCTCCGCAGGCGCTCGGCTGCGGCCAGGACGGCGACGCCGCGGCAATGGAGGCCGGCCTCGCCGACCCGTTGCACCGGCTGCGCGAGGCCTTCGGCGGCGCCGTCCGCCTGGCCGTCGCGCCGGCCCATGACGGGCTCGACCAGCGCCGCATGGCCCGGGCGGCGCATCTGGCCGCGCGTTGCCGCACGCCGATGCTGGCCACCAACGACGCCTTCCACCACGCGCCCGGCCGGCGGCGGCTGCAGGACGTGATGACCGCGATCCGCGAGCATGTGCCGCTGGCCGAGGCCGGCTTCCTTCTGGCGCGCAACGCCGAGCGGCATCTGAAGGCGCCGCACGAGATGGAGCGGCTGTTCCGCCATTATCCCGAGGCGGTCGCCGAGACCGGCCGGTTCTTCGCCGAGCTGCAGTTCGACCTGAAGAGCCTTGCCTACGAATATCCCGACGAGGCGCTGAAGCTGTCGCGCTCGCCGGCCGAGGAGTTGCGCCATCTCGCCCATGAGGGCGCCCGCTGGCGCTATCCGGAGGGCGTGCCGGCCAGCGTGACGACGCGGATCGACTACGAGCTGAAGATCATCGGCGAATTACAGTACGAGCCGTATTTCCTCACCGTCCACCACATCGTGAAAGGCGCCCGCGAGAAGGGCATCCTGTGCCAGGGCCGCGGCTCGGCGGCCAATTCCGTCGTCTGCTTCTGCATCGGCGTCACCGAGGTCTCGCCGGAGCGGGCCGGCCTCCTGTTCGAGCGCTTCATCTCCTCGGACCGGCGCGAGCCGCCGGACATCGACATCGACTTCGAGCACGAGCGCCGCGAGGAGGTGATCCAGTACATTTACGAGCATTACGGCCGCGACAACGCCGCCATCGCCGCCACGGTCATCACCTACCGGGCGCGTTCGGCCGCCCGCGAGGTCGGCAAGGCGTTCGGCCTGTCGGAAGATGCCGTCTCGGCCCTGTCCGGCTCGGTCTGGGGCTATTCCTCCGCCGATCTCGGCGAACGCGAGGCCGCGGCCGCGGGCCTGTCGGCCAAGGACGCCACCACCGCCAACGTCCTGTCCTTTTCCGCCGAGCTCGCCGGCTTTCCCCGGCATCTGTCCCAGCATGTCGGCGGCTTCGTCATCACCAAGGGCCGCATCGACGAGGTGGTGCCGATCCTCAACACCGGCATGGAGGGGCGCACCATCGTCGAGTGGGACAAGGACGATCTCGACGAGCTCGGCATCCTGAAGATCGACATCCTGGCGCTGGGCATGCTGTCCTGCCTGCGCCGGGCCTTCGATCTCCTGCAGCAGCATTACGACCTGCCGCTGACGCTGGCCGACCTGTCGAAGGCCCAGGACGACCAGCCCACCTATGCGATGATCCAGCGCGCCGACACGCTGGGCGTCTTCCAGATCGAGAGCCGGGCGCAGATGACCATGCTGCCCAAGCTGCGGCCCGACTGTTTCTACGATCTGGTCATCGAGGTGGCGATCGTGCGGCCCGGCCCGATCCAAGGCGACATGGTCCACCCCTATCTGCGCCGCAAGATGGGGCTGGAGCCGGTCACCTTCCCCAAGGAGGAACTGCGCGAGGTGCTCGGCCGCACCCTCGGCGTGCCGCTGTTCCAGGAACAGGCGATGAAGATCGCCATCGTCGCGGCCGGCTTCACGCCCAACGAGGCCGACCGGCTGCGCCGCGCCATGGCGACCTTCCGGCGGGTCGGCACCATCCACACCTTCCAGAAGAAGATGGTCGAGGGCATGGTGGCGCGCGGCTACGAACGCGACTTCGCCGAGCGCTGCTTCAAGCAGATCGAGGGCTTCGGCGAATACGGCTTTCCCGAAAGCCACGCCGCCTCCTTCGCGCTGCTGGTCTATGCCTCCTGCTGGCTGAAATGCCATTATCCGGACGTCTTCGCCGCCGCCCTCCTGAACGCCCAGCCGATGGGCTTCTACGCCCCGGCGCAGATCGTGCGCGACGCCCGCGAGCACGGCGTCGAGATGCGGCCGGTCGACATCAATCGCTCCGACTGGGACCAGACACTGGAGGCGGCCGCCTTCGACCCCGGGCGGATGAAGGCGCGCAATGCCGGCATGCGCGACCATATCCGCACGCGCCATGCGGTCCGTCTCGGCTTCCGGCAGGTGAAGGGCCTCGGCGAGGCCGACATGCGCACGCTGGTGGCGGCGCGGGGCGCGGGCTACGATTCCGTGCGCGACCTGTGGCTGCGCTCGGGGCTGAAGCGCGCGACCATCGAGCGGCTGGCCGATGCCGACGCCTTCGCCTCGCTGGGTTACAGCCGCCGCGACGCGCTGTGGGCCTGCCGGGCGCTCGACGCCAAGGGCTCGTCGGAGCGGCTGCCGCTGTTCGAGCAGGCGGCGACCCGCGACCTGCAGGCCGAGCCCGACGCGACGCTGCCGCCGATGCCGGTCGGCGAAGAGGTGATCAACGATTATCGCTTCCTGTCGCTGTCCTTGAAGGCGCATCCGGTGAGCTTCGTGCGCCGCGACCTCGAGGCCCTGCGGGTCATCCCCGACGAACGGCTGGAGCGCCTGCGCTCGGGCAGCTGGGTGACGGTCGCCGGCCTCGTCCTGATCCGCCAGCGGCCCGGCTCGGCCAAGGGCGTCATCTTCATGACCATCGAGGACGAGACCGGCACCGCCAACATCATCGTCTGGCCGAAGGTCTTCGAAAGCCACCGTGCCCTCGTCCTGGGCGCCCGTTTCGTCAAGGTGACCGGCCGGATGCAGTCCGCGTACGGGGTCATCCATGTCGTCGCCCAGACCATCGAGGACCTGACGCCGCTTCTGATGTGCGTTGCCGATGGCGGCGCGACGACGGACTACGCCCTGGCCCCGGCCGATCACGTGAAGAGCCCGCTGCGACGACCGTCCAGTCGTCCGGCGGGCCTTGCTCCCGATGCGGCGAAGGCCGGCGACGTGGACGCGGCGGAACTCGCCGTTTCGCTCGGTGCCGCCCTTGCCCGCGCCGACGAGGTGCGCCGGCCGATCGACGAGAAGCGGCTGGCCCACCGGCACCTGCGCATGGTGGCGGCGAGCGACGGCCCGATCCAGCGCAGCATGGCCGAACGCCAGAGCCGGGAGGTGCTGCCCAAGGGGCGCAATTTCCAATGATCCGCCGCAGCCAGAGCGATGTGGGCGCGGTCGTCATTTTCGTTCTGGCCGAAGCCCGGACGGCGCCTATCTGCCGATAAGGGCGCCACGAGGGGCGTCCGGAAATCCGGCGACCGCGCCATATCGAAAGGATGACGATGCCGGCATCGCGGCCGCTCACGACCGGGACCTCCAGCCGTCGCAGATTGCCCGCCGCCTTGCGGCCGGGCCGGGTCGCGCGTCTCGCCGCCCCGGTCGGACTGGCGCTCCTGACCGGCTGCGCCGGACCGCAATCGGTCTTCGAGGGCGCCGGCGCCGAGGCCACCGACGTCGCCTTCCTGTTCTGGGTCATGCTGGTCGGATCGGTCGCCATCTGGCTGTTCGTCATCGGGCTCGGCATCTACGCCACCAAGACCCGGCCCCGTGCCCACAGCGAGCGCACCGGCCTCCGCCTGATCATCTGGGGTGGCGGTGTCTTTCCGGTCGTCGTCCTCGCCGGCCTGCTGATCTGGGGCCTCGCCATGATGCCGGAGCTGCGCCGCCCCGCAAACGGCCCGACCATTGCGGTCTCGGGCGAACGCTTCTGGTGGCGCATCTCCTACGATGTCGAGGGCGAGCCGGGCGCGGTGCGCAGCCTGCCCGACGGCGGCATCGAAAGCGCCAACGAGCTCTGGCTGCCGCTCGGTCGGCGCACGGAGATCCTGCTCGGCAGCCCCGACGTGATCCATTCCTTCTGGGTTCCCGCCATCGCCGGCAAGACCGACGCCATTCCGGGCCGGGTCAACCGGCTGGTGCTCGAGCCGACCCGCGAAGGCGTCTATAACGGCGTCTGCGCCGAATTCTGCGGCGACGCCCATACCCAGATGGGGCTGCGCGTCGTGGTGGTGCCGCAGGCCGAATACGACGCGCGCGTCGCGGCCCTGGCCCAGCCGGCCGCCGTCACCGACGATCCCGGCGCGGCGCTGTTCCTGAAGAATGGCTGCGGCGCCTGCCATACGGTCCGCGGCACCGAGGCCGACGGCCGCGTCGGCCCGGACCTCACCCACATCGCCTCGCGCCAGACCATCGCCGCCGGCCTGCTGCCGACGAATGTCGCCAATATCGCCCGCTTCATCCACTCCACCGATCACGTCAAGCCGGGCGTCGAGATGCCGTCCTTCGGCGTCCTGCCGGACACCGAGATCGACGCGATCGCCCAATGGCTCGGACGCCTCGAATGAGCGAGACACCCTTCGACAACCCGGCGATCACCGGCGCGAGCGATCGCGACCAGGAAGACCCGGCCGTCCGCCGCGAGCAGGAGGACCGGCTGCGCACGGTCTGGGCCGCCCCCAAGGGCTGGCGCTACTGGTCGGCGGTCAACAACACCGAAGTCGGCATCTGGTACACCGCCACGTCCTTCGGCTTCATGCTGTTTGCCGGCGTTCTCGGCCTGATGATCCGCAGCCAGCTCGCGGTGCCCGACAACGACTTTTTGACCGCGTCCTTCTACAACCAGGTCTACACGCTGCACGGCACCGTGATGATGTTCCTGTTCGCGGTGCCGATCTTCGAGGCCGTGGCGATCATCCTGCTGCCGCAGATGCTGGGGGCGCGCGACCTGCCATTCCCGCGCCTGTCGGCCTTCGGCTACTGGTGCTTCCTGATCGGCGGCGTCTTTGTCTGCGGCTCGATCTTCTTCGATTCGGCCCCCGAGGGCGGCTGGTTCATGTATCCGCCGCTGACGACGCAGGAGCGGTTCTCGCCCGGCTACGGCCCGGACATCTGGCTTCTGGGCCTGTCCTTCATCGAGGTCGCCTCGATCGCCGCGGCGGTGGAGCTGATCGTCGGCACGCTCAAGTGCCGGCCGCCCGGCATGCGGCTCAACCTGATGCCGCTCTATGGCTGGTATGTGCTGGTCGTCGCCGGGATGATCCTCTTCGCCTTCCCGCCGCTGATTGCTGGCGACATCCTGTTCGAGCTGGAACGGCTGTTCAACTGGCCGTTCTTCGACCCGACGCGCGGCGGCGACCCGATGCTGTGGCAGCATCTGTTCTGGATCTTCGGCCATCCGGAAGTCTACATCGTCTTCCTGCCGGCGATCGCGCTTCTGGCGATGATCGTGCCGACCTTCGCCCAGCGCCCGATCCTCGGCTATTCCTGGATCGTGCTGGCGGCCGTCGGCACCGGCTTCCTGTCCTTCGGCCTGTGGGTCCACCACATGTACGCGACGGGCTTGCCGTCGATCTCGCTCGGCTTCTTCTCGGCAGCCTCCGAGGCGGTGGCGATCCCCACCGGCGTGCAGATCTTCGTCTTTCTGGCGACGCTCCTGACCGGCCGGGTGATCTATTCGGTGCCGATGCTGTTCGTCTCAGGCTTCCTGGCGATCTTCGTCATCGGCGGGCTGACCGGGGTGATGATCGCGCTGGCGCCCTTCGACTGGCAGGCCCACGACACCTATTTCATCGTCGCTCATCTCCATTACGTGCTGATCGGCGGCATGCTGTTCCCGCTGATGGCCGGCGTCTATTATTACTGGCCGCTGATCGGTGGCCGAAAGCTGTCCGACCGCTTCGGCAAGATCGCCTTCTGGCTGATGTTCGTCGGCTTCAACGTCGCCTTCATGCCGATGCACTGGTCCGGCCTGATGGGCATGCCGCGACGGGTCTGGACCTATCCGGAGGCGCTGGGCCTCGGAATCCCGAACCTGATCTCGACCATCGGCGCCTTCGTCTTCGCTGCCGGCTTCCTGGTGGTCGTGGCCGACGTGCTGCGGCCGCGCGGCAAGGAGCCCTACGCCAAGCGCAATCCCTGGAACGCCGGCACGCTGGAATGGCTCGGCGAGATGCCCGGCGAAGCCTGGGGCGTGCGCTCGATCCCGCTGGTGCGCACCCGCTATCCGATCTGGGACCAGCCGAACTTCATTGACGACGTCGACAAGGGCCGGTTCTATCTGCCCGACGCCGTCGAGATGAAGCGCGAGACTATTGTCACCAGCGTCCTCGACGGCCGACCGATCCAGTGCCTGCGGGTGCCGGGGCCGACCTTCATGACCTTCTGGGCGGCGATCTTCCTCGGCGCGGTCTTCATCCTCGCCACCTTCCATTACTGGTACGCCACCATCGCCGCGATGGTGCTGGCGACGGCGGCGATCATCCTCTGGCTGTGGCGCGGCACCGCCGTCGTCCCGGAGAAGATGGAAAAGGACGTCGGGCGCGGCCTGTCGCTGCCGCTCTATACGTCGGGCCCGCATTCGGTCGGCTGGTGGGCGATGTTCATCACCATGATCGGCGACGGCACCGCCTTTGCCGGGCTCGCCTTCGGCTATTATTTCTTCTTCACCATCCATGCCGACTTCCCACCGCCGGTCTCGGAAGGCCCGGGATTGCTCTGGCCGCTGGTATCGCTGGGGCTGTTCGCGGCAGCCTGGATCGGCGCGCAGGCGGCGCTCGTCGCCAACAGCCGCGCCCATGTCGGCCTGTCGCGGCTCCTGATGGGCGGTGCGGCGGCGATCAGCCTGGCGGCCGCGGCGGCCCTGGTCTGGGCGCCCTACGCCACCAACATGGACCCGACGGTCCATGTCCATCCGGCGATCGTCTGGACCCTGGTCATCTGGACCGCCGCCCATGGCGCAGTCGGCGCGCTGATGCTGGCCTACTGCCTTGCCCGTTCGCTGGCCGGCAGGCTGACGCCGGTCTTCGACATCGATATCCACAATGTCGCGCTCTACTGGCACTTCATGGCCGCAACCGCGTTGGCAACGGTGGTGACGATCTCGCTCTTCCCGCTCTTGGTCTAGGAGGCGAACATGTCGGTCGACAAACGCACCTATGACGATCTGTGGACGCTGATCGCGGCACCGCTGGTCTGGGCGCTGCACTTCCTGTTCAGCTACACGGTGGCAGCCTATGCCTGCGCGCCGCAGAGCTGGCTGTTCAAGGATCTTGCGACGGCGCGGATCGCCATTGGCGTCGTCACGCTCCTGTCGCTGCTGGCCATCGCTTATGGTTTTCGCCGCGCCTGGCGGGACTGGTCGGCCGGGGGCGGCGGCCATCGCCACGATCGCGACACGCCGGAGGATCGCGAGCGGTTTCTGGAATTCTCGACGCTGCTGCTCGCCGCCCTGTCCTTCGTCGGCGTCATCTTCGACGTCCTGCCCGTCATCATGATCGCGGACTGCCGGTAATGCGCAAGCGGATCGATTTCATCCTGACCTGGAAGCGGATCGGCGCCGCCGCGGCCGCCGGCGTCGTCGCCGCCTTCGCCCTTGGCTGGTCCGGCATGGTGCCGATCTCCGCCTCCTCCGGGCATTTTCCGCCCTTCGGCTGGTTCCTGCACTGGGTCATGGGCAACGCCGCCGAGAAGCAGTCGCTGGCGGTCAGCGTTCCCGACGATCTCGACCTGTCCGACCCGGCGCTGGTCAAGCGCGGCGCCGGGCATTTCGCAACCGGCTGCGCCGTCTGCCATGGCAGCCCGACCGAGGCCCAGTCGCCGGTCGTCCTGTCGATGACGCCGCACCCGCCGCGCCTCGAGGGACGTGTGCCGGAATGGTCGGACCACGAGCTGTTCTGGATCGTCCAGCACGGCATCAAATATACCGGCATGCCGGCCTGGCCGACGCAGGCGCGCGCCGACGAGGTCTGGGCGCAGGTGGCCTTCCTGCGCGCCCTGCCCGGCATGTCGCCGGCCGCCTATGACGATCTGGCGCTGGCGAGCGGCGCCGATGGTGGACTCGACGGCGGCAATGGCGCGCAGAACGCCGTCCTGTCCAACGGCGCCGAACTCGCCTTCGAGGACGCGCTGGCCGATTGCGCCCGCTGCCACGGCCGCGACGGCTATGGCCGCGGACCTGCTGGCGCCTTTCCGGTCCTGGCCGGACAGCCGGCCGATTATCTTCTGGCCAGCCTGCAAGCCTATTCCAACGGCGAGCGCGCCAGCGGGTTCATGCAGCCGCCGGCCCGGCGCTACGATGCCGAGATGCTGACGCGTCTCGCCGAGCATTTTGCCGGCGTCGAAGGGCCCGGCAGCCCGGCGGCGACCGGTGGGGTCGGAACCGACGCGGCCGCAATGACGCCACCTGCCGAAACGCCGAAGACCGAGACCGAACGCGCGGTGCCGGAGGAAGCGGCATCGGGCCCGCCGAACACGCGAGAGGGGCTTCTGGCGCTCGGCCGACGGCTTGCCGAAGACGGCCTTCCGGAGCGCAAGCTGCCGGCCTGCGAAAGCTGCCACGGCGCCGATGGCGCCAATCGCGAGCCGGCCCGCAATGCCGTCTATCCGCGGCTGGCCGGCCAGCCCGAATGGTACCTCAAGACCCAGTTGCATCTGTGGAAGGAGGGGGAGCGCGGTGGCACCGCCTATGCTCATGTCATGACGAACATCGCCAAGCACCTCACCGAGGAGCAGATCGAGGCCGCCGCGGCCTGGTACGGCCAGACAGCGCCCGGCGACGGCCGGCATCAGGAGATCCGCCCATGAACGGCGCGATGCCCGCGGATTGGGAAGGGCGGATGGCGCCGGGGCTCGACGTGATCGAGGCCATCGCCATCAAGGCCTATGACGAGTTGCCGGCCGAGTTCCGGGCGCTGTCGGGCGAGATCCGCTTCCTCATCGCCGAGTTTCCCGACGACGATGTCGTCAAGGAGATGGCGCTCGACAGCCCCTTCGACATTCTCGGCCTGTTCGAGGGCCGGGGCATCGGCGATCTTGGCAGCCCGGTTACCGGCGAATTGCCGAACCGCATCCTGCTCTATCGCCGGCCAATCCTCGATTACTGGGCCGAGCACGAGGAGACGCTCGGCAGCCTCGTCTCACATGTCCTGATCCACGAGATCGGCCATCATTTCGGCCTGTCGGACGAGGACATGGAGGCACTGGAGGACTCGGTCGCCTGACGCCGACGCCGCTTGCGCCAGCCCAGAAACGCCAGCACCGCCAGCGTGCCGGTGACGATCGAGACGGTCATCGGCATGGCCAGCGCCAGCAGCGCGAAGACCGTCAGGCAGGCGGCGCCGAACAGGCCGAGGACGGCGCAGCCGATGCCGTAGCCGACGGCCGATTCCAGATGGCGTTTCGTCTTGTCGGGCATGGCCACGCCGCGGCCCGGGCACCGGCCCGAACCGCTTCCTTGCAGAATGTCGGCTATTGCTCGCCGAGTTTCATCGCCGGGTCGTAGTCGCGACCCTCGACGATCTTGGTCACCGCCTGGCCGCAGCGCATCGTGCCCGACGCCGCGTCGAAGGCATAGGTCGGCGCGCCGTGCAGTTCCCAGCCCTTGGAAAGGGCCAGCGAGACCTTGTGACAGAAGCTGGAATCGTCCGGCCCGGAGAGGAAGCGGTAGAGTTTCATGCCGTCGTCCCGCGTTCGGCGATCTTGTCGCGCATCTGTAGAAGTGCCTGCGCCTGGGTCAGATGCAGCCGTTCGACCATGCGGCCGTCGATCTGCAGGACGCCCCTGTCCCGGTTCTCAGGCTCTGCAAAGGCGGCGACGATCCGCTCGGCCCAGACGATCGCCTCCGGATCGGGCGAGAAGGCTGCGTTGGCCGCCGCGATCTGGCTCGGATGGATCAGCGTCTTGCCGTCGAAGCCCATGCGCCGGCCGGCTGCACATTCGGCGGCGAAACCCTCCGCATTGCGGAAATCGGCATAGACGCCGTCGAGAACGGCAAGGTCGTAGGCTTTCGCCGCGACGACGATCTGCATCATCCACGGCATCAGTTCGGCCCGCTCCGGTCCCGGTTCGATGCCCGTCGACAGGGCAATGTCGTTGGGTCCGACGATGAGCGCGCCGAGGCGGTTCCGGCTACCCTCGCGGGCGATCGTGCCGACGTCGAGAATGCCGAGCGGCGTCTCGATCATCGCCCAGAGCTTCAGCCTGTCCGGCGCGTCGGTTTCCGCCAGAGCGACAGCGGCCTCCTGCAGCATCGCAACACTCTCGACCTTGGGCAGCAGGATCGCATCGACCCCGGCGCCGCGCGCCATCAGGAGGTCCTCGGTGCCCCATTGCGTATCGAGCGTGTTGATCCGCACGATCCGCTCGCCCGTGAAGGAGCTGTCCTGCAGATGCGTGCGCAGGCGCTCGCGCGCCGCGTCCTTCTCGTGCGGGGCGGCGGAATCCTCGAGATCGTAGATCAGGCCGTCGGCGTCGAGACCGTCGGATTTCTCCAGCGCGCGGGCATTGGCGCCGGGGACGAAGAGCAGCGAGCGGCGGGGGCGAAAGGACGTGGTCATGGCCGATGTCATGGCCGATTCAGCCGCGCGAGGCAATCGCCGGGACGGCTGCGCGCGACGCCTCGGTTTGCGCCTTGGCGGCGCCATGCTATCTCCCCGGGCGAGGAACATCCGCCGACACCATCGGCGAGCCAAGGGGATGGAGCCATGCAGAAATTCGACCGCCTGACCGGGATCGCGGCGCCACTGCCGATCATCAACATCGACACCGACATGATCATCCCCAAGGACTATTTGAAGACGATCAAGCGCACCGGCCTCGGCGCCGGCCTGTTCGCCGAGTCGCGCTTCAACCGGGACGGCTCGGAGAACCCGGAGTTCGTCCTCAACAAGCCGGCTTACCGCAACGCCGAGATTCTCGTGGCGGGCGACAATTTCGGCTGCGGCTCGTCGCGCGAGCACGCGCCCTGGGCGCTGCTGGACTTCGGCATCCGCTGCGTGATCTCCACGTCCTTCGCCGACATCTTCTACAACAACTGCTTCAAGAACGGCATCCTGCCGATCACCGTGACGCCCGAGCAGCTCGAACTCCTGATGGACGACGCCGAGCGCGGCGCCAATGCCCGCCTGACCATCGATCTGGAAGCCCAGACGATCTCCGGCCCCGACGGCGGCGAGATCACCTTCGAGATCGACCCGTTCCGCAAGCACTGCCTGCTCAACGGTCTCGACGACATCGGCCTGACCATGGAGAAGGCCGAGTCCATCGGCTCCTACGAACAGGATCTGGCCGAGCGCCGTCCCTGGGCCTGAGCCTGTTCCCCTTTCATCGTGGGGGCCTCTCCAGCCAGCGGTCGATAGACGGCGGATCATTCGGCTTGTTGCCGCGCGCCAAGGCCGCGGCAGTTAGGCGGAGCATCGCCGCTGCGACCGCCCTTGGGGCTCGCCCCGTGGGGGTCGCAGCGCAGAACCGGAAGGATCGGTCGGCATGCTCACCTGGATGTCCGAGAACAGCGGCGCGCTCAACGTCGTCCTGAACGCCGCCATGCTCGGCGTCTGGGGTGTCTATCTGCAGATCATGGTGACCAGCTACCGGCGCCAGCGCCGGTCTTCCATCCTGATCACCCGCGGCGCCGGCCACGGCATCCGCTCGCGCTGCCTGATTACAAACATGGGCGCCGAACAGGTCTATGTGACGAGCCTGCTGGCCACGGTCACCGCGGGCGACGAGACGCGCGAATACACGCTCACCGACCTGCGCGACCTGCCGGAAGACCTTGGCGAGGATCCGCACTCCGCCATGCGCCAGGGCAGCCTCGGCACCGGGCGCTACATGGATCTGGGGCATTTCGACGAGCTGCTGAAGGAGATCACCAGCACCGATCCGGAATTCACTCGCAACGCCACCATCGACACCTTCGTGCTGACCGTGGTGGCACTCTACGGCACCGAGCGGATGCCGGTCGGCGCGACGCGCAGTTTCGCCATCAAGAAGGACGAGGACGGCAACCGGCAGATCGTGCCGCATTCGGTGGAAACGCGCCAGATGCGCGGCCGCCGCGACCGCAAGACGCTGCGCAACAAGCTGATGAAGCACATGTAGGCTTCGCCGCCACGGCGCTTTTCAAGGCTCTGAACGAAAAACGGCCGGCCTCTCGCGAGGCCGGCCGTCTTCATGTCGTCGCCGTCTGTTCGACGGGCGGTAAGGTCAGGCCCGGCGCGGTGCCCGGCGGGGCTCTTCGCCGCGGCCGAGGAACTTCTTGGCCACCCAGCCGACGATGACTGCCTTGAGAATGCTCTTGATCATCCTGCGCTCCTGTCGAAGTTATCTTGCGCAAACAACGCAGATGTCCCCGAGCGGTTGCGTCCCGGTCACGCGAGGATGATCGTTCTTGCCGTTGCTGGGCCCGTTCAGGCGGCCTTGGCGAGCGTCTCGCGGAAGCGCGCGGCCACCGCGTCGCCCATCTCTTCGGTGCCGACCTGGCGGCAGCCCTCGCCCATGATGTCGCCGGTGCGCACGCCCGATTCCAGCACGTCCGCGACCGCGCCCTCCAGCGCATCGGCCTCGGCGACCATCTGGAAGGAATAGCGCAGGCACATGGCGAAGGAGGCGATCATCGCCAGCGGGTTGGCGACGCCCTTGCCGGCGATGTCCGGCGCCGAGCCGTGCACCGGCTCGTAGAGCGCCCGGCGCGTGCCGGTCTTCTCGTCGGCCGCACCCAGCGAGGCCGAGGGCAGCATGCCGAGCGAGCCGGTCAGCATCGCCGCGATGTCGGAGAGCATGTCGCCGAACAGATTGTCGGTGACGATGACGTCGAACTGCTTGGGCGCGCGCACCAGCTGCATGCCGCCGGCGTCGGCCAGCATGTGCTCCAGCTCCAGATCGGCATATTCGTCGCGATGGATACGGGTGACGACCTCGTTCCAGTAGAGGCCCGACTTCATGACGTTGCGCTTTTCCATCGACGTCACCTTGCCGCGACGGGTGCGGGCGAGGTCGAAGGCGGCCCGGGCGATGCGCTCGATCTCGTAGGTATCGTAGACCTGCGTGTCGATGGCGCGCTTCTGGCCGTTGCCCAGGTCGATGATCTCCTTGGGCTCGCCGAAATAGACGCCGCCGGTGAGCTCGCGCAGGATCAGGATGTCGAGGCCCTCGATCACCTCGCGCTTCAGCGAGGACGAGCCGGCCAGCGCCGGATAGCAGATCGCCGGGCGCAGATTGGCGAAGAGCTCCATGTCCTTGCGCAGCCGCAGTAGCCCGGCCTCGGGGCGCTTGTCGTAGTCGACGCCATCCCATTTCGGCCCGCCGACGGCCCCGAACAGCACCGCGTCGCTGGCCATGGCAAGCTCCATGGTCGCGTCGGAAATCGGCGCGCCTTCCGCGTCATAGGCGCAGCCGCCGACGAGCGCGGTCTCGGTCTCGAAGCCGGCGCCGACCATCTCGTTCATCAGGGCGGTGAGCTTCTCCACCTGTGCCGTCGTCTCGGGGCCGATCCCGTCGCCGGGCAAAAGCAGGAGCTTGCGGGTCGTCATCTTGGCGTATCCTCCATGGTGCCAGTCATCGTGCCGGCTTTACACCAAAGGACGCCGCTGGACACCCTGCCGATCCGGCGCCCGGTCTTCAGATTGTGGCCGAGCCGGCAGGGGCGCTCCGACAAATGCCGCCAAATGGCCTTGTTCCGTCAAGGCGCCGTTAACCGCGCGGGACCATAAGCGGGCAATACGAAGGAAGCGTCGGCGCATGTCTGGCAGCCGGCCCGCAAGGGCCCGGCCCGGCAACGCCATGGAGAGTTGCGTGCCGTTCTTCATCCCGACCCCGATCGCCGACAATCTGATGTGGAGCCTCGCGATCCTCGTGGCGACATTCGGCCTGCGCTGGGCCGGGGAATGGTTCGCCACCCGCAACACCGATCCGATCGAGGCCCGCCAGCGCCGCTTCACCATCCGCGCCATCACCAACGCCGTCGTTGCCGTGGCGCTGCTCGGCATCTGGCTGAGCGAGATCCAGAACCTCCTGTTCTCGCTGGCCGCCGTCATGGTGGCGCTGGTCGTGGCGACCAAGGAGCTGATCATGTGCATCGCCGGTTCGGTGCTGCGCTTCGGCGGCCATCTCTTCAAGGTCGGCGACCGCATCGACATCAACGGCATCCATGGCGAGGTGATCGACCACGGCCTGTTCTCCACGACGATCATGGAGCTGCCGCCCCATCATCTCGGCCATTCGGGCACCGGCCGCGTGGTGATGCTGCCGAACGCGATCCTCCTGACCGGGCCGGTGCGCGTCGGCGCCCAGCCCCGGCACTTCTTCCCGCACCGCTTCACCCTGACGCTCGAAGGCCCGGTGCCGGTGCGCGAGACCAAGGCGCGGATCGAGGCGGCTGCCGAAGCCGCGCTCGCCGACGATCTCGACCGGGCAACCCGCTTCCACCGGCTGGCGGCCGGCAAGGCCGGCGCCGAGATCGCCGGGCCGGGCTACGAGGTGACGGTCGGCACCTCCGACATCGGCAAGTTGCAGTTCCACGTCATGCTCTATTGCCTCGTCCAGGATGCGGGCGCCCTGCAGCAGGCGATCACGCTGGAGGCGCTCGAGGGCCTCGGCGCCGCCCGCACGGTCAAGCCCGGCGAGCAGCGGACCTGGGACGAGATCGCCCGGCAGCTCAAGGAAGCGGCGCGACCGCGCGAGGCCGCCGCCTGAGCGGCGACAAGGCCCTGCCAGGCAGGGGCCGAAGCGTGGTCGGCGGGCCCGGGACCAGGGCGTGTGGGGTGGGCCGAACCCGGGCCGCACAATTGACAAGCCCCGTGCATCCGCGCATATCGCGCCTCATGTCCGTACGCTGCACCGTCAAACCGTCGACTCTGTGACGCCGCCTGCCCCGCTGGTCTCCCCCGGGGCAGAGACGCGAGCGTGCGAAGAGTGAGCGGGGAGAGCGAAGGATTGCATCCCATGGGTTACAAGGTCGCCGTCGTCGGCGCTACCGGCAATGTCGGGCGCGAAATGCTGGAAATCCTGGCCGAGCGCGGATTTCCCGCCGACGAGGTCGTGGCGCTGGCCTCGCGCCGCAGCCAGGGAACCGAGGTCTCGTTCGGCGACAAGACGCTGAAGATCGTCGCGCTGGACCAGTATGATTTCAACGGCACCGACATCTGCCTGATGTCGGCGGGCGGCGACATCTCCAAGGAATGGTCGCCGAAGATCGCCGCCACCGGCTGCGTCGTCATCGATAATTCCTCGGCCTATCGCTACGATCCGGACGTGCCGCTGGTCGTGCCGGAAGTGAACGCCGATGCGGTCGAAGGCTTCCGCAAGAAGAACATCATCGCCAATCCGAACTGCTCGACCGCGCAGCTGGTCGTAGCGCTGAAGCCGCTGCACGACGTCGCGACGATCAAGCGGATCGTGGTGTCGACCTACCAGTCGGTCTCCGGCGCCGGCAAGGAAGGCATGGACGAGCTGTTCAAGCAGAGCCGCGCGGTCTTCGTCGCCGACGAGATCGAGCGCAAGAAGTTCACCAAGCGCATCGCCTTCAACGTCATCCCCCATATCGACGTCTTCATGGAAGACGGTTCCACCAAGGAAGAGTGGAAGGTGATGGCCGAGACCAAGAAGATGCTCGACCCGAAGATCAAGGTCACCTGCACCGCCGTGCGCGTGCCGGTCTTCATCGGCCATGCCGAAGCGGTGAACATCGAGTTCGAGAAGCCAATCACCGCCGACGAGGCGCGCGATATCCTGCGCGAGGCACCGGGTTGCCTCGTCATCGACAAGCATGAGGACGGTGGCTACATCACCCCCTACGAGTCGGCCGGCGAGGACGCGACCTACATCTCGCGCATCCGCGAGGACCAGACCCTCGACAACGGCCTGAACATCTGGGTCGTCGCCGACAATCTGCGCAAGGGCGCGGCCCTGAACACGGTTCAGATCGCCGAATTGCTGGTCAATCGCGGTCTCCTGAAGCAGCGCGACGCCGCCTGAGGCACTGTTCCGCGATCGCCCGGTCCGCCGGGCGATCGCTGACGCGCGGCCTTCGTGCCGCGCCCGTTTCGCTCCCCCTTCTTTCCGGTCTGCGTCCGGCTCCGGCGTCTGTGCCGGCAACGCCGCCGCATCTGTGGCCGTGCCGCAACGTTCCAGCCACATTCCAGACATCTGTGCTGTCTAACGGCCATCGGACCGGGACATTTCGTGCGGGCTTCGCCCCGCCTCACACATCTGGACTTTCGCTGATGAAGAAGCTCGCTTTCGTTCTCGCCCTTACCGTGGCCTTCGCCGGCTGCACGACCGACCCCTATACCGGCGAGCAGAAGCTCTCCAACACCGTGGGCGGTGCCGGCATCGGCGCCGGCGTCGGCGCCCTCGGCGGCTATCTGGTCGGCCGCGCCGCCGGCGTGGATTCCGGCCGCGCCGCACTGATCGGCGCCGGCATCGGCACGCTCGGCGGCGGCGCCGTCGGCGCCTATATGGACAACCAGGAAGCCAAGCTGCGCGACCAGCTGCGCGGCACCGGCGTGTCGGTCACCCGCGTCGGCGACCGCATCATCCTGAACATGCCGTCCAACATCACCTTCCCGACCGACCAGTCGTCGATCCTGCCGGCCTTCTACCCGACCCTGAACTCGGTCGCGCTGGTCCTGAAGGAATACGACAAGTCGATCGTCAACGTGTACGGCCACACCGACAGCCAGGGCTCCGACGGCTACAATTTCACCCTGTCGCAGCAGCGCGCCTCCTCGGTCAGCCAGCTTCTGGCGTCCCAGGGCGTCGATCCGCGCCGCCTGAACACCCAGGGCTTCGGCGAGAGCCAGCCGGTCGCCTCCAACGACACCGAGTCCGGCCGCGCCCAGAACCGCCGCGTCGAGATCGCGATCTCGCCGCTCACCGCGGGCTGAACGCGGCGCGCCCATCCGGCGCGACCATCGTCGACGAACCTACAGGGCCGTCCGGGATATCCCGGGCGGCCTTTTCCGTCTCTTTAGCGCCTGCGATGGACCGATTGCAGGCCGCCCGGAATTGTCGCGAACATGGCGTACAAAGCGTTGCGGGAGATCAATCTCCGGTCGCCTTAACCCCATGCAGCATCAGGCTTTCTCGCTCCGGTTGCGGGCGCTGTTCAGCATAAATTAAGAGCCGCCCCCTAACACTTCGCCGGTGTGCCTGAAACCAGCCCGCTGCGGGCGGTAGGATGGATCGATTTGTTCAGGGCCCTGGCCTCCTATCTGATCGACATGGATCGCAAGCCCCGCCGGCTGGAGCTGCAACTTCAGGAGCGGGTCCGCGTCGAGCAGCTGGACTTTGCCCTCCGCCTCGCACCCTTTACCGTCATCACCAGCATCAGCGTCGTCCAGGTCGTCTCCTACCTGTTCTGGCGGTCCGAACTGGCCGGCTATCTCGTGCTCCTGCAATGCCTTGCGATCCCCGCAACGGTGATCGCGCTGGAGCGCTGCTGGCGCTGGCGCAGTTCGGCCAAGCCGCAGCGGGTCGACAGCAGCTATGTCGAATGGTTCGCTCGGCTGGCGCTGTTCGCCGGCACGCTTCTGGGATCCATTCCGCTGGTGCTGTTCGCGCAGGCCGGCGCCGACGGGCGGCTGCTGATCGCATCGACCTGCGCCGGGCTGATCGCCACCGGTATCGGCCTCGCCGTTGTGCCGCGTGCGGCGATCAGCTTCACCGGTCCGATCGTGGCGGGGAGCTTCGTGGCGCTGGCGACCACCGGCGAAGCCTTCTACATTTTCGTGGCCGTGCTCCTGGCCATCTATTCGGGCTTCATCTTCGCCACGATCGTGCATCTCAGCCGGCTCGTGACCATGCGGGCCGCCTCGCAGGTCGAGCTGGAACGCCAGCAGGAACTGACCAATCTCCTCCTCAACGACTTCGAGGAGAATGCCAGCGACTGGCTGTGGGAGACCGACGGCGATCTGCGGCTGCGCCATGTCTCGGCCCGCTTCGGCGAGGTCGCCAATACCCGCATCGAGGATCTGCAGGACCGCCCGCTCGGCGAATTGCTGCCGCCGCCGGTCCGCACCGGCGAGGCCCATGCGGCGGCCATGCTGTGGTCGTCGATCGGCGCGCGCCTGCCCTTCCACAAGATCGTCCTGCCGGTGGATGTCTCGGGCAGCGACCGCTGGTGGGCGCTGAGCGGCAAGCCGATCATCGACACCGCCGGCCGGTTCTCGGGCTATCGCGGCGTCGGCTCCGACGTGACGCAGAAGAAGACCACCGACGACCGCCTCGCCTATCTGGCCAGCCACGATGCCCTGACGGAGCTGCCCAACCGCTCGCTCTTCCAGGAAAAGCTCGCCGAGGCGCGCAACGGCGATCCGGACCAGGTCCGCTTCGCCGTGCTGCGGCTCGATCTCGATGCGTTCAAGAGCGTCAACGACACCTTCGGCCACGGCATCGGCGACGCACTGCTGCGCAATGTCGCCGGGCGTCTCCTCAGCTTCGCCGACCCGGCCCGAACCATCGCGCGGCTGGCCGGCGACGAATTCGCCATCGTCGCCAACGGCCACGACCGCGAGGCGGCGGCCGAGCTTGCCGGCCACCTGGTGGACCGGATCAGCGCGCCCTACCGGATCGGCGACCTGAGGATTTCCGTCGGCGTGAGCATTGGCATCGCCACGGCTCCGGAGAACGGCTCGGAAGAGGTGATGCGCCGCGCCGACGTCGCGCTCTACCGGATGAAGCAGGAGGGCGGGCGCAGCTTCCGCTTCTACGAAGCGCAGATGGACGAGCAGATCGAGGAGTGCCGCGCCCTGACCGGCGAGCTGCGCGGCGCCCTGGAGCGGCGCGAATTCATCCTCCACTTCCAGCCGCTGGTCTCGGCGCGGGCCGCGACCATCGAGGGCTTCGAGGTGCTCCTGCGCTGGCAGCACCCGACCCGCGGACTGGTGCCGCCGGACGAGTTCATCCCGCTGGCCGAGCAAAGCGGTGCGATCATCCCGCTGGGCCAATGGGTGATCCGCGAAGCCTGCCGCATCGCAGCCGCCTGGCCGTCGAAGCTGACGGTCGCCGTCAACCTGTCGCCCATCCAGTTCCGCCACAGCGATGTCGTCGCCATCGTCCGCGACGCGCTGCAGGAGAGCGGGCTCGCCGCCGAGCGGCTGGAGCTGGAGATCACCGAATCGGTGTTCCTGGAGGCCACGCAGGAAATCCTCGACATCCTGCGGACCCTGCGCGGCATGGGCGTCAGCCTGTCGCTCGACGATTTCGGCACCGGCTATTCGAGCCTCAGCTATCTGCGCCGCGCGCCCTTCACCAAGATCAAGATCGACCGCAATTTCGTCCGTGACCTGCCCGACGCCAAGACCGACGTCGCCATCGTCCGGGCGGTCGTGCAACTGGGCACCAGCCTCGGCATGACGGTGACGGCCGAAGGGGTCGAGACCCTCGCCCAGCAGACCTGCCTCGCCGAACAGGGCTGCCACCAGTTCCAGGGCTATCTCTACAGCCGCCCGGTCCCGGCCGAAGAGGCCGAGGCCCTGATCCGCAAGCCGCGGCTGAACCTGGTAAACCCGCACGCGGCCTGAGCGCTGCGCGCCTGCGCCTCTCGGTCGCCGTTCAGATGCTGTTCTGGGCCGCCCGCGTCGGCAGGCCGGCGACATCCGGCGTCTCGCCCAGATGCGGCGATTCCTTCGGCCAATAGGGCAGGAAGCCGCTGATGATGTCGCGCGGAATGTCCAGCGGCCGGTATTGCTCGGTATCGACGAACATCAGGGACTGCTCGCCGCGTCCGAGCAGACCCTGGCTTTCGCTGTGGATCTCGTGGGCGAGAGTGACGAACTTGCGGTTGTGGCGCGCGATCTTGATGCGCACCGTCACCGGATCGAACTCGCTCGCCTCGCGGCGGAAGTCGTGGTTGAACGACTTGGTCAGCACGTAATAGCTCGTCGTCTTCAGGTCGAAATCCGGCATGCAGATGTTGAAGAACAGCTCGCGCGCCTTGCCGACCCAGCGCACGTAATTGGCGAAATAGACGTTGCCGACCGAATTGGTGTCGTCATAGGTCGGCATCAGCTTCATCACGAAGGTCTGGCCGTCGAAGCCGTGGGACAGGCTCGTATTCGTCGACGGGCTCGGCACGTTCTCGTTGCGCGGGACCAGCTCGACCCGCGTCGGGATCGGTCCGGAGGGCATCGGCGCAAGCCCGGTGGCCACTTCCGGCGGCGCGCCGAAGAGCAATTGCCCGAGCATCGGGAAGGCGCCGATCAGCGCCAGCAGCGGCGCCCCGGCAACGAAGGCCGGGATCGGCGCCACATGGCCGATCAGGAAGATCAGCATGGCGGCCAGCCCGATCAGATAGCACAGCACCGGATCGTAACGCCGTGTCGCGCCCAGCACCTCGCCGACGAGGCAGGCCGCGCCACCCACCAGCAGCGTCGCGAAGGGCAGCATCAGGGCGATCTGGGAGAGCTGCGCCGACAAGGCGAGACCGGCGACGCCGGCGGCCGCCGCCAGAAGCCACAGGGGCGACGACACCAGCCCGGCTGGAACGAAGGCGAGCAGCGGGCTGAGGCTGCGCTCCGTCAGCGCTCCCAGATGCCAGCGCGTTGCCACGTAGAAGCTGTCGATGGTGGTCAGCGCGGCGACCACCGACCAGACCAGATAGGCGAGGATCGCGAGTCCCGAGCCGCTGCCGGCCAGCGCCAGTGCCACGGCGGGCTGCGCCTGGGCGACGCCATCGGCCGAGGTGAAGGTGATCAGCCCCGCGGCCCCGGCGAGAACCGCGTTGAGGCACAACAGGCCGAGGAACAGGAGCGAACCCGCACCATAGGCGACGCGCACCGAGCCGCCCTCGCGGTGGATTTCCAGAACCCGCTGCCATTGCTGCACATCCATCCACGGCCCCAGCAGGAAGCCGACGAGGGTCGGGATGACGAGGCCGTAGAAGGTGGCATCGAGCGAGGCCAGCGGCACATTGGGCAGGTTGGCGTTCACCGGCAGGCCGGTCAGGGCAACGCCGGCCGCGGTCATGCCGACCAGGAGCATCGCCACATGCAGGAGCTTCAGCCGAATGAGCGGCAGGGCGTGGCCGATGGCGCAGCCCATCAGGACAAGCAGCCCCACCATGATCGCCGCATCGCCGCCAAAGAGCGGCTGCCACACATAGGCGACGAAGCCGAAGATGGTCAGCGCAACCGCACCAAGCTGGCACAGGAGGAAGATGCCGCCATAGGCGCTCTGAACCTGCCGGAAGATGGCGGCGGGGTCCCGGTTCGGCGCGCCGAGCACCCAGCCGAACAGGAACAGTCCGGTGATGTTGGCGGTGGCGAAGGCGGCGAAGGCCAGCCAGCCATGGGTCAGGGTGACGTGGATCGCATAGAAGAAGCCGAGGCCCCACAGCCAGGACATCGCGATGGTCGGTGCCCAGAGAACGGATCTGAGAATCGAAAACTGGGTCATTGCGCACCATGTTCCTGAGAATCGCGGCTGGCGCGACGGCGCCCGAATGTTAACCTTCGATTAACAAAACCCACACTGCAATCAAAGACTACGGACACAAGCCCACGAGGGGCGACGGCGCTACGGCATGTCGCATCCCCAAGCGAAGACGACGCCGTCACAGTCGGCGAAACGACAGATCCATGGCATTTTGTCGCGGGATCGCAGGAAGAAGGATCGTGGAGCCGAATGCCAGACGCACATCCCGGCGCCGTCCGCTGGAGCTATTCCGTCAGCGAGCTGCGCGCCGACGCGGCCGTTCACGCCGTCGGCGTCCTCGCGGCGCTGAGCGGCAGCCTCGCCTTCCTGATCGCCATGATCGGCGAGGTGTCGGCGGGAGTCTTTGCGGCGGTGACGATCTATCTCGCCACGCTGCTGTTCTCGATCGGCATTTCGGCCGCCTACAATGTCTGGCCGGTGTCGCGGATCAAGTGGATGCTGCGCCGGCTCGACCATTCGGCGATCTACCTGCTGATCGCCGGCACCTACACGCCTTTCCTCGTGCGCAGCCAGACCTGGTGGCTGCTGACCGGCGTGTGGAGCATCGCGGCGGTGGGCATCACGCTGAAGATCGCCCGGCCGGGACAGTTCGACCGGCTGTCGATCCTTCTCTACCTCGCCATGGGCTGGAGCGGGATTGTTGCCTACGACCATCTGTCGACGCAGCTGCCGCCGCAGGTGCTCTGGCTGATCGTCGCCGGCGGGCTGGTCTATTCGATCGGCGTCATCTTCCATCTGATGGAACGGCTGCGGTTCCAGAACGCCATCTGGCACGCCTTCGTCGTGGCCGCTGCGGCGATCCATTTCGTCGCCGTCTGGGATTCCACCCTGATCACCGTCTAGCCGGTCCCGGTCCGCACAGCCGTCCCGTTCGCGCCTGCTAGTGCCCCGCCACGGCCGCGATCTCGGCGGGCAGTTGCAGGGCGCCGTTGGCCGCCGCGACGATCGCCTCGGCATCGAGCCCGAAATGGCGATAGAGATCGCCGATCGTCCCGGTCTGGCCGAAGCGTTCGACGCCGAGGGGGATCGTGCGGTGGCCACCGACGCCCCCGAGCCAGGACAGGGTGGTCGGATGGCCGTCGATGACGGTCACGATCCGGCAATGCGGCGGCAGGCGTGCGAACAGCCGCTCGGCATGGCTCGTCGCCCGACGATCTCCCTGCCGGCGGGCCCGCTGCGCGGCGCTCCAGCCGGCATGTAGCCGGTCGGCCGAGGTGACCGCCAGGACGCCGATGTCGCGATGGCGCTGGCCGAGCCTGCCGGCGGCGGCGATGGCCTCGTTCGCGACGGCGCCCTGATAGGCGATGACCAGTTCGCAGTTCGGCCCCGGCTCGCGCATCCAGTAGGCGCCGTCGACGACGCCCTGTTCGAAATCGGCGCTGGAGCGGCGGCCCGGCTGTTCCAGCGGGTTGGTCGTCAGCCGCAGATAGACCGAACCGCCGGCCGCATCGCCGAGGCTCGTGCGGGGGTCGGGCGTCGGCTCCCCGTCCCGCTGCATATGCGCGAAGCCCCAGCCCATGATGATCGCCAGTTCGTCGACGAAACCAGGCTCGAAGGCGGCGAGACCATCCTGGGTCATGCCGATCAGCGGCGAACCGATCGACTGGTGGGCGCCGCCCTCGGGCGCCAGGGTCACGCCGGAGGGCGTGCCGACCACCATGAAGCGGGCATCCTGGTAGCAGGCGTAGTTCAGGGCATCGAGGCCGCGCGCCACGAAGGGATCGTAGACGGTGCCGATCGGCAGCAGGCGCCGGCCGTTCAGCGAATGGGACAGCCCCGCCGCACCGAGCAGCAGGAAGAGGTTCATCTCGGCAATGCCGAGCTCGATATGCTGGCCTTCCGGCGTGAACTCCCATTTCGCCGTGGACGGAATTTTCTCGGAGATGAAGGTGTCGGTCTGGGCCTTGCGGGCGAACAGCTTGCGCCGGTTCACCCAGGGGCCGAGGCTGGTCGTGCCGGTCACGTCCGGCGACATGGTGACGATGCGCGCGGCAAGCTCGGTGTCGGTCCTGGAGATGTCGTCGAGGATGCGGCCGAAGCCGGCCTGGGTGGACATCTCGCGCTCAGCCCGCGTGGCGATCGCCGGAACGGGAATCGGCCGGTCAGAATGCCGGCGCGTGCCCTCGGCGAAGAACGGCACTTTGGTGAGAAAGGCACGCAGGGCGTCAGGGTCCTCGACGGTGGCGTAGGGGTCCCATTCGGCGCCCTCCGCGACACCCATATGGGCCTGCCACTCGGCCATCTGCGCCTTGTTCATCAGGCCGCCGTGATTGTCCTTGTGGCCGGCGATCGGCGTGCCCCAGCCCTTGATCGTATAGGCGAGGAAGCAGACCGGCCGGTCGTGGTCGACGGCGCGAAAGGTCTCGGCCATGGTGTGCACGCAATTGCCGCCGAGATTTTCCATCAGCTCGGCCAGTTCGTCGTCGCTGCGCCGGTCGATCAGCGCGGTGACGTCGCCCTGGTCGCCGAGCGCGTCCATCAGCCGGGCCCGCCAGACGGCGCCGCCCATGAAGGTCAGCGCCGCATAGAGCTGGTTCGGGCAGGCGTCGATCCACGCCTTCAGCGTCTGGCCGCCGGGTTCCTCGAAGGCGGCGCGCTGCAGGCGGCCATACTTGATCCGCACCACGTCCCAGCCGAAGGCGTCGAAGATCTTCTCGACCCGCTGGAACAGCCCCTCGCGCACGATGCCGTCGAGGGACTGGCGGTTGTAGTCGATGACCCACCAGGTGTTGCGCAGGTCGTTCTTCCAGCCCTCCTGCAGGCATTCATAGACATTGCCCTCGTCGAGCTCGGCGTCGCCGACCAGGGCGATCATCCGACCGAGGGGGATGTCGGCGCCCCAGGATTTGGCCTGGACATAGTCCTGGACGAGCGAGGCGAAGGAGGTGATGGCGACGCCAAGGCCGACCGAACCGGTGGAGAAGTCGACGTCGTCGACATCCTTGGTCCGCGACGGATAGGACTGGACGCCGCGATAGCCGCGGAAATTCTCCATCCGCTCGCGGGTCTGGTGGCCCATCAGATACTGCATCGCGTGGAAGACCGGCGAGGCATGGGGCTTGACCGCCACCCGGTCCTGCGGCCGCAGGGCCGAGAAATAAAGCGCCGTGATGATCGAGACGAGCGAGGCCGAGGAGGCCTGGTGGCCGCCGACCTTGATGCCGTCGACCTTCGGCCGGACATGGTTGGCGTGGTGGATCATCCAGTGCGACAGCCACAAGAGGCGCTGCTCGATGGTTTTCAGATGGTCCATTTCGCTCGACATCGGCAGCTCTCCCGGCAGTCTTCTCCCTCCCGGCGGGGCGCAGCGGCGCGGGCCGCGACTGCCGGAGACCCTTTGGACGCTATCACCGGGCGCGAAGCGCTTTCTTGCGAAGAGCAGCGCATGAGGGTAGCGATCCAGCAGCTTTCCACTTCTCGAGAGGCTGATCGTGGTGAATACCCCCAAGATCGACGAAATCGACCTGCGCATCCTGCGCGCCTTGCGAGCAGACGGGCGGATGTCGGCCGCCGATCTCAGCCAGCGGGTCGGCCTCAGCGCGACACCGGTCATCCGCCGGCTGCGCCAGCTCGAGGAGAGCGGGGTGATCACCGGCTATGCGGCGCTGATCGACGAGGTGGCGCTGGGCTTCGCCCTGTCGATCTTCGTCTCGGTCAAGCTCGACCGCCAGGTGGACGTGGCCCTGCGCAGTTTCGAGGCCGCAATCCTGCGCTTTCCCGAGGTCGTCGATTGCTGGTTGATGACCGGCAATCGCGATTATCTGCTGCGCATCGCCGTGACCGGGCTGAAGGAGTTCGAGACGCTGATGATCGAGCGTCTCGTCAAGATCGACGGCGTTGCGTCGATCGAATCCTCGATCCCGCTGCGGCGCATCAAGTCGGGCATCTCGCGCACGCCCTGACACGCCGGCTTTCGGGCAATGCCGTCAGAATCCGACGGCCTGCCCGTCCTTGCGCGGATCGGAGCCGGCGACATAGCCGCCCTCGACCCGGTGGACGAGCTGCGCCCCGCCGAAGCCATAGGAGGTGTCGGGCATCTCGCGGCTGATGCGGTGGCCCATCGCCTCGAGCTGCGCGATCACGCCGTCGCCGGCCGCCGCCTCCACCGCGACGTCCAGTCCCTCGACGATGCGCCAGCGCGGCGCGTCGACGGCGGTCTGCGGATCCTGGCCCCAGAGCTGGGTCCGCAGCACCATCTGCACATGGCCCTGCGCCTGGATCGGACCGCCCATGACGCCGAAGCTCATCAACGGCTGGCCGTCCTTCATCAGGAAGCCGGGAATAATAGTGTGGAAGGGCCGCTTGCCGCCGGCAACCTCGTTGGGATGGCCCTTTTCCAGCGAGAAGCCGGCGCCGCGATTCTGCAGGCTGATGCCGGTGCCCGGCACGACGACGCCCGAGCCGAAGCCGGCGTAGTTCGACTGGATGAAGGAGATCATCATGCCGTCGGCATCGGCGGCCGACAGATACACCGTGCCCCCCTGCTTCGGCGCGCCGGCCTTGAAGTCCTGCGCCTTCTGCGGATCGACCAGCCGGGCGCGGCTTTCCAGATAGGCCGGATCGAGCAGATGCGTCTCCTCGACCTCGCGCATGTGCTCGCGGTCGGCGACGAAGGCCCACATGTCGCGGAAGGCGAGCTTCATCGCCTCGATCTGCAGATGCAGCGCCTCGGCACTGTCCGGCGCGTAGCGTTCGAGGCCGAGATGCTTGAGGATGCCGAGCGCCATCAGCGCCGCGATGCCCTGCCCGTTCGGCGGGATCTCGTGCAGATCGACCCCGCCGTAATCCTGGCTGATGGTGCCGCACCATTCGTTCTCATGGGTGGCAAGGTCCGCCTCGGTCATGGCGCCGCCGGTCTCGCTGGCGAAGGCGGCGATGCGTTCGGCCAGTTCGCCGCGATAGAAGGCCTCGCCCCGGGTCTCGGCGATCAGGCGCAGCGAGCGGGCGAGATCGGCACTGCGATAGAGCGTGCCGGCGGCGGGCGTCGTGCCACCCGGCATGAAATGCTCGGCAAAACCGGGCTGCGCCGAGAGGATGTCGGCGCCCCGCGCCCACAATTCGGCGATGATCGGCGACACTAGGAAGCCGTCCTCGGCATAGGCGATGGCGGGCGCCAAGAGTTCGGCGAAGGGCAGCTTGCCGAAGCGCTCCGACAGGTCGCGCCAGGCGGAGACGGCGCCGGGCACGGTCGCACTGTCCCAGCCGCGCTGGGGCATGGCGGCCTTGCCGGCAAAGCGCTCCGGGCTCCAGGCCATCGGCGCACGGCCCGAGGCGTTGAGGCCATGCAGCTCGCTGCCGTCCCAGACGATGGCGAAGGCGTCGCTGCCAAGGCCGTTGCCGGTGGGCTCGACCAGCACCAGCACGGCCGCCGCCGCGATCGCCGCGTCGACGGCATTGCCGCCCTTGGCGATCATCGACAGGCCGGCCTGCGAGGCCAGCGGCTGCGAGGTGGAGACGATGTTGCGGGCAAAGACGGGCGAGCGACGGGACGCGTAAAGCGTGTCGTGACGAAAGCGCATGCGGGACTGTTCCTCCTGAGAACCGGCGAGCCGGACCCCCTCCCGAGTCCTGCGCGGCGAGAATGCGCCGCGTCCGGCACCGATGGCAACCGGCATGCCAGCGCCATGCAATGGACAGCCGCCCAAAGATCTTTCCGGCCTGCCTCCCGGGCACCGGAGAGACATGGTCGCAGGTTGCATACAATCATGCAGGGGGCTACGCCCTGTCGGGGGAAATCGCGCGCCGGCCGGTTTCGAGGTCTCGACTGCCGGCCGCAGACAGTATTCAGGGAGAATCATCGCCGTGCCAGCCACAATGATCGACCGCGACAGTCGCGGCGTCTTCATCATCGCCGCAACGCCCTTCACCGACGACGGCGCACTCGATCTCGCCAGCACCGACACGCTGGTCGACTTCTATCTCGACAGCGGCGTCAACGGCATGACGATCCTCGGGATCATGGGCGAGTCGAACAAGCTCACCCCCGAGGAATCCCGCACCTTCGCCAAGCGCGTGCTCGACAGGATCGACGGCCGCATCCCGGTGATCGTCGGAGCGTCGGGTGCCGGCATCGACAACATGAAGCGCTCGGTCGATTCCGTCATGGAAATGGGCGCGGCCGGCGTGATGATCGCCCCGACGCCGGGACCAGCGGTCGAGGACCGGATCATCAATTATTTCGGACAGGTCTGCGAGGCGCTCGGCCCAGACGTGCCGATCTGCTTCCAGGACTTCCCGCAAACCACCGGCGTGCCGGTCTCCTCGGCGACGATCCTCACCTTGACCCGCAACCACAAGCAGATCGTCATGCTCAAGCATGAGGATTCGCCGGGTCTGGCCAAGATCACCGCGGTGCGCACCAAGTCCGGCACCGCCGACACGCCGCGCATGTCGATCCTGTGCGGCAATGGCGGGCTCTATTTGCCGCAGGAGCTGCAGCGCGGCGCCGACGGCGCGATGACCGGCTTTGCCTATCCGGAAATGCTGGTCGAGGTGGTGCGTCGCCACCATGCCGGCGACGTGGACGGCGCCGAGGATCTGTTCGACGCCTATCTGCCGATCCTGCGCTACGAGCAGCAGCTGGTCTTCGGCCTCGCCGCCCGCAAGGAAGTGCTGCGTCGCCGCGGCGCCATCGCCTCGGCCCGCGTGCGCGCGCCGGGACCCAAACTCTCACCTGCCGATCACACCGATATCGACCGGCTGATGAAACGCACCGAAATCAAACTGGAAAGGCTCGGCCATGGATCTTGATCTCAACGGCAAGCGCGCCCTCGTCCTCGCCTCCTCGCGCGGCCTCGGCCTCGGCATCGCCGAGGCGCTGGCCGCCGAAGGCGCCAACGTCCTCCTGTGCGGGCGCAGCGCCGACAAGCTGGCGGCCAATTGCGAGGCGATCAACGCCCGCGGCGCCGGCAAGGCCGACTACATCGCCGCCGATCTCGCCGATGCGAGCTTCGTCGAGACGCTGCATCAGGCGGCCCTCGACAAGCTCGGCGGCATCGACATCCTGGTCAACAACACCGGTGGTCCGCCTCCGGGCGGCGCCGTCGGCATGGATGTCGCCGTTCTCGAGAAGCAGTTCCAGATGATGGTGCAGCGGGTCATCGACCTGACCAACCGCGTGCTGCCGGGCATGCGCGAGGCGGGCTGGGGCCGGATCCTGACCATCGCCTCCTCGGGCGTCATCCAGCCGATCCCGAACCTCGCCCTGTCCAACACCCTGCGTTCGGCGCTGGTGGGCTGGTCGAAGTCGCTGTCGAACGAGGTCGCCGGCGACGGCGTCTGCGTGAACATGCTGCTGCCCGGCCGCATTCACACCGAGCGCGTCGATGAACTCGACAACGCCAACGCCTCCAAGTCCGGCAAGGCGGTCGAGGACGTGCGCGAGGCCTCGCGGCTCGCCATTCCGGCCAAGCGCTATGGCGACGTGGCGGAATTCGCCGCGGTGGCGGCGTTCCTCGTCTCCGGCAAGGCCAGCTACGTCACCGGCTCGGTGATCCGCTGCGACGGCGGCGCCACCAAGTCCGTCTGACGCCGATCGGTGTATCGCGGGCGGGGCCGACAGGTCCCGCCCGCCGCGCATCGCCGTCGCACCTAGTGCCAACCACTCGAAAACTTGTGCCTGCCACCTTCCCGCCGACGGCCCAAGGGGTTGTTGCGGCTGCATTTCCGGCTGCCGCGTTGCATGCGGCGTCGCGACGGGCCATAGACGGTCAGGGACATATCAGGACAGGCAAGGCACGAAATGGCGAGCGAAACGACGACGACGGCCTCTCTTCTGCAGGACGAATTCGAGAAGATCCTCTCCGCCTGGATGAAGGCCCAGGCCAAGGAAGGCGTCAAGCGGACGGACCTGGTCTCGGCCAAGGAGACCGAGCGCCAGAGCCGGGACCTCCTGACCGCGCTGGCGCGGTCCAGCCAGACGGCGGCCACCGACGCCAGCTTCGACTTCGCCAATCCGGGCTGGGACCCGGTCCGCGACGCGATCGAGGAGATCACCGAGAGCCGCACCCAGCGCGGCGTGACGCCCTCGGAGATGGGCTGGTTCATCGCCTCCCTGAAGCAGCCGCTGTTCGACCATCTGGCCGCCGATCTGGCCGAAAAGCCGAAGCAGATGAGCGCCGAGCTGTGGAACACCACCCGCATGGTCGACCAGATCGTGCTGCAGGCGATCGAGTCGCTGGTGTCGAAGCGCGAAGCCGTCATCGAGCGCCAGCGCGAGGAGATGACCGAGGTTTCCGCGCCGGTCGTCAAGATCTGGGACCGCATCGTCACGGTGCCGCTGATCGGCACGCTGGATTCCTTCCGCGCCCAGACGGTGATGGAAAACCTCCTCGACGCCATCGTCCAGTGGGAAGCCGAGGTCGCGATCATCGACATCACGGGCGTGTCCACCGTCGACACGCTGGTCGCCCAGCATCTGCTGAAAACCGCAGCGGCCGTCCGCCTGATGGGCGCCCATTGCGTGATCTGCGGCATCCGCCCGAAGATCGCCCAGACGGTGGTCAATCTCGGCGTCGAGCTGCCCAACATCACCACCCGGGTCGATCTGCAGAGCGGACTCGCCTACGCCTTCGAGCGGATTGGCGTCTCCCCCAAGGAGCGATGAGGGGTGGAAGCCTCGGTTGGAACCACCCCGATCGTCACGATCACCGGCTGCGTCATCGTGGCGATCCGCGATGACCTGGACGATCACGACATCCTGGCCCTGCAGGACCAGCTCGTCGAGGAGGTGTCCCGCAAGAACGCCGTCGGCGTGATCATCGACATCGGCAGCCTGGAGATCGTCGACACCTTTGCCGGCCGGATGCTGGGCGCCATGGCGCAGATGGCACGGATGATGAACGCCCGCACCGTCGTCGTCGGCATGCGTCCGGCGGTCGCCATGACGCTGGTCGAGCTGGGCATGACGCTCGAGGGCGTCGAGACGGCGCTGAACGCCGATCGGGCGATCAACCTGATCCTGGGCGAGCGGAACTAGGCGCCGTTTCTTGGCTGAAAGCGAACTGACCGTCACGCTGTCGCGCCCGAGCGACGTCGCCTTCGCGCGCCAGGCCGCGATGCAGGCGATGGCGTCGATCGGTGCGAGCGCGATCAAGAAGACGAAATTCGTCACCGCGGTGTCCGAGATCGCGCGCAACGCGATCGTCTATGGTCATGGCGGCCGAATCTCTTTCGAGATCGTGGGGAACGGCTCGCAGCGCCGCGTCGTTGCGGAGTGCACGGACAGGGGGCCCGGCATCGCGGACGTCAATCAAGCCTTGAAAGACGGCTTCAGCACCGGCAAGGGCCTCGGCCTGGGCCTCAGCGGAGCGCGGCGCCTGGTCGACCGGTTCAAGATCACGTCGTCGTCCGATACGGGCACGACCGTCATATTGGAGTGCGCGTGTCGATGATCTCACTGCCGATCCTGGAAACCAGTCAGATCGGCGCCGCGCGCAGACGAGCCCTGCAGGAAGCCGAGACGATTGGACTGTCGGAGGATGATCGCGACCGGCTGGCGCTGGTCGTGACCGAAGCGGGCACCAATCTGCTGCGCCATGCCACCGGCGGCGAGATCCTCCTGTGCCCGCACCAGGGCAAGACCACGGCCGGCATGGATGTCATCGCCCTCGACGACGGGCCGGGCCTGCCGAATGTCGAAGCGGCCATGGCCGACGGCTTCACCACGGCCGAGGAAGGCGAGCGCAGCCTCGGCAGCGGGCTGGGCGCCATCGCCCGCATGTCGGACGGCCTCGACATCTACAGCGACAGCCGTGGCACCACCCTGACGGTCAGCATCGGCAAGACCGGCCGCCCGGCCAGGGGACCGATGGAAACCGCCGGGCTGATCGTGCCCAAGCCCGGCTTCGACGCCGGCGGCGACATCTACGGCATCCGCAAGGATGGCGGCGCCACGATGATCATGCTGATGGACGTGCTCGGTCATGGGCCGACCGCCGCGAAGGACGCCGAGACCGGCCTGGCCGCGTTTCTCGCCGCCAAGGGCAAGTCGCTGGAGGACACCGAGATCTTCGTCGCCGACGCCATGGCCGGCAGCCGCGGGGCGGCGTCGCTGATCGTCGAGCTGCCCCATGGCGGCGACAGGCTGCGGGCCCTCGGCCTCGGCAACATCAAGGGCGAGATCATCTCGGCCGACGGCAGCCGTCACGGCATCCCCTCCTCGCCCGGTATCGTCGGCGCCTCGACCCGCCGCCCCCGGGTCACCGAACATGCATGGGGAAAGGGCGCCATGCTGCTCCTCACCACCGACGGACTGAAGGGCGGCGAGCGCTTCCCCGAACCGTCCGCCCTGTTCTTCCGCGACGTCCTGACCATCGCGGCAACGCTCTACAAGCGGCGCCGGCGCGGGAGCGACGACAGCGGCGTCGTCATCGCGCGGGCCCGCCAATGAAAGCCGTCGTCACCTCGATCAATCTCGAGCAGGATGCGGATGTCTCGCATACCCGCCGCACCGCCCGGCTGATCGCCAAGGTCGCCGGGGCGCCGGCCCGCGACCAGATCCGCTTCGCCACGGCCGTCTCCGAGATTTCCCGCAACGCCCTGCAATACGCCAAGGGCGGCGTCACCGAATTCGCCTTCGACCGCAGCGCCAAGATCACGCGGCTGATGGCGCGGGTGCAGGACAAGGGCGGCGGCATCGCCGCGGTCGAGACCATGCTGCGCGGCCGCCACCAGTCCCATACGGGCCTCGGCCTCGGCCTCAGCGGCTCGCAGAAGCTCGTCGACGATTTCGATTTGAAGACCGGCTCGGGCGGCACCGTCATCACGCTGGGCCTGCAGCTCGCAACGACGAAGCGACCCGAGGAACTGGCGGTGGCCACCGCCTCGGCGCTGGTGGAGGCGAGCCACGGATCGCCGATGGAGGAACTGGCCGAGCAGAACCGTGCGCTGCGCGATTCGCTCGCCGAGCAGCAGTTCCTGCTGCGCGAACTGCATCACCGCACCAAGAACAACCTCGCCATCATTCAGTCGCTGGCGATCATGCAGGCGCGCCAGGCCACCACCGAGGAGACGCAGGACGCGCTGTCGGTGCTGACCAACCGTATCCAGGCCTTCGCCAACGCCCACAACTTCCTGCACCGCGCCGAAGACGTCACCCAGGTCGACCTGCAGCAGCATCTGGAAAGCCTGACCGACCGGCTGGCATCGGCGATGGGCGATCACCAGCTCACCATCACCTGCAAGGTCGATGCCGTGCCGGTCGCCTTCGACACGGCCACCGAGCTCGCCCTGATCGTCAACGAGCTGGTCACCAACGTCACCAAGCACGCCATGCAGGCGGGCCAGACGAAGGGGTGCGTCACGATCGAGGCGCATCAGTCGGACGGCACGCTGCATCTGCGGATCGCCGACGACGGCGAGGGCCTGGCCGACGCCGAGACGGTGCTGCGCAATTCCAAGTCGCTGGGCTGGCGGATCGTCGAGGGCTGCGTGCGCAAGCTCAACGGCACGATCGATGTCGATGGCAGCGACGGGCTCGCCATCTCCCTGACCTTCCCGATGTGAACACGCACGGCGCGGGCGGCACGCTGCGTGCCGCCCGCCTTGAGATCAGTGCTTGCCGGAATCCGGAAGGTCGATGCCCGGAAACACCTTGATGACCGCGCTGTCGTCCCATTGGCCGTAGCCGGCGTTGCTGGCCGTGGCGAACATCGAATAGGCCGTGGTGGCCAAGGGCAGCGGGAACTTCATCGCCAGGCCGGTCTCGGTGACGAGGCCGAGATCCTTGACGAAGATGTCGACCATCGAGGTCGGCGTGTAGTCGCCGTCGACCACGTGGCGCATCCGGTTCTCGAACATCCAGGAATTGCCGGCGGCGTTGGTGACGACGTCGTACATGGTCTCGAGCGGGATGTTCGCCTTGGCGGCCAACGCCATCGCCTCGGCACCGGCGGCGATGTGCACGCCGGCCAGAAGCTGGTGGATGATCTTCACCGTGGCGCCGTCGCCGATCTTCTCGGAGATGCGGTAAACCTTGCCGGCCACCGCATCGAGCACCGGCTGGAGCTGGTCGAAGACCGCGGCCGGACCGGCGGCCATCACCGTCATCTCGCCCGACGCCGCCTTGGCGGCGCCGCCCGAGACCGGCGCGTCGAGCATGGTCAGGCCGGCGGCCTCCAGTTCGGCGGCGATGGATTTGGCGTCGGCGACCGAGATCGTCGCGGAGACCATGACCGGCGTTCCCGCCTTCAGATGCGCGGCAAGGCCCTTCTCGCCGAACAGCGCATCCCGGCACTGGGCGGCGTTGACGGTGAGGAGGATGACGGCATCGAGGTCGCCCGCGAAGTCGCGCCCGTCGCTGGCCGCGCCGGCTCCGCCGGCCTTGACGAAGGCCTCGCAGGCCGTGTCGCGCGGGTCGATGCCGTAGGTGGTCAGGCCCGCCGCGACGCAGGAGGTCGCCGCGCCCATGCCCATCGAGCCCAGGCCGACCACGGCGACGCGCATCGACCCGCCTGTTGCGCCTGCGGCGGTGTTGTCCTCGTTACCCATCGTCGTCTTCCCCTCTTGGTCGATTCCCGCACGGCAGCGCGTGACATCATCATCGGTCATGCTGACATAGTCGTGCGAGCCCCCGGCAGTCTACCGCCCCGCCCGATCGCGTGCCGCCGGACCACAGGATAGGGGCGCGCTGGCGTGTTCGTGATCGTCGCGGGATTGCCCTGCGGCCAAGGGGATGCTTGGCGACAGATCAGGACCGGGCGGCGCTGCCGCCCTTGCGAACGGAGCCAAGCCCCTGCCCGAGACCCACAGCGGCCGACGCAAGCATCTGGTGCTTCTGGGCGCCGGCCATTCCCACGTGGCGGTCCTGAAGGCCTTCGGCGAGCGACCGCATCCCGATGTCGACGTGACGCTGGTCACGCGGGACGTCGCCACGCCCTATTCCGGCATGCTGCCGGGCTTCGTGTCCGGGCAATACACGCATGCCGACCTGCATATCGACGCCGGCGGGCTTGCCCGCTTTGCCGGCGCGACGCTGGTGACCGGCGACGCGACGGGCCTCGACACCACCGGCCGGACGCTGAGCATCGCCGGCCGGCCGCCGCTCGCCTACGACCTCCTGTCGATCGACATCGGTTCCGCGCCGAGCCGGCCCGCCGGCATGCCGGGCATTCCGGTCAAGCCGATCGGCGGGTTCGTCGAACGGCTGGAGAATCTGTCGGCGGAACTGGCCGCAAACCCGGACCCCGTTCGCATCGCCGTGATCGGCACCGGGCCGGCCGGGGTCGAACTGGCCCTGGCGCTGCATCGGCGCCTGTCGGGCGCCGGCCTGCAGAACGGGGAACGCAACGCGGCGAAGGTCGCGATCCGATTGCTCGGTCGCGCCGACACAATTCTTCCCGAACGCAGCCGGCGCACCCAGCGCCGGATCGCCGCCACGCTCGCGCGCCGGGGGATCGAGCTGCGAACCGGCTTCGACGTCACGAACTTCGAGAACGGCACGGTGCGGGCAGCGGACGGCCGTACGGTCGCGGCCGACATGCTGCTGTGGGCGACCAACAGCGCCGCCGCGCCCTGGCTGCGGGACACCGGCCTTGCCCTCGATAAACAGGGCTTCGTGCGGGTGGATGCCTGCCTGCGATCGCTCTCGCATCCCGAGGTCTTCGCCGCCGGCGACATCGCCGCGCTGCCCGATCCGCGGCCCAAGGCCGGTGTCTTCGCCGTCAGGCAAGGCCCGGTGCTGGCCAAGAATTTGCGCCGTGCGATCGACGGCGAAGCGCTGCAAGCCTACCGGCCCCAGAAGCACTGGCTGACGCTGCTCTCCACCGCCGATGGCCGGGCGGTCGCCGACAAATGGGGCCTGTCGCTGGAAGGGCGCTGGGTCTGGCGCTGGAAGAACTGGAACGACCGCCGCTTCGTCGACGGCTACAACGCCCTCGCCGCATCCGCCGGCGGCAACAGCACGCGACGCGGCTAGCGGGTCATGGAGAGACCCGGCAGCCCGGCCACGGCGCCGGATGCAGGGCCGAGATACTGGTCGATCAGCGCCTCGACCCTGGCATTGCGCTCGCGCCCGGTGCGGCCGCCCATCACCACGACGATGATCCGCCGGCCCCGGCGGGTGGCGGTGGCGGCCAGATGGAAGCCGGCGTCGCGGATATAGCCGGTCTTCAGGCCATCGACGCCCTCAACGCTGCCGAGCAGCTTGTTGGTGGCGTTGTAGCGGCGGCCATTATAGTCGAAGCCAGTCCGGGTGAAGAGCGAGGCATAGGCCGGAAAGCGGTTCAGCAGGGCCCGGCCGAGGGTCGCCATGTCGCGGGCCGTCGAGATCTGACCCTCGTCCGGCAGGCCGGAGGCATTGACGAAGCGCGTCCGGCTCATGCCGAGCGCGCGGGCCTTGGCGGTCATGGCATTGGCGAAATTGGCCTCGCTGCCACCGAGGTTCTCCGCGATCACCGTGGCGACGTCATTGGCCGATTTCACCGCGATCGCCTGGGCGGCGTCGGCGACCCGGATCGTTTCGCCGGCCTTGAGGCCGAGCTTGGAGGGCGGCTGCGACGCGGCGTTCTCGCTGACCCGCAACTCGCTGCTCATCGACAGCCGACCGGCCTCGATGGTCTCGAACAGGAGATACAGCGTCATCATCTTGGTGAGCGAGGCGGGATAACGCAGGCCGTCGGCCGCATCCTCGTAGAGCGTGCGCCCGCTGGCGAAGTCGAGCACCAGCGTCGATTCCCCGCGCACTTCCGCAACGCCCGGCGACGCCGTGGCCGCGCCGACCCGGGCATAAGGCAAGAGCCCGGCGGTCGTCAGCTCGGTCGACTGGCAGGCGACGAGCGTCAGCGCCAGGAGCGCGGCAAGCGCGGCCTTGAGGGATGCGAGCGGGCGAAGCGGGAACGACAGGCGCTGGGTCAAGATCATCTCGTCTGGATCGGATGGCCGAAAGCTAAGTCGTCCCGGCACGGCCCTGTCAAATAACAGTCCCGCCTTCATGATCGCTTAACGCTGGTTGTGCTTTCGCGACCACACTTCCCCGGGTGGCAGAAGACACGCTGTCCGCCCCGCGGCGACGCGCCGGGGGTGCAAGGCGCTAGTGGCGTTCCCATGTTGCGGCGGTCTAGAAGGGCCGTCAGGTCGCAGACCGACGGCGGCGCCCGGTCGCCCGCCCGTCACTCCCGCCGTGCCCCGTCCCGAACGTCTCCCCGCCGCCCATCCATCCCGGACCCGCCATGACCGAACACGCCTTCATCCTCACCCTGTCCTGCAGCGACCAGCCGGGCATCGTCGCCGCGGTGACGACCGAACTGGCCGATGCCGGCGCCAATATCGCCGAAAGCGCCCAGTTCTGGGATCGCCAGACGGGCCGGTTCTTCCTGCGCATCGCCTTCACGGCGCCGGCGAGTGCCAGCCGCGACGCCCTCGAGCGCCAGCTCGCGCCGGTGGCTGGGCGGTTCGACATGAAGCTCGCCATCACCGACGAGGCGCGGGTGCCGAAGATCATCCTGATGGTCTCGAAATTCGACCACGCGCTGCTGCACCTGCTCTACCAGATCAGGGTCGGCTGGCTGCGGGCCGAAGTGGTCGCCATTGTCTCCAACCACGAGGATTCGCGCCGCACGGCCGACCATGAAGGCGTGCCGTTCCACCATTGGCCGGTGACCCGCGAGACGAAGGCCGAACAGGAGGAACGGGTCCTGAAGCTGGTGCGCGACAGCGATGCCGACCTCGTCGTCCTCGCCCGCTACATGCAGGTTCTGTCGGACAATCTCTCGCGCCGGCTGTCGGGGAAGGTGATCAACATCCACCACTCCTTCCTGCCCAGCTTCAAGGGCGCCAAGCCCTACCATCAGGCCCATGAGCGGGGCGTCAAGCTGATCGGCGCCACCGCCCATTACGTCACGGCCGACCTCGACGAAGGTCCGATCATCGAGCAGGAGACCGAGCGCGTCAGCCACGCCATGTCGCCCGACGACTTCGTCGCGGTCGGACGCGACGTGGAAAGCCGGGTGCTGGCCCGGGCGGTGAAGATGCATCTGGAACGCCGGGTGATGATCAACGACCACCGCACGGTGGTCTTCCGCTGATCTGAGCGCCCGCCCCGCCTCAGGCGGGCTCGGCTGCCTTTGCCGACGCCGCGTCGTCCGGCTGGAGCGCGAAGACGTCGGCCGGTGAGAAGTGCAGATCGACCCGCGCGCCGCGCGCCGGCGGCGGCGTCGTCGGGCGGTTGAAGGTGTCGGCCAGCACCGTGCCGCCGGCGACATTCAGCTTCAGCCGCACCACCGAGCCGAGGAAATGCGTGTCCTCGACCACGCCGACGATACGGTTGGTCCGGTCCGGCGACGCCTCCAGCCGCATCGCCTCGGGGCGGAGCGCCAGGGTCACCGGCGTACCCGCAGCGCCGGGAGGCGGTTCGGCGAGGATGATCGGGCAGCCCTCGACCATGACCGATCCGTCCGCCGCGACGATCCCCTCGACCCGGCTCAGCGTGCCGACGAACCCCGCGACGAAGCGGCTTTGCGGCCGGTTGTAGATGGCGAAGGGCGCGTCGCACTGCTCGATCCGGCCTTCGCTCATCACCACGATGCGGTCGGACATGGACAGCGCCTCCTCCTGGTCGTGGGTGACGAAGATGGTGGTGATGCCGAGTTCGCGTTGCAGCGCCCGGATCTCCTCGCGCAGCGACAGGCGGATCTTGGCGTCGAGGGCAGACAGGGGCTCGTCGAGCAGCAGCACCCGCGGGCTCGGCGCGAGCGCGCGGGCCAGCGCCACACGCTGCTGCTGGCCGCCAGAGAGCTGGTAGGGGTAGCGGTCGCCAAGATGCGGCAGGCCGATCAGCGTGAGCATCTCCTCGACGCGCGCCGCGACGTCCGGCTTCGACCGACCGGCAACCTTCAGCCCGAAGGCGACATTGTCGGCCACCGACAGGTTGGGAAACAGCGCGTAAGCCTGGAACACCATGCCGATCCGCCGCCGGTTGGGCGCCAGCGCGGTCACGTCCTCGCCGTCGATGACGATGCGCCCCGCCGAGGGCGTTTCGAAGCCGGCGATCATGCGCAGCATCGTCGTCTTGCCGCAGCCGGAGGGGCCGAGGAAGGACACGAACTCGCCCTTCGCCACGTCGAGGGAGAAGTCGCGCACCACGGTGCTCGGCCCGAAGCTCTTGGACACGCCGTGAATTTCCAGGAAGCTCATCGCGCGGCACGCCTTGCAAGCTTGAACAGGGGACGCCCGGATCGCCGCCGCCCCGACGCGCTGTTGGCGAAGAGCTGCAGGAGACCCATGCAGGCCCAGGTGATGGCGAAGGCGATCATCGCCAGCGCCGCCGGCTCGTAGGCCCGATTGGCGCCGATCAGGGCGAGATAGGGGCCGAAGGCCGGGCGGTTGAGAAGGCTCGCCAGCACGAACTCCCCGATGACGATCGCGAAGGTCAGGAAGGCGCCGGACAGGACCGCGGCCCGCACATTGGGCAGGATCACCCGGAACAGGATCGTCGAGCGCTTCGCCCCGAGGCTTTCGGCCGCCTCGGTCAGGGTGCGGATGTCGATCGCCGCCATGCCGGTGTCCACGGCCCGGAACATGTAGGGCAGCGACAGGACCACATAGCCGAAGACCAGGAGGAGGTTGGTTCCGCTCGCACTGTTGGTGAAGGGCAGCCAGGACGAGGAATTGTAGAGCCGGATATAGCCGAAGACGAGGACGATGGGCGGGATCACCAGCGGCAGCAGGGTGATGAACTCCACCAGCGGTCGCAGCTTCGCGAAGCGCAGGCGGACCCAGTAGGCCGTCGGCACGACGAGCAGCGCGCCGAGCACGATGGTCGCCAGGGCCGCGATGACGGAGAAGGCGAAGGTCGTGCGGAACTGCGGGTCGGCGAAAACCACGCGGTAGGCCTCGAAGCTCCAGATGCCGCGCAGCATCGACAGCGAGAACTCGAAGGTCGCGACCAGCGGCAGGACGAAATAAAGGGCGCCAAGGAGGACGATCACGGCCGGACCGATGCGCGAGGCCGTCATCGCTGCCACCGTTCGGCGCGCGAGCGCAGCCACAGATAGAGAAGGTTGGAGCAGCCGGTGATGACGATCATGCCGAAGGCCAGCGCGTAGCCGAGATTGGGATTGTAGAGAACGTCGCCGCGGATCTGCGCATAGAGCAGGATCGGCACGATGTTCAGCGACGATCCGGTCAGCGCATAGGCGGTGGCGATGGCGCCGAAGGAATTGGCGAAGAGCAGGAGGAAGCAGCCGAGGATCGACGGCGCCAGCACCGGCAGCGCCACCATCCGCCAATATTGCCAGCGGGTTGCCCCGAGGATCGACGCGGCCTCGCGCCATTCGCCCTTCAGCCCGTCGAGGGCCGGCGTGACGATGAGCACCATCAGCGGGATCTGGAAGTAGAGATAGGTGATCGTCAGGCCCCAGAAGGACAGGAGGTTGAAGCCGAGAGCGTAGATGTTGACGCCTGCCGCCTCCTTCAGGAACAGCGTCACCAGACCGAGCCTGCCGAGGGTGGCCAGGAAGGCGAAAGCCAGCGGAATGCCGGCGAAGTTCGAGGCGACGCCGGAGAAGGTGACCACGGTGGGCCGAATCCAGGCCGGCAGCCGGCCGTGGACGATGGCGTGGGCGAGGAAGAAGCCGATCAGCGCGCCCAGCGCCGCCGAGGCGAGGCTGACCTGGATCGAGATGGCATAGGCCGCCATGATCTGGGGCGTGAACAGGCCGAGAATGTTGTCGAAGGTGAAGGCGCCGCTGCGATCCTGGAAGGCGCCGGCGACGAGGTAGAGCGTCGGCCCGATCAGGAACAGGATGGCGAAGCCGAAGAAGGGCGCGAGGCCCAGCCAGGCAAAGGAACGCGATGGCCGGCGCGACGGCGCCGCGCCCGTCTTGCCGTGGGCGGCCCCAGCCGTGGCTGCGTCGATGGCTGCGCCCATGATCCCCCGCTGCTGACAAATCCGGACGGAGGGGGCGGCGAACGGGCCGCCCCTTCCGAACTCGCTGTGTTGTTACTGGACGGTCGCGCCGACGACGCTGTCCCACTTGGCGGCGATCTCGGCCTTGGCGGCGTTCTGATCGTCGAGGGTCGGGAACACGGCCTTCTCGTAGGCTTCGGCCGGCGGCAGCTTGTCGAGCAGGTCCTGCGGGATCTTGCCGGCCTTCGACATGGCGTTGAAGCGGATCGGGTGGCAGTAGCCCTTCAGCCAGGTCAGCTGGCCCTCGTCGGAATACAGGTACTCCATCCACAGCTTGGCGGCGTTCGGATGCGGCGCGTAGGCGCTGATCGCCTGGACATAGACGCCGGCGACGACGCCGTCGGACGGCACCACGACCTCGATCGGCGGGTTGCCGTTGAGATTGTCGCGCATCGACAGGAGGTTGTAGTCCCAGTTCATCGCGACCGGCGTGGTGCCCTGGGCGATCGGGGCCGCCTCGGCGTCGACGGTGACGAAATTACCGGCTTCGTTGAGTTCCTTGAAGAACTCGAGACCGGCCGTCGCGGCCTCCATGCCGGTCTTGCCGCCCCGGGCGATGCCGGCTGCATAGAGCGACATGATGGCGTTGTTGGCGCTGCGCGGATCACCGGCAAGGGCGACCGAATTGGCGTAGTCGGACTTGAGGAGATCCTCGAAGCTCTGCGGCGCGGTGTCGATGACGTCCTTGTTGATACCGAAGGCCAGCACGCCGTAATAATCGCCGTACCAGTAACCGTCGGCATCCTTGGCGTCGTCCGGAATCTCGTCCCAGGTCGCGACCTTGTAGGGCATCAGCAGGTCTTCGGCCTTGGCAGACGGGCCGAATGACAGGCCGACATCGATGACGTCTGGCGCCTGCGGGCCGGTGTTGCCCTTGTTGGCCTTGATCGCCTCGATCTCGTCGCCGGACCCGGCATTCGGGTTCAGCTCGTTGATCTCGATGCCGTATTTGGCCTTGAAGCCCTTGATCATCTCGCCGTAATTGCACCAGTCGTGCGGCAGCGCGATCGTGGTGAGCTGGCCTTCCTTCTTGGCGGCCGCAACGAGATCGTCCATCGACATCTCGCCGGACTGGGCGAAGGCGAGGCTGGTGGACAGCGACAGGACCGTCGCCAGTGCCGTCGTGGACATGCGGGAAATCTTCATGGGTCACCCTCTGGGGAGCCGCGGCCATTGACGGCGCGGGCGAAAAACCGGATTGCGCCTCCGTTGCGGGGAAGCGCCAGTCCGGTAGCACCGGCCCATGACAGTCGCGTGTCGCATGCATCGCCGGGGCCACTGGCGCACAGGGCTTGCCGGTGTCATCAAGCGGACAGGCGCGGGCGCTAGAAGCGGCCGCGATCCGCGCCGGTCCCCGCTGTCGCCGCAACCTTCGGGTGCCGTGCGACACCTCCGCAGGGTGGCCGGATCGAAATGCCGCTTATATCCCCCGCGGACCCACCCTCTCCCGTGACCAAGCCGAGCGCGAGCGTCGCCGACCGACATGCCCTTCCGCTGCCCTCCAGTCCCAGGACCCTGACCATGCGCGCCGCGATCTATTTCACGCCCCCCGCCGGCGCGCCGCTGACCCGCACCGCCGCCGAATGGCTGGGCCGCAGCGCCTTCGACGGCGAGCCGACCCGCGCGCCCGATCCCACCGTCGATCCGCTCATCGCATCACCGGCGCGCTACGGCTTTCATGCGACCATGCGCGCGCCGTTCCGGCTTGCCGATGGCGTCGATCTGTCCGAGGTGGATGCGCGGCTGGCGGCCTTCTGCGCCTCGCGCGACCCGGTGCGGATCGCAGAGCTTGTGCTGGCGAGGCTCGGGCCGTTCTTCGCGCTGGTGCCCGAGACCGCGCCGCCGGCCCTCGGCGAACTGGAATCGGCCGTCGTGCGCAGCTTCGAGCCGCTGCGCGCCCCCGCCACGGCCGAGGAGATCGCGCGCCGCAAGCCGCACAAGCTGACCGAACGCCAGCGCGACTATCTGGAGAGATGGGGCTATCCTCACGTCTTCGAGGAATTCCGCTTCCACATGACCCTGACCGGCAAGGTTCCGGCCGCCGAGCGCAAGCCCGTCGAAGCGCGGTTGCGCGACAGATTCGCCCCATTCGATGGCGCCCCGCTTGCCATCGACCATCTGGCTCTCTTCATGGAGCCGGAGCCGGGCGCACCGTTCCGCGTCCATTCGGTCCATCCGTTCCGCCGCCCTTCGGAAGAAGCCTGACATGCCCGACGAGACCATCCTCACCAATGCCCGCATCGTCACGCCGGAAGCGGTGATCGACGGCCATGTGGTGCTGCGCGACGGCATGATCGCCGGCTTCGACGAAGGCCCGGCCAGCGGCGAGGACATAGGCGGTGACATCCTCATCCCCGGCCTCGTCGAACTGCACACCGACCATATCGAGGGCCATTTCAATCCGCGGCCGCGGGTGATGTGGAACAAGATGGCCGCCATTCAGGCGCACGACAACCAGATCGCCGGTTCCGGCATCACCACAGTCTTCGACGCGCTCAGGGTCGGCACCGAGGAGAACGGCACGCTGACCGCCGACGACATGGCGGAGATGGGCCGGACCATCGACCGCGCCGTCGCCGAGGGACGGGTGCGGGCCGACCATTACATCCATCTGCGCTGCGAGGTCTCGGCGGCGGACGTGGTCGAGGGCTTCGACAAGATCGCCGCCAATCCGCGGCTGAAGCTGGTGTCGCTGATGGATCATGCGCCCGGCCAGCGCCAGTTCGCCGACATGGACGCCTATCGCGCCTATTTCCAGAAAAAGCTGAACCTGTCGGATGCCGATTTCGACGCCTTCAGCGCCCGCCGGCTCGCCGAATCCGAGCGCCACGCGCCACCCGCCCGGCGTGCCATCGCGGGCGTCTGCCGCGAGCGCGGCATCGCTGTCGCTTCCCATGACGACGCCACCGCCGCCCATGTCGCCGAAGCCATCGAGCTGGGCACCCGCATTGCCGAGTTCCCGACGACGGTCGAGGCGGCCGCCGCTTCGCGCGATGCCGGGCTGCACGTCCTGATGGGCGCGCCCAACATCGTGCGCGGCGGCTCGCATTCCGGCAACATCTCGGCGATCGAGCTCCTGCGCCGGGGCACCCTCGACATCCTCTCCTCGGACTATGTTCCCTTCTCCATGTTGCAGGCGGTGTTCGCTTTGGCCGAGAGCGGCGAATGCGACTTGCCGGCGGCGGTCCGGCTGGTCACCGCCAATCCGGCCGCCGCCGTCGGCCTCGCGGATCGCGGCGCCATCGCCGAAGGGCTGCGCGGCGATCTGGTCCGCGTTGCCACCAGCGCCGGCGATCCGCCGGTGGTGCGCGCGGTCTGGCGGGAGGGCCGGCGTGTCGCCTGATCCCGCGCGCAGCGCAGGCGGGACGGCCCCAAGCGGCCCCGGCCTGTTCGTCGCCGTGGTCGGCCCGAGCGGCGCCGGCAAGGACACGCTGCTGGCGCTGGCGGCGGAAGATCTGGCGAAGACACAGGGCATCGTCTTTGCCCGGCGGATCGTGACCCGGGACGCCATCGCGGCGATCGAGGATCACGACGTGATGAGCCCTGCCGACTTTGCCGAGGCGGAGGCGTCGGGAGCGTTCTGCCTGTCGTGGCGGGCGCACGGCCTCGCCTATGGTTTGCCGGCGTATCTGACGACCGCGCTGACCGACGGAACCATTGTGGTCGCCAATGTCTCGCGCCGGGTCCTCGCCCAGGCCGCAGAGCGCTTCGCACGGCTTGCCATCGTCGAGATCACCGCGCCGCCCGCCGTGCTCGTCTCCCGCATCGCCGCGCGTGGCCGCGAAACGCCGGAGGAAATCTCCGCCCGCATCGCCCGGCAGGTGGAACTGAGCGTGCCGCCCGGCGCCGAGGCGCATCATCGCATTGTCAATGATGGCAGCCCGCAGGACGGCCGCCGCAAGCTGGTGGAGATCCTGCGCGCCGCAAGCTGACCGTCCTCGCAGGCCGAGGCTCGACAGGGGCGGCCGGCCAAGTCATCTTCGGCCCCGATTTGCGGCGGCGCGCGTCCGCCGCGCTGCGGCTGCCGAGCCGCCAAGAGGACAATCCGGACCCAGCACCATGCACGACGCCGACATATCCGTCAGCCTCTATTCGAATATCGCCTGCCGGCTCGGCGAGGGGCCGACCTACGATCCGGCGACGGACACCGCCTTCTGGTTCGACATCGAGGGCCGGATGCTGCTGGAAAAGCGCGGCGATGCGGCCGAGGCGACGACGCATCCGCTGCCCGTTATGGCCAGCGCGCTGGCGGTGATCGACGGCGATAGGCAGATGATCGCCGCCGAGGACGGGCTGTATATCCGGGAGACCGCCACCGGCCGCCTGTCCCTGCATACACCGCTGGAAGCCGACAACCCGGTCACCCGCTCCAATGACGGCCGCGTCCATCCCTCCGGCGCGCTGTGGATCGGCACCATGGGCAAGCACGCCGAGCCGAAGGCCGGGGCGATCTACTGGTACCGCGCCGGCGAGCTGAAACGCCTCTATGCCGGGATCGGCATTCCGAACTCGATCTGCTTCTCGCCGGACGGCGCCATCGCCTATTTCGTCGACACGCAGGCAAACCGCCTGATGCGCGTCGCCGTCGATCCGGCCAGCGGCCTGCCGACCGGTGATCCGGTGCTCTTCCACGACCATTCCGGCGGCGATGGCGGCCTCGACGGCTCGGTCTGCGACGCCGACGGCACGCTCTGGAATGCCCGCTGGGGCGGCGGTACGCTCGATGCCTATTCGCCGGACGGCGTACGCGTCAGGAGCGTCGCGCTCGGGGCGCGGCAGGTCACCTGCCCGTCCTTTGTCGGCCCGAATGCCGACCGGATGATCGTTACCTCGGCCTGGACCGGCCTCGACGGGGCCGGACGGCGCGCCGATCCCGATGCCGGCAAGACCTTCCTCGTCGATCTGCCGGTGCGCGGCCGGCTCGAACCGAAGCTGGTGCTGTGATGGAAATCGCTCCTTACGACCGCGAGCGCTGACATGCCGACGCTCCTGAAGAACAACACCTCGCCCTTCGCCCGGATCGCCCATGCCGCGCTGATCGACGCCGCGGTGCCCGACTTGAGCATCCGCATCGCCGACCAGTGGAACGACGACCCCGCGCTGCTGGCCGCCAACAGCGCCGGGCGTGTGCCCTGCCTCGTCCTCGACGACGGCACGGCGATTGCCGAATGCCTGCTGATCGCACGCTACGCTGACAGGATGGGGGCGGCGCCGGCGCCCGGGAATGACGCTCCGCAGATCCTGTCGATCGCTGGTCTGGCGCTGGGCGTCTGCGACGCCGCGGTGCAGACGCTGGTCGGCCGCAAGATCGTCAGCGGCGATTTCGCCGACACGACCTTCGACGCCAGCCCGATCGGCCGCAAGCGCCGCCGCACGATGGTGGACGGGCTGGCCGAACTCGACGCCCGGATCGACGCGTCGCCCGGCAAACGGCTCGATCTGGCGACCATCGCCGCGGTCACGGCGCTCGACTATGTGGCACTGCGGTTTCCCGATGCCGACTGGGTTCCCGACACGCCGCGGCTGAAAGCCTTGCGCGCGGCGACAGCGGAGCGCCCGGCGTTTCGCGACACGCGGCCATTTCTATGACGGACTTACTTCCGCTATAGCTCGTCCGCGGGCCGTGCGCGGCCCTCTCATTCCACTTCGCCGGCATCGCCGGCCATCGCAGCCAGAACGAGGTCTCCATGTCATCCAACGCGCTCAGGATCGCGGTCATCGCCGGCGACGGCATCGGCAAGGAAGTCGTGCCGGAAGGCCTGCGGGTCCTCGAAGCAGCTGCCGCGAAATTCGACCTGGCGCTGGAGTTCGACGAATTCGACTTCGCCTCCTGCGACTATTTCGCCAAGCATGGCGAGATGATGCCGGGCGACTGGAAGGCGCAGATCGGCGGCCATGACGCGATCTATTTCGGTGCCGTCGGCTGGCCCGAGACCGTGCCCGACCACATCTCGCTGTGGGGCTCGCTGCTGAAGTTCCGCCGCGAGTTCGACCAGTACGTCAATCTGCGCCCGGTCAAGCTGATGCCCGGCGTCAAGAGCCCGCTGGCCGGCCGCGAGCCGGGCGACATCGACTTCTTCGTGGTGCGCGAGAACACCGAGGGTGAGTATTCCTCGGTCGGCGGCCGGATGTTCGAGGGCACCGACCGCGAATTCGTGCTGCAGGAGACGGTGATGACGCGGACCGGCGTCGACCGCATCCTGCGCTACGCCTTCGATCTCGCCCAGACCCGCGAGAAGAAGCACCTGACCTCGGCGACCAAGTCCAACGGCATCTCGATCAGCATGCCCTATTGGGACGAGCGGGTGGAGGAGATGGCGAAATCCTATCCCGACATCGCCTGGGACAAGTACCATATCGACATCCTGACCGCCCATTTCGTGCTGAATCCGGACCGGTTCGACGTTGTCGTCGCCTCGAACCTGTTCGGCGACATCCTCTCCGATCTCGGCCCGGCCTGCACCGGCACGATCGGCATCGCGCCGTCGGGCAACATCAATCCCGAGCGCGACTTCCCCTCGCTGTTCGAGCCGGTGCACGGCTCGGCGCCGGATATTGCCGGCAAGGGCGTCGCCAATCCCGTCGGCCAGATCTGGGCCGGCGCGATGATGCTCGACCATCTCGGCCACAAGGACGCCGGTGCGGCGATCGTTCGGGCGATCGAGACCGTGCTGGCCGAAGACAAGCTGCGCACCGGCGATCTCGGCGGCCCGCTCGGCACGGTCGATTGCGGCAAGGCCATCGCCGACGCGCTCGGCTGAACCCACGCATGAAAACGGCCGGCCCCGAAGGGCCGGCCGCCTGGCGTTCGTCCGGAGATGACAGGATCAGCCGCGGTCGGGACGCTGCTCGCCACCGCCGTGGTGACGCTCGTGACGGCGCTCGCCGCCATCGCGCTTGTCGCCGCCGTGATGCCGGCGATGCATCTCGCCATGGTCACGGCCACCGCCGCGCTCCATCCGGCCGTGATGTCCGCCGCGCTCGCCGCCGCGGCCACCGCGCATTTCCATGCGGGCATCGCGCATCATCGAGCGCACGATCTTGCGGGCCGTGGTGACCTGCTCCGGCGTCAGCGTCGTCTGCAGATCGGCGAGCGCGCTCTTCAGCGTCTCGGCCTTGTCGCCGCGCTCGATGGCGCGGTCGGCCATGCGGTCGAGCATCCGGAAGGCGCGGTCGCCCCGTGCGGCCGCGTCGTCACCGGCCTCGGGCGCATCGGCCTCGGCCATGGTGTCCGCGTCGTCCGTCTCGTCCGCATCGATCGTGGTCTGATCGTCGGCGGCCTCGTCATCAGCATCGGCCGGGCCGGCGTCGTCATTCGGCATCATCCGCATGCCGCCACGGTCGTTGCCCCGGCCCATGCGCGGCGGCTGCGAGGCGTCGGCGAAGTCCACCAGCGCCGCGGTGAAGGCGCGCCAGCTTTCCATCTGGTCGGGCCGCACGCCGATGCCGGTCTCGATCGCGGCGAGCGCGCCGGCGACCTTGGCCGGGGTGAACATGCGGTGCATGGCGTGATGTCCGCCACGGCCCCCACGGCCGGCCCGATGATGCTTGCCGCCGCGCTCGCGCCGATGCTCGGCGACCCGCTTGTTGTCGCCGCGCTGGCCGGCATTTTCGGAAGCGGTGGTGGCCGCAGCCGGCGCGGCCGGTGCCGGCGTCGTCTGGGCGAAGGCCGAAGTGGCGGCGGCGCTGGCGAGGAGCGCGGCGCCGGCGAGACCCAGAAGGCGGTGCGAACGGCGGGTGTTCGTCTGGCTGTGCTTGGAGGTCATGGAGATTTCCTTCCCTTGGTGACTACCGAAACCGAAGCTAGTGCGCCGATGTTGCGAGGATGCGGCAGAATGTTGCGAAGCGTGTCGCCGACACGGAAACTTGTTACGCAATGTTGCGGGCCGCGGTTCCTGCAACGCGCCGTTACAAGAATGGTCTCGCGTCCCGCGCGCAGCCCGGTCACAGAAGGGCGAGAGCCATCATTCGAGAGCCCCGCATGAGCCAGCCCCACATCCTTGTCGTCGACGACGACCCCGAGATCGGACGCCTGCTCGGCAAGTATCTGGAGAGCCAGGGCTTCCGTTGCACCATCGCGGCCAGCCGGCGGGCCTGCGAACAGAAGATCGCCGACGCCCGCATCGATCTCGTCGTGCTCGACGTGATGCTGCCGGACGGCTCGGGTCTCGACATCTGCCGCGACCTGAAGGACCGGCGGCCGGAGATCGCCATCATCCTCCTGACCGCGCTGAAGGAAGACGTCGACCGGATCATCGGGCTGGAAATCGGCGCCGACGACTATCTGGGCAAGCCGTTCAATCCGCGCGAACTGGCCGCGCGCATCCGGGCCGTTCTGCGGCGCGGCGGCGGCGGGGACGCCGCCCCGGGCGAGGCGGCACCGACGCGCTTCACCTTCGAAGGCTTCACCGTCGATCCCGAGCGGCGCCTCGCCACCGACCCGGACGGAGCCGAAGTGGTCCTGACAGGGGCCGAGTTCGATCTCCTGATGATCTTTCTGGAGCGGCCGGGCCGTGTTCTGTCCCGCGACATCCTGATGGATCTCCTGCACGGGCGCACCGCCGATCCCTTCGACCGCTCGGTCGATGTGACGATGAGCCGGCTGCGGCGCAAGTTCAACGATGGCGGCGTGTTCCGGCTCTTCAAGACGGTGCGCAATGGCGGCTACCAGTTCGCCGCCCGGGTGGAGCGGGTTGAAGCCGCCACGGGCACCGGGGACGGCCAGCCATGAGGTCGCTGCGCTCGCGCTTGGCACTGCTCCTGGTCCTCGCCATCGTCGGGGTCGTGGCGGTCGCCTCCCTGGTTTCCATCGTCGTCCTGGAACGGCCGGACCGCGACAGTTTTCGTGAGGTCTTCGCCGAGGAGGTGCGGATCGTCGCCGCGCTGCTGGTCGAGGACCCGGCGGCCGCCGACAGGCTCGGCATCGAGGTCGGTCCGGAGCCGGTGCGCGAAGACGACATGCGAGTGCGCGACGCCCGCGGCATCGCCAGCGCCGTGGCGGCCAAGGGATTGTCGATCCCGGTGCGGGTCGTCGGCGATCCGGCCGCGCGCACCCGGCAACTGGCGCTGGAATTTGCGCCGGGCCGCTGGGCCTATCTGCCCTATACCGGGTTTCCGCCGCGCAACTGGCCGATCTTTGTCTTCTACATGACGCTGGTCGTCGTCGGCGCCGCCGCGGTCTCGATCTTCGTCGCCACCAAGATGACCCGCCCCTTGCGTATTCTCGACCAGGCGGTCTCCACCGTCGGCCGCGACGGCCTGCCCGCGCATATTCCCGAGGACGGGCCGGCCGAGGTGCGCGCCACCGCCGCCGCGCTCAACCGGCTGACCACGCGGGTGCGCGAGGCGGTGGAAAGCCGCATGCGTCTCGTCGCGGCCGCCGGCCACGATCTGCGCACGCCGATGACGCGGATGCGGCTGCGCGCCGAGTTCCTGCCCGACGAGGACCGGGAGGTCTGGCTGAAGGACCTGGCCGAGCTCGACCGCATCGCCGACAGCGCGATCCGGCTGGTGCGCGAGGAAGTGGATGCAGGTTCGCTCGAAGAAGTGCGGCTCGACCGCCTGCTGACCGAGATCATCGCCGAGCTGCGCGAGATCGGTCGGCCGGTGGAGCCACCCCGTCTCGAGGGACCGGCGCTGTCGATCCGGGCCCGGCCGCTGGCGGTCAAGCGGGCGCTGCGCAACCTCGTCGACAATGCCGCCGTGCATGGCGGCGGGGCGCGGGTGGCGCTGACCCGCGACGGGCAGGATGCCGTGGTGAACCTCGCCGACGACGGGCCGGGCATTCCCGAAGAGCTGCTCGGGCGCGCCTTCGAGCCGTTCTTCCGGGTCGATCTCGGCCGCCGCCAGTTCAAGCCGGGCGCCGGTCTGGGCATGGCCATCGCCAAGGAGATCATCGACCAGACCGGCGGCTCGATCGTGGTGGCCAACCGCGCCGGCGGCGGGCTCGACCAGACCATCCGGCTGCCGCTGGCGGACTGACGCCTACGGTCTCGCGGGTCTCGCCTGGGTTTTGGACGATGCCTTGCCGGCAGGACCGGCCGCCTTGCGGCGCTGCGGCCGCGAGGCCAGCATCTCGTCCAGCGTGACCGGCCGGAAGTCCCAGGCGTCGACGCCGACATCGAACTGACGGGTAATCTTCTTCAGCCGTCCGTGGGAATGGCCATGCAGGTCGATGGCGCCCTTGCCCATGCCGTTCCAGGTCCGGAAGGCGTAATGGCACAGGACGATTCGGCGGTCGTCGAGGGTGAGTTCGCGATAGGCCTGGACGGTTTCCCAGCCGGGCGCGGCGATCGTGTCGGCATCGTCGTTGTTGCCGGTGACGAGCTGCTTGCGACCGTTGAGGCGGGACAGAAGCGCGGCCTTGGCGGCGGCGTCGCCGCGCGCGAAATCGCCGAGATGCCAGACGATGTCGTCCGGCCCCACGACGGCGTTCCAGCGATCGATCAGCGCGGCATCATGGTCGGCAAGATCGGCAAAGGGGCGCCGGTCGATCCGCAGGACGCGTGGATCGTTGAAATGCGTGTCGGCCGTGAAGAACATCGATCGGTCTCGTTGCCGTGCCGGGCCTCAGGAAGGTCCGGCACGGTCGTGTCTGCCACCCGCGGCGGGCATCCGGGCGATCGCTTCGGCCAGGCCGGTGCAGCGATCGAGCCCGTCTGCGGGCAGGTCGATCAGCGGGCGTTTCGGCGCCTGCCGGAAACCGTCTCGCGACGGGGCCCGACGGGGAGCGGACGAAACGGTCCTGCTGGCCGAATTATGCGGGCTGAATGTTGACCGCCTTGGGGCCCTTGCCGCGCGGATCGGGTTCCGTGTCGAAGGAAACCTTCTGATTCTCCGTGAGGGAAGTCATGCCGGAGCGCTCGACGGACGAGATGTGCACGAACACATCGCTTCCGCCCGCATCCGGACTAATGAAGCCGAAGCCCTTGTCCATGTTGAAGAACTTCACCGTACCAGTCTGAGCCATTTTACTACCTGTTTTTCCAGTCGGCGCCGGACGTACCGCCCGCGCGCCGGCACAGAATGGTGGGCAATGACGCGCGATGCAAGCGGGGGCTGTCCCGGAATGACGATATTCCGCTGCGGCAGTGCACAGTGCATGCACCCTCGGGACGGTGATTGGCGCGCAAAACTGCCGGCGTGGGCGGCCCGGAGAGCGGCGGCAAGCGCCGTTTCGGTTGAGCCGCGGGCCTGCCTGTGCAATAGGGGGCGCGGCTGGGCGGAAATGCCGCCACTCGCGCGCGTGCTCGTTGCCGCCGCCACTGCCGATACCCAAGGATTACCAGATGCCGTTTCGCACGACGAGCACGCCACTCGCTCACGCGCTCGCAGAGCGCGGTTACGTCGACCCGACCCCCGTTCAGGACGCCGTCCTGGAGCCGCAGGCGGCCGACCGCGACCTCCTCGTCTCCGCCCAGACCGGTTCGGGCAAGACCATTGCTTACGGGCTCGCCCTGGCCCCCACCCTGCTCGGCGAGGCCGAGCGCTTCGGCCCGGCCGGCGCGCCCATGGCGCTGATCGTCGCGCCGACGCGCGAACTCGCCATGCAGGTGACGACCGAACTCGCCTGGCTCTACGCCCAGACCGGCGCCGAAATGGTGACCTGCGTCGGCGGCATGGATCCGCGCGCCGAGAAGCGCAAGCTGGCCCAGGGCGCCCATATCGTCGTCGGCACGCCCGGCCGCCTGCGCGATCATCTCGAACGCGGCGCCCTGCAGATCGGCGGCCTGAAGGCGCTGGTGCTCGACGAAGCCGACGAGATGCTCAATCTCGGCTTCCGGGAGGATCTGGAGTTCCTGCTGGAGGCCACCCCGCGCGAGCGCCGCACGCTGCTGTTCTCGGCGACGCTGCCGAAGCTGATCTCGTCCATGGCCAAGCGCTACCAGCGCGACGCCCTGCGCATCGAGGCGACGCGCAGCAGCGAAGCCCATGCCGACATCGAATACAAGGCGATCCGGATCGCGCCGAACGAGCTGGAACATGCCGTCGTCAACGTCCTGCGCTACAACGATGCGCCGAGCGCGATCGTGTTCTGCAACACCCGCGAGGCGGTGCGCCATCTGTCCTCCGGCCTTCTGGAGCGCGGCTTTTCGGCGGTGACGCTGTCGGGCGAACTCGGCCAGGCCGAGCGCAACCAGGCCATGCAGGCGCTGCGCGACGGCCGTGCGCGGGTGTGCGTGGCGACCGACGTCGCCGCCCGCGGCATCGACCTGCCGGGCCTCGCGCTGGTCATTCACGCCGATCTGCCGAGCGACGCCGAGACGCTGCAGCACCGCAGTGGCCGCACCGGCCGCGCCGGGCGCAAGGGCATTTCGGTGCTGCTGGTGCCGATCTCGCGCCGGCGCAAGGCCGAGCGGCTTCTGGCCGAAGCGCGGATCCGGGCCGAATGGGGCGGCACGCCCTCGGCCGACGCAATCCGCAAGCTCGACGAAGACCGGCTTCTGACCGATCCCGTGCTGGCGCAGGAGTCCAGCGAGGAAGATCTCGCCGTCGCCCGCAGCCTCCTGGAGAAGCATTCGCCCGAAGCCGTCGCCGCAGCGCTGGCACGGCTCTATCGCTCGCGCCTGCCGGCGCCCGAGGACGTCTTCGATCCCGGCTTCGGCCCCGACCCGAAGGCCGGCAAGGATTTCGCGGGCAAGGAACGCACGCCGCGCAAGGAGCGCGATCAGGCGAGCGGCCCGATGGTGTGGTTCCACATGGATGTCGGCCGACGCAACAATGCAGATCCCAAATGGATCCTGCCGCTGCTGTGCCGCCGCGGCAAGATCACCCGGCAGGAGATCGGCATGATCAAGATCTTCGATCGCGAGACGAAGTTCGAGATCTCCGAGAGCGTCGCCAAGCGTTTTGCCGACGCCGCCGAAGTCAGCGACGGCGACGACATCACCATCTCCACGACGGGCGCACCGGGCGGTGGCGATTCCGACCGCAAGGGCGGTTTCGGCAAGAAGCCGTTCAACCGCAAGGGCGGCACCGGTCCCGGCAGTGCCAAGCCGCGCCGTCCGCGGCCCAAGCCGAAGGGCTGATCCAGCCGGTAACGACCGGGCGCCCGGCGCCCGGTTCGTCACTTCTAGAGCACCTCCCGAACGCGGCGTTGCGCCTTTCGGCTCAATAGGCCTCTTCGAGCAGTTTCAGGAAATCGGCGGCGACGGCCGGCCGCGGATTCGTGGCCGTCGAATGGTCGCGCTCGGCGCCCTCGGCAACGAGGCCGAAGCAGTCGCGCGGCACGTTCATTTCCGACAGGGTCGTCGGCATGGCGAGATCGCGGTTGAGCGCGGTGATCGCCGCGGCCAGATCGGCGTCCGCCTCCAGCCCCATAGCACCGGCCAGCGCCCGGTATTTCTCCTCGGCGGACGGCGCGTTGTACCGCAGCACCGCCGGCAGCAGGATGGCGTTGATCGTGCCGTGATGCAGGCGCACGCTCTTCAGCCCGCCGAGCGGATGCGACAGCGAGTGGACCGCGCCGAGCCCCTTCTGGAAGGTCATGCCGCCCTGCAGCGCCGCCATCATCATCTCGCTGCGCGCGGTGATATCGTCGCCGGCCTCCGTCGCCCGGCGGATCCAGCGCATGGCGCGGGCCAGCCCGTCCAGCGCGATCGCCTCGGCCGGCGGATTGTAGCGCGGCGACAGATAGGTCTCGATGCAGTGGGTGACGGCGTCCATGCCGGTCGCCGCGGTCAGTCCCGAGGGCAGGCCGACGGTCAGTTCCGGGTCGCAGATCGCCACGCTCGGGATCATGTGCGGCGAGATGAAGCCGAGCTTGCGGCCGTCGTCGAGCGTGACGAGCGCGGCGCGCCCGACCTCGCTGCCGGTGCCCGCGGTCGTCGGAATGGCGATCAGCGGCGGCTTGTTCGCGGTGATCTTCGGGATGCCGCTGAGGATCGCGGCGTATTGCTCCAGCGGTCCGGCATGGGTGGCCAGCAACGACACCGCCTTGGCCAGGTCGATGGGCGAGCCGCCGCCGATCGCCACGAGGCTGTCGCAGCCATGCTCGCGATAGAGCGCCAGCGCCGCGTTGACCGCCGCTTCGGTCGGGTTCTCGGGCGTGCCGTCGAAGACCACCGTGTCGGCGGGCAGTCCGCCGGCCGACAGCACGCGCTCCACCAGCCCCGCCGCGACGATCCCCTTGTCGGCGACGATCATCGGCGTGCGCACGCCCAGTTCGCGCAGTTCCGCGCCGAGCAGGCTGGCGGCGCCGACCTCGAACTGGATCTTCGTCAGATAGGTGATCAAGGCCATGCGATTCTCCCCAATGGCTTTTTGGCGCGCGGGCCCCTTGCCCCTCCGGCGGACGCGCACGGCGATATGTCCTAATCCTTGCGAACGATTTTGGGAATGCCGCCGCGGCTTGCGCGGCCAACGCTGCGCGGTTCGCGCGTAGCAGCCTGAAACCGGCTGATGGCAGCCAACAGGCGCACGACGTGCGCCGGATCACGGTCGTTACAGCCGCCATACCGAGTTTTTCCACTGTCATCGAACCTTCATGCTTGTGTCACCGATCGGTTTTGAAGCACTCCTAGAGAAGCGGCTTGCAACGAGCTCGGCAACAGGGCCCGAGAGTCGCATCAAGGGTGAGGAAACATGATGAACCGCAAAATTCTGGGCGCCGCCGTCGCGCTGGGCGCGCTGGTCGCTGGCGCAGGTCAGGCCATCGCCGTGACCGAGCTGCAGTGGTGGCACGCGATGTCGGGAGCCAACAACGAAGTCGTTGACACGCTCGCCAAGGAATTCAACGAGAGCCAGGACGCCTACAAGATCACCCCGGTCTTCAAGGGCACCTATCCCGAGACGCTGAACGCCGGCATCGCCGCCTTCCGCGCCAAGCAGCCGCCGGCGATCATCCAGGTCTTCGACGTGGGCACCGGCGTGATGATGGGCGCCGAGGGTGCGGTCATGCCGGTCGCCGACGTCCTGGAAGCCGGCGGCTACAACTTCGACAAGTCGAACTACCTGCCCGGCATCGTCGCCTATTACTCCAAGCCGGACGGCACGATGCTGTCCTTCCCGTACAATTCCTCGTCGCCGATCCTGTACTACAACAAGGACATCTTCGAGAAAGCCGGCCTCGACGTCGACAGCCCGCCGGAGACTTGGCAGGACGTGTTCGCGGCGGCCCGCACCATCAAGGAATCGGGCGCGGCCGAGTGCGGCTACACCTCGACCTGGCTGACCTGGATCCACCTCGAGAATTTCGCGGCGTGGAACAACGTGGCCTATGGCACCAACGAGAACGGCCTGGCCGGCACCGACGTCGAGCTGAAGCTCAACGAGCCGCTCTATGTCCAGCATTTCCAGGACATCGCCGATCTCGCCAAGGACGGCGTCTTCCGCTACGGCGGCCGCACCTCGGAAGCCAAGCAGCTCTTCCTGTCGGGCGAGTGCGGGATCCTGACGGAATCTTCCGGTGGTCTCGGCGACATCGTCAAGTCGGGCATGAACTACGGCATCGGCCAGCTTCCCTATGACGCCAATGCCGAGGGCGCACCGCAGAACACCATCCCGGGCGGCGCCAGCCTCTGGGTCTTCGGCGGCAAGTCCGACGAGGAGTACAAGGGCATCGCGGAGTTCTTCAACTTCCTGTCCCAGACCGAGATCCAGTCGCGCCTGCACCAGGTGTCGGGTTACCTGCCGGTGACCATGGACGCCTACGAGGCGACCAAGGATTCGGGCTTCTACGAGAAGAACCCGGGCCGCGAGACCCCGATCCTGCAGATGATGGGCAAGGAGCCGACCGAGAACTCCAAGGGCGTGCGCCTGCCCAACCTGCCGCAGCTGCGCGACATCGAGAACGAGCAGTTCGAGCTGATGCTCTCGGGCCAGCAGGACGCCCAGGCCGCGCTCGACAAGATCGTCGAACTCGGCAACGAGGCGATCGCCGAAGCGCAGTAAGCGCCATCGTCACCGACGCCGGGCGGTTCGACCGCCCGGCGTTGTTCTGCCTGTCGCCCTTTTCCCGTCGCCACGCGCCCTGCGCGGCGGCCCAGTCCCAGAGACGCCGTGTCGAAAGCCGTCTTTCCCAACAAATGGCTGCCCTATCTGCTGCTCGCGCCGCAGGTGGCGATCACGCTGGTGTTCTTCTACTGGCCGGCCAGCCAGGCGCTCTACCAGTCAGTGCTGCGCCAGGACCCGTTCGGGCTGAAGACGACCTTCGTCGGCCTCGCCAATTTCCGCTCGGTGCTGAGCGATCCCGGCTATCTCAATGCGGTGAAGGTCACGGCGATCTTCTCCTTCTCCACCGCGATCCTCGCCATGGCGCTGGCGCTGCTGCTGGCGTCGGCGGCCGAGAAGGTCGTGCGCGGCAAGGGCTTCTACCGCACCCTGCTGATCTGGCCCTATGCGGTGGCGCCCGCCGTCGCCGGCATGCTGTGGCTGTTCATGTTCAACCCCGCCATGGGCACCTTCGCCTACATGCTGCGCCGGTCGGGCTACAACTGGGACCCGCTCTTGAACGGTGACCAGGCGATGCTGCTGGTGGTGGTGGCGGCCGCCTGGAAGCAGATCAGCTACAATTTCCTGTTCTTCGTCGCGGCGCTGCAGTCGATCCCGAAATCCCTGACCGAGGCCGCCGCCATCGACGGCGCCGGCTCGACCAAGCGCTTCTGGACCATCGTCTTCCCGCTGATCGCGCCGACGACCTTCTTCCTGCTCGTCGTCAACACGGTCTACGCCTTCTTCGACACCTTCGGCATCATCGACGCGGTTACCGCCGGCGGGCCGGCGCGCGCCACCGAGACGCTGGTCTACAAGGTCTATATCGACGGTTTCGTGAATCTCGACCTCGGCAGCTCAGCGGCCCAGTCGGTGATCCTGATGGCGATCGTCATCGCCCTGACGGCGGTGCAGTTCCGCTACGTCGAACGGCGGGTGCATTATGGCTGATCCACGGAACCGCCGACCATGATCGAGCGCAGCCCCATCGGCCGGCCGGTCGCCCACGTGCTTCTGGTACTGGGCCTGGCGATCGTCGCCTTCCCGATCTACTACACCTTCGTCGCCTCGACGCAGACGCTGCAGACCATCCTGCGGCCGCCGCTGCCGCTGGTGCCGGGCGACCAGTTCCTCGACAATTACGGCGAGGCGCTGTTCGGCGGCGTCGACCGGATCGGCGGCGTCAGCGTCTGGACCCTGCTGTTCAACACATCGGTGATGGCGCTCGGCATCGCGGTGGGCAAGATCGTCATCTCGATCCTGTCGGCCTTCGCGATCGTGTTCTTCCGCTTCCCGCTGCGCATGACCTTCTTCTGGCTGATCTTCATCACCTTGATGCTGCCGGTCGAGGTGCGCATCCTGCCGACCTACAAGGTGATGGTCGATCTCGGCATGATCGACACCTATGCCGGGCTGATCCTGCCGCTGATCGCCTCGGCGACCGCGACGCTCCTGTTCCGGCAGTTCTTCATGACCATCCCGTCCGAACTGGTGGAGGCGGCGCGCGTCGACGCGGCCGGGCCGATGCGCTTCTTCCGCGACATCCTGCTGCCGCTCTCCAAGACCAACATCGCGGCCCTGTTCGTGATCCTCTTCATCTATGGCTGGACGCAGTATCTGTGGCCGCTGCTCGTCACCAACGACAACCAGATGAACACGATCGTCATCGCCCTGAAGAAGATGGTGTCCTTCGCCGACGCCGATACGCCGTGGCATCTGGTCATGGTGACGGCGATCCTGGCGATCGCGCCCCCCGTCCTGGTCGTCGTCCTGATGCAGCGCTGGTTCGTGCGCGGCCTCGTCGAAGCGGAGAAGTAAACTTGGCAGGCATCGAACTGAGGGACGTGCGCAAGGTCTATGCCGGCAATGTGGAGGCCGTGAAGGGCGTCTCGCTGGATATTCCCGATGGCGAATTCGTCGTCCTCGTCGGCCCGTCCGGCTGCGGAAAGTCGACGCTCTTGCGCATGGTGGCCGGGCTGGAAGCGATCTCCTCCGGCACGATCACCATCGGCGACCGGGTGGTCAACGACCTGGAACCGGCCCAACGCGACATCGCCATGGTGTTCCAGAACTACGCGCTCTATCCGCATATGAGCGTGCGCCAGAACCTCGAATACGGCCTGAAGAACCGCAAGATGGCGAAGGACGAGATCGCCCGGCGCGTCGAGGAGGCCTCGAAGGTGCTGGAGATCGCCCCGCTCCTGTCGCGCAAGCCCGGCCAGCTCTCCGGCGGCCAGCGCCAGCGCGTCGCCATGGGCCGCGCCATCGTGCGCGAGCCGGCGGCCTTCCTGTTCGACGAGCCGCTGTCCAATCTCGACGCCAAGCTGCGCGTCCAGATGCGCGCCGAGATCCGGCGGCTGCAGCGCCAGTTCGCCACCACCAGCCTCTACGTGACCCACGACCAGCTCGAGGCGATGACGCTGGCCGACCGGCTGGTCGTGCTGAACGCCGGCCGCATCGAGCAGGCCGGCTCGCCGATGGACATCTACGAGCGTCCCGCAAGCCTGTTCGTCGCCACCTTCATCGGCTCGCCGGCGATGAATCTCGTGCCGCTCGGCGGCGGCGCCGCGCACGTGGCCGGCATCAGCGGCCTCGACGACGCCGGTGCCACGACGGCGTCCGGCGTGACCCTCGGCATCCGCCCCGAGCACATGCGGCTTCTCGCCGACGCGCCGGCCGCTCCGGGCGAGTTCGTCTGCGACCTCACCGTCAGCGGCGTCGAGGTGGTCGGCGCCGAGAGCTACGTCTATGGCGCGCTGCCGGACAAGGGTCCGGAGATCGCCGTGCGGGTGGCCGGCTACAGCCATCTGGAGCCGGGCACGAAGGTTCGCGCCGCCGCGCCGATTTCAGCCTTGCACCGCTTCGACACGTCGAGCGGCCTGCGCATCGACTGAGACGGGCCGTCAGCGAGCCGCCAACCGCGAGGCTCATACCCGCGCTGCCGACATGGCTGGCCCTGCGCCGACGCCGATACGCCCCCGCTTGCCGGCGCCCCGTGAAAGGCATAGGATAAGTGCACAGACGCTAGCGGGAGAGACCGGCCGCAAGGCCGGCGCCGAAGGAGCAACCGCCCCGGAAACTCTCAGGCAAAAGGACCGCCTGCGTCTCTGCAAATTCCGAAGAGCGACGGCCATTCATCGGCCGTCCGCCGAAGGAGAAAGTGGCCGCCGGAAATTCCTCTGCGGCCGCGAAGCTCTCAGGCTCATGACGGGAGGGGCATGAACGACGCCCCCGCTGCGGCGGGGCGAAAGGATCGTCATGACCTCCATCGCCGTCATCGGCGCCGGCATCACCGGCGTCACCACTGCCTATCAGCTCGTCCAGCGCGGCTTCGACGTGACCGTCTTCGACCGTCATGCCCATGCCGCGATGGAAACCTCCTTCGCCAATGGCGGCCAGCTTTCGGCCTCCAACGCCGAGGTCTGGAACCAGCCGAGCACCTTCCTCAAGGGCCTGAAATGGATGCTGCGCAAGGATGCGCCGCTGCTCGTCCATCCCTCGCCCTCCTGGCACAAGCTGTCCTGGATGATGGAATTCGTCCTCGCCGCGCGCAGCTACGAGGCCAACACCATCGCCACCACCCGGCTGGCGATCGCGGCGCGCCGGCATCTGCTGGACGCGGCCGAACGCGAGGGCTTCGACTTCGACGCCGAGAAGCGCGGCATCCTGCATGTCTATGAAAGCCGCGCGGAAATGGCCCATGCCGCCGGCGTGGACCGGCTCCTGGCCGAAGGCGGCCTGCGCCGCGACGCGGTGACGCCGGCCGAGATCGCCGCGATCGAACCGACCATCCGCGGGGATTTCGTCGGCGGCTTCTTCACCGAATCCGACTTCACCGGCGACATCCACAAATACACCCGCCACCTCGCCGAGGCCTGCCGGCGGAAGGGCGCGACTTTCGCCTTCGATGCCGACGTGCGCAAGCTCGCCTCGCGCGGCGCCGACGGCGTCGACGTGACCTGGAAGGATGGCCGCCGGCCACAGGACGCGCCGCGCCAGCAGCGCTTCGACGGCATTGTCGTCTGCGCCGGTGTCGCCAGCCGCGCCTTCGCCCGCCAGCTCGGCGACCGGGTCAACATCTACCCGGTGAAGGGCTATTCGGTGACGGTGAACCTCACCGACGAGGCGAGCCGCGCCGGCGCGCCCTGGGTCAGTCTCCTCGACGATCACGCCAAGGTCGTTACCAGCCGCCTCGGGGCCGACCGGCTGCGCATCGCCGGCACCGCGGAATTTGCCGGCGAGAACCGCGACATCAGAGCGGCCCGCATCCGGCCGCTGGTCGAGTGGTGCCGCACGCGCTTCCCGGAGATCGCGACGGATTCGGTCGTGCCCTGGGCGGGCCTGCGCCCGATGATGCCGAACATGATGCCGCGGGTCGGCGCCGGCCGGGCGGCCGGGGTGTTCTACAACACCGGCCACGGCCATCTCGGATGGACCCTGTCGGCGGTGACGGCGGACATGATCGCCGGCGAGGTCGAGGCCCGCTATGCCCGCCCGCGTGCCGCCGGTTTCCGGCAGATGCCGGCCGAAACGGACCTGCCGGCCGCCGCCTGACCCGTCCGGCTTCGGCATCCATCGACCCCTGCCCATATCGGCCGTCCCTCGCCTGAGGGGCGGCCGTTGTTTTCTCCCCGCCTGCTTCGATCCGGCGACACTGGTCGCGGTGACGGGAGGGAGCGATGAGGGTGGATCAGGCGGTTCTCGGCGCAGCGCGCCATGTATCGAAGACGAGCGGCATCGACGCGGCGGTGCTGGTCGCCGTCGCGCTGGTGGAAACCAACGCGGTGGCGTTCGCGCGTATCGGCGATCGCCGCGAACCGCTGATCCGCTTCGAGGGCCATTATTTCGACCGGCTGCTGTCGGGGCCCGCACGCCAGCGCGCGCGGGCGGCGGGGCTGGCCGATCCGCGGGCCGGGCGTATCCGCAATCCCGCCTCCCAGAGCGCCCGCTGGAAGCTCTTCGACGCGGCGGCCGCGATCGATGCGGCGGCAGCCGCCGCTTCGGTCTCCTGGGGCCTTTGCCAGGTGATGGGCTCGCACTGGAAGGCGCTCGGCTATGGCGATGCCGCCGATCTCGCGGCAGCGGCGCGCGCCTCGGCCGAAGGGCAGTTCGAGATCGCGGCGCGGTTCCTCGCCGCCGGACGGCTCGCGGATCGCCTGGTCAATGGCGACGTCGCCGGCTTTGCCCGCCGCTACAACGGCCCGGCCTATCGCCGCAATCGCTATGACGAGAAGATCGCCGCCGCCCTGCGCAAGGCGAGAAGCCCTCTGGGTACGGACCCGGCGACCGGCGAGTTGCGCCGCGGGGCGCGCGGCGACCGCGTCCGCCGGCTGCAGGGCGCCCTCGTCGCCCATGGCCACCGCCTCGTCGTGGACGGCATCTTCGGCCCCGGCACCGAGGCCGCGCTGACGGGTTTCCAGGCAGCGCTCGGCCTGCCGGTCTCGGCGGCGGCGGACGCTGCGACCATGGCGCGGCTGGGTGTTTCGGCATAGCCCTGCGCCAAGGCCCGCTAGCCGGCGGAGCGGCGATCCGCGCCCGGCGGCACTTCCTCCGGCGCATGCGGTCGGGGAGAAACCGGTCGACTTTCGTATCGATCCTGTGGCCGCGGGCGTTCCGGATGCTATGTACTGCAACCGAGATGGTACAAGAATCCGCATTCCCCCCCGCCCTCGACACGACCCGTCACGCCGTCTTTCTGGACTTCGACGGGACGCTGGTCGAGCTCGTCGACGATCCGCAGGCCGTGGCGATGGCGCCCGCTGCCCAACGGGAGCTGGCCGGCCTTGCCCGGAAGCTGGACGGCGCGCTCGCCGTCGTCAGCGGCCGCCGCATCGCCGATCTCGACCGCTTCCTGTCGCCCGACCGCTTTGCCGCGGCCGGCGTCCACGGGCTTGAGCGTCGGCGCAGCCCCGACGGCGCGGTGGAGATGCTGGCCGGTCCGGAGACCCTCGACCCGGTGCGCGACCGCATCGCCAGCGCGGTCGAATCCGCCCGGCGCCTGCATCTGGAGGACAAGGACACCGCCCTCGTCCTGCATTACCGCACGGCTCCGGACCTGCAGGATCTGGCCGAGCGGATCATGGCGCAGGCGACCGAAGGCCGCGACGACCTCGTCGTCATGCATGGCGACTGCATCGTCGAGGTGCATCCGGCCGGCATGGACAAGGGCAAGGCCGTCGCCGCGATGATGGAGGATGCGCCCTTTGCCGGCCGCATTCCCGTCTATGTCGGCGACGACACGACGGACGAATTCGCGTTGCGCCACGTGCGCAACCAGGGCGGCGTCTCCATCAAGGTGGGCGGCGCCGAGAAGACCAGCGTGGCGGAGTTCCGGCTGCCGGACATCGCCGCCGTTCACGCCTGGATCGCCGCGGCCTCCTGAGGGAGCGCCGGAGGCTGGACCATACGGCAATCACGACGACGAAGCCGAAGGCGGCTTTGCAACAGGAGACGGGAGACGATGGCGGACGGGCAGCGGCGACTGGTGGCGGTGTCGAACAGGGTCGGCCCCCTCAATGACGAGGGCAAGGCCGGCGGTCTGGCGGTCGGGCTGTCGGATGCGCTGAAGCGGCGCGGTGGCCTGTGGTTCGGCTGGAGTGGCGACACGTCGGAACAGGGGACCTTCAGCGAAGCCCATACCGAGGTGCAGGACAGCGTGTCGATGACCACCATCGACATGAACCAGGAAGAGCTTGAGGGCTTCTATTTCGGCTATGCCAACCGCTCGCTCTGGCCGCTGCTGCACTACCGGCTCGACCTCGCCCAGTTCGACCGGCAATCGGAGCGCGTCTACCGCTCGGTGAACCAGCGCTTCGCCGCCCGGCTGGCGCCCATGCTGGACGACGACGACATCGTCTGGGTCCACGATTATCATTTCTTCTTCCTCGGCTCCGAACTGCGCCAGTGCGGCTTCGAAGGCCGCATCGGCTTCTTCCTGCACATCCCCTTCTGCCCGCCGGAAATCTTCACGGCGCTGCCGGCCAGCCACGACATCGTCCGGGCGATGCTCGCCTACGATCTCGTCGGCTTCCAGACCGACACCGACCGGCGCAATTTCCTCGCCTTCTGCATTCGCGAACTGGGCGGCCAGAAGCTGTCGGACAATCGCATCCGGGTCGGTGACCGGGTGGTGACGGCGCGGGTCTTCCCGATCGGCATCGACGCCCCCGGCTACGAACGGTTCGCCGTGTCGCCGGAAGCCGGCGAGCACGAAGAGATGCTGCGCGACATGGCCGGCGAGCGGCTGCAGATCGTCGGCGTCGACCGGATGGACTATTCCAAGGGCCTGGTCGAGCGCTTCCGCGGCTTCGAGCGCCTGCTCGAGGATTATCCTGAGAACCGCGGCAACGTGCAGTTCCTGCAGGTGGCGCCGCTGTCGCGATCCGAGCTCGGCGCCTATGTCGAGCTGCGACGCGAGCTGGAGGAACTGGCCGGCCACATCAACGGCCGCTTCGCCACCCTCGACTGGACGCCGATCCAGATCATGACCCGCGGCTTCACCCGCCGGGCGCTGGCCGGCATCTACCGCGCGGCAAGGGTCTGCCTGGTCACGCCGCTGCGCGACGGCATGAACCTCGTCGCCAAGGAATTCGTCGCCGCGCAGGACCCCGACGATCCGGGCGTCCTGGTGCTGTCGCGCTTTGCCGGAGCGCGGGCCGAGCTGCCCGATGCGTTGATCGTCAATCCCTACTCGACCGACGATGTCGCACGCGCCCTGCAGCGGGCCCTGACCATGCCCTTCGACGAGCGCAAGCGGCGCTGGGAGGGCATGCGCGAGGCGGTCTTCGCCGGCACGTCGGAAATCTGGTGCGACAGCTTCATCGAGGCGCTGGAAAACGCCGACGCCAGCCTGCCGGAGGACGCGCCGCAGCCGTGATCGGCGAGCGCCGCGAATGATGACGGGTCAGACGGTGGCGGGCCGCATCCGGATCGCCACCGCCAGCGCCACAAGGCCGATCCCGAGCACGGCGGCCGATCCGGCCAGCGCCATGTCGTAATTGCCGTCGCCCGCGACGAGGAAGCCGGCAATCAGCGGGCCGAGCATCTGGCCAAGGCCGAAGCCGGCTGTCAGGACGGCAAAGCCGCGACCGCCGAGACCGTGCCGCCCCAGGGGAATGGTCAGCAGGGTGATGGCCATGAAGGTGCCGCCGAAGAGCACTGCCGCGACGAGCGCCGCCGCGCCCGAGTCCGAGACGACCGGCAGCAGGACGCCGACGATCTGCGCCGCATAGGCCGCCATCAGCGCGGCGGAGAAGCCGAAGCGTTCGGCCATGCGCGACCAGAACAGGCAGCTCGGCAGGCCGGCGAGACCGGCGATGATCCAGACCCAGTCCCCCATGCCCTCCAGCCCCGGCCGCGACTTGACGATCGCGACGATGAAGGTGGCGAAGACCGAATAGCCGAGGCCTTCGCAGCTGTAGTTCAGCATCAGCGGCCAGAACGGCAGCGGTCGCGGCACGCGGCGGCGCGGATCGGGCGCCCGCAGGGTGGCGGGCAGATCGCGCTCGCCGATCTCGATGAAGACGATGGGCGCCAGGATCGCCGTCAGAAGCCCAGCCGCCATCCACAGCCCGGCCGAATCGATGAAGGGCGCGGCGAAATGGACGAGCAGCCCGGATCCGGCGATGCCGATGCCGACCCCGCCGAACATCCAGCTCAGCCTGGCTTCGGCGCCGATCGCGGCGAGGGCTTCGGCGACCATGCCGGCCGCGGCGATCATGGCGAAGGCGCTGGCGAGGCCCGAGACGGTGCGCAGGACCAGCCAGAGCGCCAGATCGTCGGTCAGCCCCATGGCGAAGGTGGTAACGATGCTGGCGACGATGCCGATCCGGAAGGCGGCGAGCCGCGGGGCGCCCCGGCTGATGAAGGTCGCCATCAGCGAGCCGGCGAGATAGCCGGCAAAGTTCGCAGCGGCGACGATGCCGGCGATGTCCGGCCCGAAGCCGTAGTCGCGCTGCATCAGCGGCAGCAGGGGCGTGTAGTAGAAGCGGCCGACGCCCATGACGATGGCCAGCGTCAGGAAACCGCCGAGGAGCATTCGATTGGTCGGGTGCATGGCACGCACTGGTCGTCGGGGGTGAGCACGGCGCTCGGTTCGCCGCTTGTAAGCCATATGGCCGGCTGACGATATGCCCGCCGGCGCATGCCCCCCTCGACGCCGCTGCATGGCCGTCTTCCGGGCGGGCGGTGCTGAATTCGTCCCCCCTCGTCGGAATCCGGTGGGTGTGCCCTAATTGGGGGCGTGACAAACCCGGAAGCGAGGACGGCATGGACGATCAGAGCGGCAAGCGGCGTCTCGAAGCGCTCGACATGAGCGCCAAGCTGGGCAGCAAGGAATATGACGCCCGGCTCGAGGCCGTGCAGCTTCGCTTCCGACAGATCCAGCAGGCCTATCTGAACAGCAAGGAAAAGGCCGTTGTCGTCTTCGAGGGCTGGGATGCGGCCGGCAAGGGCGGCGCGATCCGCCGCATGGCGGCCGTCATGGATCCGCGCGGCTTCAAGGTCTGGCCGATCGCCGCCCCGACGCCGACCGAGCTGTCGCATCATTACCTGGCGCGGTTCTGGTCACGTCTGCCGGCCAAGGGCGAGATCGCCGTCTTCGACCGTTCCTGGTACGGTCGCGTGCTGGTCGAGCGGGTGGAGGGTTTTGCCAGCGAGCCGGAATGGCGCCGGGCCTATGACGAGATCAACGGCTTCGAGAAGCTGCTGGTCGACGACGGCGTGAAGATCGCCAAGATCTTCCTCTATATCGACCGCGACGAGCAGCTCGACCGCTTCGAGCGGCGCCTCCACGACCCGTTGAAGCGCTGGAAGCTGTCCTACGAGGATTTCCGCAACCGCGACAAATGGGACGAGTATCTGACGGTGGCCGACGACATGCTGGATCGCACCGATACGGCCGCCGCGCCCTGGACGGTGATTGCCGCCAACAGCAAGAAATATGCGCGGGTCACCGCTCTGGAGACCATTGCGGACCGGCTGTCGGCCGGGGTGAACCTCGCACCGGCCGAGCTCGACCCGGAGCTCGAGAAGCGCTTCACCGCCGAGATCGCGGCGGCGAAGCCCGGCTGACCGGGCGAGCCGCGATGGCGACGCGAGCGGCGTCTAGGGCAGGATCTTCTTCAGCGCCTGATCGATCAGCGCGTTGGCGATCTGCATCCGGGTCGTTGCCTGGACGGGAAAGTCGTGGCCGTAGCCGTCGGGATGATTGCGCCGGGCAAAGCTGCGGCGCACGCCCTGCAGTTCGGCGGCCGTCATGCCCGGGCGCAGCCCGAGTTCGTCGAGGATCACAGCCGGATCGACGCTCGGCGGCTGCGCCGCGTCGGGCAGATCCATCGGCTCCGGCGTCACCGGCTTCTTGCGGGCGCCCCCGGCCGTGGCCGAGCGGGGCGGAACGATGCGGGCGAAGGCCGACCAGAATCCCGGCGAACTGCGAGGACCCGCGCCATTCTGGGCCAGTGCGGCTTCGGCGGTGGCGACCTCGTCGAGGATCTGTTCAAAACTTGGGGCGGGCATCGTCGGTCACTCGGTTCATTGCGTGCCGATCGTCGCCGGAACCGATGAAGCGCCCGTTAAGTGGGCGATACCCGTGTCCCGTAATGGTTATCGGGACCTGTTCCGCCGATCGTCAAAGACGAAACACGCGGCGGCGACGGAAGTTGCGACGTTCCCTCAATGCCGCGGCGATAGCCGGCAACATGGTTACCTCCCGGTTCACGGATTTGCACATGAGCGCCCATGCGCGCGGAACCGGACCGCGGGGTCCGGCGTTGCTGCCTGCCTTCTTACCCAGGAAACCAGATACATGATCGACTCGCCCAGGCAGTCCGCCCCGCAAGTGCAGCAGCGCGCCGTGGTCCGCGAAGGGCGGCCCTTCCCTCTGGGCGCCACGTGGGATGGTCTCGGCGTCAACTTCGCCATCTTCTCGGCCAACGCCACCAAGGTCGAACTCTGCCTGTTCGACGACGACGGCGTCACCGAGCGCGAGCGGATCGAACTGCCCGAATATACCGACGAGGTCTGGCACGGCTATCTGCCGGAAGCGCGTCCGGGCACCGTTTACGGCTTCCGCGTCCATGGCCCCTACGAGCCCGAGGCCGGCCACCGCTTCAATGCCAACAAGCTGCTGATCGACCCCTATGCCAAGCAGCTGGTGGGCAATCTGGAATGGGGCCCGGAGCTGTTCGGCTACCAGCTCGACCATGCCGACAAGGACCTGTCCTTCAACGACCAGGACAGCGCGCATCTGATGCCCAAGTGCCGGGTCATCGATCCGGCCTTCACCTGGGGCTCGGCGACCCATCCCATGGTGCCGTGGGAGCGCACGATCACCTACGAGATGCATGTGAAGGGCTTCACCAAGCTCAACACCCGCATTCCCGAGGCCGAGCGCGGCACCTTTGCCGGTCTCGCCCATGCGCGCGTCGCCGAATATCTGCGAGCGCTCGGCGTCACCTCGGCCGAGCTCCTGCCGATCCACGCCTTCGTCGACGACAGCTACCTGATCGAGAAGGGGCTGAAGAACTACTGGGGCTATAACAGCCTCGCCTTCTTCGCCCCGGCACCGCGCTATCTCCAGACGCCGTTCGTCAACGAGTTCAAGGAGATGATCAACCAGTTCCACAATGCCGGCATCGAGGTGATCCTCGACGTGGTCTACAACCACACCGCCGAAGGCAACGAACTGGGCCCCACGCTCTCCCAGAAGGGCATCGACAACGCCAATTACTACCGGCTGCTGCCCGACCAGAAGCGCTACTACATCAACGACACCGGCACCGGAAACACGGTGAACCTGTCGCATCCGCGGGTGCTGCAGATGGTGGCGGATTCGCTGCGCTACTGGGTCAACGAAATGCGCGTCGATGGCTTCCGCTTCGACCTCGCCACGATCCTCGCCCGCGAGCCGCACGGCTTCGACGAGGGCGGCGGCTTCCTCGACGTGTGCCGCCAGGACCCGGTGCTGAGCCGCGTCAAGCTGATCGCCGAGCCGTGGGACATCGGCCCGGGCGGCTATCAGGTCGGCCAGTTCCCGCCGGGCTGGGCCGAGTGGAACGACAAGTTCCGCGACACGGTCCGCTCCTACTGGAAGGGCGACGACGGCGTGCTGCCGGAGTTCGCCCGCCGCATCTCGGGATCGGGCGACCTCTTCAACAGCCGCGGCCGCAAGCCGTGGGCGAGCGTCAACTTCATCACCGCCCATGACGGCTTCAACCTGAACGACCTCGTCTCCTACAACGACAAGCACAACGAGGCGAATGGCGAGGACAACAACGACGGCCATTCCAACAACCATTCCTGGAACCACGGCGTCGAAGGTCCGACCGACGATCCGGAGATCCAGGAGCTGCGCGAGCGCCAGAAGCGCAACATGCTAGCGACGCTGCTCCTGTCCCAGGGCACGCCGATGATCCTGGCCGGCGATGAGTTCGGCCACACCCAGGACGGCAACAACAATTCCTACGCCCAGGACAACGAGATCAACTGGCTGGACTGGAACAACATCAGCAAGGACGGCCGGGCACTGCAGGAGTTCACGCGCAAGCTGATCGCCGTGCGCCGCGCCTATCCGATCCTGCATCGCGGCCGCTTCCTCGTCGGCGAATACAACGAGGAACTGGACGTCAAGGACGTGACCTGGCTGTCGCCGACCGGCGACGAGATGGCGCAGGAGCAGTGGGACGAGGAGGGCGCGAAATGCTTCGGCATGCTGCTCGACGGCCGTGCCCAGCCGACCGGCATCAAGAAGCGCGGCGACGACGCCACGCTGCTGATCATCACCAATTCCTACCACGACGTGGTGGAGTTCACCCTGCCCGAGGTGCCGGAAGGCAAGCGCTGGGTCTGCCTGATCGACACCAACACGCCGGATCGCACCGACGTGCCGTCCTTCAAGTTCGGTGAGGTCTTCGAGGTGACCGGGCGCTCGCTGCTCGTCTTCGTTCTCAGCCAGGAAGACCGGCAGCCGAAGAACCTGCGCGAGGCGATCGGCGCGATCCTCGACATCAAGGAGCGGCCGCTGGACATCTCGCGGCCCTGAGGGCGGCGCGGGCCACGGCCCGTCGCATCAATCCGGCTCGTTCGCGCCTTCCGGCGCGTGCGGGCCGGTGTCGTTCTTGGCGCCCTTTGCGGCGTTCGGATCGTAGGTGACGAAGAAGGTCCAGATCGCCCAGACCGCCGCGGCGGCGGTGACGATGCCCCAGAAGGACGCGGCGTGGAACCACTCCAGCGCCGACCAGCCGATCAGCGACGCGACCAGGCAGACCCGCACCCAGAGCGGGCGATAGAACGGGTGCGCGGCCTCGTTGCTGCTCATCATCTGCGAAAAGTCCTCATCGTCGCTGCATCGTGACAGGCCGGCCGACCAGACCGGCCGCCAACGTCATCCACCATAGCCGAGCGCCGCCGGCAGGGCGAGGGTGAGCTGGGGAACGTAGGTCACCAGCAGCAGCACCACGACCAGCGGAATGAAGAACGGCACCAACGCACGGGCGAGCTGCGTGACCGGTAGCTTGGCGACATCCGCCACCACGAAGAGGCACAGCCCGACCGGGGGCGTGATCAGGCCGATCATCAGGTTCAGCACCATGACGACGCCCAGATGCAGCGGGTCGACGCCGAGCAGCGTCGCCGAGGGCAGCAGCACCGGTGCGAGCATGATGATCACCGGCGCAGAGGCCATGAAGCAGCCGAGACCGAACAGGATGAGGTTCACCAGCAGCAGGAAGACCCAGGGTTCGGCGGAAAAGCCGATGATCGATTCGGCCAGATGGATCGGCACCTGCTCGGCGGTCAGGATCCAGCCGAGCAGCGCGCTGGCGGCGATGATGAACAGGACGTTGGCCGAGCTGCGGGCAGTTTCCATCACCAGTTCCGGCACGTCGCTCCAGCGCACGGTGCGATAGACGAACTTGCCGAGGATGAAGGCGTAGAGAACCGCGAAGGCACCGGCCTCGGTCGGCGTGAAGACACCCCCCAGAATGCCGCCGATGATGATCACCGGGGTCATCAGGGCAAGGAAGGCATGGATGAAGGACGCGCCGAGTTCGCCGAAGCCGAAGGGCTGCGAGCGGCCATAGCCCCGCTTCATCGAATAGAAGGCGACCATCACCATCAGCGCGCCGCCCATCATCAGGCCGGGCACCAGCCCGGCGGCGAAGAGCCCGCCGATCGAGACGCCGGCGGTCAGGCCGTAGATGACGAAGGAGATGCTGGGCGGGATGATCGGCCCGATGGTCGAGGAGGCGGCGGTCAGGGCGGCGGCGAATTCGACGTCGTAGCCGTCCTCCTTCATCGCCTTGATCTCGATCTTGCCGAGCCCGCCGGCGTCCGCCACGGCCGAGCCGGACATGCCGGCAAACAACATGCTGGCGACGACGTTCACATGGCCAAGGCCGCCGGGCACGGCGCCGACGATCGCCTTGGCGAGGCGGAAGATGCGGTCGGTGATGCCGGCATGGTTCATCAGCTCGGCCGCCAGCATGAAGAACGGGATCGCCAGCAGCGGGAAGGAATCGATGCCGGTCGCCACGCGCTGGGCCGCGATCAGCGGGTCCATGCCCATGACCAGCACCACGTAGCCGAGGCCGACGACCACCATGACGGCGGCAATCGGCATGCCGGCCGCCAGCAGCAGGAAGAAGACGAGAAGATAGGTCATTACTGATCCCTCAGATCGCGGGACGCGGTCGGATCGTCGGGACGGACCTCGCCACGCAGGGCGTAGCGGGCGTCGTGGACCGCGTGGATCACAAGGTGCAGGACAAGGATGCCGACGCCGGCCGGCAGGCTGAGATAGATCGCCGAATAGGGGATCTTCAGCGCCGTCGAGGTCTGGTTGGCCGCCAGCCCCATCAGCCGGATGCCGAGCCAGGCGAGATAGGCGAAGCCGAGCGCCGCGATCAGCTGCATCAGCGCCGAAAGCGCGAGGCGCAGGCGCGGCCGGGCGAGGACGAGAAAGGCATCGACCTTCATCAGGCGGCGCCCGGCAGCCAGATGCGCCGCCGTCATGAAGGTCACCCAGAACAGCGAGATCTGGGCGACCTCCTCGGTCCAGCCGAGGGAATAGCCGAAGAAATAGCGCGAGATGACCTGCAGCCAGGCCGACGAGACCATGGCGAGAAAGGCGAGGATGATGACGAACGCGACCAGCCGGTTGAGCAGGGCGAGCGCGCGCGCCGGGCCCGGCCGGTCGGCGGTGGACAGGGACATGGTTCGCCTCTCAAGCGGTCGCGGATATGTCTCAGACAAGCATTCGGCGGCGCGCGGCAGGCCGGGGCCGCCGCGCGCCGCCGCGTTGCATCACATGGATTTGGCGGCTTCGAAGACGTCGTTGCCGATGACCTCGCGATAGGCCTCGTGGACCTCTTCGGCGCGTTCCTTGAAGCCGGAGACGTCCGGGTCCTCGACGATGGTCATGCCCTTTTCACGCAGCAGCGCGACATACTCGCCGCTGATCTTGCTCATCTTCTCGGCATGCCGGGTCTCGGCATCGGCTGCCGCGTCGACGATGACCTGGCGGTGCTCCTCGCTGAGGCTGTCGAGGAAGCTCACGCTGGCGTTCAGGAAGAGCCGCGTCTGCATGTGGTTGGTCAGGGACAGATTGCCGGCGACCTCGTAGATCTTCCAGTCGTGCATGACCTCGATCGGGTTCTCCATGCCGTCGACCGTGCCGGTCTTCAGCGCCAGGAAGAATTCCGACGAGGACAGCGGCGTCGGCTGCACGCCGAAGGCCCGCCAGGTGTCCATGTAGATGTCGATGCGCGGCACCCGGATCTTCAGGCCCTGGATGTCGTCGACCGAATTCACCTCGGTCTCCTTGGTGGACAGGATGCGCGGGTTGCGGTTGAGGAAGGCGAGCGTGCGCACGCCGGCCTGTTCGGCCATGTCCTCGGTCCAGCCCTTGGCGGTGTCGCTGGCGAGGAAAGCGTTCAGGTGGTCCTGGTCACGCCAGAAGAAGGGCAGGTTGATGATCGACCATTTCGGATAGAAGTTCGAGACGATCTCGCCGTTGAGGGCGAGCTGGGTCAGTCCGCCCTGCAGCTGCTCGAACACCTCGCGGTCCTTGCCGAGGGTGGAGTTCGGGAAGATCTTGATGGTGATCTCGCCGCCGGTCTCCTCCTTCACCTGCTCGGCGAACTCGACCAGTGTCTCGTGGCGCGGATCGTTGATCGGTGCGAGATGCGCCAGATTGATCTCGCGGGCATCGGCCTGCGCCGTCAGCGCACCGCCCAGAAGCAAGGCCATCGCGGCCGTCATCATCTTCATGGTCATCTCTCCTCCCTAGAGCCAGTGGACCGCATATTCGAAGAGCGGACCGGCACGATGTGTGCTGCTGGCCGCCTTCGCGCTCCCCGCGATCCGGCCCGCACTATGGTCGCATGCCAGCGCATTCGTCAATGCATACGTTAGATTGTACGGAAAGAATGCGCAGTGGACCAGGAGGGTTCGGCGCTCCAGCGGCCTTCATTTGCCGCGCGGAGGCGCACAGGACGAGCACCATCATCGATCGGCGATCGTCGCGTGACGCCCTCGTCGCTACAGCGAACATATGGCGACGGACCGCCCCTCAGGCGCAGGCGGCGGCCTCCGCCATCGACGACTGAGCGGCATCAACCGGTCGCTCAGTCGCGGTTCCGGATCCGCGAAAAGGCCCGACCCAGCCATGCGTTCTGCCGTTGGCGCAGCCGGCGATAGGCCGGAAGCTGGACCAGCACCATCAGGACGATGGCGAGGATCAGGATCAGGCTGACCGGACGGGTGAAGAAGCCGGTGACATCGCCCTGCCCCACCATCAGCGCACGGCGCAGATTGGTATCGGCCATCGGCCCGAGGATCACCCCGATGACCAGCGGCGCGATGGGATAGTCCATCTCGGTCAGAAGGTAGGCGGCAAGCCCCACCAGCACCATCAGGTAGAGATTGAAGACGCTGAGACCGAGCGCGTAGGAGCCGAGAACGCTGATCACGGCGACGACCGGCATGAACAGGGTCACCGGGATGCTCAGCACCCGCACCACCTGGCGGGCGAGGAAGATGCCGTTCAGCCACATGGCGAGCGAGGCCAGCACCATGATCGCGGCCAGCTCGGTCAGGAAGGTCGGACGCTCGATGGAGACCATCGGCCCCGGCGTCAGGCCGTGCAGCATCAGCGCGCCCAGCAGCATGACCGCCGGCGGGCTGCCGGGAATGCCGAGCGTCACCAGCGGGATCAGCGCACCGCCGATGCAGGCATTGTTGGCGGTTTCGGCGGAGATCAGGCCGGCCGGTTCGCCCTTGCCGAACTCCTCGGGGGTCTTCGACATGCTCTTGGCGGTGCCGTAGGAGACCCAGCCGGCGATGTCCTCGCCGATGCCGGGCACCGCGCCGATGCCGACGCCGATCAGGCCGGACCGCACGATATGGCGCAGATTGCCGAAGATGGTGCGGAAATCGGGCAGCACCCGGCCGACCTTCTGAATCGGGCCGGCGACGTGCCGCTCCTGCAGCGACCGGATGATCTGCGGCACGGCGAAGGCGCCGATCAGCACCGGCACCACCTCGAGGCCGGAATCGAGCTCCGGCAGGCCAAAGGTGAAGCGCGGAAAGAACATCAGGAGGTCACGCCCGACGGTCGACAGCGCAAGACCGATGAAGCCGGCGATCCAGCCCTTCAGGACCAGGTCCGGGCTGGTCAGGGTGCCGGAGATCAGGATGCCGAACAGGGCCAGGACGAAGAATTCGTAGGAGGTGAACTGCAGCGCCAGTTCGACGATCAGCGGCGCCGAGACGACCAGCGCCAGCATGCCGATGACGGTGCCGATGAAGGAGGCGGTGGTGGTCAGTCCCAGCGCGCGGCCGCCATCGCCGCGCCGCGCCATCGGATAGCCGTCGAGGGCCGAGGCGGCGGAGGCAGCCGTGCCGGGAATGTTCATCAGGATGGCGGAATAGGAGCCGCCATAGACCGCGCCGACATACATGGACAGGAGCGCGATCAGCGCGACGTCGAGGTCGAAGCCGTAGGTCAGCGTTGCCAGGAGTCCCACGCCGAGAGTTGCCGTCAGCCCGGGCAGCGCCCCGAAGACGATCCCCAGAAGGCTCGATCCGATGAGGAGCGCCCAGTTGGACGGGCTCGCCAGGAGCGCGCCGAGGGCCGCGAAGAACGAGCCGAAGGTGTCGAGGAGCCACATGGAGATCGCCTAGAAACTGGAGCGGAGCAGCGCCCGGACATGGTCGCTCGCAACGATCGTCAGCCCCTCGTGGGGAAGCGGCACCAAGAGTCCGTATTTGAAGACGATGCCGAGGATCAGCGGCGCGAGGAGGCTGAGGCCGACGCATTGCCTTGCATGGCGCGCGGCATCCTTCGGCGTGCGGGTGGCGCACAGAAGCGCGGCGCAGGCGGCCAGAACGGCCAGCCAGAGGAACGCGTCGACGATCAGCGCGGCAGGCGTTCGCACGCCGGTCTCCAGCCCGAGGAGCGCCGCCCCGCCGACCGCGAGGGACACGCCGAAGAACAGCGCCAGGATGAGCCGGGTCGCAGGGGCCGCGGTCAGATGGAAGAGCGTGGTGAAGGCCAACAGGAACAGCGCCGTTGCGGCGACGAAGTCGACCCGCGGCACGAGGGCGTAGACATAGAAGACGATGAGCGCCGCGATCAGCCAGAAGGTGGCGCTGCGCTCGGACATGCGGCTAGGCGCCATCTGGCGGATCGACGCCAGCGCCGCGGCGGCCCCGCCGGCGCGGCGGGCGCGGGCCAGCAGCATCAGGCTCAAGACGATCAGGCCGGTGGCGACGATGAGTGGAAACAGCGCCGGCGACACGTACCAAGCGTTGCGCACGCCGGCGTAGCTGCCCTGCAGGGGATAGGTCAGCGACCGGGCCAGCATCGCCGTGGCGCCGGCCAGAATGGCGAGCCCGGCCCAGAAATCGGCGCGAGCGTCCTTGAGCGAGCGATCTCGATCCATGCCCTGCGGCACTCCTCACATTGCCGGGAATGCCGGGGGCAAGGCGGCCTGGCCGCATCGCCCCCGGTGATGGTCCTGTCGGGCTGCCGGTTACGGGCGCGGAATTCCCAGTTTCTCAGGGCTGACCGTCGTCGCGCCGAGATCCTCGAGCGTCCAGGCGAACAGCGATTCCAGCCGGTTCATCTCGGCACTCGCCTTTTCGCCGGTGAGGCCAGACAGGGTGTAGTGGTTGTCCGCCGCCCATGCGACGACCGCGTCGGTGGCCATGGCCGCATCAAAGGCGCTGACCAGCTTGGCCTTGACGTCGTCGGGCGTGTCGGCGCGCACGGCGAGGCCGATCGCCTGCTTGACCGGCAATGTCTCGGTCAGGCCCGGATAGGTGTCGAAGGCCGACGGCACGGTGCCGATGTCGGGTAGCTCCGTCGCGTCCGCCGTCAGCATGGCGAGCGGGCGCAGACGCTTGGCCTGGATGAGCTGCTGCTGCTCGGCGAGCGAGGTGACGACCAGCGTGACCTCGCCGGAAATCGCCGCGTTCTGGGCCGGGGCCGAGCCGGTATAGGGGATGAAATTGAACTCCGTCCCCGTTCCCTTCTGCAGGGCCAGGAGGTTGAGATGGTGGATCGAGCCGGCCGCACTGGCGCCCGCGCGAATGGTGCCGGGGGCCTCCTTGGCGGCGGCAATGAGCTCGTCGAGGGTCTGGTACGGGGCGTTTGCCGAGACCGAGATGATTTCCGGCGAGCCGCCGACGAGGAAGAAGTCCCAGACGTCCATGCGCTGGTCCCAGCCGCCCTGGATGCCGGCCGTCACGACGGATTCCGAGATGCCGGCCAGCGTGTAGCCGTCGGCGGGCTGGGAATGGACGTAGCTCATGCCGACCGAGCCGCCGACGCCGCCGGTGCGGTTGGAGACGTTGATATTGACGCCCAGCCCCTCCTGCATCTCGGCCGAGATCAGCCGGTTCAGCGTGTCCGTTCCGCCGCCGGCGGCCCAGACGACGACGTTGGAGATGTCGCGATCCGGGTAATCCTGCGCCATTGCGGGCATTGCGAGGGCCCCGGCGAGCAGCGCTGCCGCGCCTGCACTTTTCCAGTCAAGCATCTGATTTTCCTCCCATGAGACGTTCCACTCGGTATTCCTCCGACCTCCCAGTCGGAGCAATCTCTGCACATTGTATGCGCTTATGTATTAGTCTACTGATAGGGTACTGCTCTTTTATATCCTTGTCGAGGTCGCCTGATGCTCAGTCTTTCCGGGATCGCTTCTCACGGCCACGGGCTGAACCGTCCGGAATGCGTCCTTGCCCATGCGTCAGGGCACTTGATCGCCGCCGACTGGACCGGTGGTGGCGGCGTCTCGATCATCGAGCCGTCGGGGCGGGTCAGCCGGCATCTGGCGCAGAATCCGCCCCGGCCGCTGCGGCCGAACGGCATCGCGCTGGAGCGCGGCGGCAGCCTGTTGCTGACCGAGCTCGGCGTCGACACCGGCGGCGTCTGGCGGCTTCACCCGGACGGCACGGTGGACCCGGTGCTGCTGGAGGTGGACGGCACGCCGCTGCCGCCGTCCAATTTCGTGCATCTGGATGCGGCCGGCCGCATGTGGGTGACGGTCAGCACGCGCATGAATCCGCGCCATCTGGCGGCGCGCGGCGACGTCGCCGACGGCTTCATCGTCCTCGTCGAGAACGGACATGCGCGGATCGTCGCCGACGGGATCGGCTTCAGCAACGAATGCCTCGTCTCCCCGGACGGCCGCCATCTGTACATCAACGAGACCTTCACCCGGCGCCTGACCCGCTTCAGCATCGCGGAGGGGAAACTGGAGGCGCGGCAGGTGGTGGCGCAGTTCGGCCCCGGAACCTATCCCGACGGCATGACCTTCGACGCGGAAGGCCATCTGTGGATCACCAGCATCGTCAGCAACCGGGTCATCCGGGTCAGCCCCAACGGCGACCAGACCCTGATGCTGGAAGACTGCGACGCCGATCACGTCGCCTATGTCGAGGCGGCCTATGCGTCGAAAACCATCGAGCGCTCGCATCTCGACACGATGAAGAGCAAGAAGCTGCGGGCGATCTCCAGCCTCGCCTTCGGCGGGCCCGACCTTCGGACCGCCTATCTCGGCTGCCTGCAGGGCGAGGCGATCGCCAGTTTCGAGAGCCCGGTGGCCGGTCTCGCGCCGCTGCACTGGTCGCTGCCGATCGATGCGCTGGAGCGGCGGATCGCCGACCTGCCGACCGTTGCCCCGAACCCGTCCTGATCCTGAATGCCGAGGAGCCCGAGACCCATGAGCACACTGCGCGTTGCGACCATCGGCGCCGGCTATTTCAGCCGTTTCCACCATGATGCCTGGTCGCGCATCGAGGACGCTTCGCTGGTCGCGGTCTGCGACCAGGATGAGGGAAAGGCGCAGGACTATGCCGAGCGCTTCGCCGTGCCCGCGGTCTATACCGATGTCGACGCGATGCTCGAGGTCGAGCGCCCCGATCTCGTCGACATCATCACCCCGCCGCACACCCATCTGGACCTGATCCGCAAGACAACGGCGCGCCGCATTCCGACGATCTGCCAGAAGGCCTTCTGCACCAGCGTCGCGGAAGCCGAAGAGGCAACGCGGATCGCGCGAGAGGCGGACACCATGCTGGTGGTGCACGAGAATTTCCGCTTCCAGCCCTGGCACCGCGAGATCCGCCGCCAGATCGAGGCCCGGCGGATCGGCAGCGTCTACCAGGCCAGCTTCCGCCTGCGGCCCGGCGACGGACAGGGCCCGCGGGCCTATCTCGATCGCCAGCCCTATTTCCAGAAGATGGAGCGCTTCCTCGTCCACGAGACGGCGATCCATTTCGTCGACACGTTCCGCTATCTCTTCGGCGCCGTCGAGGCGGTGATGGCACGGCTGGTGCGCCTCAATCCGGCGATCGTCGGCGAGGATGCCGGCATCATCCTGTTCGAGTTCGCGAACGGCGCGCGGGCCATGCTGGACGGCAACAGGCTGGGCGACCATCAGGCCGACGACCGCCGCCTGACCATGGGCGAAATGCTGGTCGAGGGCTCGGACGGCACGATCCGGCTCGACGGCTACGGACGGCTGTTCTTCCGCGCCTTCGGCAGCAATGACGAGAGCGAGATCGCCTATGAGCGCAACATGGAGGGGTTCGGCGGCGACAGCGTCCTCGCCCTGCAGCGCCACGTGGTGGACCATCTCCTGCGCCAGACACCTGTCGTCAACGCGGCAGCGGACTATCTGGCCAATCTGCGGATCGAGGCGGCCATCTATGCCTCCGCCCGCGACGGAATGCTAAAGACGGTCCAAGATGATTCTCATGCGGAAGGTGCCTTGTGACAGTGGCGACAGAGACTGGAACGCCCGCTTCCGTCGCGGAGGAGCGGATCTCCTATGCCGAGCGTGCGTATCGTGAGATCCGCAGGCTGATCCTGAACAACGAGATGCCTGCCGGCACCCACGTCCTGGAAAAGGAACTGTCGGTTCTTCTGGAGATGAGCCGCACGCCGATCCACGAAGCCATGATCCGCCTCGCCGAGGAAGGCATGGTCGAGATCAAGCCGCGGCACGGCATGCGGGTCCTGCCGGTCTCGGCCGACGACATGCAGGAAATCTACCAGATCCTGACGGCGCTGGAATCGGAAGCAGCCGAGGAAATCGCCCGCGAGGGTGTCGCCGACGAGGCGATGAAGGCGATGCGCCAGGCGGTGGACGACATGGACGCCGCGCTCAAGAGCGACGATCTCCTGGCCTGGGCCCAGTCAGACGACCATTTCCATCGCCTGTTGATGGAAAACTGCCCGAACCGGCGCCTGCGGGCACTGGTCTCGCAGTTCCTCGCCCAGTCGCACCGGGTCCGCATGCTCACCTTGCGGCTTCGTCCCAAGCCGGTGGGATCGAACGAGGACCATGAGGCGTTGCTCGACGCGATCGAGCGCCGGGACGCCGATGCCGCCCGGCAGATCCACCGCGAACACCGCTTCCGCAATGGCCGCATGCTGGTCGGCCTGTTGCGCGATTACGGCCTGACCCAGCTCTAGCCGGCGGCGGACGGCGCACGGACCAGCGGCCGCCCGTCTCAAGAGAATGGGCGTGGCTTGCCCCCTCGCCCGCCACGCCCCGTCGCAGCCGGGCGATTAGCCCGACGCGCCAGCCAACAGCGTGAGCTCGGTCACGCGCTTGCCCGTCACCATGTCCCCCGACGCCGCGTCGAAGGTCTTGAAATGCGACGAGGCCAGATGGGCGTCGAACGCCGTGCGGTCGTCATAGACTTCGTAGAGGACAATCCCGTAGGCGTCGCCGGGCCGCGCGCAGACGTCGAAAACGCGGCAGCCGGGCTCGTCCGACAAAGAGCGGCGGGCGTTCTCGACGATCAACTTCTCGAAAGCCGGACCGGACCCGTCGGCAACCGCGAACTCCACGAGAATGACGTAGGGCGCGTCGGCCGCTTTGGCTTCGCTCATTTGGCAGCCTCGATTTCCGCGATGACCGCGCGGGTGATATCGGCGGTACCGTTGCTGCCGCCAAACTCGAAGGGCCGAATGCGCTCGGCATAGGCCTTGTCGATCGCCGCCTCCAGGATCAGCGACGCATCGGTCAGCGCGTCCAGCTTGTGGCGGGCGCCCAGCCAGTCGAGCATCATCGCGGTCGACAGGAGCATGGCGGTCGGATTGGCCTTGCCGGTGCCCACGATGTCCGGCGCACTGCCGTGGCTCGGCTGGAACAGCGCATGCTCGTCGCCGATCTCGGCGCAGGGTGCCAGCCCCATGCCGCCGACGAGACCACCGCCGAGGTCGGAGATGATGTCGCCGAACATGTTCTCCATGACCATGACGTCGAAGTCCCAGGGCTTGCGGATCAGATCCAGCGCCGTCGCGTCGACATAGGCGGAATCGGCGTCGACGCCGGGGAAGTTCTTGGCCCGCTCGTTGAAGATCTTGCGGAAGAAGGCCATGGCGACGAAGACGTTCGACTTGTCGACGCAGGTGACGCGGCCGGTCTTGCCGCGCAGCCGCTGGCGCCGCTCGGCGAGGCGGAAGGAGAAGTCGAACAGCTTCTCGGAGGTCGAGCGCGTGATGACCATCGTCTCGCGGGCGACCTTGTCGTCCTCGACCGTGCCCTTGCCGCGGGAGTAGAACAGCCCCTCGGTGGATTCGCGAATGATGACGAGGTCGATGTCCTTGGCGCGCGGATCGGCCAGCGGGCTCGGCGTGTTCGGCAGATGGCGGACCGGGCGGACGCCGGCATAGAGGCCGAATTCCCGGCGCATCTCCAGATGCGGGGCGATCTCGGTGCCGTCGGGATAGCGAATGTCGGGCAGGCCCATGGCGCCGAACAGGATCGCGTCGCAGGACCGTGTCGCGTCGGCGGCCTCGTCGGTCAGGGCGATGCCGGTTTCCTTGTAATAGGCCGCGCCGCCTGGGTGCTGGTGGCGCACGAGACGAAAGCCGCAACGCGCCTCCAGAGCGTCCAGAACCGCCAGACCGCTGTCCATCACCTCGACTCCGATCCCGTCACCGGGAAGGACCACGATCTCCAGATCACTCATTCGGACACTCCTGTCGCCACTGCTTTCCTTGTGATCAGGCGTAGCCCCATTCAATGCATGCGTCAATGCATGCATTGTTGTCGCGGTCATGAATTTCCGATGCGCCGCGCGTCGGGGCAGCGCCTGAGCGCGTTTGGTTAGCCGGATTCAGCGCATGTCCCGAAGCCCTCGCGTCGGGTCGCATGCCTGCGGCTCGGCGATGGACGGTATGTAATCGGGTAAGCCGCCGGAGGGGCACGACGGCAAGCTCAAGCGCACGACGCGCGCTGCGAAGGAGAGGACAGGCGGCTTTCCGGAGGCATTGCCGGGGGACGCGTAGTCGGGACGCCGGCGCTGTCACAAGCGCCGGCGGTCCGTGATCTGCTACTCCGCGGCTTCCCGGGTGGTCGCGGGCGCGACAATGCGGGCGGCGCAGTATTTGAACTCCGGAATCTTGCCGAAGGGGTCGAGCATCGGGTTGGTCAGCATGTTGGCCGGGCTTTCGTTGAAGCAGAACGGCATGAAGACCATGCCATCGGCCACCTCCCGGTCGGCCCGCAGGATCGCCTCGACCGTGCCGCGCCGCGTCTCGATCGCAATCATCTCGCCCTGTTGCAGGCCGCGACGACCAATCTCCCGCGGGTTCATCGACGCGATGCCCTGGGGCTCGATGGCGTCCAGCACGCCGGCCCGGCGCGTCATGGCGCCGGTGTGCCAATGTTCCAATAGCCGGCCCGTGGTCAGCACGAGCGGGAAGTCGGCGTCGGGCACCTCGTCCGGCGGCAGCAGATCGGCTGGCACGATGCGCCCGCGGCCGTCGGCGGTCGGGAAGCTGGTCGAGAAGATGATCTCGTTGCCCGGCTGGTCCGGACCGTCGGCCGGGTAGATGACCGATTCCTCCCGTTCCACGCGTTCCCAGGAGATATGCTTCAGCGACGGCATGACCGCCGCCATCTCCGTATAGACCTCCGAGACATGGCTGTAATTCCAGTCGAGGCCGATGCGGCGGGCAAGGTCGATGATGATGTCGAGATCCTGCCGGGCCTCACCAGGCAGGTCGAGCGCCGGCCGGCCGATCTGCACCTGCCGGTTGGTGTTGGTGAAAGTGCCGAGCTTCTCGGCATGGACGGAAGCCGGCAGGACCACGTCGGCATGCCAGGCGGTCTCGGTGAGGAAGATGTCCTGCACCACCAGATGCTCGAGCTTGGCCAGCGCACCACGGGCATGGGCCTGGTCGGGATCCGACATGGCCGGATTCTCGCCCATGACATACATGCCCTTGATGACGTCGTCATGGATCGCGTCGATGATCTCGACGACGGTCAGCCCGGCCTTGGGGTCGAGCGTCTGGCCCCAGAAATTCTCGTAGGTCCCGCGAATGTCGGGATTCTCGACGGATTTGTAGTCGGGATAATACATCGGGATCAGCCCGGCATCCGACGCGCCCTGGACGTTGTTCTGGCCGCGCAGCGGATGCAGGCCGGTGCCCGGGCGGCCGATCTGGCCGGTGATCAGCGCCAGGGCGATCAGGCAGCGGGAATTGTCCGTGCCGTGGGTGTGCTGGGAAATGCCCATGCCCCAGAAGATGATCGAGCGTTCGGCCTTGGCATAGGTGCGGGCGACGTCCCGCAGCGTCTCGGCCGGCACCCGGCAGATGTCGGCCATGGCCTCGGGCGAGAAGTCCTTCACCTTCTCCTTCAGCGCCTCGAAGCCGGCGACATTGGCCTGGATATACTGCTCGTCATAGAGCTGTTCCTCGATGATCACGTGGATCAGCGCGTTCAGCATGGCGACGTCGGTGCCGGGCTTGAACTTCAGCGAGTGGGTCGCGTGGCGCATCAGGTCCTGGCCCCGCGGGTCCATGACGATGAGCTGCTTGCCCAGCTTGGCGGCCTGCTTGAAATAGGTCGCGGCGACCGGATGGTTGGTCGTCGGGCGGGCGCCGATGACGATGATGCACTCGGCCTTCATGGCGTCGTTGAACGGCGCCGAAACCGCGCCGGAGCCGACACCCTCCATCAGTGCGGCCACCGAGGAGGCATGGCAGAGCCGCGTGCAATGGTCGATATTGTTGGTGCCGAAACCCTGCCGGATCAGCTTCTGGAAGAGATAGGCCTCCTCGTTCGATCCCTTGGCCGAGCCGAAGCCGGCCAGCGCCTGGCCGCCATGGGCCGCCATGATCGATGTCAGCCCGCCGGCGGCGCGCTCCATCGCCTCTTCCCAGGTCGCCTCGCGAAAGACGGTCAGCGGATCGACGTCGCGCATGTCGATGTCGCCGGCCTTCGGCGCATCGTCGCGGCGGATCAGCGGCTTGGTCAGCCGCTCCGGCGACATGGCGTAGTCGAAGCCGAAGCGGCCCTTCACGCACAGCCGGTTCTCGTTGGCATAGCCGTCGCGGCCGTCGACCTGGACGATGCGGTTGTCCTTGACCGCGACCCTGGTCTGGCAGCCGACGCCGCAGAACGGGCAGACGCTGTCGACGACCTTGTCGAAGTCCTGGACCGCGCGAACGGTGCGCGTCTCGTCCATCAGCGACTTTTCGTACAATGCACCGGTCGGACAGGCCTGGACGCATTCGCCGCAGGTCACGCAGGTCGACAGGCCCATCGGGTCGTGGATGTCGAAGACGGGCACGGAGCGGTTGCCGCGCTCGGCCATGCCGATGACGTCGTTGACCTGCACCTCGCGGCAGGCCCGCACGCAGGCGCCGCAGGTGATGCAGGCGTCCATGTTGACGGCGATGGCCGGATTGGTGACGTCGAACTCGGCCGTGGCGTGACCGTCGGCGAATTTCGACGGATAGCGGTCGCTGCCGGCCACCCCCATGGAGGACGCCCAGTCCCAGAACATCGACTGGTTGTCCGGGCTTTCCTCGGGCGGCCGCATGTTGCTGGCCAGAAGCTCGACCACCATCTGGCGCGACTTCACCGCGCGCTCGGTGGCGGTGCGCACCACCATGCCCTCGGCGGGCTTGCGGATGCAGGAGGCGGCCAGCACCCGCTCGCCGTCGATCTCCACCATGCAGGCGCGGCAATTGCCGTCCGGCCGGTAGCCCGGCATGTCGACATGGCACAGATGCGGGATGCGCGTGCCCTCGCGCTTGGCCACTTCCCAGATGGTTTCGCCGGCATCCGCGGCGACGGACTTGCCGTCGAGTTCGAAGGTGATCTTGCTCGTCATCGCGACAGCTCCTCGCGGAAATGCGTCAGAAGATGATTCACGGGATTGGGCGCCGCCTGGCCGAGACCGCAGATCGAGGCGTCGCGCAGGACGGTCTCCAGATCGCGGATCGCCGTTTCGTCGATCGGCCCCCTGCTCTCCAGCAGCGACACCAGCTTGCCGGTGCCCTCGCGGCAGGGCGTGCACTGGCCGCAGCTCTCATGCTCGAAGAAGCGCAGAAGGTTGAGCGTGGCCTCGCGGATATCGTCCTTGTCGGAGAACACCACGACGGCATGGGAGCCGACGAAGGCGCCGTGGCGGGCGAGCTCGCCGCCGAAATCCAGCGGAATGTCGCCGAGGGAGGCGGGCAGGACACCGCCCGAGGCGCCGCCGGGCAGATAGGCCTTGAACGCATGACCCTCGGCCATGCCGCCGCAGTGCTCCTCGATCAGTTCGCGCACGGTGATGCCGGCCGGGGCGAGCTTGACGCCCGGCTCGCGCACGCGGCCCGAGACCGACCAGGAGCGCAGCCCCGGAAAGCCCGGCTTGCCGAGGCCGGTGAACCATTCGGGACCGTTGTCGACGATGTCACGGATCCACCACAGGGTCTCGACATTGTGGTTCAGCGTCGGACGCCCGAACAGGCCGACTTCGGCGATGTAGGGCGGGCGGTGCCGCGGCAGGCCGCGCTTGCCCTCGATGCTCTCCAGCATCGCGCTTTCCTCGCCGCAGATATAGGCGCCGGCGCCGCGGCGCAGCTCGATGAAGCCCGGCGTGATCAGGCCGCCGGCTTCCAGCGCGGCGATCTCGGTGCGCAGGATGTGCAGCACGGCCGGGTATTCGTCACGCATGTAGAAATAGATGCGCTCGGCCTCGACCGCATGGGCGGCAACGAGAGCGCCTTCCAGCGTGCGGTGCGGGTCGCGCTCCAGGTGGTAGCGGTCCTTGAAGGTGCCGGGTTCGCCCTCGTCGCCATTGATTGTCATCAGGCGCGGCCCCGGATAGGAGCGCACGAAGCCCCATTTCTTGCCGGCCGGGAAGCCGGCGCCGCCGAGCCCGCGCAGGCCGGCGGACTGCATGGTCTCGATCAGCGTCTCGACGGCGAGCGACCCGTCGCGGATCTTCGACAAGAGCTTGTAGCCGCCGGCGGCGAGATAATCAGCCAGATTGGTGTAGTCGGGGACCCGGACGGTGGTCTCGCCGGCTGCGGCCAGGGCGGCCAGCCCCGCGGCGCTGGCGTGATCGACCTCGCGGTCGCCGATGCGGGCGGCCGGCGCCGTGGCGCAGCGGCCCATGCAGGGCGCGCGCACGACCCGGATGGCGGCCGGATCGACGCCTGCCGACACTTCACCGATCAGCGCTTCGGCGCCGGCCAGCGCGCAGCTGATCGAATCGCAGATCCGGATGGTCAGCGGCGCCGGCTTCTCCTCGCCTTCGCGCACCACGTCGAAATGGTCGTAGAAGGACGCCACCTCGTAGACTTCCGCCTGGGACAGCCGCATCTCCTCGGCCAGGGCGCGCAGATGGGCCGCGCTCAGGCAGCCGAAGCGATCCTGGATCAGATGCAGATATTCAATGAGTAGGTCCCGTCGCCGCTCCCCTTCGCCGAGGAGCTCACGTATGTCCGACCACGCCGTCTCGTCGAGTTCCCGTCCCTTGGGCCCACGATCCCGTGGCCGAAGCTCCCGCACCGCCATTCTTCCTCCTTCACGGTGCCCACCATGAACCTCAATGCCGCATAACGCCTTGAGGCAAAAGACCGTACCAAAAAATATCCCGACATGGCGACCGCAACGGCGCCCCGAACCGGCGATTTTCGTACTTGTAGCTTACGGAACGATGCGTCAGCCTGACGAGGGGAGAGGGAGACGCGGGCAGGCCGGTTTCGCGTGAGCGCCACCCGTCTGCGCCCGCGCGGCCTCCGCGGCCGTTTCGCGGTCGCACCGGTTGCAAGGGAGGGGACGCCGATGAAGATCGAGCGCATCGACACCTATGTTCTCAAGGTCTCCAGCCGCGAGAACGCGTTCTATTCGTCGCAGGATTATTTCGCCGAGCGCACCAGCCTGCTGGTGCGGATCACCTGCGACGACGGGACGACGGGCTGGGGCGAAGGCGGCCAGTACGGGCCACCCGAGCCGCCCGCCAGCTGCATCAAGGACGTCATCGGCCCGCGGCTGATCGGACGCTATCCGGCGGCGCCGACGGCGATCTTCGAGGAGTTCTACGCCCGCACCCGGGATTTCGGCCAGAAGGGCGCCTATGTCGAGGCACTGAGCGCCATCGACATCGCCCTGTGGGACATCTTCGGCAAGATGGTCGGCCAGGCGGTCCATGCGTTGCTCGGCGGCGCCATCCGCCAGCGCGTGCGGGCCTACGGGACCGGCTGCTACTATCCGCCGGACTATGCCGACCGCCCGGTCATGCTGGACAAATTGCGCGAAGAGGTGCTGCGCATCCGCGCCACCGGCGTCGCCGCGGTCAAGATGAAGATCGGCCTCCTGCCGATCCGCGACGACATCGAGCGCATGCGCCTCGTGCGCGAGACCCTCGGCGACGAGGTCGAGATCATGGCCGATGCCAACCACGCCTACAACTACGCCTCCGCCGTGCGGATCGGGCGGGTCATGGAAGAGCTGGATTTCCGCTGGTTCGAGGAGCCGGTGGTGCCGGAGGACCGCGAGGGCTATCGCCGCCTGCGCGAGACGCTGGACGTGCCGATCGCCGGCGGCGAGGCCGAATTCACCCGCTTCGGCTTTCGCGACCTCATCGGCGGTGGCTGCATCGACATCGCCCAGCCGGATATCTGCGCGGCCGGCGGCTTCACCGAATGGAAGAACATCCTGGCGCTGGCGACGAGCCACAACATCATGGTGGTGCCGCATGTCTGGGGATCGGGCGTGGCCGTCGCCGCCGCCCTGCAGGCGCTGGCGATCGTGCCCCATGCGCCCTATACGGCGCGTCCGGTGCCGCTGCAGAACGAGACGATGATCGAGTTCGACCGTACCTACAATCCGCTGCGCGACGACATCCTGACGGAGGCATTCGTGCTCGACGACGAGTGCCTGGCGATCCCCACCGGCCCGGGCCTCGGTGTCACGGTCGACGCGGACGCCGTGCGCCGGCACTGCGTGCGGCACGAGACGATCGACGCCGGCTCCTGACAGGCCGGCCTTTGGCGACCGTCGCCAGGACCGGCATCCCGATATGCGTCAAGGGCAGACGCCCCGGGCACGGACATAGCGGGCGGAGACCCAGCCGGATGGAGAGGCCGGGCCCCACAACGGGTCCTCGCAGTCCCCTTCCATGCAGGTCACATGGTACCAGTTGCCGCGCCGGTCGTAGACCGACAGAAGATCGCCGGCATAGACCTCGCCGATCTGCCGTGTGCTGGAGGACGGCCCGCGCCGCACCGCCAGAAAACCCGCGCCGGTCCGGTGGTCGTAGGAGGAGATCGGGCGCACGCCGCTCACCCGTCCGGTGCAGTCGCCGGCGAGCGCCTGGGGCGCGGTGCCAAGCCCCGCAGCGACGAGAACCGCCGCTGCGATCCCAGATGTCAGTCGCGTCATCCGATCGTCCTTTCGAAGCGCCCATCGTGGGCAGGTGCCGCGCCCATCCTGCCGAAGACGACGGCAAGCCCCTTGATCCGGATCAAGCGGCGCGGCCGGCTCGGGCCTTTCTGCGCCGACAGGTCGGCGTCAGGGCTGTGCCGCCCAGTAGCGCGCGAGATCGCCGCGCAGCCGGGCCGGCGATCGCGTTCCCCATTCGCCGCGATGGCCCACCAGATAGAGGACCGGCCGCAGCCGCGACGGACGGGCGGCCGCGAGATCGGCGAACTGGTCGGGCACGAAGACATGCCGGCCGTAGATGTGGCGGGCCTCCACCGGCAGGCTCGGAAGGGCCCGGCGCACGAGTTCGCTGCAGAAGAAGCAATCCGCCGTATCCGCGTCGAAGCGGAAATCGAAGGGCTGGCCGACGGCGCCGAGCAGGAACCGCGTCGCCCGGCGGCGTTCGGCCCGCGCGGCGAGCGCCGGGCGCAGCACGACCAGATAGTCCGCGTTGAGGACGGTCTCGGCCGAACTCAGATGCACCCCGTCCTGATCCGCTTCGATGAAGGTCCGGCCGGCGAGGATGTCGGGCGCCTGCCCCTGCGCGACCGCATCGCTCCAGACGCCCAGCCGGCGCAGGTCGGCGTCCGAGCCCAGATGGATCGCGACATGCTTGAACAGGCCCGGCAGGGTGGCGTTGGTCAGCCGCCCGCCGGACGTCACGAGAACGATGTCGAGCGGCCGCAGATGTCGCCGCAGGAGCCGGACGGCGCCGTCCCGGCCATACAGATGGCCATCGCGCCATTCGACCGCGGCCACGACGCGGCCGATCACCGGCGCGACCGGGTCGAGCACGGCCACCAGCCAGTCGGGATAGCGTTCGACATTCGCGCAGCATTTGCGGATCGCCGGCGGCGGTGGCTCCGGGCCGAGATCGCCGCCTGCCGGGCCGGTGACGCAGCCGGCAAGCGCCGATAGCAGCAGGGCGCAGGGCAGGAGCAGCAGGCGTATCGGCCAAAGCGTCGTCAGACAGCCGGTGCCTGTCATGGAAAGCGCGCCGTTTCGCCGAGCGACAGGGTGCGGGCGTTCCTCGTCGCGCCGGCCCGCAGGAACCGCCGCGATGGTTCGCCGCGGGGCTCCGGCGACAGGGCGAAGGTGCCCCAGTGAATGCCGATCGCCGCCTTCGCCCTCACATCGTCCGCCAGCCGGACCGCCTCTTCCGGGGTCATGTGCATGTCGCCGACCAGGTGCCGGGGCTCGGACGCGCCGATCGGCACCAGCACGAGGTCATAGGGTCCGCGCCGGCGTCCGATCTCTGCAAACACCGGTGCGTAGCCGCTGTCGCCGATGAACAGGACGCGGTGGGACGGGTCCCTGAGCTCCCAGGAGAAGGCCGTCCCGTCCGGGATGCCGAGAAGGTTGCGCCGGGTGGCGTGGATCGCCGGCAGGCCGGTGATCGTGACCGCGCCAATCCTGGCGGATCCGTTCAGCGGAAGCGCGTGGATGCGCCGGAATCCGGCATCGGCTGCCAGATGTGCAAGACCGTCCGGCACGACGATGGCCGCCTCCGGAAACCGTCCGGCGAGCATCCGCAGGGAGGGAGCGTGGAGATGGTCGAAGTCGCCATGGGAGAGGACCACAGCATCGATTCTTCGAAGCTGGTCGAGGTGCAATTGCGGCCAGCCATAGCGAACCGGCAGCGGGCTTGTGAACGAGACGGCGCCCGCCAGCACCGGATCGGTCAGGATCACGGTCTTCCCAAGCTGCAGGAGAACGGTCGAATGACCGTACCAGGCCACCGTCATCCCGCCCCGCTGCGGTGGCCCGGCGGATGTCGATGCTTCGCGCGCCTCCTCCGGTCCGGGGGCTTCGCCTGGTTCCCGCAGGCGTTCGGCGAGCGCATAGACGCCGGTGGCCATCGAGACATGATGGATGGCGAGGCCGACACCGCGCAGCGGCTGCCGCGCGAGCACAACCGGTGCCGCGTCGGTGCGCGGCGTTCGGCCTGGCAAAGACGCGGCACAGCCGCAGAGCAAGACCGTCAGGCACAGCGCAGCCCGGATGCCCCGAAGACGCAACATGAGGAAATCCCCGGAACGCGGAAACAGGCTGCGGCGCGAGCCGACCCAGGAGTGGGCCGGCGACGGATCAGCGGTGGCGTTCGCCGCCTAGCGGCAGCCCTTGCGGCGCTCCCATCGCTGGATCGCGGCGACCTCACGCCTGTCGGGGCCCGACAGCTCGCCATAGGGCGGGAAGCAGCTGCGGCCGAAGGCGCGGCGCGCCCGGCGGGTTTCGAAGCAATAGCCATTGTCGGCATAGATGGCGTTGCGGGCATACCAGAGCTCGTCGCAGCTCATGCTCCGATAGCTCTGGGCCACCGCCTGCGATGCGCCGGCAAACGAGACGAGCGCAGCGACGATCAGCGTGCCTCGCAGGGTTCCAGTTGTCTGCATCTTCATGTTGGGCGCCTCCCGCCGGGTTGTCGATGCCCGAGCGTGACGGCCATTCGCGCGCTCCGACTTGACGTGCATCAAAACTACCCGCGTTTCTTCCCCAGCGGAAGACAGGCTGGACGCGCTAAGCCCAGGAGTCGTCGTCGGCGGTCAGGATCAACGTTTCCACATGGGCGTCCGGCTGATGGTCGACCGAGGCACAGACGGTCTCGGTGACGATATCTTCGCGATCCTGAAGCGCGGCGCGCCGTTGGCAGCAGTGTCGCTCATCGAGACCTCGACGCTCGCGCCGCGCAGGCGACGATCCATTGTCGTCGTCATCCATCCCAAACCACACATCCCGGCCTGAGGCTTTCGCGTTCCTCGCCTGGAACTCTCCGCAGACAATACACTCAAGATTCGCCACGCTTTTTCCCCGATTCCGTGGCACGCTCCCCGGCGTCCGGAAAAGCAGCATGACGACAGGCCCTGCGGCACGCGCAGGCACCACCCGGCATCCGCGCGTCGAAGCAAAATGGTGCGCACGCCATGCCCGGCCGATGCCGGAGCCATCATATCGCGAAGTGTTCGGGGGGGGGGGTGTGGCTACTGTCCGGATCGCTGCGGATCATCTCGAACAGTCAATTGGTGCCCAGGAGAGGACTCGAACCTCCACGCCTCGCGGCACACGGACCTGAACCGTGCGCGTCTACCAATTCCGCCACCTGGGCACGGCGCGGAGCATTAGAGGGAGGCCGGGTCGCTGTCAACGCAGTTTTGCGACGATTGGCGCCGGCGCACGAATTTTCTGTCGCAGTGCAGCGGACCGGCGTGGACAGCGCGGTTTTCGCAGGCGATGGCGCACCGTTCCGCTAAGTGCTGCGAGACCGGGACGCGCATGCCGGACGCGCCCGCCGGCTGTCGCGGGGCAAGCCAGGACGCGCGGCGGGAGCGGGGCAATGGCGCCGGGCGGCGGGCGTCCCCTGGCCGCGGCAGGGCCCTGCGACGGTTTGTGCCGCGGGCTTGCGGACCGGGGGCGATGCGCCATCTGCGCGATTGTGCGGGACCGGCGTCCCCGGTCCGGCGGACGCTGCGTGAAACAGCCGGCTCGCGGCGCGGCGCCGCCTTCACCTGACGCCGCAGACGGGCTATGACGCGGCGGAACGGGGCCCGCGCCGGGCGGCGCGAATCATCCGGCCCCGCCCGGACGGGAACCGGGCCGACGGGCCACAGGCAAGGCAGGAGCTTGAGTACGATGAGTGTCGACACGAACAAGACGGTGGTGGTGTTCGGCGGTTCGGGCTTTGTCGGCCGCTACCTGGTGCAGGCCCTGGCCCGCCGCGGCCATCGCATTCGCGTCGCCTGCCGGCGCCCGGATCTGGCCTATCACCTGCAGCCCAACGGCAATATGGGCCAGATCATGCCGATCCAGGCCAATCTGCGCTATCCGTGGTCCGTCGAGCGGGCGGTCGAGGGGGCCGACCATGTCGTCAACCTCGTCGGCATTCTCGCCCAGAGCGGACAACAGAGCTTCGACGCGCTGCAGTCCTTCGGCGCCCGCACCGTGGCGGAGGCGACCGCGAAGATCGGGGCCGGCATGACGCAGATCTCGGCCATCGGCGCTGACGAGACCTCCGAATCCGAATATGCCCGCACCAAGGCCGAGGGCGAGAAGGCGGTGCTCGACGTTATTCCCGGCGCCTATATCATGCGTCCGTCGATCGTCTTCGGCGCCGAGGACCAGTTCTTCAACCGCTTCGCCGACATGGCGCGGTTCTCGCCGTTCCTGCCGTTGATCGGCGGCGGCAAGACCCGGTTCCAGCCGGTCTATGTGGGCGATGTCGCCGAGGCGATCGCCGACACGGTGGACGGCAAGGTTCCCGGCGGACGGGTCTACGAGCTCGGCGGGCCCGAGGTGCTGACCTTCCGCCAGATGATGGAGGAGATGCTGCGCATCATCGAGCGCAAGCGCAACTTCGTCACCATCCCGTTCGGCGCCGCCGCCTCGATGGCCAAGCTGATGCGCTTCCTGCCCGGCGCGCCGCTGACGCCCGACCAGGTCACCCAGCTGCAGACCGACAATGTCGTGTCGCAGGACGCCATCGAGGACGGCCGCACGCTGGAGGCCTTCGGCATCCGGCCGCGCACCGTCGACGCGATCCTGCCGACCTATCTCGTCCGCTTCCGCAAGCATGGGCAGTTCACCCACCCGCAGCCCCAGGCCGGCGGCGTGCGGATGCCCGACGACGAGGCGGTCTGAGCCACGGCGATCGGTGAGCCCGACATGGCCGTGACCGGCTGACCGGCTTGGACGCGATGCTGCTTCCGCCGGGCCTTGCGGCCGGCACCGCGCTGCTGCTGGTCGTGGCGAGCTTCTTCACCTCGGCCGCCACCGCCGCCTTCGGCATCGGCGGCGGGCTGTCGCTCCTCGCCATCATGAGCACGGTGCTGCCGGTGGCGGTGCTGATTCCCGTCCATGGCCTGGTGCAGCTCGCCTCCAATCTCGGGCGGGTGCTGGTGCAGCGGCGGGCCGTGTCCTGGCGCGCGCTGCTGCCGTTTCTGGCCGGCGCGGCGCTCGGCGCGCTGATCGGCGCGCGCTTCGTCGTCACCCTGCCGGAAGCGGTGCTGCAGACGACGCTCGGCGCCTTCATCCTGATCCTCGCTTTGGCGAAGCTGCCGGCGATCGGCCGGATCGGGCCGCCGGGCTTTGCCTTTGCGGGTCTCGTCACGACGTTCCTGTCGATGTTCGTCGGGGCCACGGCGCCGATCAACGCGGCGTTCTTCGCCAAGGCCTTCAACGACCGCTCGGAACTGGTCGCGACGCTGGCGGCGACGACCTTCCTGCAGCATCTGTTCAAGAGCGTCGCCTTCTTCGCCCTCGGCGTGGGGCTCGCCGCCTATGCGCCGCTGATCGCCGCGATGATCGTCACGGGCTTTGCCGGCACGCTGGCCGGAACGGCGCTGCTGAAGCGCATCGACGAGCGGCTGTTCCGCTTCGTGCTGACGGCGATCCTCGTCGTGATCTCGCTCGACCTCCTGCGCCGCGGCCTGACCGGGCTGCTGTGACCCCGGCTTCGACGGCCTAGCCTAGCGCGCGGGCGGCGTCCCACCGTCGGTGGCGAGCGGCTGCGAGACGGAGGCCGGCACGGGCGTCGCCGCCTCGCCGCCATCCTCGGCCGGCAGGGCCAGCAGCAAGACCATGCCGACGAGGCCGACGCCGATGCGCCACCAGGCGAAGACGGCGAAGCCGTGCCGCGAGACGAAATCGAGCAGAAAGCGGACGACGAAGAGCGCCGAAACGAAGGCCATGACGAAGCCGATGACGATCAGCCCGGCATCGTCGACCGACAGAAGGTCGCGATTCTTCATCAGGTCGTAGGTGAAGGCGCCCAGCATGGTCGGCATGGCCAGGAAGAAGGAGAACTCGGCCGCCGAGCGCTTGTCGGTGCCCATCAGGAGCGAGCCGGCGATGGTGGCGCCGGAGCGCGAGGTGCCCGGGATCAGCGCGAGGCACTGGAAGATGCCGATCTTCAGGCAGAGCGACAGCGGATAATCCATGACGTCGTCATAGCGCACGATCCGCGGCATGCGGTCGATGACGAGAAGCAGGATGCCGCCGACGATCAGCGCGACGCAGATCACCATCGGCGTTTCGAACAGGATGGTCTTGATGAAGTCGTGCGCCAGAACGCCGACGAAGGCCGCCGGCAGGAAGGCGAGCAGGATGCCGGCGGTGAAGCGGCGGCTGCGGGGGTCGGTCGGCAGGGTGACGAAGATCCGCCAGAGCCGGCCGAAATACAGGATCAGGATGGCGAGGATCGCGCCGAGCTGGATCAGCACCTCGAAGCTGCGGGCGGTGGACTGGAAGCCGAGAAAATGGCCCAGCAGCAGGATGTGCCCGGTGGAGGAGACCGGAAGGAACTCCGTCAGTCCCTCGGTGATGCCCAGAATGACGGCGTCGCCGACTGCTGCGAAATCCATGACAATCCCCTGCCCCGTTCCAGCGCGGCGTCTACCCGATCTGCCTGCGAAGGGAAACGGGGACGGCCATCCGATGGCCGGAATCCTCGGCCAGTGTGGCGAGTGCGCCCGTTCGCGGCGCAGCCCGCGCCGCTTGCCGCCGGTGCGATTCCGGCTATGTCGCTCAAAGCAAAGGCAGACCCGTTGACGGTCCATTGACGAGTGTCTGCCATCATGACGCGCAGGGACGTCCTTTCGGGCGCGCCGTCGATCATTTCAAACAGGGGCAGCCCGCGCGCGGGTGATCCATCCGAAGAGCACCCGATCCAACCGCATGCTGAAGCTACACCATCATCCGATGTCCGCCGCCTCGCGTTTCGTGCGGCTCGTCCTCGGGGAATATGGCGAGCGCGCCGAATATCTGGAGGAGCGTCCGTGGGAGAAGCGCCGCGACTTCCTGGCGCTGAACCCGGCCGCGACCCTGCCGGTGATGCTCGAGGATGACGGCCCGGCGATCGTCGGCGCGACGGTGGCGGGCGAATATCTCGACGAGACCCGCGGCGTCTTCCAGCGCGACAAGCGGCTCCTGCCGGAAAAGCCGCTGGAGCGGGCCGAGGTGCGGCGGCTGACCGAGTGGTTCCTGGGCAAGCTCGACAGCGAGGTCACGCGCTATCTCGTCCGCGAACGGGTGTTCAAGCTGGAAATGAGCGCCGATGCCGGCGGCGGACCGCCGGACGCCTCGGCGATCCGGGCGGCACGGGCCAATCTGAAGCATCATCTGCGCTATCTCGGCTGGCTGGCCGAAAGCCGCGACTGGCTGGCCGGCCCGCGACTGTCCTATGCCGATCTGGCGGCTGCCGCCGAACTCTCGATCCTCGACTATCTCGGCGAAATCCCGTGGGAGAAGGAGCCGGCGGCCAAGGACTGGTACATGCGGATCAAGTCGCGCCCGTCCTTCCGTCCGCTCCTGACCGAACGCGTGCGCGGCCTGCCGCCGGTGCATCACTACGTCCAGCTCGACTTCTGAGTTTAAACGCAGGCCCCGGGCGTGCGCCGGACCGACGAACAGCCTATATCGGCACCATGACCGCGCGCGAGACACTGACCGACTTCATCCGCAAGGACGCCGGCCGGCTGGGCTTTTCGGCAGTCGGCATCGCGCCGGGCACCGGCGACGTCGCGGCCGGCCCCCGCCTCGACGAATTCATCGCCAAGGGCCGCTACGGCACGATGGGCTGGATGCCGGAGACGGCGGAGCGGCGCCGTTCCGCCCGGGCGCTGTGGCCCGACGTGCGCTCGATCGTCGTTCTCGGCATGAATTACGGCCCGCAGGAGGATCCGCTGGCGATCCTGGAGCGCCCGGATCGCGGGGCGATCTCGGTCTATGCCCGCCACCGCGACTATCACGACGTCATCAAGGGCCGGCTGAAGGAACTGGCCGGCCGCATGGTCGCGAAAGCCCGCCAGTCCGGGCTCGGCGATCACGACGCCAAGGTCTTCGTCGACACCGCGCCGGTGATGGAAAAGCCGCTGGGCGAGATGGCCGGCCTTGGCTGGCAGGGCAAGCACACCAATCTCGTCTCCCGCGAGCACGGCTCCTGGCTGTTCCTCGGCTCGATCTTCACCACGCTGGAGATGACGCCGGACACGCCGGGCCGCGATCTCTGCGGTTCCTGCCGGGCCTGCCAGGACGTCTGCCCCACCGACGCCTTTCCCGAGCCCTACAAGCTCGATGCCCGACGCTGCATCTCCTACCTGACGATCGAGACCCGCAAGCCGGTGCCGCAAGAGTTCCGGGCCGCGATGGGCAACCGCATCTATGGCTGCGACGACTGCCTTGCCGTCTGCCCGTGGAACAAGTTTGCCGGCAAAGCCAGCGAAGCCAAGCTGATCGCCCGAGACGACCTGAACGCGCCGAAACTCGCCGATCTTCTCGCCCTGGACGATGCGGCCTTCCGCGCCCTGTTTTCCGGTTCGCCGATCAAGCGGATCGGCCGCGACAAGTTCGTGTCCAACTGCCTGATCGCTGCCGGCAATTCCGGCGATCCGGCGCTGCTGGGCGCCGTGAGGGAGCATCTCGCGGACGCGGCGCCCCTCGTGCGGGCCATGGCGATCTGGGCGCTCGACCGCCTGTCCCCCGAAGATGCCTTGCAGCTTCGGCCCGCCGCGCTTGATAGGGAAGACGATCCCGTCGTCAGGAGCGAATGGCATGCCCTTCAAGGACCGTAAGCCATCCCGATCCGGTGCCTGCGCTGCCGAGTTTGAGACCAAGGTGCGACGGGCCGTCGGCCAGTTGCGTAACGGAATGCCGGCGACACCGGCCGCGGCCACGGGTTCTGCGGCGCTCGGTGCCGGCGCAATCGGCGCATTGGCCATCGGCGCGCTGGCGATCGGATCGGTGGCGGTGGGCGCCTTCGCCATCGGGCGATTGTCCGTCGGGAGCGCCCGTATCGGAACGGCCGACATCGGCAGGCTGCGGATCGGCAGGCTGGAGCTCGGCGAGATGGCCCGGCCGCACGATCCCGCCGAACCCTGGAGCGACTGACCCCATGCATTTCTTCGTCTTCGGCCACGGCTATTCGGCCGGGCACTTCGTCGACACGCTCGATCCGCACGACGTCACCGGCGTGACGGTGCGCACGGCGGACAAGGCGAGCCGGCTGGCGGCGCATCATCTGAAGCCCTTCGTCTTCGACGGCGAACACCCGACGGACGGCATCTCGCCGGCGCTCTACCGCGCCACGCATCTGCTCGTCTCGGTGCCACCGGGCCATGCGGCGCCGAGGGGCGCCAGCGTCGGCGGCGCCAATGCGCGGCCGGGCGACCCGGTGCTGCGCTGGTATGGCGACGCGATCGCCCATGGCTGCCCGAACCTCGAATGGATCGGTTATCTCTCCACCGTCGGGGTCTATGGCGACCATGATGGCGGCTGGGTGGACGAGGACAGCGAGACGCGGCCGGTCTCGGAGCGTTCGAAAGCCCGCATCGCCGCTGAAGTCGCCTGGCAGGAAGCGGCCGCGACGCGGCGGGTGCCGCTTGCGATCCTGCGCCTGTCCGGCATTTACGGCCCCGGCCGCAACGGCTTCGTCAATCTGGCGAAGGGGACGGCCAAGCGACTGGTGAAGCCCGGCCAGGTGTTCAACCGGATCCATGTCGACGACATTGCCGGGGCGCTGAGCCTCCTGGCGGAACAGCGGCTCGGCGGCATCTACAACGTCACGGACGACGAGCCGGCCCCGCCCCAGGACGTGGTTGCCCACGCCGCGGCGATGGCAGGCGTCGCACCGCCGCCGGAAATTCCCTTCGACGCCGCCGAACTCTCGCCGATGGCGCGCAGCTTCTATGGCGAGAACAAGCGGGTCTCCAACGCCCGGATCAAGGAAGCGGGCTACCGGTTCCGCCATCCGACCTATCGCGAGGGACTGGAGAGCGTGCGGGCCGATGCGGCGCTGATCGGCGCCGGCAGCTAAAGGGCGGCCCGTCCGCGTCAGGCGGTCTGCAGCCCGCAATGGGCGGCCAGCGCCGCCATGTCCGGGTCGGCGTGCAGGACGCGATGTCCCCGGTCGATGGCATGGGCGGCGATCAGCGCCGCTTCGGGCCGCTGCAGCGCGACGCCCCTGCCCCGCAGAATGCGCGCGAGACCAGCTGCCCGCCCGACCGACCGCTCGCCCGTGACGGGCAGGATCGGGAACTGGCGCAGATAGCGGCCAATGCGGTCGGCGTCGCGATCGTCCGCCGCCCCTGCCAGCAACCGGTAGAGGGTCAGATCGGCAATGCCGATCTCCGACAAATCGCGGCTCTCCCGCAGCATACGGAGCTCGCGCGTGTCCTCGCCCCTCAGATTGGCGATCCAGACCGAGGCGTCGACGAGGATCATCCGCCGGCCGCGTCCGTCTGGCCGGGTCCGCTCGTCCCGGGTCCCGGCCAGCCCATGCCGTGCATGTCGGCGAGGGCGCGGCGGCGACGCTCCTGAGCGATCAGCCGGCGCAGGGCCTCCTCGACCGTCGCCTTCTTGGTCGACAGGCCCGCGGCAGCCATCGCCTCGGCCATCAGCCGGTCGTCGATCTCGATATTGGTGCGCATGACCCGCTCCGATGTGCAGACAGGCCCAGCGGTCTACACATCGCCCCGGACCGCTTCAAGCCGCGCGCCTTCCGGCCGGGCGGTCCGGGAACGGGCGAGGCACAGCAGCAGAAGGTCCTAGCGTTCGATGCGGTCGATGAACCAGCGGGTCAGCCGGGTCCAGACCTCGTCCTTCTCGGCGTAATCCTCGACGCCGTGTTCGAGGTTCGGATTGTCGTTGACCTCGATCAGGAAGACGCCGTCGTCGGTCTCCTTCAGATCGACGCCATAGAGCCCGTCGCCGATGCAGCGGGCGCCGCGCAGGCCGGCGTCCAGCACATGCGGCGGCGCCTCGCCCAGCGCGAAGGGGCGGAAACCGCCCTCCATCGGCCGGTCGCCGGTCTCGTGATTGATGATCTGCCAGTGCTCGCCGGCCATCAGATACTGCACGGCGAAGAGCGGTTCGCCGCCGAGGACGCCGATGCGCCAGTCGAATTTCGTCGGCATGAATTTCTGGGCGATCAGGAGGTCGGAATCCTCCAGCCATGCCCCCGCCAGCCTGACCAGCCCGGCCATGTCGTCGACCTTCTTGACGCCGCGCGAGAAGGAGCCGTCGGGGATCTTCAGCACCATGGGGAAGCCGAGCACGTCGGCGGCCTTCTGGAAATCCTCCTTGCCGCCGATCATCACCGAAGGCGGCGTCGCCACCCCGTTCGCCGCCATCAGCTCGTTGCAATAGACCTTGTTGGTGCAGCGGATCATCGAGATCGGGTCGTCGATGACCGGCATGCCCTCCTGCATGGCGCGCCTTGCGAAGCGATAGGTGTGGTTGGAGATCGAGGTCGTCTCGCGGATGAACAGCGCGTCGAAATTGGCCAGCCGCGGCAGGTCGCGGCGGGTGATCGGCTCGACATCGACGCCGAGCCGGGCGGCCGTGCGGGCCCAGTGCTTGAGCGTGTCCACCGAGGATGGCGGCAGCGCCTCGTTGGGATCGTAGAGCGTCGCGAAAGCATATTTTGCAGGCGTCTTGGCCTTGGCGGCGCGCCATTCGCGGGCGGTGTAGCGCTCCATGGCGGCGAGCAGGCGGCCGGTCTCGACCGCGTCCAGCTTGGCGGGCGCGGCAAAGCCGATACGGCGGATTTTCGCCCGTCTGTCGTGCTGCGCCTGGATGCCGGTCCGCCGCGCGGACGCGGCTGGCGCCGGCCGCTCCGCGGCTTCGGCGCCGTCCAGATGCACCTCCAGCGCCGGGGCGCGGAACCAGTCGAAGACCAGCTTGGCGAAGCGCTCCAGACGCGGATCGTCGGTGTAGCCGAAATAGATGCGGATCGGCGATGCCGGCCGCTCGCCCTTCTCCAGCGCCCTGGCGAGGGCGGCGTCCAGCTCCGGCAGGGCGTTGTCGTAGAGCTTCTTCTCCGACAGGTCGATCATCGTCTCGACCGAGGGGATGATGCGATGGCCCCGCGCCTCGGCGAGCAGCGAGCCGTAATAGGCGCGGCTCTGATAGGCGTAGGAGCGCGACAGATTGATGATCTTGGGGCGCTGGCCGCGGAACAGGCCAGGCCGCGCGAGATAGTCGCGCACCGTCATGACCTTGTGCGGCGTCGCGCCGTTGTCGAGATCGGACAGGCGTCCGACGAGAACCACCCATTGGGACATGAAAGACGGCTAAGCCTCGCGCCTGGACAGGAACACCGCGGCCCGGAGGCCGACCTTGCCGAAACGCGCGATCCGGTCGAAGGTCTCATAGGGGATCGGAAGATTGGCCGCGTCGGCGACCGTCTCGCCGCGCTCGTCGGCGACCCAGGGGTCGTGGATGACGATATGGCGGCCGTCGTCGCCATGGACGAGCACCCAGTGCGGCACCTTCTTGCCGAACATGTGATAGCCCGAGATCAGGACGACGGCGGTCTTGCCGGCGGCGATCGCGGCGCGCAGATCGTCGAGGGTGAAACGCCCGATGGTCACGTCGATGGCGTAGCGCTCGGCCCGGCGGCGGAAATCCTCCTGGGCGAGCCCCATCACCACCTGCTTTTCGGGACTGCGGACGCCTTCCAGAAACAGGTCCCCCGGCTCGGAGACGTGAATCTCGGCGGCAAGGCCCGCCTCGTGGGCGGCGACCGCCAGGCCATAGGGTTCGCAGCCGCCCGGCCCCGACATCATGAAGATGGTCGTCGCCTCGCGCCACAGCCGGATCTCGGTCACCGGCTCCAGCACGAAGCCCGGAATGTCGCGGCCCATGGCCATCATCAGGCAGCAGGCGCCGCAGGTGAAGTCGGTCGTCTGCTCGTAATAGGGCACGCCAGTGTCGATCGGGTGATCGCCGCGCAGGGTCTTTTCGAAGCGCAGCGCCGTTTCGTGGTCGGCGTAATAGTCGAGATAGGTGCCGATGGGGCGGAAGCCCTCGCCGCGATAGAGCGCGATGGCGGCGGCATTGTCGGCGCGCACTTCCAGCCGCAGGGCGATGCGGTCGCGCGCGAAGGCCGCGGCCTCCGCCGCCTTCAGGAGGGCCCGGCCGACGCCGCGTCCCGACGCCTTCGGAGAGACCGCGATGGAATAGAGCCGGGCGAGACCGGTGCCGCGCCGCACGAGGAGCGCGGCATAGGCGAGGATCGGTCCGGATCGCGGCGCGTCACCAGCTGCGGGCGACGCGTCTGCTTTCGTGGCATCAACGCTCCCGGCGCCGTTGCCAGCCGCCTCGACCACGAGGACGACGGCGCTGGGCGAGGCGATGAGATTGCGGAAGGAGCGCCGGGAGATCCGGTCGGCCTCGAAGACCGCGGTCTCGATCGCCACGAGGGGCTCCAGATCGCCCGGCCGCGCGGGACGGATGAGATATCCGGACTGTTCGGCGGTTTTGGTATCGCGATGGGGGGATCGGGGGCGGCCGTCTTCCCGCGGGGAGACGGAACTGGGCGACGGCTGGTGCAGCATCGGGGCGTCATCGGCAGGGAGGTGACGCAAACGACACGATGCCGCCGCCTGTCCCTTCATAGGCTATCGCTTATAGGCCCCTGCCAGGGGAAATGCGACGGGAATCGGTAGCGGTGACGCGCTGGTGATGGGCGCCGCACAGCCTCGCCATCGGCGCGACTATGCCCGCCATACAGGTGCCCGAAAGCGTTGGATTAAAGCCTCGCGGAGCCACTTCGGCCAACCGGTTCGTGCCGGCGAGCAAGTCCGGCCCGCAGCCATCGCTACAACGGGATCAGCGCCGTCAGCGCGCAATAACAGGAAGCCAGGCGAGCGAACGGCGCAGCATCCTCGGAGACTGCGCCCCGCAAGCTTACACGCAAGCATCCGCATCGCAGAACACCGCGATCCGGCGCTCGGAATCGGTTTCAACTCAGACGCCCGCAATCATGCGGACGGGCGTAATGGAGACTTGGGAGCAGCTATGGTTCGGGCCTTCGACGAGTGCAACAGCCCGTCAGCCGCTCCCAAGGCCTGTCAGTGAAAACGCCGCTATGCGGAGGCCCGTACAACAACCTCGGCAGTCCGTGCGGCGACATGCATAGGTGGTTCCATTCGACACCTCCCGCAGCGTCATTGACGCAGTTATCAGCCTACTCTTTCAGGGCTGTGCGTCAAGTCCATGACAGCAAAATCGATTGCCGCTCCGTCAGTTCCAGCCAGGCTCGCGCCATGCCCATCGAGGGGTGGCCGCCTTATCGGCCCACCGCCGTCATCCCAAACCGGCGACGAAAGGCCGGCGCCCGGTCGGCGTGATCGTCTCGGCGTAGCGCAGGGCCTGCAACCGCTGATGGGGCGTCAGGGAGTGCAGCTTCGCCTCTGCCTCCGTCGAGACCCGGTACTCGCCGCAGCGCTCGCAATGGATCGCGCGCTGGTCCGGCTTCTCCGGCTCCAGCAATGTCGCCTCACCCTCGCAGATCGGGCATTTCATACGCTTCCTCCTCGAATGTCAGACGCCCGCGATGATACGCGACGCAGAGCGCCCCGACGAGGCCTGCGGCACGATTGCGGGACAGGGGTTCAGACGCGGCCCGCGGCCCCTATAGTCTCGGCGATGGACAGGCGAGCGATCGCTCGCTCGCGTCACCTTTGGCAGGAGCGACAATGGCCTATGATCTCTATTACTGGCCGATGATCCCGGGCCGCGGGGAATATCCGCGGCTGGTCCTGGAAGCTGCCGGTGTCGCCTATCGCGACGTCGCTCGCCTGCCCGAATCCGAGGGCGGCGGCATCGCCGCGATGCAGGCCTTCATCGCCGGAAAGGACGGCCATCTGCCGCCATTCGCGCCGCCCTTCCTGGTCGATGGCGATCGCGTCGTCTCGCAGGCCGCGGAAATCAGCATCCTTGTCGGCGAGCGGCATGGGCTGGCGCCGAAGGGCGAGGCGGAGCGGCTGTTCGCCCGTTCGATCGCGCTCACCACGGCCGATCTCGTCGCGGAGGCCCATGACGTCCATCATCCCCTCGGCGTCGGCCTCTATTACGAGGACCAGAGGGATGCGGCGCGCGAACGGGCCCTTGGCTTCCGCGAGGAGCGGCTGCCGAAGTTCCTCGGCTGGTACGAGCGGATCCTGGCCGGCAACCCGGCCGGTTCGGGCGTCCTCGTCGGGGACGCCATCAGCTATGCCGATCTCGGCCTGTTCCAGACGGTGGCGGGCCTGCGCTACGCCTTCCCGCGGCGCATGAAGACGCTCGCCCCCGACTATCCGGGCATCGCGGCGCTGGTCGAGCGGGTCGCCGCGGAGCCGCGCGTCGCAGCGTATCTCGCCAGCGACCGCCGCATGGCCTTCAACGAGGACGGCATCTTCCGAAACTACCCGGAACTCGACGCGGACTGACCCCCAAGCGAAAACGCCCCGGCGAGAGGCCGGGGCGCGAAACGCAGCAAGGGGCCAGACCCTGGTCCGGCCGGCAGGCCGATCAGTTGGCGAGCTTGGAGGCGAAGAGCGCCAGGGCCTTCTGGTAGACGCCGGCCCGGTTCCAGTCGCGCAGGATGGCGAAGTTGGGCTCGCCCTGCTGGTAGCCGGCGCCCGGACGCCAGCCGTGCTGACGCAGGAAGTTCGCCGTGGAGGCGAGCACGTCGGCCTTGGAGTTGATCAGGTCGCGGCGGCCATTGCCGTCGCCGTCGACGGCGAAGCGCAGGTAGTTCTTGGCGAGGAACTGGGTCTGGCCGATCTCGCCGGCCCAGGCGCCCTTCATCTGGCTCGGCTTCATGTCGCCGCGATCGACGATCGCCAGGGCTGCCAGCAGCTCTTCGGTGAAGAAGGCCGAGCGGCGGCAGTCATAGGCCAGCGTCGCCAGCGAGCTGAAAATGTTCATCGAGCCGGAATTGGCGCCGAAGCCGGTTTCCATGCCCCAGATCGCGACGATGATCTCCTTCTGGACGCCGTAGCTCTTCTCGATCGAGTTGAGCAGGCCGGCATTCTGCTGGATGATCCGCTTGCCCTTCTTGACGAAGGAGGCCGGCGCGCGGCGCTGCATGAACGCCTCGAGCGAGATGTTCATGGAATGCTGGTTGCGGTCCAGCTTGATGACCTGGTTGGAATAGCTGGTCGGCATCAGGGCCGACTGCACGGTGCCCTGGGAGATGCCGGCGCGCACGGCTTCCTGGGCGAATTCCTGCTTCCACTGGTTGAAGCCACCGGCGCTGTTGCCGCACTGGGCGGCAAGGGCCGGAGCGGCGGCGCCGAGGCCGATGGTCAGGGCGAGCGATGCGGCGAGCGTCCGCAGGGACGTCAGGCGTACCTTCATGGGTCTGCTTCCTCGTTTCAGGTCGTGGGGCCGCGCGGGCCGCGTTGCGTCGAATGGGGTGAACGGCGGCGCCGGGGCGCATGGCCATCGGCGGCGGACACCGTCCGGGTGCATCCTATCACCCACTTTCCTAACCGATTGCGCGGTGTCTGCGTAGTGCAGCACTGCGACACGGGGACCGGGAAGTGCCGCGCGGGCGCTCTTCGGGCCACAGTTCGGCCGCCAGACGCGAACGGCCGCGCCGCCCCCGGGGGCGACACGGCCGTCACAGCTTCGCGGCGCCCGAAGGCGCCGCACGTTAACTGACTAGAGCAGGCCGGCTTCCTTGTAGTAGCGCTCGGCGCCCGGATGCAGCGGCACCGGCAGGTTCTTGCCGGCGGTCTTCGGGTCGATGCCCTCGGCCGCGTTGTGGGCAGCGATGAGCTCCGGCAGGTTCTCGAAGAGCTGCTTGGTCATCTGGTAGGCGAGTTCCTCGTCGACTTCCGACGAGGTCACGAGAATGTTGGTGATCGCCAGGGTCGGAACGGCGGCGTCCTGGCCGTCATAGGTGCCGGCCGGGATCTCGGCCGCAGCGAAGGGCGCACCGAGCTTCTCGGCGATCTCGGCGGGGACCGCCACGACGGTGATCGGCAGCGAGGAGGCCAGATCGCGGATCGAGGCGACGCCGAGACCGGCGGACTGGAGCGTCGCGTCGAGCTGGCGGTTCTTGATCAGCTCGACGGATTCGGCGAAGGGCAGATATTCGGTCTTGCCGAGATCGTCATAGCTCATCTCGGCGGCGCCGAAGATCGCCCGGGCGTTCAGCTCGGTGCCCGAGGCCGGGGCGCCGACGGACAGGGCCTTGCCCTTCAGGCCGGCCAGATCGGTGATGCCGGATTCCTGCGAGGCGACGATCTGCACGTAGTTCGGATAGATCGCGGCGATGGCGCGCAGGTTCTCGACCGGCTGCTGGAAGCCGGCGTCGGCATTGCCTTCGGCGGCGGCCTTCACCGTGTCGCCGAGGGCGAAGGCGATCTCGCCGCGACCCTGGGTGACGAGGTTGACGTTCTCCACCGAGGCCTTGGTCGACTGGACCTGCGTCTTCACGCCCTCGATGTTGTCGGCATAGACCTTGGCCAGCGCCACGCCCAGCGGATAATAGACGCCCGAGGTGCCGCCCGTCAGGACGTTGATGAACTGCTGGGCCGAGGCGGTGGCCGGCGCGAAGGCCAGGCCCGCGACCACGGCCGAGGCGGCGATGCGGTGGAAAAGCTTCATGAAGTGTCCTCCCAGTGGCGAGCCGACGGGCCCGTTCGGCCAATAAGTACCAGCCGCACGGGAAAGCTCAAGGGTCCGGCACCCCGACCATCGTCGGTGGCAACTTGCCCGGGCGCGGTGCCGTGCCTCGATTGACTTCGCCGATGCCATGTCCGATGTCGATCGCAAAGCATCTCTGGAGGAAGCGCATGCCTGAAATGACAGACGTCCACGGTTTGAGCGTCGCGACGACCCTGAAGACCTTCATCGACAGTGAAGCCCTGCCGGGCACGGGCCTCGAGCCGGACGCCTTCTGGAAGAACTTCTCGGACCTCTTGAACGGCCTGGCGCCGAAGAACCGCGAATTGCTGCAGATCCGCGCGGACATGCAGCGCGCCATCGACGAGTGGCACGTGGCCCGTCGCGGCAAGCCGCAGGACATGGACGAATACCGCGCCTTCCTCGACCAGCTCGGCTACATCGTGCCGGAAGGGCCGGACTTTGCCATCGAGACCGCCAATGTCGATCCCGAGATCGCGCTGGTGCCGGGTCCGCAGCTCGTCGTGCCGCTGATGAATGCGCGCTACACGCTGAACGCCGCCAATGCCCGCTGGACCTCGCTCTACGACGCACTCTACGGCACCGACGCCATGGGCGACATGCCCGAGGGCAAGGGCTATGACCGCGCCCGCGGCGCGCGTGTCGTCACCTGGGCCAAGAGCTTCCTCGACGGCGTCGCGCCGCTGGAGGGCATCTCCCATATCGACGTCACCCGCTACACCGTCGACAGCGGCGCGCTGGTCGCCGAATTCGGCGCGGGCAAGACGGCGCGGCTGAAGACCCCCGCGGCCTTTGCCGGCTACCGCGGCGACGCCGCGGCCCCGACGGCCGTGCTGTTCAAGCATAACGGCCTGCATGTCGAGGTGACGATCGACGCCGAGCACCGGATCGGCAAGAACGACACCGCCCATGTCGCCGACATGCTGATGGAATCGGCCATGTCGACGATCTGCGACTGCGAGGATTCCATCGCCGCGGTCGATGCCGAGGACAAGACGGCCGTCTATCGCAACTGGCTCGGCCTGATGAAGGGCGACCTGGAAGACAGCTTCGAGAAGGGCGGCGAGACCGTCATCCGCAAGCTGAACCCGGATCGCGACTATACCGGCCCCGACGGTTCGACCCTGACGCTGCCGGGCCGCTCGATGCTGCTGATCCGCAATGTCGGCCACCTGATGACCAACCCGGCCATCCGCCTCAAGGACGGCTCGGAGGCGCCGGAAGGCCTGATGGACGCGATGATCACGTCGATGATCGCGCTGCACGATTTGAAAAAGACCGGCGGCCTGCGCAATTCGCGCGCCGGCTCGGTCTACATCGTCAAGCCGAAGATGCACGGCCCCGACGAGGTCGCCTTCTCCAACGAGATCTTCGGCCAGGTCGAGGATGCGCTGGGTCTTGAGCGCTACACGCTGAAGATGGGCATCATGGACGAGGAACGCCGCACGACGGTGAACCTCAAGGAGTGCATCCGCGCCGCAAAGCACCGCGTCTTCTTCATCAACACCGGCTTCCTCGATCGCACCGGCGACGAGATCCACACCTCGATCGAAGCCGGCCCGGTCGTGCGCAAGACGGTCATGAAGGACCGCACCTGGATCCAGGCCTATGAGGACTGGAACGTCGATGTGGGCCTGGCCTGCGGCCTGCGCGGCAAGGCGCAGATCGGCAAGGGCATGTGGGCCATGCCGGCCAAGATGAACGACATGCTCGCCGCCAAGATCGGCCACCCGCAGGCAGGCGCCAATTGCGCCTGGGTGCCGAGCCCGACCGCCGCGACGCTGCACGCGACCCATTATCACACGGTCGACGTGCTCGCGCGGCAGGAAGAAATCGCGCAGAAGGGCCGCCGTGCGGTGCTTTCCGACATCCTGACCATCCCGCTGGCCAATCGCGCCAACTGGCCGGAAGAGCAGGTGAAGGCCGAGCTGCGCAACAACGCCCAGGGCATCCTCGGCTATGTCGTGCGCTGGGTCGACCAGGGCGTCGGCTGCTCCACCGTTCCCGATATCAACGATGTCGGCCTGATGGAGGATCGCGCGACCTGCCGCATCTCGTCCCAGCACATCGCCAACTGGCTGCATCACGGCGTCGTCTCGAAGGACGAGGTCATGGACGCGATGCAGGAGATGGCCGCGAAGGTCGACGCGCAGAACGCCGGCGATCCGGCCTACGAGCCGATGGCCGGTCATTTCGACACGTCGATCGCCTTCAAGGCCGCCTGCGAACTGGTCTTCGAGGGCCGCGAGCAGCCGTCGGGCTACACCGAGCCGGTGCTGCATCGCCGGCGGCTGGAGAAGAAGGCCCAGCAGGCCGGCTGATCAGCCGAGCAACAATTTCGGCCGCGTGCGGGGATCGTGCGCGGCCGATGTGCTTCGGAGAGTAGCGGTTCGGGAGGTTCCCGGCGGGGGAACCGGAGCACGCATGGGCCATCGCCGGCATGCGGATGACGCGGATGCGCGTTCGATGAGCTGACAATGCAATGCGGACGACGCCTTGGCGCCGTCCGTCATGCCATTCGGTCGATAGCCGCGTTAGCGGCGGCGGCGCGTGGCGGCGGCGCGCCGGGTCTGGCGGTTGCCGCCGGTCTCCGGCTTGCCCGCCACCGGCGTTGCGGCCTTTGTCTCCGGCGCCGTGTTCCCTGCGGATGCCGAGGCCGCCACCTGTTCGGGCTTCGCAATATCCGGCTTGGCCGCTGCAATGTTCTCGGCGGGCTTCGCGACTTCGACTGCCGGCTTGGCGGTCGCGACGGTTTCGGCCGGCTTTTCAACCTTCACTGACGGCTTCACTGCTTGGGCCACAGGCTTCGTCTCGGCCACCGGTGCCGGCTTGGCGGCTTCGGCCGAGGCTGGCTGATCGTTGGCTGCGGGGCGCGGCTGCGGCGCAGGTGCCTTCGCCGGCTTGGCTTCCGCCACGGGCGCGGATTTGGCAGCGGCCTTGCGCGCCGCCGGCTTGCGGGCGGTCGCCGGGGACTTGGCGGCGGGCGACTTGGCGGTCGTCTTTGCCGCTGCGGTCTTCGCTACGGCCGGCGCGCTCTTCTTCGCCTTGGCCTGGGCCGGGGCAACAGCCTCCGGTGCCGGTGTCACAGCCGCCTGCGCGGCGGCTGCCACGGCCTTGGCCGCGCCGCCTTCGGAGACGACGGCGCCGGCCAGAACCGTCTCGCCGGCACCGGTCACGTCCTTGCCGAGGGTTTCTGCCTTGGCCTCGCGCTCGGCGACGGCGCCTTCCCGCTCGGGCGTGCCCGTGGCCTTTGCCGGCTGGCCCCGCTTCGGCAGCGAGGCGGCCGAATGGGTGGTGCCATGGGTCAGGGCAAAATCGACTATGCGCGGGCAAATCTCGGCCCTAAAGCGCGAGCCGTTGAAGACGCCGTAATGGCCGACCTTTGGCTGCACGTAATGGACGCGCTTGTCGTCGGGGATGTTGACGCACAGATGCTGCGCGGCCTCGGTCTGGCCGACGCCGGAAATGTCGTCGTTCTCGCCCTCGACGGTGAGGAGCGCGGTGCGCCTGATCTTGGTCAGGTCGATCCGCTGGCCGCGATGCATCATCTCGCCCTTCGGCAGCGAGTGCTTGATGAAGACCTCGTCGACGGTCTGCAGGTAGAACTCGGCGGTCAGGTCCATGACCGCGTTGTATTCGTCGTAGAACTCGCGGTGCTTGTCGGCGGAGTCGCCGTCATCCTTGACCAGATGCCAGAAGAACTCCTTGTGGGCGGTCATGTGCCGATCGAGGTTCATCGACATGAAGCCGGTCAGCTGCAGGAAGCCCGGATAGACCTGACGCATGAAGCCGGGCTGCGGGAAGGGCACCGGCATCACGACATTGTCGCGGAACCAGTCGATGCCCTTTTCCTGGGCGAGCTGGTTGACCGAGGTCGGATTGATGCGAGTGTCGATCGGGCCGCCCATCAGCGTCATGGTGGCCGGCGCGCAATCGTCGCCCTCGGCCTCCATGTGTGCCACCGCCATCATGACCGGCACGGCCGGCTGGCAGACGCCGATGACATGGGTGTCGGGCCCGAGGAACTGCAGCATCTCAATCAGGTAATCGACATAGTCGTCGAGATCGAACTTGCCGTCGGCCAGCGGCACCTTGCGGGCGTCGCGCCAGTCGGTGATGTAGACGTCGGCATAGGGCAGCAGCGCCTCGACCGTGCCGCGCAGCAGCGTCGCGTAGTGGCCGGACATCGGCGCCACGACGAGGAAGCGCGGGTCCTTGCCATGCCGCTTGGGCAGCTCGCGCTCGAAATGCAGCAACTGACCGAAGGGCTTCTGCCAGACGACCTTGTCCTGCACCGGAATGCGCTGGCCGTCGACGACGGTCTCGTGCAGGCCGAATTCCGGCTTGCCGTAGACGCGGGTGGTGCGCTCAAACAGCTCGGCCGCGGCCGCCATGGAGCGGCCCACCGGCATGTGAGACAAGGGATTCAGCGGGTTTTCGTAGAACAGCTTCGTGGCGTCCGCGGCGGCGCGGAGCGGGACGAGCGCGGCATGGTTCCATTCATAGAAGTGGTACAGCATCGGCTCTCGCTCGTTTTAGTTTCCGGCAATCTAGCAATTATTGCTGCAATGCACAAATCCGCTCACGGTGCGGCACGCCGGGATGCGCCCTTGCCGACGCGGCTTCCCACGTTGCAACGCAGCGACGACCCCGGCGTTCCGGAGCCGCCGACGACGTTCGGTCAAGCATGCGCCGAAATGCTTACGCCAGACAGTCACGGGACCGTCACACCCGGCCATCCAACTCGGGTGCGGGTCCCATGCGCTGCGGCCGTTCTCAGCCGTCATAGCCCTCGACGATGACCATCTCGGCGTCTGCGTAGCGCTGCCGGATCGCCTTGGCCTTCTGGTACTGCTCGCTCTCATAGCAGGCACGCGCGGTCTCGACGCTGTCGAACTCGATCACGACGTTGCGGCTGCGCGCCGTGCCTTCCAGCTCGACGAAGGGGCCGCCGCGCACCAGGAAGCGCGCGCCATATTCCTTGAAGGCCGGCCCCGCGGTCTCGACATAACCCTTGTAGCCCTCGGCGTCGTGCACATCGACGCGTGCGATCCAGTATCCCTTGGCCATGATTTTTCCCTCCCGTTGCACCACGTCCCCAGCGGCCGCGGCGGCGATGCGTGACATCGGCTTGATCGTGTCGTCAGCCCAGCGCGGCGGCCATCTCGTCGAGAATGGCGATGGCGGCCTGGCGCGGATCGCCGGCGGCCACGATCGGCCGGGCCACCACCAGATGCGAAGCCCCTGCCCGCAGCGCATCGCCGGGCGTCGCCACCCGCTTCTGGTCGCCGGCTGCGGCGCCGGCCGGGCGGATGCCGGGTGTGACGATCGCCATGTCCGGACCGATCAGTTCGCGCATCGGGCCGGCCTCGGACGCAGCCGAGACGATGCCGCCCATGCCGATGTCGCGCGCCTGCTGCGCCCGCCGGGCCACCAGCTCGGGCACGGTGAGGCCGTAGCCGGCATCCTTCAGGTCGGAATCGTCCAGCGAGGTCAGAACGGTGACGCCGAGAAGCGTCAGGGGCGAGCCGCTGGCCGCCTCGACCGCTGCCTTCATGGCATGGGGATAGGCATGGATCGTCAGCATCGCGGCGCCGAGCGCCTGGGCGCTCTCGACGCCCTTGGCGACCGTGTTGGAGATGTCGAGGAGCTTGAGGTCGAGGAACACCTGCTTGCCGGCGCGGGCGAGTTCGCTGACCAGCGGCAGGCCGCCGGCATAGGCGAGCTGGTAGCCGATCTTGTACCAGAGCACCTCGTCGCCGAGCGTATCGACGATCGCTTCCGCCTCCGCCCAGGTGGGCACGTCGAGGCCGACGATCAGCCGGTCACGGGCGGCCGCACGGTTTGTCACTGCATTCAATTGGAATCCTCCGGGGGAATGTCGACGGTCACGACCGTCCCCGCCATCTCGCTGCTGACATCGATCCGGGCGTTCAGCCCCTGCACGAGCGATAGGGTGATCCGTCCGCCGAGGCCACCCTGCGCCTGGGTCCGGCGCTGGCGGGCGAGCGCGTTGCCGCTGGTATCGACGACCTCGCTGCCGGTCTCTGCATCGGCATCGTCGTCGCTGCCGGCGCGGCCATGGCCGATGGATTCGGCGATCTGGCGGGCGACATTGGGCTCCTGCGCCGCATCGGCGGCGCGGGCGCGATCAGCCGGCCGGTCGTCGCTCCGGTAGGGCCACTGGCTGCCGTCGGGCAGGCCGATGCCGTCGTCGGACACGGTCATGCGGATGACGCCGGAGGACAGCATCTTGAGGCGCGCCTCGACCAGCCCTTCCTCGCGCCCCTCGAAGGCGTGCTTGAGCGCATTGGTCAGGAGCTCGGAGAACAGGAGCCCGATCCGCGCCGCCCGCTCCACGTCGTCCTCGATGGCGTCGCAGTCGATGTTGACGCGGATCGAACGACGCCCGTCGAGATGGCCGATGGTCGATGCGATCCGGCTGACATAGGCGCCCAGCGGCACGCGCTTGGACCGCGTCGACGCGATCCCGCCCTCGGTCATCTCCTGATAGAGGAGCTGCAGGCTCTCGATGCGCCGCGCCAGCGCGTCGAAGGCTTCCTTGCTGGTCTTGGCCCGGGCCTGCATGCGGATCATGCCGACGACCATGGCCAGATGGTTCTTGACCCGGTGCTGGACCTCGCCGATCGCCGCGTCGATCCGCTCGGCCTCGCCGCCCTGCCGCGACGGGTCGAAATCCGCCCCCTCGCTCATGTCGCGCTGGACGCCGAGGAAACACTGGAGATTGCGTTCCTCGTCATAGAGCGGCGTGATCATCAGCCGGTTGAGGAACTTCGTGCCGTCGGAGCGGTAGTTGACGATATCGACGGAAAAGTCGCGCTCCTCGCGCACGGCCTGCGCCAGCTGGCGAACCTGTGCCGGGTCGGTGTCGTCGCCCTGCAGGAACCGGCAATTGCGGCCGATCACCGCGTCGGAGGAATAGCGGGTGATCTTCTCGAATGCCCGGTTGGCGTAGACAATGGGATTGTCGTCCAGATTGGGATTGGTGAGGACCAGAGCCAGCGGCATCTTGGCGAGGGCAGTCGTGCTGATGTCCTCGGGCATGGCGGGCATGCCATGCGCATCTCCGTCGAAACGCCCCATCGAACCTCTCTCACCGTCGTCTGCCCGCGTGCCGGGCCGTTGGGCAAAGATAAAGCCGATTGCCCGTCAGGCAATGTCCGGATGCCGCCGACCTAGTGCGCCTCGTCCCAGTTCGCCGCCGCCTTGGCATCGACCTCGATCGGCACCGAAAGCTGGACGACCGGCAGGGCCGCGTCCTCCATCACCTTGCGGACCACCGGAATGGTCGCTTCGACCTCCTCGTCCTCGACTTCGAAGATCAGTTCGTCATGGACCTGGAGCAGCATCCGGGCCGACAGGCCGGCGTCGGCCAGCGCCGGCTCCATGCGGATCATGGCGCGGCGGATGATGTCGGCCGCGGTGCCCTGGATCGGCGCGTTGATCGCCGCCCGCTCGTTGAAGGCGCGGACCGAGGCATTGGGCGAACGGATGTCGGGATAGTGCACCCGCCGGCCGAACAGGGTCTCCACATGGCCGTGTTCCTTGGCGAAGGCCTTGGTGGAATCCATGTAGTCGCGGATGCCGGGGAAGCGCTCGAAATAGCGCTTGATGTAGGTGCCGGCCTCGTCGCGCGGAATCGACAGCTGGTTGGCGAGCCCGAAGGCCGAGATGCCGTAGATGATGCCGAAATTGATCGCCTTGGCGCGGCGGCGGATCTCCGACGGCATGCCCTCCACCGGCACCCCGAACATTTCCGACGCGGTCATGGCGTGGATGTCGAGCCCTTCGCGGAAGGCCTCCTTCAGCTGCGGGATGTCGGCGATATGGGCGAGGATCCGCAATTCGATCTGGCTGTAGTCGGCCGAGACCAGGCTGTGGCCGGCCGGCGCGACGAAGGCGGTGCGGATCGCCCGCCCCTCTTCGGTGCGCACCGGAATGTTCTGCAGGTTCGGCTCGGAGGAGGACAGCCGCCCCGTGGTGGTCGAGGCCATGGAATAGGAGGTATGGATGCGCCCCTGTGCATCCATGTGCCCCGGCAGCGTGTCGGTATAGGTCCCCTTCAGCTTGGTGAGCTGGCGCCAGTCGACGATGCGACGCGGCAGCGGATGGCCTTCGGCGGCCAGGTCCTCGAGGACCCGCACGTCGGTCGACCACTGGCCGCTCTTGGTCTTCTTGCCGCCGGGCAGGCCGAGCTTGCCGAACAGCACCTCGCCGAGCTGCTTGGGCGAGCCGGGATTAAAAGTCTCTCCCGCGATCTCCGCGATCTCGGCCTCCAGTCCCGCCTGCTTCTGGGCGAAGCGACCGGACAGGCGCGACAGGATCTGCCGGTCGACCTTGACGCCGCGCTCTTCCATGCGGGCAAGGACGGCGACCAGCGGCCGCTCCAGCCGCTCGTAGACGGTAGCGAGCCCCTCGGCGACGAGGCGCGGCTTGAGCACCTGCCACAGCCGCAGCGTCACGTCGGCATCCTCGGCGGCGTAGGCGGTGACCTTGTCGATGGCGCAGGCGGCGATCGGCCTGGCGCCCTTGCCCGAGCCGCAGAGCTCCTTGTAGCTCATCGGCTTGTGGCCGAGGAAACGCTCCGACAATTCGTCCATGCCGTGGCCAGCCAGCGAGGCCGAGGCGTCGAGGGCGTAGGAGATCAGCATGGTGTCGTCGAAGGGCGCCATGGTGATTCCGTGGCGGCGCATGACGAGATAGTCGTATTTGACGTTCTGGCCGATCTTCAGGACGGCGTCGTCCTCCAGCACCGGCTTCAGGATGGCCAGCGCCTCGTCCATCGGCAGCTGCGGACCGATCTCGTCCTCCACCGCCTTGTCGGACAGAAGGTCGGCCTCGCCCGACGGCGAGACATGGGCGAGCGGCACATAGGCGGCGCGACCCGCTTTCGTGGCGAAGGATACGCCGACGAGGTCGCATTTCATCGCCGACAGCGAACTCGCCTCGGTATCGAAGGCGAGAAGGCCGGTCTCGCGCGCCTCGTCCATCCAGGCCGACAGCGTCGCCGCGTCGCGAATGGTGACATAGGCGCTGTGGTCGAAGACCGAGGCCGCGGCAGCGGCCCGGCGGCTTTCGACGAGGGCTGAGGGCGTCAGCGGCAGGGCGGCGTCGCCGGCACCGGGTGCGGCGACGGCCGATCCGGCCGGGTCGAGGTCGGGCCCGCGCGCCGGCGTGTCGACGGCGATCGCGGCGCTCTCGACCTCGGAGGCGTCGGTGCCGAGCTGGGCCGCGGCCCGGCGGGTCAGGGAAGTGAACTCCATCGCCTTCAGGAAGGAGATCAGCTTCTCGCCGTCCGGCTCATGGATGAACAGGTCGTCCAGCGGCACGTCGAGCGGCGTGTTCTGGTCGAGCGTGACCAGGGTCTTCGACAGCCGCGCCTGGTCGGCGAAGGCGATCAGGTTCTCGCGGCGCTTGTTCTGCTTGATCTCGGCGGCGCGCTCCAGCAGCGTTTCGAGATCGCCATATTCCGCCAGCAGCTGCGCGGCGGTCTTCGGGCCGATGCCCGGCACGCCCGGCACGTTGTCGGAGGTGTCGCCGACCAGCGCCTGCAGGTCGATCATCTTGTCCGGATGAACGCCGAACTTCTCCTTCACCTCGTCGGGACCGAGGCGCTTGTCCTTCATCTGGTCGTAGAGGATGACCCGCGGCCCGACGAGCTGCATCAAGTCCTTGTCGGAGGAGACGATGGTCACGTCGCCGCCCGCCTCGACCGCGTGGCGCGTATAGGTGGCAATCAGGTCGTCGGCCTCAAAACCCTGCTTCTCGATGCAGGGCAGGTCGAAGGCGCGCACCGCCTCGCGGATCAGCGCGAATTGCGGGACGAGGTCCTCGGGCGGCGCCTCGCGATTGGCCTTGTAGTCGGCATAGAGCTCGTTGCGGAAGGTCGTCGAGGAATGGTCGAAGATCACCGCGAAATGGGTCGGCGCGACGCCGACCGAGGTATCGCGGGATTCCTCGACCAGCTTCCACAGCATGTTGCAGAAGCCCGAGACGGCGCCGACCGGCAGGCCGTCGGACTTGCGCGTCAGCGGCGGCAGCGCGTGGTAGGCCCGGAAGATATACGCCGATCCGTCGACGAGGAAGAGATGGTCGCCCTTGTTCATGGGCCGGTCGTAGCTTGGCGTCTCGCGCGAGTCCATCCGGTTTGCGGCCTCTCCAGAGCGTCTGCCGGCATGGCCCGGAGAAGGGCTGGCGCCGCCATTTCCGCGGCTTTCCAGGTCCGCAGCGCGGGGCGCTGGCGCACAAATTAGCCCGCCCCCCTTGCAATCACACGATTGTTGCTGTTTGTTACGGTTTGGCAATGGTGCGATCACGGCGATGTGATCGCCCTTCACGAGTCCATTGCTTGATTTCCCCCACCCCACGACGCATCTCTTGTTCAACGACGCCCCGAGCGTCGTGTTCGGCCACAAGCACGTCCCCCGCTTATGTGCCGGAATGGAGAGCGACACGGCCCCTTTCCCCCTCTCCGGGGCGCGCCGCTCGGACTAAGCGAGAGAGTCGTTGCGGTGTATCCCCCTCCAGGCCGCGGCGGCTCTCTTCTCGCGTCCCCACCCCTCTTCCAGACCATCATCGTCGCAGGCTGAATCTTGTCGGCCGCTGCCGCTTCGGCGCTGATCGCAAGCGTTTGTCGCGGCTTGCCGGCTGCCATTTGTCGGCGGCGACCGCCTTTCGGGGTATTTGCATCGCGGCCCGAAACGTCTAGCAGGAACCCGGCACCGACAGTCTGGAGACCTCTATGAAGACCCGCGCCGCCGTCGCATTCGAAGCCAAGAAGCCGCTGGAGATCGTCGAACTCGACCTCGAAGGCCCCAAAGCCGGCGAGGTCCTCGTCGAGATCATGGCGACCGGCATCTGCCATACCGATGCCTACACGCTGGACGGCCTCGATTCGGAAGGCCTGTTCCCCTCGGTCCTCGGCCATGAGGGCGCGGGCATCGTCCGCGAGGTCGGCGCCGGCGTCACCTATGTGAAGCCCGGCGACCACGTGATTCCGCTCTACACGCCGGAATGCCGCCAGTGTAAGTCGTGCCTGTCGGGCAAGACCAATCTGTGCACCGCCATCCGCGCCACCCAGGGCAAGGGCGTCATGCCCGACGGCACCTCGCGCTTCTCCTACAAGGGCAAGCCGATCTACCATTACATGGGCTGCTCGACCTTCTCGAACTTCACCGTGCTGCCGGAGATCGCGGTCGCCAAGATCCGCGAAGACGCCCCCTTCAAGACCTCCTGCTATTGCGGCTGCGGCGTGACCACCGGCGTCGGCGCCGTGGTCAACACCGCCAAGGTCGAGCCGGGCGCCAATGTCGTGGTCTTCGGCCTCGGCGGCATCGGCCTGAACGTGATCCAGGGCGCCCGCCTCGTCGGTGCCGACAAGATCATCGGCGTCGATCTCAACAACGACAAGAAGGAATGGGGCGAGCGCTTCGGCATGACCCATTTCGTCAATCCGAAGGAGATCGAGGGCGACATCGTCGCGCATCTGGTCGAGCTGACCGGCGGCGGCGCCGACTACACCTTCGACTGCACCGGCAACACCATGGTCATGCGCCAGGCGCTGGAAGCCTGCCATCGCGGCTGGGGCGTCTCCGTGGTCATCGGCGTCGCCGAGGCCGGCAAGGAGATATCCACCCGGCCGTTCCAGCTCGTCACCGGCCGCGTCTGGAAGGGTTCGGCCTTCGGTGGCGCGCGCGGGCGTACCGACACGCCGAAGATCGTCGACTGGTACATGGACGGCAAGATCCAGATCGACCCGATGATCACCCACACGCTGACGCTCGAAGAGATCAACAAGGGCTTCGACCTGATGCACGAGGGCAAGTCGATCCGTTCGGTGGTGGTGTTCTGATGGAGACCGTCTCCACCAACACCGCCCATGGCGGCGTGCAGGGGGTCTACCGCCACGCCTCGAAGGAAACCGGCACCGAGATGACCTTCTCGGTGTTCGTGCCGCCCCATGCCGACGGCGCGAAGCTGCCGGTGGTCTGGTACCTGTCGGGCCTCACCTGCACCCATGCCAATGTCACCGAAAAGGGCGAGTACCGGCGCATCTGCGCCGAGCTCGGCCTGATCTTCGTGGCGCCGGACACCAGCCCGCGCGGCAAAGGCGTGCCGGACGATGCCGAGGGCGCCTACGATTTCGGCCTCGGCGCCGGTTTCTACGTCGACGCCACGCGGGCGCCCTTCGCCGAGAACTACCGCATGTGGTCCTATGTGACCGAGGAACTGCCGGCCCTCGTCGCGGCCGAATTCCCGGCCGACATGGCCCGCCAGTCGATCCTCGGCCATTCCATGGGCGGCCATGGCGCCCTGACCATCGGGCTCACCCATCCGGACCGCTACAAGGCCGTCTCGGCCTTCGCGCCGATCGTCGCGCCCGGCCAGGTGCCGTGGGGCCACAAGGCCCTGCCGCTCTATCTCGGCGACGACAAGGCCGCATGGCGCAAGCACGACGCGGTGGCGCTGATCGAAGACGGCGCCCGGGTGAAAGACCTTCTGGTCGACCAGGGCGAGGCCGACAATTTCCTCGCCGAGCAGCTGAAGCCCGAACTCCTGGAAAAGGCCTGCGCCGATGCCGGGATCGCGCTGACGCTGCGGCGCCAGCCGGGCTACGACCACAGCTACTACTTCATCTCCACCTTCATGGAAGACCATTTGCGCTGGCACGCCGAACGGCTCGGCTAGGCGCGCGACATCCTGCCGGGCGGCGCCGCGACGCGCCGCCCGGCATCGGCCTTGATCCCCACCCGATGTCTCCCGTAACGAAGGACATCGCGTGCCTGCGCCCCATCTTCACGGGCACGACCCGGCCCCGCCCGCCGCGCGGCCGCTCCCTTGCAGAAACGGATCTCCCATGGCCAATCTCGACAGCGTCCTTGCCTGCCTCGATCTCAATCTCGAGCGCTCGCTCGGCCGGCTCACCGATCTCCTGAAAATCCCGTCGATCTCCACCGATCCGGCCTATGCCGCCGATTGCCGCCGCGCGGCGGAATATCTCGTCGGCGACCTCGACGCGATCGGCTTCGACGCCTCGCTGCGCGAGACGCCGGGCCACCCGATGGTCGTCGCCCATCACGACGGGCCTGAGGGCGCGCCGCACGTCCTGTTTTACGGCCATTACGACGTCCAGCCGGTCGACCCGCTGGAATTGTGGGAGACCGCGCCCTTCGAGCCCGTCGTCAAGGACGGCCCGGACGGCACCAAGCGGATCGTGGCGCGCGGTTCGGCCGACGACAAGGGCCAGCTGATGACCTTCATCGAGGCCTGCCGCGCCTACAAGGCCGAGACCGGCGGCCTGCCCTGCAAGGTCACCATTTTCCTCGAAGGCGAGGAGGAATCCGGTTCGCCCTCGCTGACCCCGTTCCTCGACGCCAATCGCGAAGAGCTCTCGGCCGACGTGGCGCTGGTCTGCGACACCAATATGTGGGACCGCGAGACCCCGGCGATCTCGACCGGCCTGCGCGGCCTCGTCGGCGAGGAAATCGTCCTGACGGCGGCGAACCAGGACCTGCATTCGGGCTATTTCGGCGGCGCCGCGCAGAACCCGATCCGCGTCCTCGCCCGCATCCTTGCCGACATCCACGACGCCGACGGCCGGGTCACCGTCCCCGGCTTCTACGACGGCGTCCAGGACATTCCGGACGAGGTGCGCGCCATCTGGGACGGGCTCGACTTCTCGGCCGAGGAATTCCTCGGCTCGGTCGGCCTGTCGGTGCCGGCGGGCGAGACCGGCCGCTCGGTGCTGGAGCAGGTCTGGGCGCGCCCGACGGCGGAGTTCAACGGCATTTCCGGCGGCTATACCGGCAAGGGCTTCAAGACCGTCATCGCCTCGCAGGCGATGGTGAAGGTCTCGTTCCGGCTGGTCGCCGGCCAGGACCCGGACAAGATCCGCGCCGCCTTCCGCGCCTTCGTCGAAGCCCGACTGCCGGCCGATTGCTCGGTCGAATACCATCCCCATGGCGGCTCGCCGGCGATCCAGCTCCCCTTCGATTCGCCCTGGCTCGGCAAGGCGCGCGCCGCGCTCTCGGACGAATGGCCGAAACCCGCCGTGATGATCGGCATGGGCGGCTCGATCCCCGTGGTGGGCGAGTTCAAGGCGCGGCTCGGCATGGAATCGCTGCTGATCGGCTTCGGCCTCGGCGACGACCGCATCCATTCGCCGAACGAGAAGTACGAGATGAGCTCCTTCCACAAGGGACAACGCTCCTGGGCCCGCGTACTGGCGGCGCTGGGCGCCGGCGACTGAGGTCACGGGGGGCTCCAACGGCTCGAACGACAGGGCGCGGCGCCAACCGGCTGCCGCACCCTTTGCTTGTCGGACCGAGGGTCTTCCGGGCGCGCCATCGCGTCGTGCCGGCCTGCGCCATCCTGTCACTGTGCCTGCGGCGCAACGGCGCCCCGGCAAAGCGTCGGCGGGGTCATTCCGGCAATTGATGGATCGCGAATTTCCCGTATGAACGAAGGCAACACGCCACGCGGTCCAAAGGATCGAAGAATGGCGTGACAGGCTGGAGTATCAGACATGCGCATTCGTACCGCCGCCTCGGCCCTTGCCCTGCTGCTCGCGACCTCGCTGAGCGCGGCTGCCGCCGATGCCGTCTACGCCCCCTACGACCCGGCACCGGCGCCGCTGGCGCCCGCTGCCAACGACTATGGCGATACCGACTTCGTCTTCGAGCTCGGCATCTCCGGCATCGTGTCGCCGGAATATCTCGGCTCGGACGAGTACCAGATCAATCCGTCGCCGATCATCAGCGTCGAGTATCTGAACCTGCCGGGCATCGGCTCGTTCGGCGGCAAGGACGGCCTCGGGCTGTCGATCGGACCCTCCTTCGACTATATCGGCGACCGCGACGCGAGCGACTATTCGGAGCTGACCGGCCTCGACGATCTCGACGCAACCTACGAGCTCGGCCTGAAGGCCAGCTACGAGTGGCAGAGCGCCGAAGTCTACGGCGCCGTGCGCTATGCCTTCGGCGGTGCCGACGGCTTCGTCGGCGACATCGGCGCGAATCTGATCGCCCGGCCGACCGAGCGCCTGGTGCTGAAGGCCGGCCCGACCGCCAGCTTCGCCTCCAGCGACTACATGGATTCCTATTTCGGCGTCAGCGCCCGCGAATCGGTTGCGTCCGGCTTCCGCCTCGGCGCCTACGATCCCGATGGCGGCTTCAAGAGCGTCGGCGTCGCCGCTTCGGCGCGCTACGAGATCTTCACCGACTGGTTCATCAATGCCGACGCCAAGTACGACCGGCTGGTCGGCGACGCCAAGGATTCGCCGATCGTGCAGGCCGGCGACGAGAACCAGTATTTCTTCGGCCTCGGCGTCTCCAAGCGCTTCTCGCTCGACCTCTGGTAGGACGGCAGGCTTTTCAGCGCTTTTCTCTTCAAGGGCCCGGTCGCCAGCGACCGGGCCCTTTTCGTATCGGGCTCCGCGTACCAGTAGCCCGTCAGGCGATGGTGTCGACCACGCCGCCATCGACGCGCAGCGCCGCGCCGGTGGTGGCCGAAGCCTCCTTCGAACAGGCATAGACGATCATGTTGGCGACCTCCTCGACCGTTGCGGGCCGGCCGATGATCGAGCTCGGCCGCGCCGCCTTGACGAAGGCGACGCCCGCCTCCTCGATCGAGATACCCTGCTCCGACGCCATCTCCGCCAGCATTCCCTCGACGCCCTCCGACATGGTCGGTCCGGGCAGCACCGAATTGACGGTGACGCCGGAGCCGCCGGCCAGCTTGGCAAGCCCCCGCGAAATCGACAGCAGCGCCGTCTTGGTGAAGCCGTAATGGATCATGTCGGCGGGAATGTTCAGCGCCGATTCCGACGACAGGAACACCACGCGCCCCCAGCCGCGCTCCATCATGGCCGGCATCCAAGCCCGCGACAGGCGCACGCCGGACATGACGTTGAGCTGAAAGAAATCCTCCCAGACATCGTCCCCGATCTCGAAGAATGGCTTCGGCCCGAAGATCCCGACATTGTTGACGACGATGTCGGGGTCGGGCACGGCGCGGACCAGCGCCTTGCAGCCGTCGGCGGTCATCAGGTCGGCGGCGGCGCCCGAGACGTCGGCGCGCGGCACGGCGTCGACCACCTTGCGCACGGCGGTCTCCACCCGGTCCTCGCCGCGCCCGTTCACAACCACGCTGGCGCCGGCACGGGCAAGGCCGATGGCGGCGGCCAGACCGATCCCGCCGGTCGAACCGGTGACGACGGCGCGCTTGCCCGACAGGTCGATGTTCATGGCGTCTTCCTTCTCGCAAGTCTCCGGGTCGGGGCGCCTGGCGTCCCCGCTTCGGTGCGGGACATGGCGCAGCGCTCCGGTCGCATCAATGGCGTCTCGTGGCGGCGCGAGGCGGCTGACAGGCGGGTGTTCGCGGCGCTCCGGCCGCCGCCGCATTGCTTAATGCCCCGTTAATTCGCCGCATTTAAGCTGCATCGCGGATCTGCGGAGACGTTTGCGACGGGGCTTGGGGGCCCGGTCGGTTGGCGCATGGACCGGTCCGACGCAGCTCGGCGATCCGGCCGGGCGACGTCTCCTGCGCGATACTTGGGGTTGGAGGCCGATCCGCGCGCGACGCGCAGCGGCCTTCGCGTAACGAACAGGACCGGCCCTGCCGGTTCGTGAGGGAAAGACGTCCGAATGGCGGCACGACGGCACGAGCGCATCGAACCCAGCTTCGGCGGTTCCGAACTCGGCGACGACGACTTCCGCATCAGCGCCGACGATCGCGCCGTTCCGAACGCTTCCAGCGGTCCGCGCCGCAAGACCGCGAAGAAACCCGTCAACGACCGCAAGCCGGCCAAGCCTGCCGCCTCCAGTCGGCGCGGCCGCGGCAAGACGCAGGGCGGCGGTGGCTCGGGCCGCGGCGGCGGACGCCGCCGGCGCAGCTTCCTCGGTCATGTCTTTCGGCTTTTCCTGATGCTCGGCGTCGTCGGCGGGCTGACGGTGGCGGCCGTGGTCGGCTACATGGCCGTCAAGCTGCCGCAGGAAGCCTGGGCGATCCCGGACCGGCCGCCCAACGTCAAGATCGTCTCGGTAGCCGGCGAGCTGATGGCCAATCGCGGCCTGACCGGCGGCAAGGAAGTCTCGCTGGACGAGATGAGCCCCTATATCCCGCAGGCGGTGATCGCCATCGAGGACCGGCGCTTCTACGACCATTGGGGCGTCGATCCGATCGGCATCACCCGCGCCTTCATGCAGAACATGGCGGCCGGCGAGACCGTGCAGGGCGGCTCGACCCTGACCCAGCAGCTCGCCAAGAACGTCTTCCTCAATCCCGACCAGACCATCCGCCGCAAGATCCAGGAAGCGATCCTGGCCTTGTGGCTGGAGCAGAAATTCACCAAGGACCAGATCCTCGAGATGTATCTGAACCGGGTCTATTTCGGCTCCGGTTCGACCGGCGTCGAGGCAGCGTCCCGGCGCTATTTCGACAAGCCGGCCGAAGAGGTGAATCTCGGCGAGGCGGCGCTGCTGGCGGGCCTCCTGAAGGCGCCGTCGCGGCTGTCGCCGGCCAACGATCCGGCCGCCGCCAAGGCGCGGGCCGAGGTGGTGCTGGCGGCGATGCGCGACGAGGGCTTCATCAGCCAGGCCGAATATGCCGACGCCAAGGCGCAGAAGCCGACCAATGCCAAGAGCTACTGGACGGGCGGCGAGCATTACGCCGCCGATCTGGTGATGCGCGACATCAAGCAGCTGGTCGGCGACATCGACCAGGACGTCATCGTCGAGACCACCATCGACCTCGCCCTCGAGAAGAAGGCCGAGGAGGTCGTGCGCAAGACCGTCGACGGTGCCTCGCAGAATGTCAGCCAGGGCGCCCTCGTGGCGGTGGACGGCACCGGCGCGATCCGCGCCCTGGTCGGCGGCCGCGACTATGCCCAGAGCCAGTTCAACCGCGCGGTCGACGCCAAGCGCCAGCCGGGCTCGACCTTCAAGCCCTTCGTCTATGCGACTGCTCTCGAAAAGGGCTGGCGGCCCGAATCGATCATCGACGACGCCCCGGTGCGGATCGGCAACTGGTCGCCGCAGAACTACGACAACAAGTTCCGCGGTCCGGTCACCGTCGCCGACGCTCTGCGCCAGTCGCTCAACACGGTCGCGGCGCGGCTGGTGGACAGCGCCGGTGCCGACGCGGTGATCGAGACGGCGCATCGCATGGGCATCAAGTCCGACCTCGTCGACAACGCCTCCATCGCGCTCGGCACGTCGGAAGTGTCGCTGGTCGAACTGACCGGCGCCTTCACGGCGCTGGCCAATGGCGGCTACCGCGCGACGCCGCATCTGGTGAACCGCGTCGTCACAGAACAGGGCAAGGTGGTCTGGGAACGCGGCGCCGAGGTGCCCCCGGTGGTCGTCTCGCCGGAGATCGTGGGCATGATGAATGCCATGCTGACCCGCGTCGTGTCGGCCGGCACCGGGCGCCGGGCGGCGATCGACGGCTGGCAGGCCGCCGGCAAGACCGGCACGACCCAGGACTTCAAGGACGCCTGGTTCGTCGGCTACACGGCCAATCTCACCACCGGCGTGTGGCTGGGCAACGACAACGGCGCCAAGATGCGCAAGGTCACCGGCGGCTCGCTGCCGGCCGAGGCCTGGCACGATTTCATGACGGCTGCCCATGAGGGGCTCGACCCGATCCCGCTGCCCGGCGACTACCGGATCGGCGAGGCGCAGGCGCCGCTGACGGCCGATAGCGGCTATTCGGATGGCGGGTTCTACGAGGGGGAATCGGCCGATCCCTATTACCGTCAGAACGGCGAGGCGCCGATCCCGCCGCAGGGTCTGCCGGTCGAAGGGGGCGGCCGCGTCTATGACAGCGCACCGCCGCCGGGGGTGACTGTCGAGGGGCCGGCCCGGGGCCGCTCCAGCGACCGCTCGCTGTTCAGAAGCATCTTCGGGGGCTGACCGGCCCTTGTATTGGCCGGCGGCCTGTCCGCCGGCTGTCTTTCTCGGTTCTGCGCGTTCAAGGACCTTCCGCGACCCTTGGGGCCGTAGGAGGCGGACGCGCCGCGTCGAGTCCTTACAGGACGCCGAGCAGCGACAGGACGATGGCGACGACGACGACCAGGCCGACGAGATAGATGATGCTGTTCATGGCTTGTCTCCTTCAGACCGGCAGGAGGCGGACCATCCGCGCGCCGGCATATTCGGTGGGGTAAGTCCCGACCGTCCGTTGCGGTTCCAACCATTTTCGGATTCAGCCGCCCGCAAGGCCCGCAGGACGCGAACTCACGAAAGCGCGACCATCCGTCTTGCACCCCCAAATGCCACTTCATATATACCCGCCAGCCCCGCCGAAGCCGGCGACGCAGTCGTTTCGGCCCTGCGGTTCATCCCAGAATTTCCAGGGGCTGCCCAATCCGGAATGCCTCTTCGAGGGTCCCGGGCGGCTCGCTAAACAAGGAGACTATGCATGGCGAAGGTAATCGGAATCGACCTTGGCACGACCAATTCCTGCATCGCGGTCATGGACGGCAAGAACGCCAAGGTGATCGAGAATGCCGAGGGCGCGCGCACCACGCCCTCCATGGTGGCCTTCACCGACGACGGCGAGCGCCTCGTCGGCCAGCCGGCCAAGCGCCAGGCGGTGACCAATCCCGAAGACACGCTGTTTGCGATCAAGCGCCTGATCGGCCGGACCTTCCAGGATCCGACGACGCAAAAAGACAAGGGCATGGTCCCCTACAAGATCGTCAATGCCGACAATGGCGATGCCTGGGTCGAGGCGGCCGGCGAGAAATATTCGCCCTCGCAGATCTCGGCGATGATCCTGCAGAAGATGAAGGAAACCGCCGAGGCCTATCTCGGCGAGAAGGTCGAGAAGGCGGTCATCACCGTTCCGGCCTACTTCAACGACGCCCAGCGTCAGGCGACCAAGGACGCCGGCAAGATCGCCGGTCTCGACGTCCTGCGCATCATCAACGAGCCGACCGCGGCGGCGTTGGCCTACGGCCTCGACAAGAACGACGGCAAGACCATCGCGGTCTACGATCTGGGCGGCGGCACCTTCGACGTGTCGGTCCTGGAGATCGGTGACGGCGTCTTCGAGGTGAAGTCCACCAATGGCGACACCTTCCTCGGCGGCGAAGACTTCGACATGCGTCTGGTCGATTACTTCGCCTCGGAGTTCAAGAAGGACCAGGGCATCGACCTGAAGAACGACAAGCTCGCCCTGCAGCGCCTCAAGGAGGCCGCCGAAAAGGCCAAGATCGAGCTGTCCTCGGCCTCGCAGACCGAGATCAACCTGCCGTTCATCACCGCCGATGCGTCGGGTCCCAAGCACCTGACCATGAAGCTGACCCGCTCCAAGTTCGAGAGCCTGGTGGACGACCTCGTGCAGCGCACGATGGATCCGTGCAAGGCGGCCCTCAAGGATGCCGGCGTCACCGCGTCGGACATCGACGAGGTCGTTCTGGTCGGCGGCATGACCCGCATGCCGAAGGTCCAGGAAGCGGTGAAGAACCTGTTCGGCAAGGAGCCGCACAAGGGCGTCAACCCGGATGAGGTCGTCGCAATGGGCGCCGCCATCCAGGCCGGCGTGCTGCAGGGCGACGTCAAGGACGTGCTGCTGCTCGACGTGACGCCGCTGTCGCTCGGCATCGAGACGCTGGGTGGCGTGTTCACCCGCCTGATCGATCGCAACACGACGATCCCGACCAAGAAGAGCCAGGTGTTCTCCACCGCTGAGGACTCGCAGAACGCCGTGACCATCCAGGTCTTCCAGGGCGAACGCGAGATGGCGCAGGACAACAAGTCGCTCGGCCGGTTCAACCTCGAGGGCATTCCGCCGGCACCGCGCGGCGTGCCGCAGATCGAGGTCACCTTCGACATCGACGCCAACGGCATCGTCAACGTGTCGGCCAAGGACAAGGGCACCAACAAGGAGCAGCGGATCACCATCCAGGCTTCCGGTGGTCTGTCCGACGCCGATATCGAGCAGATGGTCAAGGACGCCGAGGCCAATGCCGACGCCGACAAGAAGCGTCGCGCGGCCGTCGAGGCGAAGAACCAGGCCGAGAGCCTGCTGCATTCGGCCGAGAAGTCGCTCGAGGATTACGGCGACAAGGTCTCCGAGGAAGATCGCGCTGCGATCAGCGCGGCGATCGAGGACCTGAAGGCCGAAGTCGAGAAGCCGGAAGCCGACGCCGAGGCCATCAAGGCCAAGAGCGACCGGCTCGCCGAAGCCTCGATGAAGCTCGGCCAGGCCATGTACGAGGCTGCCCAGGCCGAACAGCCCGAGGGCGAGGACGGCGCCGATGCGTCGGAAGCGGCCAAGGACGACGTCGTCGATGCGGACTTCGAGGAAGTCAACGACGACGCGGACCAGAAGAAGTCGGCCTGATCCAACAGGCAACGGGCGGGCCGGATCGGCCTGCCCTCAGATCGCCAAGACCTGCAAAGCCCCGGCCCAAGCGCCGGGGCTTTGTCGTTTCAAGCAGCGCCAGGCCCAACATGCGCGGCGTTTACCGTTAATTCATCCTTGGCTTGCAGGCTGCGGTGTCTCGCGCGCCTATGGGCACGGCGGACAGGGCGCGCGGCGCAAGGCCCGCCCGTTCCGATCGGGTCGCGACAGGAGCAGCCATGCACTTCCGTGTCTTCGATTGCTGGCGTCTGACCGCCGCGATGTTGATCATGGCCTATCACTTCCTGTTCTTCGCGCCCTATGGCGTGGAGGCCGGTACGCAATTCCTGCACCGGCTGCTGCCGCTGCTCGACATGTTCTTCATGATCTCCGGCTTCCTGATCGCCAGCCGCTACGCGACGCGCATCGCCTCGGTCGCCGACTATGCCAATTTCATGCGCCGGCGCATTGCGCGGCTCTATCCGCTGCATTTCCTGACCACGATGTTCTTCGCCGCCATCGCGCTGGTGGCGCTGGTCGTCGGCTCGGCCCACCATCCCTGGGCGCGCGACCTCGCGGCCCTGCCGCTGCACCTTCTCGCCCTCCACGGCCTCGGCACGACGGACGAGCTGGCGCTCAACTATCCGTCCTGGTCGGTCAGCGCGGAATTCTTCGCCTATGCGCTGTTCCCAATCATCCTCCTGGCGTTCCGCTGGAAGGGGCTTGCCGGATTGTTCGCGCTGCTGGCCGTCTGGGTCGGCGGGCTGGAATACGCCTCCTGGCGCGGCGTCTTTCCCTCAGGCCACTGGACCGGCGCCGACACGATGGGCGCCTACCGCGCCTTTGCGGACTTCATCGCCGGCTCGGCGATCGCCGTCGTCGTCGGGCGACGGATGATCTCCATCACCGCCCACTGGCCCGGCATCGTCCTCAGCGTCGCCGCCGTCGCGGCGATGATCCTGCAGGCGCCGCCCTACCCGACCCTCCTGCTCCTGGCGCTGGCGCTGACCGCCACGGCGCTGGCCGAGACGGCCCGGCCGGACTCCACTGCCATGCTGGCGCCGCTGATGCCGGTGACGCGGGTCTCCTTCGGCATCTATCTCCTGCATCCCGTCATGGAGTTCGTCTTCCTGACGGTGATCTGGCAGCGTGTGTTGGAGCCCCTCGGGATCATCGATTTCTACGTCTACTGGACCCTGCCGATGGTCGCGACGGTCGCCGTGGCGATGCTCTCCGACCGCTTCGTCGAGCGCCGGTTCGGCGGCTGGATCGCCGGTCCGCGCCGGCCCGAGGGCAAGCCCGCGCGCATGGCCTCGGCCTGAGCCGCAAAGGAAGCCGCGGTTCCTTTCGGGACGCCGCTATGGTATCGCGCCCCAGCCGTTCCTACATCGAAGGCATGTTGTCGCGGGCGCGGCGGGCGAGAGCCCCTGCTGCCGCGCAAATCGTCTGTCCAGAACCCATGGAAGTCCTGAATGAAGGCCGATTACTACGAGATGCTCGGCGTGCCCCGCGATGTCGACGAAAAGGGGCTGAAGTCCGCGTTTCGCAAGCTCGCGATGCAATACCACCCCGACCGCAATCCCGGAAACGCGGACGCCGAGGTGAAGTTCAAGGAACTCGGTGAAGCCTACGAGGTCCTGAAGGACGGGCAGAAGAGGGCCGCCTACGACCGCTTCGGTCATGCCGCCTTCCAGAATGGCGGCGGCGGCAATGCCGGCTTCCGCGGCGATTTCTCCTCCTCCATGGCCGACATCTTCGACGACATCTTCGGCGAGATGATGGGCGGGCGCGCCCGCGCCGGACGCCAGCCCGGCAACGGCCGCGAGCGCGGTTCGGATCTGCGCTACAACATGGAGATCAGCCTCGAAGAGGCCTATGACGGCAAGACCGCCGAGATCGGCGTGCCGACGACGATCCAGTGCGACGAATGCACCGGCAGCGGCGCCAAGCCCGGCACCAGCCCGAAGACCTGCCCCACCTGCGCCGGTGTCGGCCGCGTCCGGGCCGCTCAGGGCTTCTTCTCCATCGAGCGCACCTGCCCGAACTGCCAGGGTCGCGGCCAGGTCATCGCCGATCCCTGCGGCAAGTGCGGCGGCGACGGCCGGCTTCCGGAAGAGCGCAACCTGTCGGTCAACATCCCGGCCGGCATCGAGGACGGCACCCGCATCCGTCTTGCCGGCGAGGGCGAGGCCGGCCTGCGCGGCGGGCCGCCGGGCGATCTCTACATCTTCCTGTCGGTGAAGCCGCACGAATTCATGCAGCGCGACGGCGCCGATCTGTTCTGCCAGGTGCCGCTGTCCATGGTGACCGCCGCGCTGGGCGGCCATTTCGACGTCTCGACGCTGGACGGCAACACCACCCGCGTGAAGGTGCCCGAGGGCACCCAGACCGGCAAGCAGTTCCGGGTGAAGGGCAAGGGCATGCCGGTGCTGCGCTCGCCGCAGGTCGGCGACCTGTTCATTCAGGTCTCCGTCGAGACGCCGCAGAACCTGTCGCGCCGTCAGCGCGAACTCCTGGAGGAATTCGAGGAGATTTCCTCTTCCGACAATTCTCCCCAGTCCACAGGCTTCTTCTCGCGGATGAAGGAGTTCTTCGAGGGGTTGAGTGAAAATTGATCCGCGACATGTTTAGTGAGACGCAGAGCGCATCGACGGCTGCGTCGTAAAGCCGTTACACAGGCACGGCATCACGTGTTGCCGGACCTCGGCCGTCGGGCCGGACTGGAGGACACGAGTGTTGGGAACCCCGGAGCCGCGTCAGACCAACCCGTTGCGCAAGCGCAAGAAGGTCAGCGACGAGGCGCGCTTCTTCCGGGGATGGCTGCAGCGGCCGCTGGTGATGGGGGCGGTGTCGCCCTCCTCGCGCACGCTCGGCCGGGCGATGGCCGCCTATGTGCCCGATCCCGCCGGTTTCGACGCTGATTCCCGTGTTCTGGAACTGGGTCCGGGCACCGGCGTCGTCACCCAGTGCCTCGTCGACCGGGGCGTGCCGGAAGCCGCCCTCGTCCTCGTCGAATATTCTCCCGAATTCTGCATCCTCCTGCGGGCCCGCTTTCCCGCCGCGCTGGTCATCCAGGGCGATGCCTACGCGCCCAGCGCCGCGGTGAGCCGGGCGATGGAGGGAAAGCGCCTGGAAGCCGTCGTTTCCAGCCTGCCGCTGTTCACCAAGCCGGACGCCAAGCGCGAGGCCGTCATCGGCGGTTCGTTGGCGCGCATGGCCTGCGGCGCGCCCTTCATCCAGTTTTCCTACGCGCTGACCATGCCGGTGAAACCCGAGCGGATCGGCGCCGAACTGATCACCAGCCCGTGGATCAAGCGCAACCTGCCGCCCGCCCGCGTGTTGGTGTATCGATCCGCCTGACGGCGGCAGCAGCACGGGAGAGGACGGCAGATGGCGGGCAACGGCGCACGGGGCGAGACGACGCAGGCAGGTGAACGCTACGAAGGCGACTGGGCGCGCTTCTTCGCCAACTGGGTTCGCCATCCGGTGAAGATGGGCGCGGTCGCCCCGTCCAGCCGGGCTTACTGCAACATGATGGTCCGCCACGCCACGATCGATCTCGACGGACCGATCCTGGAACTGGGACCCGGCCTCGGCGTCGTCACCCGCACCCTGCTCGAGCATGGCGTCGCCCCCGAGCGGATCACCTCGATCGAGTATGATTCCGATTTCGCCCGGCAGCTCCAGCGCCGCTTTCCGGGCGTCAACGTCATCAACGGCGACGGCTTCGATCTCGACCGGACCCTTGGCGACCGCCGGGACGAGAAATTCGCCGCGATCCTGATGGCCACACCGATCGTCAGCTTCTCGCAGGAAAAGCGCCAGGCGCTGTTCACCGACTATCTCTCGCGGCTCGTGCCCGGCGGAAACCTGACGGAGCTGTCCTACATGCTCACCCCGCCCGTCAGGCCGGTTCCGGGCGTGTTCTCGGTGTCGTCCTCGCCGCGGGTCTGGAACAACATCCCGCCCGCCCGGGTGTGGATCTACTCGCAGGACACGGCTCCCGCAGAGAATGCGGCGACGGCTTCGTGAGCGCCAACATCCTCGTCCTGCCGGGCTCGCTGCGGCTTGCTTCGCACAATCGCAAGCTCGCCGCCGAGGCGACGCGCATGCTGGCGCTGTCCGACGCGGTGGTGACCCGGCTCGATCTCGCCGATTATCCGCTGCCGCTCTATGACGGCGATCACGAGCAGGACAACGGCATTCCCGAGAACGCCGTGCTGCTCGCCCACCGCATCGCGGTGCAGGACGGGCTGCTTCTGGTGAGCCCAGAATACAATCACTCGATCCCGGCGGTGCTGAAGAACGCCATCGACTGGGCGAGCCGCGTGCGCAAGGTGCAGGGCCGGCCGGTGCAGCCCTTCAAGGGGCTGGTGGTGGGCCTTGCCTCGGCTTCGCCCGGCCGCTTCGGCGGCGCGCGCGGCCTCGAAGCCCTGCGGCTGGTGATGCGGGCGCTGGGCGCCGAGGTGCTCACCCAGCAATGCAGCGTCGCCGACGCGGCCAACGGCTTCGACGAGAACGGCCGCCTGTCCGACGACATCGCCCGCACCTCGCTGGAATCGCTGGTCGACAAGCTGCTCGATACCTCGCGCAGCCTCAGCCGCCGCGGCTGACGCATTCCGCCGAGCGCCGAACGCGGCGAGTGCCGCGGCTTGGAACCGGGGACGGGCGGCGCGAATTCCGGTTCGAACAGGCGACGGCAAGGGAACGCGACATGAGCATCGACCCGGACCATCCGCAGACGCTGCGTCCGCAGGATCTCCAGCGCACGGTGGAACGCCATCTCCACGACCACTGGAAATCCTACGCCTTCCAGGGCGGCCTGATGGTGGTCGTCGGTGTCCTGGCGATCCTCGCCCCCTTCGCGGCGACGCTGGCGACGACCCTGCTGTTCGGCTGGCTGCTGATCTTCGCCGGCATCGTCGGTGCCGTCAGCGCGTTCCGGGCGAAGGGCGCACCGGGTTTCTGGTCGAGCCTCCTCCTGTCGCTGCTCGCGGTCGCGCTGGGCGCCGTCATCATCTACGATCCGGTGGCCGGCTCGATCACCCTGACATGGATGCTCAGCTTCTATTTCCTGTTGTCCGGCGTGTTCAACTTCTCCATCGCCCGCGCCTTCCAGCCGTCGACCGGCCGGTTCTGGCTGCTGGTGGTCTCCGGCATCGTCGATATCGTGCTGGCGGTCTTCCTGATCCTCGGCCTGCCGGGCACCGCGGTCTGGGCCGTCGGCCTGTTCCTCGGCATCTCGCTGATCACGTCGGGCATGGCGCTCCTGTTCTCGGCGCTCGACGCGCGCAACAACGCGCCCAGCCGGGGGGCGTGACATGAGCCGGTCGAAAGAGGATCTGGTCGCGCGCCTTCTGGAGCGCAGCGGTGGCGCGACCTTCGCCGACGATCTGGGCGTCGACCTTGGCCGCAACGAGCCGATGGGGTTGTTCCTGTGGCTGGTGGCCGCGAACCTGTCGTCGGCGCGCATTTCCGCAGAACAGGCGCTGCGCGCGGCCAAGGCCCTGAAGGATGCCGGGCTGACCACCGCGCAGCACATGGCCGACGCGACCTGGAAGGAGCGCGTCGTCATCCTCAACCGCAACGGCTATGCGCGCTTCGACGAGAAGACCTCGCGCTTCCTGCAGGACATGGCCGACCACTGCCTGGCTGAATATGACGGCGACCTGCGCAAGCTGCGCGCGGCGGCCGGAGAGGACCCGGCCGAAGAGCGAAGGCTCCTGAAAGCCTTCAAGGGCATCGGCGATGTCGGCGTCGACATCTTCTTCCGCGAGGCGCAGATCGCCTGGGAGGAGATCTATCCCTTTGCCGACAAGCGCGCGCTCAAGGCTGCCGAAGAGCTCGGCCTCGGCGAGGATGCCGAGACCCTGGCCGGCCTCGTGCCGAAGCAACGCTTTCCGGCGCTCCTGGCGGCGCTTCTCAAGGCCGATCTCGACAAGGCGCTCGACGTGATCGCGAAGGGCTGAACCCCGGCCTCAGACGTGCTGGCCGCCATTGATGTGCAGTTCGGAGCCGGTGACGTAGGACGCCTGCCCCGAACACAGGAAGTAGATCACGTCGGCGACCTCCGCGGTCTGGCCGAGGCGGCGCAGCGGGATGTCGTCGATCATCTTCTCGGTGCCCGGCGACAGGATCGCTGTCTCGATCTCGCCCGGCGCGATGGCGTTGACCCGGATGCCGGCCGGGCCGAAATCATGGGCCATCTCGCGGGTCAGCGAGTTCAGCGCCGCCTTCGAGGTGGCATAGGCCGTCCCGGCGAAGGGATGCACCCGTCCGCCGGCGATCGAGGTGATGTTGACGATCGAGCCCCGCGCCTTGGACAATTCCTTGAACAGGCCGCGGGCCAGCATGATCGGGGCGAAGAAGTTCACCTGGAACACGTCGCGCCAGGCATGCATGGGCGTGCGGATCGAATCCATCCGCGAGCCGCCCTCGCCCTTGGGCGAGATCGCCGCGTTGTTGACCAGCGCGTGCAGCTCCGAGCCGTTCGCCTCCAGCCGGCGCCGGATCTCCGACACGGCGAAGCCGACATCCTCCTGGTCCGACAGATCGACCCGGATGTGATCCTCCGGTCCGGCCGGCCAGGGGCAGTCGTCGGAGAAATCCTGACGCGAGCAGGTGATCACCCGCCAGCCTTCGCGGGAGAAGCGCTTTACGGTCGCGTGACCGATGCCCCGCGACGCGCCGGTCAGAACCAGCGTCTTGCGGTCGTCCTGCGGGGTGTCCGCCATTGGTAGAGGCCCTCTTCGAAACTCGAATTCCCGCGCCCGGCGATCACGGAATGATCAACTTGTCCGATGGCGCGCGACATGCGGTTGCTTCTAGCACGTTCGCCGATGCACATAGGCGATCCGGGAAGCGGAGACGAACAATTGATGGTGCGTGTCGGCAAAAATGCTCGTCTCGTCGCAAGACAGTGCGTCGCTGCTCTGGCGACGGCCCTGCTGCTGGCAGCGCCCGTCCGCGCCGCCGATCCCGATCCGTCCGACTGGCCAGCGGTCCTCGACGCCGCCGAGGGGCAGACCGTCTATTTCAACGCCTGGGGCGGCTCGCAGAACATCAATGATTACATCGGCTGGGTCGCCGACACGGTGAAGGACCGCTTCGGCGTCACTCTGCAGCACGTCAAGCTCGACGACACCGCCAACGCCGTGGCCGCCGTCGTTGCGGAAAAGGCGGCCGGCAAGGATACGGGCGGGTCGGTCGACCTCGTCTGGATCAATGGCGAGAACTTCGTCTCCATGCAGAAGCAAGGCCTCCTGGCCGAGGGCTTCGCCACCGCCCTGCCCAACTGGGAATTCGTCGATACCGACAATCCCAGCGTGACCACCGACTTCACCGTGCCGACCAAAGGCCAGGAATCGCCCTGGGGCGGCGCCAAGATGGTGTTCTTCGCCGATACCGCCCGCAGCGGCGCCATCGCCGACATGCCGCAGGACACCGATGCCTTGCTGGAATGGGCCAAGGCCCATCCCGGCCAGTTCTCCTATCCGGCGCCGCCGGACTTCATCGGCTCGAGCTTCCTGAAGCAGGTGCTGATCGAGCAGGCCCCCGACGCGTCCGTCCTGCAGGAGGCCGCGACCGACGCGAATTTCGCGGAAACGACGGCGCCTTTGTGGGCCTGGCTCGACGCGATCCGTCCGGTGCTCTGGCGTGAGGGCCGCGACTATCCGCAGAACTACCCGGCCATGAAGCAGCTTCTGGGCGACGGCGAACTCGGCATCATCTTCGCCTTCAACCCGTCCGAGGCCTCGGCCGGCATCGCCGCCGGCGAACTGCCGGACACGGTGCGCTCCTTCACCTTTCCCGGCGGCACGCTGGGCAACACCCATTTCGTCGCCATTCCGTACAATTCCTCGGCCAAGGCCGGGGCGATGGTGGTCGCCGACTTCCTGATCTCGCCGGAAGCGCAATTGCGCAAGGAAGACCCCGCCTATTGGGGCGACCCGACGGTTCTCGCCATGGACCGGCTGGATGCGGCCGATCGCGAGGCCTTCGCCGCCATCGACCGGGGCGTCGCCACGCTGCCCCCGTCCGAGCTCGGTCCGGTCCTGCCGGAACCCCACGCCTCCTGGATGACCCGCATCGAGGACGAGTGGAAGCGCCGCTACGGCGGCTGATGGCGCGCACGGATGCCCCTGCCCGGACGGCCGGTCCGCCTCAGACGGCGTCCGGCAGCCTGATCCCATGAGTGGCGACGTGCCCCCCTGCCGGATGTGTTTCACTGCGATCCTGCCGGCGCTTCTGGCGTTGCTCCTCGCCGCGCCCGTCGCCGTCGGGCTGGCCGGGGTGGCGCTGCCGGCCTTCGGCTATCTGCCGGCGCTCGGCGGCGACGCCTTTTCCCTCGCACCGCTGCGGGCGGTTCTGGCCGCGCCCGGCATCGGCGTTTCCGTCGGGCTCAGCTTTGCGGCCGGGCTCCTGACCACGGCCGTCTCGGTCGTCGGCGTCGCGCTGTTCCTCGCCGCCTTTTCCGGCAGCCGGGGCATGGTCGTGGTGCGGCAGGCGCTGGCGCCGCTTCTGGCCGTGCCGCATGCGGCGGCCGCCTTCGGCATTCTGTTCCTGATCGCGCCGTCCGGCCTTCTCTTCCGCCTCGCCGCGGTGCCGCTCGGCCTGGAGCGTCCGCCGGACCTCCTGATCGTCGGCGACCCGCTGGCCCTGTCGATGATGGCGGCGCTCGTCGCCAAGGAAATGCCCTTCCTCATGCTGGTCGCTTTCGCGGCCCTGCCGCAGGCCGATCCCGAGCGCCGACAGCGGCTCGGCCGTTCGCTCGGCTATGGGCGGATGGCCGCCTTTCTCCTCACCGTCTGGCCATCGGTCTACCGCCAGATCCGGCTGCCGGTCATCGCGGTCGCGGCCTTCGCCTCGGCCGTCGTCGACGTGGCGCTGATCCTCGGGCCCTCGACGCCGGCGCCGCTCGCCGTCCGGCTGATCGGCTGGATGAACGATCCCGATCTCGCCATGCGCTTTAAGGCTTCCGCCGGCGCGCTGGTGCAGCTGGTGGTGACGCTTGCCGTCATCCTCGCCTGGCTCGGCCTCGAGCGGGTCGGCGGCTGGCTCGTCCGCCGGGAAGCGGCCAAGGGCCGGCGCCATGCCTCCGACGCTCCCCTGCGCGCCCTCGCCGCCCTGCCGGTGCCGCTCGCCGCTCTTGCGGTGTTCGTCGGGCTTGCGCTCCTTCTCCTGTGGTCGGTCTCCGGCTTCTGGGGCTTTCCCGACCTCCTGCCGCCGACCCTCAATTTGCAGAGCTGGCGCCGCGCCGTCGACGCCGCCAGCGAGCCTCTGTGGACGAGCTTCGTCGTCGCGCTGGCCGCTGCGACCATCGCCCTCGGCCTCGTCGTCACACTCCTGGAAGCCCGTCGCCGGCGGTTCCCCGCCGCGCGTGCTGGCGAGATCCGCCTGCCCTCGGCCATTGCCGGCCTGATCTACCTGCCGCTGATCGTCCCCCAGATCGCCTTCGTCTTCGGCCTGCAGGTGCTGATCCTCGTGGCCGGCCTGACGCCGTCGGTGCCGTTGCTGGTCGCCGCCCATCTGATCTTCGTCGCGCCCTATGCGGCGCTGGCGCTGGCCGACCCCTGGTTTGCCCTCGATCCGCGCTACGAACGGGTCGCGGCCGGGCTCGGCCGGTCACGCCGGGCGATCTTCTTCCGCGTCCGCCTGCCGATGCTGACGGCGCCGATCCTGACCGCGCTGGCCATCGGATTTGCCGTCTCGATCGGCCAGTATCTGCCGACCGTGCTGATCGGCGCCGGCCGCCTGCCGACGATCACGACCGAGGCGGTGGCGCTGGCCGCCGGCGGCAATAGGCGGGTTATTGGCGCCTATGCTCTCCTGCAGACCGCGCTGCCCTTCCTCGCCTTCGCCGCCGCCAGCCTCGTGCCGGTCTTGCTTGCGCGCGGCCGTCGCGGCATGAGGGCGCCATGACCCCAGACGAAGGATTGCGCCTCGACGCGGTCGAGATCAGCCTTGGAACCCGCCGGCTTCTGACCCTCGACCGGCTGGTGCCGCCGGGCCAGACGCTCAGCGTCATGGGACCGTCCGGCTCGGGCAAGTCGACGCTGTTCGCGCTGATTGCCGGCTTCCTCGATCCGGCCTTCACCGCGACGGGGCGGGCGCTTCTCAACGGCCGCGACCTGACCGGCCTGCCGCCGGAGCGACGCCGGGTGGGCCTGCTGTTCCAGGACGCGTTGCTCTATCCGCACATGTCGGTCGGTGGCAATCTGCTCTTCGGCCTGTCCGCCCGGGTGAAGGGCCGCAGCCGTCGCCGCGCCGCGGCCGAGGCGATGCTGGAGCGCGTCGGCCTGCCGGGCCATCTCGACCGCGATCCGGCGACGCTCTCGGGTGGCCAGGCCGCTCGGGTGGCCCTTGCCCGCACACTGCTGGCCGACCCCGAGGCACTGCTTCTCGACGAGCCCTTTTCGCGGCTCGACACGGATCTGCGCCAGACCGTGCGGCAGCTGGTCTTCGACCTCGTCGCCGAGCGGCAGATCCCGGCCTTGCTCGTCACCCATGACCGGGCCGACGCCGAGGCCGCCGGCGGGCCGATCGTCGATCTCGGCGCGGGAGCCACCTTGTGACGCCCGCGCCTCTGCCCGATCTGCCGGTCAAGGACGTTCTCGGCGAATTGTCGGCGGCGATGGCGGCACGCGGCCGCGCCGTCCTCGTCGCGCCGCCCGGCGCGGGCAAGACGACGCTGGTGCCGCTCGCCTTCCTGGCTGAGCCATGGCTGGGCGACGGCAAGATCATCCTCGTCGAGCCCCGACGCCTTGCCGCCCGCGCCGCCGCCCGGCGCATGGCCGACCTTCTCGGCGAGGCGGTCGGCGACACGGTCGGCTGGCGCATGCGGCTCGATACCAAAGTCTCGCGCAGGACCCGCATCGAGGTCGTCACCGAAGGCGTCTTCACCCGCATGATCCTGTCCGACCCGGAGCTGACAGGCGTCTCCGCCGTCCTCTTCGACGAGTTCCATGAGCGCTCGCTGGACGGCGATTTCGGCCTGGCGCTCGCCATCGACGTCGCCTCGGCGCTGCGCGAGGATCTGAAGATCCTCGTCATGTCGGCAACGCTGGACGGCGCCCGCGTTGCGACGCTTCTGGGCGATGCGGCAGGCGACCCGGTCGCCGTCGTCGAAAGCCATGGCCGCGCCTTCCCGGTGACCCTGCGCTATTGCGACCGGCCGGGGACCGAGACGGTGGAAGATGCCGTCGTCGCCGCGATCCGCGCCGCGCTCACCGAGGAAAGCGGCAGCCTGCTGGTCTTCCTGCCCGGCCAGCGCGAGATCGAGCGGGTCGCCGAGCGCCTGCGGCCGCTGGTGGCCGAAACGGTCGATGTCGCGCCGCTCTACGGCGCCATGGAGGGCGCCGCCCAGGACCGTGCCGTGCGCCCCGCCCCCGAGGGACGCCGCAAGGTGGTGCTCGCCACCTCCATCGCCGAGACCTCGCTGACCATCGACGGCGTGTCGGTGATCGTCGATGCCGGGCTGCGCCGCCAGCCGGTCTTCGAGCCGGCGACGGGCCTGTCGCGACTGGAAACCGTACGCATCTCCAGGGCCGCGGCCGACCAGCGCGCCGGCCGCGCCGGACGCACTGCGCCGGGCACCGCGATCCGGCTGTGGCGAGAGGAGCAGACGGCGGCGCTCGCGCCCTTCGACCGACCGGAAATCCTCGCCACGGACCTCTCCGGTCTCGTCCTCGACTGCGCCGCCTGGGGCGTTGCCGAGCCGGCCGACCTCGCCTTTCTCAATCCGCCGCCCGGCCCCGCCGTCGCTGAGGCGCGCGCGCTCCTGACCGAGCTCGGCGCGCTCGACACCGACGGCCGGCTGACACCGACGGGCGAAGCCATGCGCGGCCTGCCGCTTCCGCCGCGGCTGGCCCATATGGTGGTGGCGGCCGGCGATACGGCCCGGCGCGACGCGGCGTTGCTGGCGGTGCTCCTGACCGAACGCGGCCTCGGCGGCACCGACATCGATCTCGGCGAACGCCTGCGCCGCTTGGCCGGCGACCGCTCGCCGCGCGCCAGGGCCGCTGCTGGTCTTGCCGGCCGGATCGCCAGCGATGCCAGGGCGACCGCGCCGCCGCGCTCAACGGAACCGGCGACCGAGCCCGGCGAATTGCTGGCCCTCGCCTATCCCGATCGCATCGCCATCGCCCGCGGGGCGCACGGCCATTTCGTCCTGGCCAATGGCCGCGGCGGCGTCGTGGATGCGGCCTCGAGCCTTGCCCGCGAACGCTTCCTCGTCATCGCCGAGCTCCAGGGCCAGGCCCGGGCCGGGCGCATTCTCTCGGCCGCGCGCCTGTCGTCCGAGGCGACGGACCGGCTCGTTGCCGACCGCGGCGTCAGCGAGGACGTCGTCACCTTCGACACCGCGTCCCGGCAGGTGCGCGCCCGCCGGGTGCGCCGGCTCGGCCGCGCCACCCTGTCCGAAGCGCCGCTGCCGACCCCGACAGGCGAGGCGACGATTCGCGCGCTGGCCGATGGCCTGCGCCGTCTCGGCTTCGCCGCCCTGCCGCTCGGCAAGGACAATGAGCGGCTGCTGCGCCGCCTGCGCTTCCTCGCCGCCGCCTATGGCCCGCCCTGGCCGGAGCTTTCCGACGCGGCGCTGCTCGCCGGCCTCGATGACTGGCTGATGCCCTATCTGCCGGGCGTCACCGGGCTGGCGCAGATCACGCCCGGGCAGATCTCCGAGGCGCTGCGCGGCCTCGTCCCGCCCGCGGCGGCCAACCGGCTGGAAGCGCTGGCGCCCTCCCATTACGAGGCGCCGACCGGCTCGCGCGTGCCGATCCGCTACGAGGCCGACCAGCCGGTGCTGGCGATCCGGGTGCAGGAGCTCTTCGGCCTGTCGCAGCATCCCACCATCGCCGATGGTCGCCTGAAGCTGACCGTCGAGCTTCTGTCGCCAGCCCATCGCCCGATCCAGATCACCCGCGACCTGCCGGGCTTCTGGGCCGGCTCCTGGTCCGACGTGCGCGCCGACCTGCGCGGCCGCTATCCCCGCCACGCCTGGCCGGAAGACCCGGCCAACGCACACCCCACCGCCCGCGCCAAGCCCCGCGGACAATAGGGGCCCGGCACGCTGCAGCCATCGCCGCGGCACCGCAGCAACCGGCAGGTGCACGACGCATCCGGCAGGCGGGAGGGGATGACGGCGACGCGCGGCGCTGTCCGGATCGCTTGATCAGCCGAAGTTCGTTCCCGGGCGGCGTTCAGCCTCCACCAGCACGCCATCGCTTCTTGCCGTGCGCCCCCGGATCGGTTAGGGAGATTTCGGTCATGCCGATCCGTTCGCCGGATCCCGCCCGCGACCCGGGCACCCGTAGCTCAGCTGGATAGAGCGCTGCCCTCCGAAACTTCCTACGGCACGCACGCCAACACGCGGAACTCTCTGTTTTTGCTAAGCGCAGGACTGATCTGCAGAACATAATTCGCTTCGCTGGCACACTGCCGGCACGGCAATGAAGCTCTCGATGATGCCGCTGGCGGCGATCTATTCTCGACGCGCTTCTCGCGAACTTCATTGACATCTAAATCCTTGCATCCGAAGGTAACCTTTACATTCCTTTCGGGTAAGGTTCGGGTATGTCAGACAATTCGATCTCCCACGGTCGTGCACTGTCACAGAACCGGTTTACCGAGGCTGCTGAGACGCTCGGTATCGATGCCGCAAAACTATGGGCTGTCATGGAGGTTGAAGCTAAACGGTGCGGCTTCCTTGACGATAGGCGGCCCGTAATTCTCTTTGAACGTCACAAGTTCCACCAGCGCACCGGTGGTAAACATACCCATTCTTATCCAGATATTAGCAGCAAAGACGCCGGAGGTTACGGTAGGGCTGGATCACACCAACATCTTCGCTTCGAACGAGCTGCGGGACTGGATCGGGCAGCAGCGATTTGGAGCACTTCGTGGGGTCTCGGTCAGGTGATGGGATTCAATGCGAAGGTCGCGGGATTTGCCGACGAAGAGACTATGGTTCGGGAGATGTGCGCCTCCGAAGACGCTCAACTCACCGGGCTGGTGAATTTCGTGAAGCACAATAATCTGGACCGCCCTCTCCGGGTCGGGGACTGGACATCCTTCGCTCGAGGTTATAACGGCCCGAAATACCACATTAATAAGTATGATGACCGTCTTAGAGGCGCTTATCTGAAATTCACGGCTGGCCCGATGCCAGATATGAAGGTTCGGGAAGCACAGATTCTCCTAACCTATCTGTCTCTAGATCCAGGTCTGATAGATGGGTGGCTCGGCCCGTCTACGCTCCGAGCATTGAACGAATACAAATCGTTCTTCCGACAGCCCTCTACCGAGACCTTGACAGATGACGATGTCGCCGAACTCCGAGAAGCGGCGCACGGAACTAACGGACGGAAACGTAAATCTCAGATAGCATAGGAACCTCAATGGCTAACATGGCGGTTTTCTGTGACGGAACCTGGAACACGCCGAATGACACGGACGGCGGTGTTCCATCGCCCACCAACGTCGTCAGGATGTATAACGCCCTGAGCGAATGCGATGCTGTCGGGGTCACGCAGAACAGATACTATCACCCAGGTGTTGGGACGGACGGCGGGCGGATCAACCGGCTGCTGGAGGGTGGCACTGGCAAGGGTCTCGACCGCAATATTATGAGCGCTTACAAGTGGGTTAGCACCCAATACGAAGCTGGTGACAAATTGTTTCTTCTCGGCTTTAGCCGCGGTGCATATACCGTGCGCAGCCTCGCAGGAATGATAACCCGGTGCGGGTTGCTTGACCTTGTCGGCTCAGATGATGAAACAGCCTGGGCATCCGTAGAAGCTGTTTTCGATTGCTACCGGCACAAGAAAACGCCGGTGCGGGCGCAGCGGCCGATCCGAATGGACGGCGCTCGAATCGAGATCGAGTTCCTTGGCGTATGGGACACTGTCGGTGCGCTGGGAATTCCGGATCACTTGGCGCTGCTCAACCTCGTGGACGATCTGCGCGAACATGATTTCCATGACACAGAACTTAGCGCTCAGGTGAGGCGTGCTCGGCATGCTGTGGCAATCGACGAACTACGGGAGAGTTTCGGCCCGACGCTTTGGTCGAACGCCGAGAGCCATCCAGATGCTAAAGAGGTGTGGTTTCCCGGAGTCCACTCGAACGTCGGTGGCGGCTACGGGCAGACGGGCTTGTCCGACGGACCGCTGCTATGGATGATCAAGCAGGCGCAGACCTCCGGCCTCAGCTTCCGCGAGAATGCGCTGAAGCACATCACTCCGAACTCAAGCTGCATCCTCCACAATTCCTGGACAGGCGTGTTTGAGAAGCTGAAGAGTCAACCTCGAAGCGCCCCCTTCATTCACCGGGAAAGCGTGGATGCCGGTAGGCTCCACGAGTCCGCTCTCACGCGTCAAAATGATCCGCCTCTCGATCAGCCCCCCTACTGGCCGACCGACTCGGTCGAGACAGCCGACGCCCGAGTGGTTGAGATTTACGCTCGCCAAATATGGAACGCTACCGGCCTGTATCTCAGAGCAGGTGTTCGCTACGAGCTAACTGCCGTAGGACAATGGATGGACGGCCCCATCAAATGCGGACCAGAGGGCACTGCGGACGGCCAGTTTCACATCGCCGAGGTTGCTCACCTCGCCGCTTCGGCCTGGGGGAAGGTGGAGACACTTTTTCAGGCCGCTACAGGAAATGATCGCGCCGATTTCTGGTTCACACGCCGTGAGGAAGCGCTTCCGTGGTTCTCGTTAGTGGGCGTTGTGGCCAACGGCTTCGTTGATAGCCGAGGTAACCGTATCAACAGTGAAACGTTTGCAATCGGCCAAAGCGCCGAGTTTGAACCCGCGCGGTCAGGGTATCTTTTTTGCTTCGCCAATGACGCCTGGAACGCTTATGAAAATAACAGGGGCGGCGTGACTTTGACGGTGCAGCGGCAGGACAACTGAATCTTTGTAATATTTCGGTGGCCATTCCTATTCTACAAGACCTTACGCCCGCCGAAGGCGGCGGGACATGGAAGTCAGTTCCGGCGAAATAGAGTTCAGCTGCGTCAAATGCTGCGCCGCTCAACGTAACACGCGCGGCCGAATGATTACTGAAACGTGACGAAATTCGCGCTGTTGCAATGCGAGGCCTGCCGTAGTGACAGACGCATGCACAGGCGCTTCAGCGCTTTTCGAAGCGGCAGGGGTCAGGGACGGCAGGAGGCGCAGATGATCGGATCCAGGCGCAGATCTCGCGCCAGAGTATGGACCGAACATAGCAAACCATGGCGCTCGAACCTTTAGATTTTTTCCTCTGCGCAAGCCCGATCGCACGCTCCTACAGATGCTCCCGCAACCTTTCGACCGAAATCGACATGGCTTGTTCGACACGACCTGCTTCATGAGACCGTCAGCTGGTCTGCCCCACGTGTCATCGTCCCTGAGGTGTGGTCTTTGAGCCATTGGCGGACCAGAGAATGCCAAAGAAGAAACAAGCCTGGAGAGATCTTCGCGAAGTTCCGGCACGTTGATGACCTGGTTGCGCAGGACCGGTCGGTTTCTGAGGCGGTGCGTGCGACCGGCATGACGCAGTTTCCGTATGATCGCTGGCGCCAGGAGTTCGGCCGTTTGAAGCTAATCCGAACGCTTTGCCTGGCTTGCTCTGGGCCACATCGCACGACGCAGCACAAGGTGCCGACCGGCCCAGACGACGAAGCGGCGCTGACCACCGATACCATCGCGCCCGCCGCCCAATACGACCGCTATGGCTACCGCCGGATTAGGGCGCTCCTGCATCCGGCCGATGGTCGGTCTACGTCGAAGGGGTAGAGCGGATCTGGCAACGGGAGGACCATTCATTGATTGGAGGACGTGCTTAGTGACAGTGGTAGCCGTGCTGCTCGTTGAAATGACATCCACGACTATCGGTGGGTCCAGGATGAGCCGCACTCGGCGCACTAGTTAAAACTACGATGCCGATCGCAAAGATCAGCCTCCAGTTCTTCATTCTCATGGCGACCAACTCCTTGCTCCTCTAGCGAATGGATTAGCGAACCATATAGCTTTCGATTTCGTTTAGAAAAACTAGGCTATCGCATAGATTCCTGGTGATACCGGCTTCTACCTTTTGACATCCTGCAGCGTTTTCCAATCTGGCAATTTCTTCATACGCATATGGATCTATCTCATGCAGCCTAAGAGACGTCTGGCGTTCCAGATAGTCACGAAGCATTTTTGGCCTCATTCCTCCAAACTGCTCATCAATCACTTCTGGCAAAAAGAAACGACGAGCGGGCCCATCTACGGTCATCAGCTGCCGAAAGCACCTTACCATCTCGTCCAATACAACCGATCGTGTAAGTCGAGATTTTTTCCTGAATTCATCATACTCCGTGTCCGGTAGGCCCGACAGTTCCTTATACAAATTATGCGCAGCAGGAAATCTCTCATTACAAAAAGGTGTTTTCTTTACGGAAAGCCGCCATACTCGACGAGGCAGCAGATACCTGGCGCCACGAAGTCTGCCATCCGAACTCAGTATTCGTTCCGAAATTTCCGAAAGACGCTCATCGCGGGAAAGACGAAATCGCGTGAGTAGAGCGAGCCTTGATGGGGCACGAGCAGGTAGGCCAAACCACTCCGTGTTGTCGACCAGCCAAGATACTGAATCTGCATAGACAGCAAGTGCGCGTCCTAGAGGTGGCGTCAACGGGATGTCGCTTTCTCTTGCGTCGCCCTGCAGATACGAGATAACGCCGTCCGAAAGCACGAATGCCTTTACCCAGTCAGCTTCGTATTGCAGAGCACTCATGTCCGCGTAGTAGGCATCGACTGCCGCCTTTTGCGGTTCGCCCAGTAGATGCAAATTCACTGGATATGTCGTCGCATCATTAGGTCGACGAGGCAGAGCTAAGGGTATTGATGGCGATATAGCAGCAACGCCATCAGGCTTCAGCAAGCGGAATTCCAAATTTGTGAGCGTTTCCTCCACGGTGCGTATCTGAGCGCGCCACAAGCGGTTGTCTGCGCGAAACTCTATCTTGCCGCCCTCATTCATCAAAGCGGCTTCTGGCTTAAGCTCCGGTGATAATTCTGATAGAATTCCGGCTGCGTCTTCAGTCCACTCTGGAATGAAATGGAGTTCCGTCGCTCCCCCATGCCATGGCACAACAACAAACAACGAGCATACGAAGCCAAACAACCCGGCTTTGGCGATATTTGTCATTTTTCGCACCTCTGTCACGATTTCTTTTGGACTAAGTAGGCCCCGGCTGCCGCAGCGAGAAAGCCAACCGAAATCGCCTTCACGGTCGCTAGCATGGCTATAAGCGAATCGATGTTACGGATATTTTCCGTCATTGACCCAGATAAGAGCGCCGCGAAGCCCCTTACCTCATGCGGCTTTAGCCCCATCAAGAAATCTAGTTCGTAGGATGAAATTAGAATTGAGAGAGTTGTTACAAGAATCACAATTCCCGGCGCACTTTTACCGCCGTAGGAAGTCGCCGCGATGGCTCCTGCAATAAGTGCGGGCAACGCAGCCCAGTATTGCGTAATAAAGCTAAAAGAACCGCTCTCTATCGATGCAACTCCGGCTAGCGCAAGGCTTACAGGACCCGGATCCTCCAGTCTTAGTATTACAAATATTTGAAATGCTACGGCAACAATCGAAGGCATCAGAAATGTTACTGTCGCGAGGGCGGCAGCTAGCCTCAATAACGATCTGTCCACGTCACGATCAACTGCAACCGGGCTCTGGGTAGATGACATTGTAGCATCCCACTTACGCAGCGTTCAGAAACCACTCCAAACCATTACCCTACAGGCAGTTATCGGCTGTTGCTAGCTGAGTCTGATAAATTTACCGGCTGAGGGCGGTATAGGAGCTGCCATTGCAGAGCAGCACTCTCTCAGCTGATCATCGCCGGGAATCCCTGCCAGCCAGACGTCCGCGACGTCGATTGATGAGATCCTGCTCGCGCCGATAGCGGATCGGCACAATCGCGGCACATCACCGCCGAAGGCGTGGAAAGACACGACCGAGCTACATGCGTCAGGCGCTTGCTGACGAGCCTGCGAGCAAGAAGGCCACGACGTTAAGCGCCGTCAGCGCCATCGCCTGACGATATGGGCCGCGCACGCCGGTGCGCTTTTCAAACCACCACGAGGACGCTGAAGTCGGCACGCCGAGCACCAAAGCCGCCACAGTCGCTGTGACGCAGGCCCAGAGCTCGCCATCCCAGATCGGACCGAGGGCGAGCACAACGACGACGGTTAAGGCCGCGCAGGCTGCCGCCATGGGGACGTAGACGGCGCGCAGCACGATCTGCATCGCAACCGTAGACTCCATCCCTTCTGCTTTGAGCGCCTTGTCGTGATGAACCGCCGGGGCTGGTCCAAAGGCGTATTTGGCAGCCATAGCCAGCACGCCTGCGGCCACGAGAAGATACAGCGCTACTCCGGAAACCAGCATCGCCCCCCCCCCGTCGTCTTCCCGAGCTCGAAGCTAGAGCAGATCCGGCCTATTCCGGTTCATAGCCGGCAGCGGCGAAATAGTTGGCGCATTCGTCTGGCTTGAAGAGC